>NZ_JBCNNI010000012.1:0-125834 GCF_039594485.1 Sphingomonas sp. | reverse complement strand
CCACCAAGAACGATTACGTCATCAAGGATATCGGCCTGGCCGATTTCGGCCGCGCCGAGATCAAGATCGCCGAGACCGAGATGCCCGGCCTGATGGCCCTGCGCGAGGAATTCGGCGCGGCGCAGCCCCTGAAGGGTGCGCGCATCACCGGCTCGCTGCACATGACGATCCAGACCGCCGTGCTGATCGAGACGCTGACCGCGCTGGGCGCCGATGTGCGCTGGGCGACCTGCAACATCTTCTCGACCCAGGACCATGCCGCCGCCGCGATCGCCGCTGCGGGCATCCCCGTCTTCGCCGTGAAGGGCGAGACGCTGGCCGAATATTGGGACTATGTCGGCGACATCTTCGACTGGGACAAGAATGGTGACGGCACCACCGCCAACATCATCCTGGACGATGGCGGCGACGCGACCATGTTCGCGCTGTGGGGCGCCAAGCTGGAAGCCGGTCAGACCTTCGGCGAGCCGGAGAACGAGGAAGAGGTCGAGTTCCAGCGTTCGGTCAAGGCGTTCATCGCCAAGAAGCCGGGCTATCTGACCCAGACCGTCAAGAACCTGAAGGGCGTGTCGGAAGAGACCACGACCGGCGTTCACCGCCTGTACGAGATCGCGAAGAAGGGCGAGCTGCCCTTCCCGGCGATCAACGTCAACGACTCGGTCACCAAGTCGAAGTTCGACAATCTGTACGGCTGCAAGGAATCGCTGGTCGATGCGATCCGTCGCGCCACCGACGTCATGCTGGCGGGCAAGGTCGCCGCGGTCGCCGGTTTCGGCGACGTCGGCAAGGGCTCGGCCCAGTCGCTCCGCAACGGCGGCGCGCGCGTGCTCGTGACCGAAATCGACCCGATCTGCGCGCTGCAGGCGGCGATGGAGGGCTTCGAGGTCGTGACCATGGATGAGGCCGTGAAGCGCGCCGACATCTTCGTCACCGCGACCGGCAACGCCGACGTCATCACCGCCGATCACATGAAGGCGATGAAGCCGATGTCGATCGTCTGCAACATCGGCCATTTCGACAGCGAGATCCAGATCGCGGCGCTGTCGAACTACAAGTGGACCGAAGTGAAGCCCGGCACCGACTTGGTCGAGTTCCCGGACGGCAAGCAGATCATCGTGCTGGCCAAGGGCCGCCTGGTGAACCTGGGCTGCGCGACCGGCCACCCGTCCTTTGTGATGTCGGCCTCGTTCACCAACCAGACGCTCGCCCAGATCGAGCTGTGGACCAAGGGCGAGAACTACAAGAACGAAGTCTATGTGCTGCCGAAGCACCTCGACGAGAAGGTCGCCGCGCTCCACCTCGAAAAGCTGGGCGTCCAGCTCTCGAAGCTGAGCGAAAAGCAGGCCGCCTATATCGGCGTGCCGGTCGAGGGACCGTTCAAGCCGGATCACTATCGCTACTGATCCTCACCTGGCCAACTGGCCAGTGACAATCGAAACGGGGGTCGTCCGGTCGGGCGGCCCCTTTTTCTTTGGTCCGAAGGTGATCCGAACATGCGCTTCATTCTGGCGTATCGCGTCGCGATCGGGCTAGAGAAGGTGGGATGCGCAGCCTGGCCCCGGATCCTGTCGGATGATCATGATCGATAGCGTCGAGGCGGTCCTGTTGGGGGCGGGGGCGTGCGCGATCATCGTCACGGCCATGGTGCTGCTGTTCCTCGGCATTCGGGCGCGTGGCGAGGCCTCGGCGGTGCGGATCGAGCGAGACCGGCTCGACGCGCTGATGCGGGCGGGACCAGCCCAGGCGATGCTGGTCCGCACCGATGGACGGGTCGACATGCCCCGGCGGCTCGCCGACTGGCTGGGCCTGCCGGATGTCGCCCGCTTTCTGGAGGAATTGAAGGCCGAAGGCGCCGGGATGACGCCGGAGGATTATGCGCTGTTCGGGGCGGACCTGACGGCGGCGCAGAAGGCGGGTCGGCACTTCCGCCGGATCGTCCGCCCCCAGGGATCGTCGCGCACCCTGTTGCTCGACGGCGCGCGCGCGCCGCAGGACCAGGGCGCGGCGGGGGCGGTCGTCGTCTGGGCCTTCGACATGACCGAGGCGCAGGACGAGATTGCCCGGCTGGATCATGAGACGCGGCGGCTGGGCGATGCGTTCCAGGCCTTGACCGGACTGATCGAGGCGGCACCACTGCCCATGTGGTATCGCGGGGCCGACCTGCGACTGTCGATGGTCAACACGGCCTATGTCGAGGCGGTGGAAGGCCGCGATGCCGCGGATGTGGTCGGGCGCGGGCTGGAACTGGTCGAGGGATCGGGGCGCGGCGGCCCGCTGGCGGGCGCGGCGGCGGCCCGCGATCAGGGGCGGCCGCACCAACAGGTGCTTCCCGCGACGATCGACGGCGCGAGGCGGGCGCTGCGTATCTATGACGTGCCGTTGCCCAATGGCGGGATCGCGGGCTTCGCGGTCGATATCGAGGATCTGGAACAGTCGCGCGCGGGCGCCAAGCGCTTTGCCGAGGCGCAGCGCGCGATGTTCGACCGGCTGTCGGCGGCGGTCGCGCATTTCGGGCCGGACCGGGGGCTGGTCTTCTGCAACCAGCCGTTCCGCCGCATGTTCGCGATGCGCGCCGAATGGCTGGCGGATAACCCCGAATTCGACCGTATCCTGGAGCGGATGCGCGAAGCCAGTCGCAGCCCCGAGGTGCGCGACTTTCCCGGCTGGAAGGCGGAGCGGGTCGGCTGGTTCCGCGAGGCGGGCGACGGCATCGAGGAGCAATGGCATCTGCCGGGCGGCACCCATTTGCGGGTCGTGGCGCAGCCGCTGCCCGATGGCGGGTTGCTGCTGATCTTCGAGGATCGGACCGAGGAGGTGCAACTCGCCTCCGCGCGCGATACGCTGCTCCGGGTGCGCACCGCGACCTTCGACAATCTGTTCGAGGCGCTGGGCGTCTTCGCCGCCGATGGCCGGTTGCAGCTCTGGAACAACCGTTTTCGGATACTTTGGGGGCTGGAGGAGGATTTCCTGGCCAGCCGTCCCCGCGTCGATGCCTTTGCCGAGCGGGTCGCCGAGCGACTGGCGACACCGAGCCGCTCCGCGCTGATCGTCGATCTGGTCCGCTCGGCGACGATCGAGCGGCAGCAGCGTGGCGGGCGCGTCGCCTTTGCCGATGGGCGGCATTTCGAATTTGCGGGCGTGCCCCTGCCCGATGGCAATGCGTTGTTCACGCTCCTGGACATCACCGACAGCCGCCGCGCCGAACAGGCCTTGCGGGACCGCGCCGATGCGCTGGAGGCGGCGGACAAGGTGAAGACCGCCTTCGTCGCCAATATGAGCTATGAACTCCGCACCCCGCTCACCTCGATCAGCGGTTTTGCCGAGATGCTGCACGGCGGTTTCGCGGGGCCGCTGCCCGACACGGCGACGACCTATGTCGAGGCGATCCTGGAGTCGACCGAGCGGCTGGGGCTGCTGGTCGACGACGTGCTCGACCTGACCCGGGACCAGGCCGATGGCGGGATCATCCGCGAGGATGTCGAACTGGCCCGTGTCGCGCGCGCGGCGGCCGATACGATCCGCCCGATCGCGGGGCGGCGCAAGCTGGACTTCGCGGTCGAGATCCATCGGTCGCTGGGGCGGATCTCCGGCGATCGTCGCCGGTTGCAGGAGACGATCGAGCATCTGCTGCGCCATGCGGTCGAACAGACGCCGGAAGGGGGACGCATCCTGCTGCATGCCGACGGGGATTCGGGGCGGGCGCGAATCGTCGTGTCGGACGATGGGCAGGGCATGGACGAACAGGCGGTGGTCCGTGCCTTCGACCGCTTCGCCGAGCCGGGCATCAAGGCGACGGGGGAACGCGCACTGGGCCTCGGCCTGCCGCTCGCCAAGCAGTTCGTCGAGGCGCATCAAGGGACCATCACCCTGTTGTCCGAACCGGGCGAGGGGACGCTGGTGACGGTCGAACTGCCCCGACGGGTGCCGGAGAAGGACAAGTCATGACGATCCGCCTCGCCGATGCCGCCGCCACCGAGGATTTCGGTCGTAGGCTGGCCGCGCATATCCGTCCCGGCGATGTGGTGACGCTGACCGGCACGCTGGGGGCGGGCAAGACGAGCCTGGCACGCGGCCTGCTCGCCGCGCTCGGCCTGCCCGGTGAGGCGCCGAGCCCGAGCTTCGCGATCGTCCAGCCCTATGCCCCGCCCGAAACCGCGATCCCCGTGCTGCACGTCGATCTCTACCGCCTCGACGGGCCCGAGCAGATGGAGGAACTGGGCCTGGACGAAGCGCTGTGGGATTCGGCGCTGATCGTCGAATGGCCCGACCGGGCAGGGCCGGATGCCTGGCCGCACGCGCTCGCGCTGTCGCTGGAAATGGGCCCGGCGGGCGGTCGTGTCTTGACAGCCAAGGTGCCCTTGGGCTGGGAGGCGCGATGGCCGATATGACCCCTCCGGCGGATGCCCCCGCCTTTCTTGCCACGCTCGGATGGGAGGGCGCGGTTGTCGTTCCGCTCGCCGGTGACGCCTCGTTCCGCCGTTATTTTCGGGTGACGCTCGGCGCGCGCAGCGCCGTCCTGATGGATGCGCCGCCGCCGCACGAGGATCCGCGCCCGTTCATCGCGATCGCCCGCTGGCTGATCGCGCGGGGGTTCGCCGCGCCCGCCATTCTGGGTGCGGACGAAGCGCGGGGCCTGGTCCTGATCGAGGATTTCGGCAACGACCGGATGCGCGAGGCGATCGAGGCCGATCCCGATGCCACGTCGAAGCTGTATGGCGATGCGGTCGATCTGCTCGCCGCGCTGCGCGGTCACGCGCCCCAGGGACTGGCACCCTATGATGCGACCGTCCTTCACCGCGAGGCGGCGCTGTTCACCGAATGGTATGCTCCTGCAGTGGGCCTGGACGTCGATGTCGACGGCTATCGCGCCGCGTGGGAACGGGTGTTCGCCCATGCCATCGCGGACAATCCCGTCACCGTGCTGCGCGACTATCATGTCGAGAACCTGATGCTGGTCGGGCCGATGCGGACGCTGGGGCTGCTCGACTTCCAGGACGCGCTGGCGGGGCATGCCGCCTATGATCTCGTGTCGCTGCTCCAGGATGCGCGGCGCGATGTCGAGCCTTCGATCGAGCAGGCGATGCTGGAGCGCTATCTGAACGCGACGGGGGAGGGCGATGCGTTCCTGCGCGCCTATCACGTCCTGGGTGCGCAGCGGAACGCCAAGATCCTGGGCATCTTCACGCGGCTGTGGAAGCGTGACGGAAAGCCGCGCTATGCCGCGCTGTGTCCGCGTGTCTGGGCCTATCTGGAACGCGATCTGTCGCAGCCGGTGCTGGCGCCGGTCGCGGCGTGGTTCGATGACAATATACCGCCCGAGCGGCGCGGCGATCCGCATATTCTGTCGTCGCGGGCAGCCGGCGAATGACCCGGCAACTCTCGCTCCGTCCGACCCCGGCCGGCCAGGTGCCACGCACCGCGATGGTGATGGCGGCGGGGATCGGCAAGCGGATGCGCCCGCTGACCGCGACCCGGCCCAAGCCGCTGGTGTCGGTCGCGGGCAAGCCGCTGATCGATCATGTCTTCGACCGGCTGGTCGCGGCGGGGGTCGAGCGGGCGGTCGTCAACGTCCATTATCTCGCCGACCAGCTTGAGGCGCATCTGCGCGATCGGTTCCCGGAGATCGAGATCCTCTTCTCCGACGAACGCGCGCAACTGCTGGAAACCGGTGGCGGGCTGGTCAAGGCGCGGCCGTTGCTGGGCGAGGATCCGGTGCTGGTCGTCAACAGCGATAATCTGTGGATCGACGGGCCGGTCGACGCGATCCGCCTGCTCTCGTCGCGCTGGGACGAGGCGACGATGGACGCGCTCCTGCTGATGGTGCCGCTGGCGCGCGCGCACAACCATCAGGGGCAGGGGGATTTCTATCTGGGCGCGGACGGCCGGATCACCGCACGCCGCGCGCGCAACCGGGTCGCGCCCTTCTCCTATACCGGGCTTCAGATCCTGCATCCGCGCATCATCGCCGATGCCCCTGAGGGCCCATTTTCGACGAACCTGTTCTGGGACCGCGCGATCGCGGCGGGCCGCGCTTATGGTCAGGTCCATCAGGGCCTGTGGTTCGATGTCGGTACGCCGCGCGCCATCCCGCGAACGGAGCTGATCCTCGCGGATGGCTGAGCCGCGCCGCCCGAGATTGCACACCATCCCCGCGCATCGCGGCTTTGCGGATGCACTGGTCGCGGGGCTGATGCGGCGCACCGGCGGCGATCCGCTGGTCCTGGCGCAGGGGATGATCCTGCTGCCCACCAATCGCGGTGTCCGTGCCGTAACGGAAGCGTTCGTGCGCGCCAGCGGCGGCGGCCTGATCCTGCCGCGCATGGTCGCGCTGGGCGACCCCGAACTGGGCGAGGCGGCGGGCTCCGCACTGGACCCTGCCGATGCCGCCGCGCCGCCGCCGCCCGCCATTTCGCCGTCCGCCCGGCGGATGATCCTGGCGCGCCTGGTCGAGGAGGAGCGCGCACGGGCGGGCCACCCCGTGACGGCGGCGGAGGCGGTGCGGCTGGCGGGCGATCTGGCGCGCACGCTGGACCAGATGCTGGTCGAGGAGGTGGAGCCGGCCGCGCTCGCCACGCTCGATCTGGGCCCCGAACTGACCGAGCATTGGCAGGCGGCGCTGGCGACCTTTTCGGTGGTGCTTGACCGCTGGCCCGCCGTGCTGGCGCGGATGGGGCGGATCGACGCGGCGCGGCGGCGGACATTGCTGCTCGACCGGATCACCGGGCGCTGGGCCGAGGCGCAGCCTGCAGGGTTCGTCTGCGCGGCGGGCGTCACCGATACCGCGCCTGCGGTCGCGCGCCTGCTTCGCTGCGTCTCGGAAATGCCGGGCGGGTCGGTGGTCTTTGCCGGGCTCGACCTGACCATGCCCGACGAGGAATGGAACTCGCTCGGGCCGCACAAGCCCGATCCGGCGACGGGACGTGTCCGCCGCGCGGTCGAAACCCATCCGCAATATGCACTCAAGCTGCTGCTCGACCGGATGAGCGTCGGGCGGGGCGAGGTGACGGTGTGGCGCGGCGGCGGCGATTATGACGCGGGCGCGGCGCGCGGCCGGGCGATCGCCAACGCCATGGCCCCGGCCGACTTCACCGGCAAATGGACCGATCTGCCCGCCGAGGATCGGCGGCTGTCGGGCGTGTCGACCATCGAACTTGCCACACCGGCGGAGGAGGCGCAGGCGATCGCGCTGGCCCTGCGCGAAGCAATCGAGGAGCCGGGGCGCACCGCCGCGCTCGTCACTCCCGATCGCGCGCTGGCGCGGCGGGTGGCGGCGCATTGCAGGCGCTGGAACATCCTGATCGACGACACCGCCGGGCGGCCTCTGTCGATCCTGTTGCCGGGAACCTTCCTGTTGCAACTGGCCGAGGCGGCGGCGCAGCATTTCGCACCCCTGCCGCTGCTCGCGCTGCTGAAGCATCCGCTGATCCGGGGCGAGATGGACCGGGTCGCGTGGCTGGACGGCGTGCGGGCGCTCGATCGCGCGCTTCGGGGCCCACGGCCCGCACCGGGGCTGGACGGGATCGCCCAGCATATCGCCGACAAGCCGGCGGCATCCGCCTTCTGGGCCCGGGCCGCGCCGATGCTGGAGGCGGTGGGGCGCACGTTCGGCGACGGGCCGCAGTCGTTGCGGGGGTTGCTCGCCTGTCTGCGCGAATGCGGACAGGCCTTGTGCGGCGACGCGCTATGGACCGGGCCGCAGGGGCGGGCGGCGGCGGAGTTCCTGTCGGGTTATGAGGAACAGGCCGATCACGGGCCGGCCCGCGTCGATCCATCGGAGCTTCCGGGGCTGTTGCGCAGCCTGTTCGACGAGATCGCGGTGCGCGCCATCCCGCGCGAGGGGCAGCATCCGCGCCTTGCCATTTACGGGCCGATCGAGGCGCGCCTCCAGACCGCGGACCTGATGATCGCGGCGGGCCTGAACGAAGGCGTCTGGCCGGGTCGTCCCGCGCCCGACCCCTGGCTGGCGCCGCGCATCCGATCGCTGTTGGGGCTGGTCGGGCTGGAGCAGCGGATCGGCATCGCCGCGCATGACCTGGCGCAGGCGATGGGGGCGCCGCGCGCGATCCTGACCCGCGCGCGCCGCGACGCGAGCGGGCCGACGCTCGCCTCGCGATTCTGGTTGCGGTTGCAGGCCATGGCGGGCGAGCGGTTCGAGGCGCATCCCGACCTCGCCCGCTGGGCCGAGACGCTTGATCGACCGGACGACTATACCCCCGCCGACCGACCCGCGCCCCGGCCGCCCGCGGCGCTGCGTCCTACCGCCATCTCGGTGACCGAGGTCGATCGGTTGAAGGCCGACCCTTATGCCTTCTACGCGCGTCGCGTGCTGCGCCTGTCACCGCTCGATCCGGTCGATGCCGATCCCAGCGCGGCGTGGCGCGGCACCGCCGTCCACGACATATTGGAGATGTGGTGGAAGGAAGATCGGTGCGATGTCGCCGCGTTGCGTCCTCGTGCGCTCGCGATGCTGCGTGACCAACGCACCCATCCGATGATGCGTGCGCTGTGGCAGCCCCGGTTGATCGAGGCGATCGACTGGATCGCAGCCGAGGTCGCCGCCAAGGCCGCCGAGGGCCGCCATGTGCTGAGCGCGGAAGGCAAGGGCGAGGCCAAGCTGGCGGGCGTGACGCTGACCGGCCGGTTCGACCGGATCGACCGGATGGCGGACGGATCGCTGGTCGTGATCGACTATAAGACCGGCAAGCCCCCATCGGCGACGGCGGTGCGCGAGGGGTTCAGTCTGCAACTCGGGCTGCTTGGCCTGATCGCCGAGCGGGGCGGGTTTGCGGGTGTGGCGGGCCGCGCGGGCGGCTTCGAATATTGGTCGCTGGGGCGCGGGCGCGAGGGGCTGGGCTATATCGCCACGCCGGTCGATCCCGACGGCAAGCGGGAGAGAATCCGTACCGACGAGTTCGTGTCGATCGCGGCCGCCAATTTCACGGAGGCGGCGGGCCAGTGGCTGACCGGCGACGCGCCGTTCACCGCCAAGCTGGTACCCGAATATGCGCCCTATGCGGAGTATGACCAACTGATGCGGCGGGATGAATGGTATGGCCGTGATCGGTAAGTCCTGCCTTGCTGCCGCGAACGCCGCCGCCGGGCCCGGTCGACGTGCATGGGATGCCGGGCGCTTGGAGCCGGTGGCATGAGCGCCCGGCCGATGGCGAACCTGCCGCCGCTCAAGGGAGATCAGGCGGCGGCCAGCGACCCCGGGACGCATGTCTGGCTGTCCGCCTCGGCGGGGACCGGCAAGACGCAGGTCTTGGCCGCGCGGGTGTTCCGCCTGCTGCTGCGCGGCGTCGCGCCAGAGTCGATCCTGTGCCTGACCTTCACCAAGGCGGGCGCGGCGGAGATGGCGCAGCGGATCAATGGCCGTCTCGCCGCCTGGGTGCGGATGCCCGAAACCGAGTTGTTCGCCGATCTCCGTGCGCTGGGGGAGAAGGCGACGCCCGATCTGCGCGAACGGGCGCGGACGCTCTTCGCGCGGGTGCTCGACGCGCCGGGTGGCGGGCTTCGCATCCAGACCATTCACGGCTTCTGCCAGGGGTTGCTCGCCGCCTTTCCGGTCGAGGCGGGGCTCGCCCCCGGTTTCCGGCCGCTGGAGGCGCGCGAGGAGGCGGTGCTGGCGCGCGAGGCGCTGGCGCGGATGCTGGAAACCGCCGAGCGCGAAGGCCGGGTCGGCCCGGTCGAGACGGTCGGCGCGCTGTCGCTCCGGCTGGGCGAGGGGGGCGCGGAGGCGTTCCTCGCCGCCTGCGCCCGCGCGCCGGGCGCGTTGGAGGCGCTGCCCACCGGTATCCAGCCCTGGCTCCGTCGCGCCCTCGACCTGCCTTCGGGCGATATCGACGAGGCGATCGCCGAGGGTGTCGAGGACATCGACGCGGACGCGGTCGCCCGACTGGCCGGTGCCAATCGCGCCTGGGGCACCGCGACCGGCGACAAGGCGGCGATTGCGCTGGAGCGCTGGCTGGGCAGCGACAGCGCGGGGCGGGTCGCGCTGCTCGAAGAATTGATGGGCACGGTCTTCACCGCCAAGGGCGAGCCGCGCAAGGCGTCCAAGAAACTGACCGACGCCGATCCCGATTATGAGGATATGGCGCGCGAACTGGGTGAGGCCTGTCGCCACCTGCTCGGCCTCGCGGCGCGGGCGCGCCACGCCGATCTGCTCGCTGATGGCCTGGCCGTAGGGCGCGATTATGCGCGCGCCTATACGCTTGCCAAGCGCGCGATCGGGGCGGTCGATTTCGATGATCTGATCCGCACGACCGTCGATCTGCTCGAACGGCCGGGTATCGGCGAATGGGTTCGCTACAAGCTCGACCAGGTGACCGAGCATGTCCTGATCGACGAGGCGCAGGATACCAACGCCCATCAATGGCGGATCGTTCGCGCGCTCGCGGACGAGTTCTTCGTCGGGCGCGGGCTTTATGCGCCCTCGACGCGGACGCTGTTCACGGTCGGCGACCACAAACAGGCGATCTTCGGCTTTCAGGGAACCGACCCGATCAACTTCCAGGCGGCCGAACTGCATTTCTCGCGCCGGGCGGAGGAGGTGGCGGGCGACGACGAATGGCCGCCCGAGGAACGGGGACTGCCGTTCAACCAATTGTCGCTGACCCATAGTTTCCGCTCGACCCGCCCGATCCTGGAGTTTGTCGACGCCGCGATCGAGGCATTGGGGCAGCCCGGCATGGGGATGGCAGGTGAGGTTGAACGCCACGCCAGCGAGGTGAAGGGCCCCGGCCGCGTGACCCTCTGGCCGCCCGTCGTCGCGGGCGGCAGCGACGAGGATGAAGAAGGCTGGATCGACGATGCGGTGCGCAAGGTCGCGACCGACATCGCGCGGGCGGTTCGCCGCTGGCTGGATGACGGCGTCATGCTGGAGAGCAAGGGCCGCCGCCTGGAGCCGCAGGATATCATGATCCTGGTCAAGCGGCGCGGCGACCTCGCCTCGCTGATCGTCGCGCGGCTCTATGCCGAGGGGGTGCCGGTCGCGGGTGTCGACCGGCTGCGGCTGAACGCGCCGCTGGCGGTTCAGGATCTGCTGGCGACGGTCCGGTTCGCGCTTCAGCCCGACGATGATCTGTCGCTCGCCGCGCTGCTGGTGTCGCCGCTGATCGGCTGGTCGCAGGATCGATTGATGACGGCGGGCCATCGCGAGCGGGGTTCGCTCTGGGCGCATCTGACCCGGACGCTGCCCGCCGAAGACCTGGCCCCGCTTCGCCAGATGCTGGCGCGGGCGGACGTGTCGACCCCTTACCAGTTTCTGGAGGAACTGCTGTCCGGGCCGCTCGACGGCCGCCGCAAGCTGATCCGCCGTCTGGGCAGCGAGGCGCGCGATCCGATCGAGGAACTGCTGGGCGCCGCGTTGACCTTTGAGAGCACGACGACGCCGTCGCTCCAGCGTTTCCTCGACTGGTTCGATCGCGGCGATGTGGAGATCGTGCGCGATCCCTCCGCCCCGCTCGACGCGGTGCGGGTGATGACCGCGCATGGGTCGAAGGGATTGCAGGCGCCGCTGGTGATCCTGGCCGACGCGACGGCCGATCCGACGGCTTCGCCAAGGTCGATCCTGCGTTGGACGCCGGAGCCTGGTGCGTTGCCGATCCCGGTCTTTCCGCCCCGTGCCGAGGAACGGGGCGGGCCGCTGGATGCCGTCGCGTCGGAGATCGCCGCACGGGAACTCGCCGAGCATTGGCGGCTTTTCTACGTCGCCGCGACGCGCGCCGAGGAACAGTTGGTCATCACGGGCGCATTGGGCAAGCGCGCGGCGGGCGTGCCGCCCATGCATAGCTGGTATGCCACCTGCGCGCGCGCGATGACGGCGCTGGGCATCGCCGAAACCGAACCGGGCGACGGGCAGGCGCGGGTCTTCACCGGGACGACGCCGCAACCGCCGGTCGATGCCAGGCCCGTTCCGACGGGCATGGTGACGCGGCCTGACGGGGTGGTACTGCCCGATTGGGCCCGTCGGCCCGCACCGCAGGAATCGCGCCCGCCGCGCCCGCTCGCGCCTTCGTCATTGGGGGAGGACATGGTCGCCGATCCGCCGCCGACCCCGGCGATGCGCGCCGCCGCCGAGCGGGGGGGGCTGATCCACTGCCTGCTCGAACGTCTTCCTCCGGTCGCGCCCGACGCCCGGCGTGCGGCGGCGGAACGCTGGTTGATCCAGGCGGCGGGCGTGGAGGATGCGGATCTGCGGCGCGATGTCATGGCGGCGGTCTTCGCGATCCTCGACGACCCGGCTTATACTGCACTGTTCGGTCCGGGATCGCTGGCGGAAGCGCCGATCGCGGCGACCCTGCCCAATGGCCTGGTCGTGTCGGGGCGGGTCGACCGATTGCTGATCGGAACGGATGAGATCGCGCTGATCGACTATAAGACCGGGCGGCGCGCGCCGGCGGGTGTCGAGGATGTGCCGGTGTTCCATCTGGCGCAGATGGCGGGCTATGCGGCCGCGCTGGACGTGATCTTCCCGGGGCGGCGGATATCGGTCGCCCTTCTCTATACGGCGGGGCCGCGGCTGGTTCCGATACCCGATGCGCTGCTCGCCATGCACAAGCCCGGCTATCGCGATCGGGAGCAAAGCTTGCCGCTTGGTGGTTGAGCGACCGTCCGGCGCGTCCTAGATGGATAGCAACGAAGGAGTATTGATAGATGGCAACCAAGCAGATCACCGACGCCAGCTTCGAAGCGGACGTCCTGAACTCCGATAAGCCGGTGCTGGTCGATTTCTGGGCCGAATGGTGCGGACCGTGCAAGATGATCGGCCCCTCGCTTGAGGAGCTGTCCGAGGAGTTGGGCGAGCAGGTGACGATCGCCAAGCTCAACATCGACGACAATCCCGATGCGCCGGGCCGTTATGGCGTGCGCGGCATTCCGACCATGATCCTGTTCAAGGGCGGTGCCGCCGCCGCCACCAAGGTCGGCGCCGAGCCCAAGGGCCGGATCAAGGCGTGGTTGGAAGGCGCGCTTTAATCTGAGATCGGTAATCGGCCTCTCCGCCCCAGCGTGAGAGGCCGCTTTGCCAGCGCTGTCGCGCGCGCTTTCGATCCGAGATCGCGTCGAGGTCCGTGAATCTGACTCTCGCGCCAGGCCCCGATCCAAATTGCCTCCATATCGGTGACAAAATCTGATCGGAAATGGTTCTACTTCGGATCAGCCGTGCACGTCCGCCCCTCGGGTGGCAGTACTTCCCGCGAGAAGCGGGTAAACAAATCCTGGGGATTCAGCTCCATGGCCCAGGCGATCTCGCAAAATTCCAGCATATCGACACGGCGCTCGCCCCGTTCGATATGCGAGATCATCGGCTGTGGCCGCGCAAGCCGCTGAGCCAGCTCGACCTGAGTCAGTCCCCTTTCCTTGCGGACAGAGGCCAGAAAGTTGGCCAAACGCTTTCCCAGCGCGTGGGATACATATTTATCCAACTTTTGCAGGGCCTTAGCTGATGCAGCTTAAGCGCTTTTCATATCGGTGGAAAGCATTTATACAATTTTTGTATATTCGGGCCGGAGCGCGCGGTGGACGACGATCAATTCCTTT
Source organism: Sphingomonas sp. (assembly GCF_039594485.1). Classification (GTDB taxonomy): domain Bacteria; phylum Pseudomonadota; class Alphaproteobacteria; order Sphingomonadales; family Sphingomonadaceae; genus Sphingomonas. The sequence goes on along the minus strand of NZ_JBCNNI010000012.1, from coordinate 112,295 downwards.
CGGCGCAGCGGAAGATCAGGTTGATCATGTGCGGCGGCGCCGCCGGCGGTCTTTGCGGCCTGTTCTGGCGGGAATTGTTTCACCATCTCGCCGCGCTGTGGCGGTGAGAGCCTTCCCCCAAAGTTAAGCGTTTCGACGAAGCGCGTGACGCTCAGGTGAGCGGGATCATCACCGTGTCGCGAAAGGCGGCCCGCTCGCGCAGGGCCGCATACCAGCGTTCGAGATGGGGACGGGAAGGGCGTTCGACCGGCAGTTGAAACCAGCTATGGGCATAGGTGGCGACCGGGATGTCGCCGATGCCGATATCCTTACCCGACAGCCAGGCTTCGCGCCCCAGTTGCGCATCGATAAGCGCCGACAGGCGTGCCGCCTGTGCCGCGCTGCGCGCGATCAACGCCGTATCCCGCTGCTCGGGCGGCGTCCGTACAAGTTGAAAGAAGATCGGTCGGATCGCCTCGGCCCAGTCGAAATGCCAGTCCATCCAACGCTCCGCCAGCGCCCGCGCCTTCGGGTCGGAGGGAAACCACCGCTCGCCGCCATGCGTCGCCGCCAGATAACGCAGAATGCTGTGCGATTCCCAAAGGACGAAACCGTCCTCCTCGATCGTCGGGATCAGCGCATTGGGATTGAGTGCGCGATAGGCGTCATCCATCCCGAACGCGCCGCCCATATCGCGGCGATCATAGGGCACGCCCAGTTCCTCGGCCAGCCAGACGACCTTCTTGACGTTGTGCGAGTTGATCCGGCCCCAGATGGTCAGCATCCCGGCATCAGCTCCGGTAATCAGCGTTGATCGAGATATAGCCATGGGTCAGGTCGCAGGTCCAAACCGTCGCGGCCCCGTCACCCAGCCCCAGATCGACGCCGACCGCGATCTCCCGGCCCTTCAGATGCGCCGCGACGGGCGCTTCGTCATAGCCCTCGACCGCCAGGCCTTCGCGCGCCACCAGCGTCTCGCCGAAACGGATCGACAGTTTGTCGCGCTCGGCCGGTTCGCCTGCCTTGCCGACCGCCATGACGACGCGACCCCAATTGGCGTCCTCGCCCGCGATCGCCGTCTTCACCAGCGGCGAGTTGGCGATCGACATGGCGATGCGATGGGCCGAGCGATCGCTCTCCGCGCCCTCGACCCGGATTTCGATCAGTTTGGTCGCGCCCTCGCCGTCGCGCACGACGAGCAGGGCCAGTTGGTGGCACAGATCGGCCAGCGCGGCGCGGAAGGCATCCGCTCCGTCGCTATCGTCATCGACCAGGGGCGCGTTGCCCGCCTTGCCCGTCGCGAAGGCCAGCACCGTGTCGCTGGTCGAGGTATCGCCATCGACCGTGATGCACGAAAAGCTGCGGCCATTGGCGGCGGTCAGCGCGCGTTGCAGGAATTCGGGTGAAACGGCGGCGTCGGTGAAGATGAAGCCCAGCATCGTCGCCATGTCCGGCGCGATCATCCCCGACCCCTTGATGATCCCGGCCAGCGTCACCGTGCGGCCATCGACCATGGCGGTCGTCGTCGCGCCCTTGGCGAAGGTGTCGGTAGTCATGATCGTCGCGGCGGCGTCTTCCCATCCGCAAGGGGCGGCCGAGAAGGCCGCGTCCAGCCCGGCCTCGGCCTTGTCGATCGGGAGCGGCACGCCGATCACCCCGGTCGAGGCGACGAACACATCCGAAGGCTGGCAACCGATCGTGGCGGCGGCACGGGCGGCGATGGCCTCCACGGCGGCGCGGCCGCGATGCCCGGTAAAGGCGTTGCTGTTCCCGGCATTGACCACAAGCGCGCGCGCATTCCCCAAGACCAGCGCCTTGCGGCACCATTCGACCTCGGGGCTGGGGCATTTGCTGGTGGTCAGTACGCCCGCCACGCTGGTCCCCTCGGGCAGGGTCACGAAGGTCAGGTCGCAGCGATCCCAGTTCTTGTACCGCGCCCGCGCGACACGCAACGTCACGCCGTCGATGGCGGGCAGGGCGGGGAAGGGCGTGGCGAGAGGCGAAGTGGCGGTGCTCATGCGACCCGCTTTGCCGCTTGCGCGCGGCCGCCGCAATGGGTGATACGATCGCGGGGCCAATCGGGGGAGAGTTGGGGGCATGCGCAGTCGGTCGGCATGGGGCATGGCGATCATGCTGTGCGCGCTGCTGGAGAGCGGAGCCTTTGCACAGAAGGGGAATAGGGCGGGCGATGACACATCCGCCTTCCTGCCCCGCGGCAATATCGCCGCGCTGTTCGGGCCGGACACATACCCGCCCGAAGCGATGCGCGCCGGCGAGCAGGGACGCGTGGTCGCGAAACTGTCCGTGGACGCGACCGGCACGGTCACGAATTGTACGATCATCGAGTCCGTCTCGCCGTCGCTCGACGCGGCGACCTGTCGCGCGGTCCAGACCGGCAAGCCGATATTCAGACAGGTACGCGACCGGCGGGGCAAGGCGGTCGCCTTCCAATACACGCTGCCCGTTCGATGGAACTTGCCGGACCGCGAGCCGATGGTCGCTTCGGCCACCCGGTTCGACATCACCGTCGAAGGCGATGGGACGGTCAGCCGCTGCGAGGCCGCGATCCTCCCCTCGGGGACGATGCCGGCGGAGGGTCGGACGCAGACGTGCGCGGCGGCCGCACAGGGCATGAGTGTCGGGGTCGCGCAGAGAAATGGCGGAACCCCGCAGCGCTTTCGCGTGCTGATGCTGAAGGACACCAGCTTCGGCGATATGCCCCCGCTGACGGGAGCATGGCCGCAGGACATGCAGAAGCTCCATTTCTGGCAAACCGATTTCGATGTGGACCCGGCGGGCTATGCGGTGAACTGCACGATCCTTCAGCAGGTGGGTTTTGTGGACGTCGATGTCGCTCCCACGCCTTGTCGCCTGCGCCGTCGGTTCGATGTCGGCACCTCCGCGTCGCCCAAGGGGCATGAAATGGAGCGGATCGGATATCAGATTCTTCCGCCGTCCAAATAAAGGCTGGGATCGATTTCCCATCGGACCCGCCGATCCGTTTGCAACGGATGGACGCGCCGCGCGTATCTGCCTAAGACAAGTCTCGCATGAACCTGCTTCTGCTCCTCTCCGCCCTTTTGTCCGCGCTGACCGGCGTGGGCGCGAGCGCGCGTGGGCAGGAGGCGCGGAGCGTCGTCGCGGAATGCAGCATCGTCGCGGCGGCACAGCAGGCGGCCGTCGCGCGCGCCGCGACACGTCCGGTTCCCTCGCTGGCCACGCTGGTCGACAGCGCGGGGCTTTTGCCGCTGTACCGTGCGGTCACGCCGATGCCGATCATCGCGCCCTATACCGGCCGTCGGCGCGAATAGCGGACTGGCCCGGTGTCGGCGGTGGCCGGCGCCCTTCACGATCATCTTCGTCGCGCGCGCCGCTCCCAGGATGCGGCTGCGCCTTCCAACACCGTTTCAGTCAGGAAATCGCTTATGTTCGGCGGCCTCGCCAAGTCCCTGTTCGGCTCGTCCAACGACCGCTACATCAAGTCGCTTCGCCCCACGATCGCCAAGATCGCGGCATTCGAGCCCGAAATGGAGGCGATGACCGACGAGCAGCTTGCCGCGCAGACGGTCAAGTTCCGCGAACAGCTCGATCAGGGCGCGACGCTCGACAGCCTGCTGCCCGAAGCCTTCGCCACGGTGCGCGAAGCCGCGAAGCGGGTACTCGGCCAGCGTCACTATGACGTGCAGATGATCGGCGGCATCGTGCTGCACCGGGGCGAGATCGCCGAGATGCGCACCGGCGAGGGTAAGACGCTGGTCGCGACGCTCGCCACCTATCTGAACGCGCTGCCGGGCAAGGGCGTCCACGTCGTCACCGTCAACGACTATCTGGCCAGCCGTGACGCGGCGACCATGGGCCGCATCTATGGCTTTCTCGGGATGACCACCGGCACCATCATCCCGAACCTGGACGACGGACAGCGTCGCGCGGCCTATGAGGCCGACATCACCTATGGCACGAACAACGAGTTCGGCTTCGACTATCTGCGCGACAATATGAAGTATGAGCGTACGTCGATGGTGCAGCGCCCCTTCAACTACGCCATCGTCGACGAGGTCGACTCGATCCTGATCGACGAGGCGCGCACGCCGCTGATCATCTCGGGCCCGACCGACGACAAGTCGGAACTGTATATCAGCGTCGACGCGATCGTGAAGCAGCTCACCGCCGACGATTACGAGAAGGACGAGAAGCAGAAGTCGATCATCCTGACCGAGGACGGCACCGAGCGCGCCGAGCGCCTGCTGGAGGCCGCCGGACTGCTCCAGGGCGAAAATCTCTATGATTTCGAGAATACCCAGGTCGTCCATCACCTGAACCAGGCGCTGCGCGCGAACATGATGTTCAAGCGCGACACCGATTACATCGTCAAGGATGGCAAGGTCGTCATCATCGACGAGTTCACCGGCCGCATGATGGACGGGCGTCGCTGGTCGGAAGGGCTCCACCAGGCGGTCGAGGCGAAGGAGGGCGTCAATATCGAGCCCGAAAACCAGACCATGGCCTCGATCACCTTCCAGAATTATTTCCGCATGTACCCGAAGATTTCGGGCATGACCGGCACCGCCGCCACCGAAGCGGGCGAATTCTACGACATCTACAAGATCAACGTCGTCACCATCCCGACCAACCTGCCGATCGCGCGCGTCGACGAGGAGGACGAGTTCTACAAGAACACGCAGGACAAGTTCCTGGCGATCGCGAAGAAGATCCGCGACCACGCCGCCAAGGGCCAGCCGGTGCTGGTCGGCACCGTCTCGATCGAGAAGTCGGAACTGCTCAGCGAATTCCTGACCCAGGAAGGCGTGCCCCACAAGGTCCTGAACGCGCGCTATCACGAGATGGAAGCGCATATCGTGGCGCAGGCGGGCCGCCTGGGTGCCGTCACCATCGCCACCAATATGGCCGGCCGCGGAACCGATATTCAGCTGGGCGGCAACCTGGAATTCCGCATGCTCGACGAGCATCCCGAGCTGGTCGAGGGCACGCCGGAATATGAGGAAGCGGCGACCCGCATCCGCGGCGAGATCATCGCCGAAAAGCAGAAGGTGCTGGAGGCGGGCGGCCTGTTCGTGCTGGGCACCGAACGCCACGAAAGCCGCCGTATCGACAACCAGCTTCGCGGCCGTTCGGGGCGTCAGGGCGATCCGGGCCTGTCGCGCTTCTACCTCAGCCTCGACGACGATCTGCTCCGCATCTTCGGGCCGGACACGCTGTTCGCCAAGATGATGCGCAGCAATATCGAGGATGGCGAGGCGATCGGCAGCAAGTGGCTGACCAAGGCGATCGAAACCGCGCAGAAGAAGGTCGAGGCGCGAAACTACGACATCCGCAAGCAGGTCGTCGAATATGATGACGTGATGAACGACCAGCGCAAGGTCATCTACGAACAGCGCGCCGACATCATGGATGCGGAGACGGTGGGCGAGATGATCACCGACATGCGGGTCGAGACGGTCAACGCGATCGTGGGCAGCGCCTGCCCGCCCAACAGCTATCCCGAGCAATGGGATGTCGCGGGCATGAAGCAGCAGCTCAAGGATCTGCTCAACCTGGAGCCGCCGCTCGACGCGTGGCTGGCCGAGGAAGCGATCGACCCCGAAATCGTGCTGGAGCGCGTGACCGCCGAGGCCGACGCGATGGTCGAGGCCAAGGCCAAGGAACTGGAGCCCGAAACCTGGGCCAGTGTCGAAAAGTCGATCCTGCTCCAGAATCTCGACCATCACTGGAAGGAGCATCTGGCGACGCTCGACGCGCTGCGCCAGGTCGTTCATCTGCGCGCCTATGCACAGAAGACGCCGATCAACGAATATAAGCACGAGGCGTTTTCGCTGTTCCAGCGGATGCTCGACAATATCCGCGAGGATGTGACGCGCACCATCGCCTATGCCCAGTTCCAGATTCAGGCCCCGCCGGAACTCCCCGAACTGCCCGATTTCATCACCTCGCACTTCGATCCGTTCACCGGCGAGGACAATAGCAACGACTGGGATGCCGCCGCGCGTGGGCTGCTCCAGCCGCAAATGCCGCCGATGCAAATTCCGATGCCCGAAGGTGCGGACCTGGGCAGCGATCCGGCGCAATGGGAGGGGCGGGTCAACCGCAACGCGCCGTGTCCGTGCGGTTCGGGGCTGAAGTACAAGCATTGCCACGGGGCAGTGACGGTCTGATCCGTCGCCCCTGCGGTTCTGGCAAAAGGCGGTGGGCTTCGGCCCGCCGCCTTTTTTATGGCGCTGCGTTCGTTCGTCTGCCTTTGCCGGGATGGCGATCGGGGCACGTCGGACAGCGCGCGTTCAGCAACTCGGCGTCATCCTGCTTGGGCAGGGAGAAAGAGGGATGAGACACCAAGCGATTCTGGCCGCCGCGATCGTTGCGCTTCCGGCCGCTGCGTCTGCCCAGTTCACGCAGGTCGGGCCGCCCGCCGACATCGCCACCATGCCGAACCAGCCCAGTGTCCAGGCGGACCGCGCCGCCATTCGCCGATCGATCCGCGAGGGGCAGCGGAGCGGCGATATCTCCCGCGCCGAAGCGCGCTCCTTCCGGCGTGACGATGCGGCGATCGGATCGCTGGCGGACCGCTTTGCCGCTGATGGTCTGTCGCTCTTTGAAAAGGCCGAACTGCAAAGCCGGACCGAGGCGTTGCGCGGCATGGTCAATGCGCGCCGCGTGAGGGGCGACAAGCCCTGAGACGAAAAAGGGGCGGCCATCGCGCGATGGCCGCCCTCAAATTCGTCGGATGATGGTATCGCGAATTACTTCGGCATGACCACCGTCGGCCCGATCGTGCTGACGATCGCGCGCGCGTCGAAGGCGCGCAGATTGTCGCGCGGGATCGGACCCTTGCGCATCACCACCTCGGCGGTCGCTTCGTAGCGGTCGATGGTGTTGATATCCATGTTGTTGCCGAAGAACGGATCGCCCCAGAATGGATCCCAGCTACGCCAGCCAAAGCCGCGGCCATAATAGCGCCACGACGGGCCCCACCAGCCACCGCCCCAGCCACCGAAGCCGGGACCGAACGCGCCGGGGGTCGAATAGGTGCGCGAGCGCAGCTGCGTATCGCGATCGGCCATCACGAAATAGTCATAGCCATTGGCGAGCGTCAGCTCGGCCGCACGGAACAACAGATAGCGTTCGACCGTGTCGCGCGACGTCACGGTATTCCCCGCAAAGCTGACGATGAAGCGGCCCGGTTCGAGCTGCTGATCGGAATAGCCGGTGCGATAGAAGCCCGATCCCGTGGCGGGGCGGTAGGTGGTTTCGGTCGCGCATCCCGCGACCATCAGGGTGCTGGCGCCGAGCAGCGCGAGCGCGATCTTCCGACCGAATTGCATGGACACTTCTTCCTTTCCTTGCCGCCCGACCGGGCCGGACGGCAACAGCCCTGTAGCTGTTGCCCGTTTAGCCTATCTCGTCAAAACGGTCGATGAACGGTTTGGCTCCCGCGATGAATAGTGCGTCACATACCGGCCATATGGATTGCAATTTGCCGTTGATGCGCAGCGCGGCGGTGCTCGAACAAATAGATGCCCTGCCAGGTCCCTAGCGCCAGCCGTCCGCCGATCAGCGGGATCGACAGGTGAACGCCGGTCAGAATGGCACGCAGGTGCGCGGGCATGTCGTCGGGCCCTTCATCGTCATGGGCATAAGCGCGCGTATCTTCGGGCGCGAGTCGGGCGAAATAGGCAAGGATATCGGTCTTCACCTCGGGCGCGGCATTTTCCTGGATGATCAGCGAGGCCGAGGTGTGGCGGCAGAACAGGGTCAGCAGCCCCTCGTCCATGCCCTGTTCCGCTACCCAGCGCGTCACGGGGCGGGTGATCTCGGTCAGCCCCTGGCCATGGGTGTCGAACGAAAGAAGGGTGGTCGCCTGTCGCATGACCGATCAATGCCTCAGCCGCCGGATCGATGCCACCCGTCTCGCCGGAATTGAACACGAACTCCGCACATGCGTTGAGCGACATTGAGGAACAAGGAGAAACTCCCATGAAAGCCCCGCTGCTCGCCGCTCTCGCGGTCATGACCGTCGCCGCGCCGATCGCCGCCACCCCGGCGGTCGCCCAGGATCGCGATTATCGCTGGCATGGCGATCGCAACGATTGGGAACCGTCGCGAGATTACCGCCGCGGAAACCATCGTGAGCGTCGTCTGAACCGCGACGACCAGGTTTTCCGTGGCCGCGACGGCCGGACTTATTGCAAGCGCAATGACGGCACCACCGGGTTGGTGGTCGGTGCGGTCGGCGGCGGCGTGCTGGGCAATGTGATCGGCGGTGGTACGCTGGGCACGCTGCTGGGCGCGGGCGGCGGCGCGCTGCTCGGGCGTTCGATCGATCGTGGCAAGGTCCGCTGCCGGTAACGGCGCGACCCGGACGGGGCGGTGGTCGGATGGCCGCCGCCCTTTCCTGATGGAGGTCCGCGATCCAGAGGATGGCCAAGCCTGTCCGTCCTGCGCATGATGCGTCGGGGAGGGACTTGATGGCTTTCAATCTGAAATGCACGACGGCGCTGGCCGCTATTTTGCTCGCGGCCGGATGCAATCGCGCCAAGGCGGACGACAATTGGACCGCCGACAATGACACCGCGATCTGCACCGACGCGCAGGGCACGCGCCTGCCCGATGATCGCTGTCGCCAGAACAGGGTCGGCGGGGGCGCGGGTGCCTTCTGGTATTTTCTGGGACGCGGGCGCACCATTCCCTATTATGGCGAGAGGGCGACAGGTGGCACCTTCCGGCCCGCGCCCGGTATCCGCTATGCCGTTGCGCCCGCGGGCAGTGCGATGACCCGCTCGGCAGCGGTCAGCCGGGGCGGCTTCGGATCGTCGGCCCGCATCTTCGGCAGCGCGCACGCATGATCCGGCAGAGCCTGTCGCCCCGGCCCGACTGGCGCCACAAGGTCGAGGCGCTCGGCCTGATCTGGCACGACGGACCCGAACGGCCCTATTGGGACGAAAGCGCCTGCTACCGCTTCACGCGCGGCCAGATCGATCGGATCGAGGCCGCGACTGCGGAGCTTTACCGGCTGTTCCTGGCGGCGGGCGAGGCGGTGGTCAGCGAACCCCGCCTGCTGGCGCGATTCGGCATCCCGCCGGTCTTTCACGATCCCATTCGCGAAGCCTGGGAGGCCGAGCCGCCCGCGCTCAATTTCGGGCGGTTCGACCTGGGGTTCGACGGGCGGGACGCGCCCAGGCTGTTCGAGTTCAATTGCGACACGCCGACTGCGTTGCTGGAGGCCGCGGTCGTGCAATGGGCGTGGAAGGAAGAGTGTTTTCCCGCGCTCGACCAGTTCAACAGCCTGCATGAGGCGCTGGTTGCGCGCTGGAGCGAACTGGCCCCCGATCTGCCCGCGACGCTGCATGTCGCGCATGTCGCCGATCAGGCGGGCGAGGATGCGATCACCGCCGCCTATCTGCGCGATACCGCCGAGGGTGCCGGGATCGCCACCGTGCCCATCCTGATGGATGCCATCGGGTGGCACCATGACGATCACTGCTTCGTCGATGAAGGCGATATGCGGATCGAGGCGCTGTTCAAGCTCTACCCTTGGGAGTGGCTGGTCCACGAGGAATTCGCCCCGCATCTGCTCGACAATCTCGAACGCGGCGATCTCGTCTGGATCGAGCCGATCTGGAAGATGCTCTGGTCGAACAAGGCGATCCTGCCGGTGCTATGGGATCTGTTTCCCGGTCACCCCAATCTGCTGCCCGCCAGCTTCACCGTTCCGGCGGGCGATGCGGTCGCCAAGCCGCTCTTGTCGCGAGAGGGGGCGAATGTCTCGATTCGCCGGGCGGGCGCGATCATTGCGGAGACGGCGGGGGAGTATGGTGAGGAGGGCTATGTCTATCAGTCGCTCTACCGCCTGCCCGAGATGGCGCCGGGATGCTTTCCGGTGCTGGGAAGCTGGGTGGTCGACGGCGCGCCGGTGGGGATGGGAATCCGCGAGGATGGGTTGATCACCTCGAACACCGCGCGGTTCGTTCCGCATGTGATCGACGGCTGATCCGTCCTGGTTGGCGCTGTCTGGGAAGAGACAGCGCCGGTGGCTCCCTGAGTAGGATTCGAACCTACGGCCGCTCGATTAACAGTCGAGAGCTCTACCGCTGAGCTATCAGGGAATGTACCGGCGCTGTGGAGGGGCTCTATATAGGGCTCGAAAAAAGCCGCAACCCCTTTTCTGACGGTTTTTCGATGCTTCATCCGCCAAAGCTGTGGATAATTCGTCCGGTCAGGCGACGAACTGCTCCATGGTGATGCGATCGTCCAGCGCATGTTCGGGGTCGAACATCAGGGTCAGTTCGCGCGAGCGGTCCATGCAGATGTCGACCTGCGCCACGTCGCGCACCTCGCGCTGGTCGGCGACGGCCGAGACGGGGCGCTTGCCCGGATCGAGCACGCGGATCGAGATGCGCGCCTTGTCGGGCAGGATCGCGCCGCGCCAGCGTCGGGGGCGGAAGGGGCTTATCGGGGTGAGCGCGATCAGGGCCGATCCCAGCGGCAGGATCGGCCCCTGCGCCGAGAAATTATAGGCCGTCGACCCGGCGGGCGTCGCGGCGAGGATCCCGTCACAGGCCAGTTCGGGCAGGACGATGCGTCCATTGACCATCACCTCCAGCTTCGCGGTCTGGCGGGTTTCGCGCAGCAGCGAAACCTCGTTGATCGCGGGCAGAGTGTGGACCCTTCCGTCGATCCCGGTCGCGGTCATCGTCAGCGGGGTGACGCGGAAGGGCTTGGCGCGGGACAGCCGGTCCTCCAGCCCATAGCTGCGCCATTCGTTCATCAGGAAGCCGACGGTGCCCAGGTTCATCCCGAACACCGGCACCGCGCCGCGTCGCCGCTCCAGCATGCGGTGCAGGGTCTGGAGCATGAAGCCGTCCCCCCCCAGTGCGATGACATAATCGGCTTCGTCGAAATCGACCCAATCGGCGCTCTGGGCCAGATCGGCGGCGGCGGCCTGTGCGGGCGCGGTGGGCGAGGCGACCAGCGCCCGCCGGACGGGAATCGTCATCCGCCGGTCACGCTCATATGCCGCGCCACCGCCGGAGCCGCGCCCGTTTCGATCCGGAAATCATGCCGGGCGGGCTTGGCCGCGAGCCCGGCGTCGATCGCCGCGTCCAGCCCTGCGATACCGCCGTCGCGCAGGGCGGCCTTCAAATCCACCTGATCCTCATGCCCCAGACACATATACAGCTTGCCTTCGGTCGTCAGCCTTACGCGGTTGCAACCGTCGCAAAAATTCGCGGTCAGGGGCGAGATCAGGCCGAGCCGCGTGGTCGTGCCCTCGACCTGCCAATAGCGGGCGGGGCCCCCCGTCCGATGCCCGGCGCGCGCAAGGGAGAAGCGCGTGGACAGATCGTCGAATATCTGGGTGAGCGGGAGGAAACGGTCGACCCGATCCTCATCGATCGCGCCCAGGGGCATGGTTTCGATCAGCGACAGGTCCAGCCCCTCGGCGACGCACCATGCGAGCATCGCGGCGATCTCGTCCTCGTTCAGCCCCTTGAGCGCGACCATGTTGATCTTGATCGCCAGCCCGGCGTCGCGCGCGGTCAATATGCCGCGGATCACCTGGTCCACGTCGCCATGACGTGTGATGTAGCGGAACCGGTCGGGATCGCGGCTGTCTAGGCTGACATTGATGCGGCGCACACCTGCGTCGACCAGCGCTTCGGCATGTTCGGCCAGGCGGGTGCCATTGGTGGTCATGGTGAGTTCGTCGAGCCCTTGCCCGACATGGCCGCCCAGCCGCCGGACCAGATCGGCGACATCGCGCCGCACCAGCGGCTCGCCACCCGACAGGCGGATGCGGGTGACGCCGCGCGCGATGAAGCGTTCGGCGATGATCGCAATCTCGTCGAGGCTCAGCAGCTTGGCGCGCGGCAGGAAGGTCATCTGCTCGGCCATGCAATAGCGGCATCGCAGGTCGCACCGATCGGTCACCGAGATCCGCAAATAACGGATTGTGCGGCCGTGCTGATCGATCAGCGAGCCGGTGGTCGAGGCAGAGGCACAAGCCATTGTCATTGAGGTAGCCCCATGCCGGGACGGCGACAAGATGGATAGACGTTGGTGATCCAGATCCGTGTCGATAGAATGCTCGAATGACGCAGGAAGAGTTCGGATTTAATGCCCACCGTGGAGGAACGGCGGTCTTCACGGTTTCGTTCCACGCTCCTGCTTCCCATGACGCGGCATCCGCGCTGGACCATGGTTCGCCCCCACCGCGACTGGACGAGGCCGTGATCCGGGCGGGCTGGGCGATCTGGTCGATGGCGCCGGGCGAGGGCGATCCGCCAGCCGGGGATACGCTGGTCGCTTCCTTCCTGGCCAGCGAGGCGCGGGTCGCGCTGATCGACGCGTCGGGACCGGGCGATGACGGGCTTCGCGCGGTACAGGCGCTGGGCGCGGTGATCGCGGCGACCGGCTCGGCCATGCTGGTCGCGGTGCCCGATACGATGGCCGAGACGCTGAACGCCTTCGTTTCGGCGGGGGCCACCCATATCCTGCCGCCGGGGGTGGACGATCCGATGATCCATGCCACCGTCAGGCTCGCCGAGCGTCATGCGCGGCGGACGCTCGACGTACGGCGGCGGCGCAGCCATGCGGGCGGCGAGGTGGGCGAGGTCCATCGCTGGATCGCCGATGTGATCGGCCGGGATCACGGATGCATCGCGATCATCGTGTCGCTGTCGCGGCTGGACCTGATCAACGCGGCGCATGGCCGCCCGGCGGGCAACATGCTGCTGCGCGCGGTCGAGGCGCGGATGCAGACGGTGGCGGCCCAGGCGTTCGGCGATGACGCGATCGTGGCGCGGTCGGGCGGTTCGGAGTTCGTGATGGCGGGGCGGGCCGGGCCGGGCCGGGCGCGCGGCATCGCCGAGGCGCTGGAGGCGCTGCTGGCCCTGCCGTTCCAGGCGGGGGCGGTGCCGATCCGGTTGGGCGTCCGCCTGGGGCTGGCGGAGCATCGGCCGGGCGAGGATCCCGGCTCGTTGCTGGCGCGCGCGGCCGAAGCGCTGGGACAGGCGCGGGCGAGCGACGGTGCGATGCTGCGCTTTGCCCATCCCGGCAATGTCGCACCGCTCGATGTGCTGGGCGCGGACCTGCATCATGCGATCGAGCGCGGCGAGATCGACGTGGTCTTCCAGCCGCAGGTCGCGATCAGGACGGGGCGGATCACCGGGGTCGAGGCGCTGGCGCGCTGGCGGCATCCGACGCTGGGGGCGCTGGGTGCCGACCCGCTGTTCGCCGCCGCCGAGCGCGCCGATCTTGGGCTGGCATTGTCGGACCATATCCAGCAGATCGCGTTGCACCGGGCGGCGAAATGGCCGGCCTCGCTGTCCCATCTTCGCCTGTCGGTCAACATCACCGCGGCCGATGTCGGGCGCGCGGGGTTCGCCCGGATCTTCCTTGATCGGGTGGCCGCGAGCGGTTTCCCGATCGAGCGGCTGACCGCAGAGATCACCGAAACGGGCCTGATCAGCGAACTGGACCGCGCCGCGACCGTGCTCGACAGCTTGCGCGGCGCGGGCGTGCGGGTGGCGATCGACGATTTCGGTACCGGCTATTCCAGCCTCGCCTATCTCACCAGCCTGCCCATCGACTATATCAAGCTCGACCGCGCGCTCGTGGCCGAGGTCGACGGATCGAAGCGGGACCGGATCGTGGTGCGCGGCATCATCCGCATCGCCAACCAGCTCGGCATGGGCATCGTCGCGGAGGGCGTGGAAACGCGCGAGCAGGCGCAACTGCTGGGGCGGCTGGGCTGCGAAACCTATCAGGGATTCCTGCGCGCCGCGCCTCTCGACGAGGCTGCGCTGCTCGCCATGGTAGAAGAGGAGATGGCATGCGCCGATTGATGACGCTGGCGACGATCGCGCTGGCCCCCATTGCCGTTCACGCGGCCGCGCCCGCCGCCGATCCGGCCGAGGCGGGCATCCGCGCAGCGATGCTGGCCAGCGCGGCCGGATGGAACGCGAATGATCTCGACCGCTTCATGGCCATCTATGCGCCCGATGCCGTCTTCGTCGGGCGCAAGGGGCTGATCCGGGGCAAGGCGGCGATCGCCGACAATTACCGGGCGAGCTTTGCCGGAAGCACGAACAGCCGGGGAACGCTCCGTTTCGAGTTTCTCGACCTCAAGCGGATCGGCGAGCGTCGCATCCTGTTCGCACGCTGGATATTGTCGGGCGGCGCGAAGGAGGAAAGCGGGATGACGAGCCTCGTCTTCGAGCGCCGCGCCGATGGGTGGAAGATCGTCTCCGACCACAGCAGTTGAGGGGCGGGGAACCGTCCCTCTCCCATCCGGCGGAGCGGAGTGGCGGACGGGCCGTCAGCCCGCCGCCTTCGCCAGCCCCTTCGACAGTTGCAGCGCGCCGTGCAGCCGCGCCTTGGCATCGGGCCAGGCGCGGTTGAGCACCAGCTTGCCGTCGGGGCGCAGCTTGGCCAATTCGCCCAGCCGCTCGACATAGGCGAACAGCCCGTCGACATTGGCCGGACGATTGTCGTGGAACGCGACCAGCACGCCGCGCGGCCCAACATCCATCTTGGCGATGCAGGCCTTTTTGGCGTTCAGCTTGATCTTGATGACCTGGATGAGGTTGTCGGTCGCCTCGGGCAGGGGGCCGAAGCGGTCGATCATCTCGGCGGCGAACTCCTCCACTTCCCTGTTCTTTTCCAGATCGTTGAGGCGGCGATACAGCCCCATGCGCAGGTCGAGATCGGGGACGTAATCATCCGGGATCAGGATCGGCGCATCGACGGTGATCTGCGGTGAGAAGTCACGCTTTTTCTCGAACGCGCCGCCCGCCTTGGCCTCCAGGATCGCCTCTTCCAGCATCGACTGGTAAAGTTCGTAGCCGACCTCCTTGATATGCCCCGACTGTTCGTCGCCGAGCAGGTTGCCAGCACCTCGAATGTCGAGGTCGTGGCTGGCTAGCTGGAACCCCGCGCCCAGCGAATCCAGGTCGGACAGCACCTTCAGCCTTTTCTCCGCCGCCTCGGTCATCATCCGTTCGGGCGGGGTGACCATATAGGCATAGGCGCGCGTCTTCGACCGGCCGACCCGCCCGCGCAACTGATAGAGCTGGGCCAAGCCGAAACGGTCGGCGCGGTTGACGATCATCGTATTGGCGGAGGGAATGTCGATGCCGCTCTCGATGATGGTGGTCGACACCAGCACCTCGAACTTGCGGTCGTAGAAGGCGGACATGCGCTCCTCGACCTCGGTGGGCGACATCTGGCCGTGCGCGACGACATAGCGGACCTCGGGCACCTCCTTGCGCAGATACTCCTCGATATCGGGCAAATCGGCGACGCGCGGGGTGACGAGGAAGCTCTGCCCGCCGCGATAATGTTCGCGCAGCAGCGCCTCGCGCAGCACCACCGGGTCCCAGGGCATGACATAGGTGCGCACCGCCAGCCGATCGACCGGCGGGGTCTGGATCACGGACAGTTCGCGCAAGCCCGACATCGCCATTTGCAGCGTGCGCGGGATCGGCGTGGCGGTCAGCGTCAGCATATGGACATCGGCCTTCAGCGCCTTCAGCCGTTCCTTGTGGGTGACGCCGAACCGCTGTTCCTCATCGACGATGACGAGGCCGAGCCGCTTGAACTCGACATTCTTCGCCAGCAGCGCATGGGTGCCGACGACGATGTCGATGTCGCCCGACGCCGCGCCGTCCTTGACCTTCTTCGCCTCGGTCGCGGTGACGAGGCGGGAGAGGCGGCCGATCTTGATCGGAAAGCCCTCGAACCGCTGGACGAAGTTGTTGTAATGCTGGCGGGCAAGCAGCGTGGTCGGGCAGACCACCGCCACCTGCATCCCCGCCATCGCCGCGACGAAGGCGGCGCGCAGCGCCACTTCGGTCTTGCCGAAGCCGACATCGCCGACGACCAGCCGGTCCATCGGCTTGCCTGCGGTCAGGTCGCCCAGCACATCGTCGATGGCGCGATCCTGATCGTCGGTTTCCTCATAGGGGAAGCGGTCGACGAACGCCGGATAGCCCGCGCTGTCGGGCTCGGCCACTTCGCCGGGGCGCAGCGCGCGTTCGGCGGCGGTGGCGATCAGCTCACCCGCGATCTCGCGGATGCGCTCCTTCATCTTCGACTTGCGCCGCTGCCACGCCTCACCGCCCAGGCGGTCGAGCGTCGCGCCATCCTCGCCCGAGCCGTAGCGGGTCAGGACTTCGAGATTCTCGACCGGCACATAGAGCTTGTCGCCGCCCGCATAGGAGAGCGCGACGCAGTCATGCGGGCTCTTGCCCACGGGAATCGAGGTCAGCCCCTCATAGCGACCGATGCCATGGTCCGAGTGCACCACCAGGTCGCCCGGCGAAAGCGTCGCCAGTTCGGCCAGGAAGGCATCGGCCGACTTGCGTCGCTTCTGCCGCCGGACCAGCCGGTCGCCCAGCATGTCCTGCTCGGTCAGCACCGCGATGCCCGGCGCGGTGAAGCCATGGTCGAGCGGCAGGACGACGAGTGCGACGCCGAAGCTTTTCGACGTATCGGCGATGCCTAGCGCTTCCTGCCAGGTTTCGGCGGCCTTGGCGCCCTTCAGGCCATGGTCCTTGAGCAGGCTGCCGAGCCGTTCGCGCGCGCCGTTGGAATAGCTGGCGAGGACGGGCTTGCGGCCTTCCTTGCGCAAGGCCTCGACGTGATCGACCACCGCCTCATAGATATTGGCGTGCGCCGCGCGTTCGGGGGCGAAGTCGCGTGCACCGTCCACCTCGAAATCGAGGACGGCCGCGCTTTCCGGTTCGTGAAAGGGCGAGACGAGATGCGCGGTCGAGGCCTCCAGCCCGGCTTCCCATTCTTTCGGGGCCAGATAGAGCGATTTGGCGGGCAGCGGCCGGAAGCTGCCGGGCTGGGCGGCTTCGGCGCGCTTGCGGTTTTCGTAATAGTCGGCGATCGCGTCGAACCGGCCGCTCGCCGCCGCCGCGACGCCGCTGTCGCGCACTACCACGGCCCCGTCGCCCAGATGGTCGAACAGCGTCGACAGCTTCTCCTCGAACAGCGGCAGCCAATGTTCCATGCCCGCCATGCGCCGCCCCTCCGACACCGCCTGATAGAGCGGGTCGCCGGTCGCGGTCGCGCCGAAGGTCTCGCGATAGCGGGTGCGGAAGCGCTTGATCGATTCCTCGTCGAGCAGCGCTTCGGAGGCAGGAAGCAGGGTAAAGCCTTCGATCCGCCCCGTCGTCCGCTGGTCGGCGGGGTCGAAGGTGCGGACGCTTTCGATCTCGTCGCCGAAAAAGTCGAGGCGGAGTGCCTGTTCCTCGCCGCTGGGGAACAGGTCGACCAAGCCGCCGCGCACCGCGAATTCGCCTTGGTCGTGCACCGTCTCGGTACGGACATAGCCGTTCGCCTGGAGCAGCGTCGACAGCTTCTCCAGCCCGATCCGCTCGCCGGGGGCCAGACGCGCGACCAGTTGCCGGATGCGGAACGGCGTCAGCACCCGCTGGGTCGCGGCATTGGCGGTGGTCAGGACCAATTGCGGCGTCTTCGGCTTGGCCTGCAATCGGTGCAGCCCTGCGATCCGTTCCGCCATGACGCGCAAGGTCGGCGAGGCGCGGTCATAGGGCAGGCAGTCCCAGGCCGGGATCTGCATCACCTCCAGCTCCGGCGCGAAATAGGTCGCGGTGGAAGCGAGTTCGCGCATCTGTGCTTCGTCGGCGCAGATGAACACCGCGCGCGTCGTCGCGGCGCGCGACAGGTCGGCGAGCAGCACCGGCAGGAACCCCGCCGGAACACCCGACAGGGTCAGCGGGCTCTTGGCGGACAGGATCGTCTTGATATCGGGCATGGGGTTCCGAAACTGGGAGATATAGGCGGTTGAACGTCCGCGCAGGGATAAGTTACCGGGCGATCGGCACGAAATTCAGCGCGCGCATCCGCTGCATCACCGGGCCATCCCATTGCGGGGGGCAGGGCTGGGTTCCGATCGCCCAGGCCATGATGTCGACATCCTGTTCTTCCAGCAGCGCCTCGAACCAGTCGAGTTCCTCCAGGGACAGGGTCTCGTGATGTGCGTCGAAAAAGCCGCCGATCATCAGGTCGGCTTCCTTGGTGCCGCGATGCCATGCGCGGAAGCGGAGACGCTTGATACGGGTTTCGTGGTCCATGGGGCTCCGATCGGACGAGATATGGCCCACATGCTCTGGCGGCGCGCGGGCGGAAGGCTATACAGACCCATCTAGTCATGCGTCCCGATATCCTCAATCCGCTGTTCGCCGAGGTCACGTCGCTGAAAGGCGTCGGACCCGGCCTCGCCAAGCCGCTCGAACGCCTGCGCATTGCGCGGGTGGTCGATGTCGCCTTTCACCTGCCGACCGGGCATATCGATCGCTTCCCGCGCGACGAACTGATGGTGTCGGACGCGGGGCGGGTTATTTCCATCCCGCTGACCGTGAAGGAGCACCGCGTGTCGTCCTCCCCTCGCGGGCCGACACGGGTGCGGGCCGAGGACGCAGCGGGCAACAGCGTCGCGCTGGTCTATTTCGGCGGCAATTCGGGCTGGGTGAAGAAGCTGCTGCCGATCGGGGAAACCAAGGTCGTGTCCGGCCGCCTCGACCTGTACGGACAGGATCTGCAGATCGTCCATCCCGATCTGGGCGACAGTAACGAGGACTTTCGCGAGCGCGAGGCCATCTATCCGTTGTCGGAAGGGATCACCTCGCGGCGGTTGGGGGCGCTGGCGGTGCAGGCGGTGGAGCGCGCGCCGGAACTGCCCGAATGGATCGAGCCGGGGTTGAAGGCGCAGCGCGGCTGGCCCGACTGGAAGGACGCGCTTGCTCGGGTCCATGCCGATCCGGCGGACGCCAAGGCGCGCGAGCGGCTGGGCTATGACGAGGTGTTCGCCAACCAGCTCGCCATGACGCTGGTCCGTGCCGATACCCGCAAGCGGCGCGGGCGGGCGCTGAACGGCGACGGGCGTTTGAGAGACATGCTCAAGCTGCCCTATACGCTGACCGGGGCGCAGAGCCGGACGGTGCGCGAGATTGAGGGCGACCTGGCGCAGGACGCGCCGATGCTGCGATTGCTCCAGGGCGATGTCGGCGCGGGCAAGACTTTGGTCGCGGCGATGGCGATGCTGATCGCGGTCGAGGCAGGCGCGCAGGCGGCGATGCTGGCCCCGACCGAAATCCTCGCGCGCCAGCATTATGAGACGCTCCGCAAGACGCTGGCTGGGCTGCCGGTCGAGATCGCGGTGCTGACGGGCCGCGACAAGGGCAAGGCGCGGGAGGCCACGTTGATGGCGCTCGCGGCCGGCGAGATCGACATCCTCGTCGGCACCCACGCCATTTTTCAGGAAACCGTGACCTATCGCGACCTGGCTTTGGTGGTGGTGGACGAGCAGCACCGTTTCGGCGTGGCGCAGCGGATGATGCTGTCGGCCAAGGGCAAGGCGCCGCCGCATCTGCTGGCGATGACCGCGACCCCGATCCCGCGCACCCTGACGCTGGCCAATTATGGTGAGATGGACGTCAGCCGGTTGGACGAGATGCCCCCCGGTCGCCAGCCGATCGAGACGCGCGTGGTGTCCGAGGACCGGCTGGACGAGGTGGTCAATGCGCTGGGCCGCCATCTGTCCGATGGCGGGCAGGCCTATTGGGTCTGTCCGCTGGTCGAGGAGAGCGAAAAGTCCGATCTCGCCGCCGCCGAGATGCGCGCCGAAAGCCTTCGCGCGCGGTTCGGCGAGCGGGTCGGCCTCGTCCATGGCAAGATGAAGCCCGCCGAAAAGGATGCGGTGATGGAGGCCTTTTCGGGCGGCCGGCTGGGCGTGCTGGTCGCGACGACGGTGATCGAGGTGGGGGTGGACGTGCCCAACGCCACGCTGATCGTGATCGAACATGCCGACCGCTTCGGCCTCGCCCAGCTACATCAGTTGCGCGGGCGCGTCGGGCGGGGCGGGGGGCTGTCGCGGTGCCTGCTTCTGCGCGGCACGCATCTGTCGGAGACGTCGCGCGCGCGGTTGGCATTGATGCGCGAGACCAATGACGGCTTTCGCATAGCCGAGGAGGATTTGCGGTTGCGCGGGGCGGGCGAACTGCTCGGCACGCGGCAGTCGGGGGAGATGGCGTTCCGGCTCGCGACGCCGGAGAATATGGCCGACCTGATGCAATGCGCGCAGGATGATGCGCGGCTGCTGATCGACCGGGACGGGGGATTGGAGGCCCCTCGGGGCCAGGCGGCGCGGACAGCGCTCTATCTCTTCGAGCGGGATGCGGGCGTGGCGCTTTTGCGCTCGGGCTGAACGAAGCGTTCCGCCCGGCGTTGGGTCCGCCGATATGGCTGCCATCTTTCCGCTCATCCTCGTCCTGATCGCCGGTATCGGTCTGGCGATCCAGCCGCCGACCAACGCCGCACTGGCCAAGGCGTCGGGGTCGGTGGTGCTGGCGGCGCTGACCTCGTTCCTGATCGGAGCGGTGGTTCTCATGGTCGCCTGGGCGGCGATCGACCGGACTGGCCCGGCGACGCTGAAGGGCGCGCCCGGCTGGGCGTGGTTGGGCGGATTTTATGGCGCGGGGTTTGTTGCGGTCCTGGCCTATGCCGCGCCCCGGCTGGGCATTTCGGTGGCCTTGACGGCGGCGATCGCGAGCCAGTTGGTCGCGGCACTGATCGTCGACCATTTCGGGCTGTTCGGGGTGCGGGTGGAGCCGGTGACGATCGGCAAGGTCGTCGGCGTCGCGCTCGTCATCGCGGGGGCGGTGGTCGTGCGGCGCGGGTGACGGTGGGGCGGGCCCATCGACCGGGACGTACCCCGGCGCAGGCCGGGGTACAGCTTTGGGAAGTGGGGTTGGTTCCCCAACCCCCGTTCAGCCTGAGCGAACTCGAAGGCCTTACGCCCCGGTCAACAGCCCGTGGTTCTTCTTGCCCGACGAAACCTTCACCGGCTCGGCGCCGATCGCGATGACGGCATTCTCGTCCGCCACCTTCTCGCCATCGACGCGCGCGCCGCCGCCCGCGATCAGCCGCCGCGCCTCGCCCTTGGACTTGGCGAAGCCCAGCCCGATCAGCGCATCGACGATGGGGATCGATCCGCCCGTCACCGTAAAGCTCGGCAAAGCCGCACCCGCCGCGCCTTCCTCGAAGGTCCGGCGTGCGGTTTCGGCCGCTTCCTCCGCCGCCGCGCGGCCACGGCACATGGCGGTGGCTTCGTTGGCGAGGATCTTCTTGGCCTCGTTGATCTCCGCGCCTTCCAGCTTTTCGAGACGCGCGATCTCGTCCAGCGGCAGGTCGGTGAACAGCCGCAGGAAGCGGCCCACGTCCCGGTCGTCGGTGTTGCGCCAGAATTGCCAGTAATCGAAATGCGGCAACTGGTCCTCGTGCAGCCAGACCGCACCCGCCATGGTCTTGCCCATCTTGCCGCCGTCCGCGGTGGTGATCAGCGGGGTGGTCAGGCCGAACACCTCGGTCCCGTCCATGCGGCGGGCCAGTTCGATGCCGTTGACGATATTGCCCCACTGGTCCGACCCGCCCATCTGCAGGCGACAGCCATGACGCTGCGCCAGCTCGCGGAAGTCATAGGCCTGGAGGATCATGTAGTTGAATTCGAGGAAGCTGAGCGACTGTTCGCGGTCGAGCCGCAGCTTCACCGAGTCGAACGAGAGCATTCGGTTGACCGAGAAATGCTGCCCCACCTCGCGCAGGAAGGGGATATATTCCAGCTTGTCGAGCCAGTCGGCATTGTCGACCATCACCGCATCGCTGGGGCCGTCGCCGAAGGTCAGGAAGCGTTCGAAGATGCGCTTGATCGAGGCGACATTGGCCTGGATCCCGTCCTCCGCGAGCAGCTTGCGCGCCTCGTCCTTGAAGCTGGGGTCGCCGATCTTGCCGGTGCCGCCGCCCATCAGGACGATCGGCTTGTGGCCGGTCTGCTGCATGCGGCGCAGGAGCATGATCTGCACCAGGCTGCCGACATGCAGCGACGGCGCGGTGGGGTCGAAGCCGATATAGCCGGGCACCACCCCCGACGCCGCCAGCCGGTCTAGCGCGGCGGCATCGGTCATCTGGTGGACGTAACCCCGTTCATCCAGGGTGCGAAGCAGATCGGATGTGTATGCCATAACGACTGGCCGTTACACCGCCGATCCGCGTTCGTCACCCTCCGCCGCGCAATCCGGTCCGTTCCGATCAGCGGCAGACGGTGCGACCGTTGCGCTGGACATAGCGGCAGGGGCGATAGCCCGACCCGGGACCCGTGTAATTGGTATAGTCGCCCTGCGAGCGCGGATCGACATAACCGGGGGTGCGCCGCGCGCGGTCATATTCGCGGGCGATACGCGCCTCGCGCCGGGCACGCCAGTCGTCGCCCCGCCAGCCGCGATCGTCGCGCCATCCCCGACGCTCGCCCAACCGTTCGCCACGCCAATTGCCCTGATCGCCGCGACGCTGATCGCGCCAGTCTCGTCGATCGTCGCGACGATCGCGGTCGCGACGCGGGCCATCGTCCCGCCAGCCCTGCGCCTGCGCGCTGGTCACGGGAAGCGTGGTGGTGGCCGCCACACCGGCCACGGACAGGCCGATCACCGCGAAAATCCGAAGCATCCTCTTCATACGCCAACTCCCGGGGGCAACGGCCCCATGATCCTTGCCAACCTATGGCAGGCCGCGGCGTTCCGAATCCTGAACCGGCTGTTAGCAAATGTTCAGGAAGGCGGACGGGGGATCAGCGTGACGGCAACTGGCTGAGCGGGTCGACGGGGGTGCGGCCACGACGCAGTTCGAAATGCAGTTCGGGCCGGTCGGCAAAGCCGGTCTGGCCGGACAGCGCCAGCGTCTGGCCGCGCTTCACGCTCTGCCCGCGCTGCACCAGCAGCTTGGAGGCGTGGCCATAGACGCTGGTCCAGCTTCCGCCATGCTTGACGATGACGAGGCCGCCCAACGCCGCAATCCCGTCCCCGACATAGGCGACCACGCCGTCGGCCGTCGCCTTGATCGGCGTGCCGGTCGGCACCGCGATCTTGATGCCGTCATTGCGCTCCCCGCTGGAGCCAGCGCCGAAACGCTTCATGATGCGGCCTTCGACCGGCCAGGCAAAGCCGGAGTTCAGGCGTGGCGGCGCCGCGACGACGGCGGTCGGCGGCAGGACGCGGCGTGGCGTTGGGCTGGGCCTGGCGGGGGCCTGATTGGTGGCGAGCGCGGGTTCGCCGCCGGTCAGGATGTCATCGACGTCCAGGGTGAAGGCCGCCGCCCGCTCGGCCGCGGTGCTGGCGGGCGCACCCATCGGTGTACCGGGGATCAGGATGCGCTGGCCCGCCCGCAGGACAAAGGGCTCGGTCAGTCCATTGGCCTCGACGATGCGCGACCATGGCACACCATAAGCGCGCGCGATCGCGATGCCGCTTTCCCC
This sequence comes from Sphingomonas sp., assembly GCF_039594485.1. Lineage (GTDB taxonomy): Bacteria > Pseudomonadota > Alphaproteobacteria > Sphingomonadales > Sphingomonadaceae > Sphingomonas. The sequence goes on along the minus strand of NZ_JBCNNI010000012.1, from coordinate 88,972 downwards.
GGAGCGGACCATATGGAAGCGCCCGGCGGGGATGATCAGGGTCTGCCCGGCGCGAATGACATAGGGCGGCGTCAGGTTGTTGGCGCGTGCGATCGCCTCGGACCCGGCACCACTGCGATCGGCGACGACGCTCAATGTGTCGCCCGGCCGGACGACATAGGTCGAACCCGCAATCTCGCGCGCATCGGGCGTGACGGGACGGATTTCCCAGGACGGACGCGGGGCGGGCAGCGACGATACCGGCGTGCGCCCCGCCGGGGCCTGTGGTGGCGTGTCGACGACAGGCCGGGGAAGGGGCGTGCGTGGTGTCGTTCGCGCTGCCGTTCTGGCTGGGGTGGTGGCACCCGGACCGACCGGGACCGATCGGCGGATCGGCGGGCGGGCGGTTGTCGACGGGGGCGTGCCCGTCATCGGTTGGGGATGGGGCGTCGCGATCGGTGTCGGCGATGTCGCCGGCACAGGATGCTCGACCGGAGCGGGGGACGCTGGAAACGGATCGGCGGGGCGGGTTGGTGGCTCCATGTTCGGAATACAGCCCGTCAGGAGGCATCCGATCCCGATGATCCCCACAGTCCGACGCACGTCAGAAACCCCCACGCCTAACCCCCACCAGAGCGTATTCAGCAATATGCGGCGTTAAGCATAGCAAGCGATCCCGCGTGCGTCAGGTCGAGATGCAGCGGCGTGACCGCGATGCAATCCTCGGCGATTGCGTCCAGATCGGTGTCGACACCCGGCTGGTGCGGCAGGCGGCCGAGCTTCAGCCAGTAATAGTCATAGCCCCGCGGATCGCTGCGCCGCTCGAAGGTCGCGCGGCCATAATCGCGCATGCCCTGGCGGGTCACGCGAATGCCCTTCACCGCCTCCGGTGCGACGGGCGGGAAGTTGACGTTCATCAGCGTGCGGGGCGCGAAATCCAGGTCGAGCAGCGGACGCAGGACGCGCGCGCCCCAGGCCTCGGCCGTGGCGAAGGACACGCCATCGCCCAGTCCCTGCGCCGCGTAACGCTGGCTGAGCGCGATCGAACGGATGCCCGCCATCGCGCCTTCCATCGCGGCGGAAACTGTCCCGGAATAGAACACGTCCTCACCCAGATTGGCGCCGCGATTGACGCCGGACAGGATCAGGTCGGGCTTGCGGTCCGCCATGACCTCGCCCAGCGCCATCAGCACCGAATCGGTCGGCGTGCCGGTCACCGCGAACCGCCGATCGCCGAATTGCCGCAGGCGCATCGGCCGGGTCAGGGTCAGCGAGCGGCTAGTGCCCGACTGGTCCTCGGCGGGCGCGACGATCCAGACATCGTCGGAGATCGTCGCCGCGATCCGTTCCAGCACGGCGAGGCCGGGCGCGTGATAGCCGTCGTCATTGGTAAGCAGGATGCGCATCAGCGCGGCTCCAGCACCGCCTGTCCGCCCAGATAGGGACGCAGCACGTCCGGCACCACGACCGAGCCATCGGCCTGCTGGTAATTCTCGATCACCGCGACGAGCGTCCGGCCGACCGCCAGCCCCGAACCGTTGAGCGTGTGGACGAAGCGCGTGCCCTTGCCCTCGGTCGGGCGGTACCGCGCCATCATCCGCCGTGCCTGGAAATCGGTACAGGTCGAGCAGGACGAAATCTCGCGATAACGCGCCTGTCCGGGCAGCCAGACTTCCAGGTCATAGGTGCGCGCCGCCGAGAAGCCCATGTCGCCGGTGCACAGCAGCATCCGGCGATAGGGCAGGCCGAGCGCTTCCAGCACGCCCTCGGCGGCGGCGGTCATGCGTTCATGTTCGGCGTCCGACTGGTCGGGGGTGGTGATCGACACCATCTCCACCTTGTCGAACTGGTGCTGTCGGATCAGGCCGCGCGTGTCGCGCCCCGCCGCGCCCGCTTCGGACCGGAAACAGGGGGTAAGAGCGGTGAAGCGCAGCGGCAGTTCCGCCTCGCTCAGGATCGCCTCGCGCACGATGTTGGTCAGCGAGACCTCGGCTGTCGGAATCAGCCAGCGGCCATCGGTGGTGCGGAACAGATCCTCGGCGAACTTCGGCAACTGACCGGTGCCGAACGCCGCCTCGTCACGGACCAGCAGGGGCGGCTGGACCAGCTCGAAGCCGTTCTCCTCCGTCATCTTGTCGAGCATGAACTGGCCGAGCGCACGCGACAGCCGCGCCATGGCGCCGCGCAGCAGCGTGAAGCGCGCGCCCGACAGCGCGACCCCGGTCTCGAAATCCATGCCCAGCGCGGGCGCAATCACGTCATGCTCTCGCGCGGTGAAGGCGAAGACCGTCGGCTCGCCCTTTTGATGGACAAGGGCATTGTCATTCTCGTCCGCGCCTTCCGGCACGTCGGCGGCAGGCAGGTTGGGAATGGCGGCCAGCGCGGTGTTCAGTTCGGCCTCGATCGCCCGCTCCTGTTCTTCCAGCTCGGGCAGACGCGCCTTGATCGCGGCGACCTCGTCCATCAACTGCTGCGCCCGCGCCTCGTCGCGTGCCGCCTTGGCCTGGCCGATTTGCTTGGACAGGTCGTTGCGGCGGGTCTGGGCGGCCTGTGCCTCGGCGATGATCGTGCGGCGGCGTTCGTCGACCGCGATCAGCGTGTCGGCCTGGGGGGAAGCGCCCCGCTTGGCAAGCGCGGCGTCGAAGGCGGCGGGGTCGTCCCGGATCAGGCGAATGTCGTGCATGGGGGCGAGGCTATGGCCTTCGCTCCGCCGTCACGCAACCCGTGGCGAAGCGCCCGCGTTACTCTGTTGCACAATCAAGGAGATACGCGATGCATGTCCCGCATAACAGCTTCGTGCTGGTCGTCGATGGCCGCAAGAGCCTGTTCTTCCGTAACGAAGGGGATGCCGAATATCCCAATCTGATGGTCGAACATGCGGTCGAGCACCCCAATCCCGCCGACCGCGACCAGAAGACCGACCGTGCCGGCTCCGCCTCGTCGACGCAGAGCGGTGCGGGGGCCCCCGCGATCGCGCAGGGCGGGTCGAACCAGGCGGGCGGCGGCGGCCAGGGGGCGCAGTTCGCGGCCTCGCGCGGGTCGATGGGGGAAACCGACCATCACCAGCAGGAGGAGGATCGCTTCGCCGCCGAGACCGCGGAGATGCTCAAGCGGCGGGCGCTGGCGAATGAATTCGAATCGCTGATCGTCGTCGCGCCGCCCAAGACGCTGGGTGAACTCCGTAAACATTACCACAAGGTGGTCGAGGACCGGCTGATCGGCGAGCTGGCGAAGGACCTGACCGGCCATCCCGTGCCGGAGATCGAGGCCGCGCTGCAGAAGGCGTGATGCCGCCCCCCGGCGGCGGATCAGACCTTGCTGGCGAGCCGCCGCCGGATCACCAGCGCCGCCGCCGCGCTGCCGAACAGCAGGACCATCGGTGGTGCGGGAACGGGCGTCGTCGGAGGCGTGTCGTTGCCCGACGAAGAGGCGCTGCTGGCAGAGGATGCGCTCGACGCCGAGGACGCGCTGGAGGAGGATGAACTGGCCGACGAGCCATTGGACGACCAGCCATTGCTGCTGGAACTGTAACCGCCCGTCGACGTGGAAGAGGCGCTCGATGAGCTGACATCGCCCGAAGACGAACTGGTCGAGGAGACATTGCCCGAGGAGGATGTGCTCGACACATTGCCGGAGGACGACGTGCTGCTGACGCCGCCCGTCGAGGTCGATGAGGAAGAACCACCCGATCCACCCGATGACGAGGTGCTCGAAACATTGCCCGACGACGATCCGCCGGAGCCGCCCGAGGCCGATGAGGTGGAGGTGGAGCCGCCGCTACTGGTCGAGGACACGACGATGCTTCCGCTCGACCCGCCGCTCCCCCCGAAACCGAAGCCGCCCCCGAAGCCACCGCCCCATCCCCCGAAGCCGCCGCCCCAGCCACCGATCACGGCGGGGATATAGCCGCCGCCGGTCGCCAGCGGCGGATCCGATTTGGGCAGGGGAATCGGTATCGGCGGATCCTGGGTCGTCACGGTGATGACGGTCGGGGGCGGGGTCGTCGTCGTCGTGCGGTGTGTTACGAGGGGGCGGACCAGCTTTGTGGGGCGTGCGCGATGGACGATGCGCTTCTTGACCTTGGTCTGCTTGATCAGGGCGGGGCGCTTGGGGCTTTCGACCATATGAACGGCGCCGCCGCCGATCACGGCTCCGCCAGCAGCACATGCCGCGAGCTTCGCCAAGGCCATTCGAACTGACATCCCAACTTCCTCAAACGGTTCGGCAAAACGGCCCTGCCGCCGCGCCGCCCAGACGGTTTTTGCATAGTTGTCTTATTATTCCATTGTCGAAAATGGCTTAACCTCAAAGACAATTGTTGGTGCCACCCGTTCAGTATTGGGATTCGGGTGCGCATCGACGTCAAGAATTTACCGCTCCGGGGGGCTTTGGGGCCTCATGCCCCGGGGAAAGCCCGTTGGCCTCGCGCCGCCGATCGAAGGGGCGCCGCCGATCCAAAGGGCCCAGGTTGCCATTTTCGACGATCGGGTAGGGACAATCCTTTGCAGCGCCCGATTTCGGGCATATCCCGTTCGCCTCGCAATATTATTATGAAAATCTCGATAACGACGAAATGCCGGTCGCTTGCGACAAGCGGTGGCACCGGATATAGGCGCTCTCGACCATTAGGGGGCGGCCCCGAGGACTTGGTGCCGAACGTCGGACCGACGGGCCCTTTGGGAGAGTGGTATGGCGACGGTGTTTAATCGCGTGACGGATTCCACCGGCCCGGATGAGGCCAACGATATCGACGAGAATTATCGTCCGAGCCCGGACGAGCCGTTCATGAACGTGAATCAGCAGGCCTATTTCCGGCGCAAGCTGATCGCGTGGAAGGAATCGATCCAGCGGGAGGCGCAGGGAACGCTCTCCCAACTCCAGATCGATTCGCTGAGAGAGCCCGATCTGACCGATCGCGCGTCGAGCGAGACGGACTGGTCGATCGAACTGCGAACCCGTGATCGGCAGCGCAAGCTGATCTCCAAGATCGATGCCGCGCTGCGCCGCATCGACGAAGGCGAATATGGCTATTGCGAAGTGACCGGCGAGCCGATCAGTCTGGGACGGCTGGAGGCGCGCCCCATCGCGACCATGACGGTGGAGGCGCAGGAACGGCACGAGCGCAACGAAAAGGTCTCGCGCGACGACTGAAGCCGCATGGCCGAGGCGGATCGTCGAACGATCGGCGGTCCGCCCGGTGCATCCTGTCGTTTTTCAAGGCTCCGCCCGCCGATGGGCCGAGCTGAATTTCCTTCCGTGTATTAAGTAAATCGAAATGAGCCGGGGCGTAACGCGTGATCGCTCTGGAACTTAGATTACCCACGGATGGCGATATGAGCGCGACGGATCGCGATCCCGGCCAGGAGCCGGAAATGTCGAATGACGAACTGGATGATAGCCAAAGGACGGGGCAGCGCGACAGCCTGCTGCTGATGGCGCCCATGACGCTGGCCGACGAAACCACGCCGCGCGATGTGCGCGTGCGCAACATCTCCGAGGGCGGATTGATGGCGGAACTGCCCGTCGTGGTCGAGATCGGCACGCCGGTTCGGATCGACCTGCGCGGCGTGGGCTTGGTCAGCGGGCGGATCGCCTGGTGCACCTCCGGGCGGGTGGGTGTCGCCTTCGATCGCGTTATCGATCCCAAAAAGGTGCGAAAGCCGGTTGGCGGGGGCACGTCGACGCCCGATTATGCCAAACCCCCGGTCACACCAAGAACGCGTCCGTTCAGCCACTGATCTTTTGGCACGGTCCGGTCCCGGACCGACCGATACTCCACCGGATCATCGTCTCCATTCCTCGCCGTGAGGGGGAGGAGCGCGAGCGTGTCAGGTGTGGGGGGCGATCGGGTCTGGAGCCCGGACGGGGGGCGCTGCGCGATCAAAAAGGCCGCGGCGGGCCGGATGACCCGCGCGGCCGACATGATCTGTGGGCTCCTCCTACAGGCCCTGAATCTCTTCCTTCAGCCTGAGCTTCTGTTTCTTGAGATCCGCCAGGATCAGCGCGTCGGGCACGGGACGCTGCGATTCGGCACTGATGCGCCGATCCAGCGAGGCATGCCGGGTCTCCAGGGCTGTTTGATGCGCCGTATGCATAGGGCTTCAACCTCCTGTCCGTTGTTTTGGGGTGATGAGTAAATCACCAAACGCGTCGGATGTCCCCATGCAATTTCTGTGGAATCGACCGACCGAGCGATTTGGCGCGACGACGTGCAGGTGCCTCTCGCCGCGACCGGGACGGCTTGCTAGAGGAATGTCCGGGTGCCGCGCATCACCGTGTCGGCGGATCGAAAATGAGGGCAGTATGGACGTCACGCTGGCACGCGCGCGGATCGACATGTTGCGCGTGGAGCATCGCGATCTGGACGATGCGATTTACGCCCTTTCGCAGGCACCGACCCCCGATCAGTTGCAGATCGCCCGCCTTAAGAAGCGCAAGTTGCGACTGCGTGACGAACTGGCGGAGCTCGAAGACCGGCTGATTCCCGACATTATCGCCTGATCCTGTCGCTTCCGACAGGCTCGTAACGGGACAGGTACCGCCATGAGCGGCCCTTGTCTGGATGATGAGAGACATGCGACCGATAAGGCCATGCTGTGCGCCACTTTCGACTCTCCGTTCCAATCGAAGCTGATCGACGGCCTCTATGCCGAGGCGATGGTGCTGGCGGAGACGGCGCGCGACTATTTCGACGGTATCGGCCGTGAAGAGCGCGAACAGCTCGACCCGGTGAGCCGCGTGGCCTTTTCGTGCGAGTCGCTGAAGGTCACGACCCGGCTGATGCACGTCATCGCCTGGGTCATGACGCAGCGCGCGGTGGAAGCCGGGGAGATGGACTGGTCGGATGCCCGCGATCCGATGCGGCGACTGGGGTGTTCCCCCGATTCGGACCCTGCGATGGTTGCCGCGCTGCCCGACCGGGCGCAGTTCCTGGCCCAGGCGAGCCTGGACCTGCATCGCCGGGTCGAGAGGCTGGATCAAATCTCCGATGCCGGTCGCTTGAGTGCCAGTCCGGTGCAAATGCTTCAGGCCCGGCTCGGCAGCGCCTTCTGACCGGCCGCCCGCTGCGGCTTCAGAGCGACAGGCGCGTGCGGGCCGCGGTATATTGGCGGGCCAGTATCGTGATGCGATCGGCAACGGGCAGGATCGCGTCGATCGCGCCAATGCCCTGGCCTGCGCCCCAAATGTCGCGCCAGGCCTTGGCCGCCTGGCCGCCGCCGAAATTCATATGCGCGGCGTCGCCCTCGGGCAGGTGATCGGGGTCGAGGCCCGCTGCGATGATAGAGGCGCGCAGATAATTGCCGTGTACGCCGGTGAACAGGCTGGAATAGACGATGTCGCCGGCCCGCCCCTCGACCACCGCCTGCTTATAGGCCTGGGCGGCATTCGCCTCGACCGTGGCGATGAAGGGCGAGCCCATATAGGCAAGGTCCGCGCCCATCGCCTGTACCGCCAGGATCGCATCGCCGGTCGCGATCGCTCCTGCCAGCGCGAGCGGTCCGTCGAACCATTGCCGGATTTCCTGCACCAGCGCGAAGGGGGATAGTCGCCCAGCATGGCCACCTGCCCCGGTCGCCACCGCGATCAGGCCGTCCGCGCCCTTGTCGATGGCCTTGCGGGCGAAGCGATCGTCGATCACGTCGTGCAGCGTGATGCCACCCCAGGCGTGTACACCGGCGTTCACGTCCTCCCGCGCGCCGAGCGAGGTGATGACGATCGGCACCTTCCATTTCGCGCACACCGCGAGGTCCGCCTCAAGCCGATCGTTGGAGCGGTGCACGATCTGGTTGACCGCGAAGGGTGCCGCCGGGCGATCGGGATGGGCGCGGTCATGTGCTGCCAATGCCTCGGTGATCCGATGCAGCCACTCGTCGAGCAGGCTCGCCGGCCGCGCATTCAACGCCGGGAAGGAGCCGACGATCCCCGCCTTGCACTGCGCGATTACCAGATCAGGGTTCGAGATGATGAACAGCGGCGACCCGATGGCGGGGAGGGTCAGGCGACTCAGGATGGGGGGCAGGTTCATGGCTTGACGATAACGTAAACGTCAAGCCTGTCCAGACCGTCGCCCCATTCTGGCGTGTAACGTTATGACATGCGCGTCAGTTGCTTTGATCGGACGAGGGCTTAGAGATTTGCCCATTCCTTTTGAAAGGCGTTGTTTCCCATGAAGTTTGCGTTTCCGGTCCTTCTGGGCCTGACCGTCTCCACCTCGGCACTGGCGGCGGGCCAGTTGCCGCAAACGGTGGCGCCGGTCCTGTATGACATCACGGTGCGGCCCGATGCCAAGGCGATGACCTTCTCCGGGCAAGAGACGGTGGACGTCGATGTGCGCCAGGCGACGGCGACCATTGTCCTCAACGCCGCCGAGTTGACGGTCACCGCCGCGACCTTCGATGGCAAGCCTGTGCCCTTCGCGCTGGACAAGGCCGCGCAGACGCTTACCCTCACGCTGCCGCAATTGGCCTCGGTCGGTCGGCACAAGGTCGGCCTTGCCTGGACCGGCACGATCAATCGTTCCGCCAACGGCCTGTTCGCGATCGACTATACCAATGCCGACGGCACGCCCGACCGGATGCTGGCGACCCAGTTCGAAGCTCCCGATGCCCGCCGTTTCGCCCCGATGTGGGACGAACCCGCCTTCAAGGCCCGATTCCGCCTGACCGCCACCGCGCCCAAGGGGCAGCGCGCGATCAGCAACATGCCCGCCACCTCGATCACCAGCCAGGCCGATGGCAGCCAACTCTATCGTTTCGACGAGACCCCGGTGATGTCGAGCTATCTGCTCTATTTCGGCTCGGGGAATCTGGACCGCAAGACGGTGGAGGCGAGCGGCGTCCAGATCGGCGTCGTCAGTCGCAAGGGGGTTGTCGATCAGGGCGACTATTCGCTGGGCGCGGCGACCAAGCTGCTGTCCTATTACAATGATTATTTTGGCACGCCCTATCCGCTGCCCAAGATGGACATGATCGCCGGGCCGGGCTCCAGCCAGTTTTTCGGCGCGATGGAGAATTGGGGCGCGATCTTCTATTTCGAGAATGAACTGCTCTTCGATCCGCAGGTCATGTCGGAGAGCAACCGCCAACGCATCCACACGGTCGTCGCGCACGAGATGGCGCATCAGTGGTTCGGCGATCTCGTCACTCCGCGCTGGTGGGACGACCTCTGGCTGAACGAGGGTTTCGCCTCGTGGATGGAGGGCAAGGCGTCGAATGACCTGAACCCGAGCTGGAAGGCCGCCGCGGCCAGCATCGCGGGCGAGCGCGAGTCCGCCATGGGCATCGACGCGACCGCCGCGACCCATCCGATCATCCGCAAGGTCGATACGGTCGACCAGATCGGCGAGGCGTTCGACAGCATCACCTATCTCAAGGGGCAGGCGGTGATCGGGATGCTCGAATCGACGCTGGGCGCGGACACGTTCCGCAAGGGCATCCGCGCCTATATGGCCAAGTACAAATACCAGAACACCGTCACCGAACAGCTTTGGGAAGAACTGTCCAGGGCGTCGGGCACCAATGTCGCGACGATCGCGCACGATTTCACGCTGCAGGGCGGCGTGCCGCTGATCACGCTGCAGGGTTCGCGCTGCGAAGGCGGCAAGACGGTCGCGATGCTGTCCCAGGGCCGGTTCGGGCTCGATGAAGCCTCGAAGGCGCCGCAGACCTGGCATGTGCCGATCCGCGTGGCCACCATCGGCGCCGGTGGGAGCGAGACGAGCGCGATCGTCACCGGCGCGACGCCCGCGCCGGTCAGTGTCGGCGGCTGCGGTACGCTGGTCCTGAACCGGGGCAAGGGTTCCTATACGCGGGTCATGTATGATGATGCGGGCCATGCCGCGATCGTGCGCGATTATGCCAGGCTGTCGCTGGAGGACCGGCTGGGGACGCTGGGCGATGATTATGCGCTGGCGGCGGGCGGTTATCAGGACCTGAGCCGCTGGTTCGACCTGATGGCGCAGGTCTCGCCCGAGGCCGATCCGCTGGAGTGGCAGACGGTGGCGGGCGAATTGTCGCGCCTCGACGGCCTGTACAAGGGCACGCCGCTCGAAAAGCCGCTGCGCGCCAAGGTCGCGGCGATCCTGTCGCCGGTGCTGGCCCGCATCGGGTTCGAGGCGAAGCCCGACGACAGTGCGCTCGTCAGCAATCTGCGCGAGACGCTGATCGGACGGCTGGGGGCCAGCGGTGACGCCATGGTGGCGGCGCGGGCGCAGGGTTATGTCGCGGCGCTCGCCAAGAATCCCGATGCCATTCCGGCCCCGATCCGCCAGCCGATCCTGGCGACCTATGCCACCCGCGCGACGCCGGCCGAGTGGGAGAAGCTGCTCGACCTCGCCAAGGCCGAGCGCAATCCGGTGGTGAAGAACCGCTATGTCTCGCTGCTGGGCTTTGCCGAGGACGAGGTTGCGGCGCGTCGGGCGCTGAACCTGCTCAAGGGCGACACCTTCACCCCGCCGCAGCGCGCCGCGCTGCTCCGCTCGGTGGCGGGCGCCCATCCCGACATGGCGTTCGACTGGGCGGCGGCGAACAAGCCGCTGGTCGACAGCTTCCTGGAGGAAAGCAACCGTTCGACCTTCATCGTCGGTCTGGGCGCGGGATCGAACGATCCGGCCATGCCCGGCAAGATCGAGCGCTGGGCCGCCGCCAACCTGCCCGAGGGCTCGCGCGGTGGGGCCAAGCGCTCCATCTCGCAGATCGCGGTCCGCAAGGCGGTTGGCGATCGCCTGAAGCCTGCCGTCGAGGCGTGGCTGGCTCGCTGACCAGGGTTCGGCTCTGCCCTGCCACCACCGGGCGTCGGCTTGGTGATGGCGGGGCAGGGCGAAGCGAACCCCTTGCCTTGCCATCCAAAACACGAAACGATGATGTTCCAGTCATTCATTTCGTGAGCCTTTCGTGATCCGCAACTGTCTTGCCCTTCTCCTTGCCGCCACCGCGCTGACCGCACCGCTTGCCGCACAGGAGGAGGGGGAGAAGAAACCACCGCACGACGCCGCCGCCAAGGCCGAGGCGGAAGCCTCCTGGGCGCGCGCGCCGCTGGAGGAAACCGAGGTGCGCCATCGCGACAGCGTGACGATCAATGGTCGGGCCTATCCCTATATCGCCTCGGCGGGCACGCTGACCGTCCGGGATATCGAGGGCAAGCCGACCGCCTCGATGTTCTACACCGCCTATACGCTGGACGGTACGAAGCCCGGCACCAGGCGGCCGGTGACGTTTCTTTACAATGGCGGGCCGGGGTCTCCTTCCTTCTGGCTGCGCATGGGCTCGTTCGCACCGATCCGCATCCGTACGACCAGCCCGGAATTCGTGCGGCCCGCGCCCTATGATGTCGGCCCCAACCCGGACTCGCTGCTCGACAAGACCGACCTCGTCTTCATCGACGCGATGGGATCGGGCTATTCGCGGCCGCTCGGCGATATGAAGCCCGCGCAATTTTACGGTGTGGACGAGGATGTCGATGTCTTCGCCAAGGCGATCCAGCGTTACGTCACCAAATATGGCCGCTGGATGAGCCCGAAGTTCCTGCTCGGCGAAAGCTATGGCACGCTGCGCTCGGGCGCGCTGGCCTATCAGTTGCAGGAGCGGGGCATGGCGCTGAACGGGGTCGTGCTGCTCAGTTCGATCATGAATTACGGCTATCGCCAGCCGGGGCTGGACCAGGTCTATCTGAATTACCTGCCCAGCTATGCCGCGACCGCCTGGTATCACAATCGCCTGCCCGACCGACCCGCCGATGTCGCGACGGTGGTGGCGCAGGCGCGGGCCTTTGCGGTCGGGCCGTACATGTCGGCGCTGGCCAAGGGGCAGGGCATCTCGCCCCAGGAGCGCGACCAGATCGCCGAGCAGATGAGCCGTCTGATCGGCCTCTCGCCCGAGTTCATCAAGCGTGCGAACCTGCGCATCGACCTGCCGCGGTTCCAGAAGGAGCTGTTGCGCGGATCGGCGCGGACGGTGGGACGGTTCGATTCGCGCTATCTGGGCATCGACACCGACGCGGCGGGCGAGCGGCCGGAGACGGATGCTTCTTCGGACGCGATCTCAGGAGCTTACATCGCGTCCTTCCAGGACTATCTGCAATCGACGCTCGGCTACAAGACCGAGCTGCCCTATCGCCTGTCGGCGCGTGATGCGGCGGGCTGGACCTGGAACTGGAAGCACAGGGCACCCGACGGGTCGCAGAACAACCCCAACACCGCGATCGACCTCGCCGCCGCGATGCGGGCGAACCCGTATCTGAAGGTGCTGTCGATGAACGGCTATTACGACATGGCGACGCCGTTCTTCGGGACCGAGAACGACTTGGGCCACATGATGCTGGAGCCCGCGCAACAGGCGAATCTGCGGTTCGCTTATTATCCGGCGGGCCACATGACCTATCTGAACCCGGATGCGCTGCACAGCATGAAGGCAGATCTGTCGCGCTGGTATGACGAAGCGGTCAGCGACGCGAAGTCGGCCACGCCGCCGGTTCCACCTTCGGCGCAGGGGGCGGCCCGCTCCGACCGGCGGGGCAACTGACCGGATGAGCACCTGTCCCTGGGGCGATCATGGGCCTGATCGCTCCGGGGAACAGGGGGCCATGTCGAATTGGCATGGCGATCGGCGAAGCGGCTTTCGCGCTTCGATCCGGGTGATCGATATGTAACAGGGATACGGAAAATGGTGGACGCACTTGGGCTCGAACCAAGGACCCGCTGATTAAGAGTCAGCTGCTCTACCAACTGAGCTATGCGTCCAATGCCGGTCTGCGGCACGGCGGGGAGCGATGTCCCCGGCTGGTGGCGCGCTGTTAGCGGAGCGACTCCCACCTGCCAAGGGGGTTTTTGACATTTTTCTTGCGATGGGGACCGGCTCTCCCGATCCCCATCGACGCGACGATCAATAGCCGACGGTGAAGCGGCGGCGGATATGGCGGGGCTGTTCAATCTCGTCGACCAGCGCGACGGCGAAATCCTCATAGGAGATGCTGCTGCCCTTATCGTTGGACAGCAGCGTGTCGGTGCCCAGTCGGAACACGCCCGTCCGCTCGCCGGGCCCGAACATCGCCGAGGGGGAGAGGAAGGTCCATTCGAGGTCGTCCGCGGCGCGGAGCTGGTCGAGGAAAACGGCCCCCGCGCTCGCCTCCGTCCTGTACGCCTCCGGGAAGCTCGGCTGGTCGATCAGCCGCTGGCCGGGGGCGACCTCCAGGCTGCCCGCGCCGCCCACGACCAGATAGCGGGCGACGCCGGATGCACGGACCGTATCGATCAGCTTCTGCGCATCGGTCGAGTGGAACATCAGCGCGCTGACGACCGCGTCATGGCCTTTCAGCGTCGCGGCGAGGGCGGTGGGGTCGCTCGTGTCTCCCGCCACCGCCTCTACCCCCGGCAGGGCGGCGACCCGGTCGGGTTGGCGAGCGATCGCTGTCACCTGATGCCCACGGTCCGACAATTCCTTCAGAATGCGCGAGCCCGCGTTTCCCGATGCCCCGATCAGCGCGATATTCATGATGACGTCCTTTCGTCTTGACCCGTCGGTCCACTTTATAGACCAGCGAGTTATGCAGAGCGCCGCCGACCCACAAGACGTCATTTCAAAGGGACAAGGTCACGCCGACGTGACCGCTCCGCCACCCCTGCTGACGGGAGGGAGCGGGTGCCCGATCCGCGACGTGCTCGATCGGATCGGCGACCAGTGGAGCCTGTTGATCCTTGCCGCGCTCGAGCCGGAGACGTTGCGGTTCAACATGCTGCTCCGCCGGATCGGGGACGTGTCCAAACAGATGCTGTCGCGCACGCTGCGGCGGCTGGAGGAGGATGGCTTTGTCGAGCGCACCGTCCATGCCGAGGTGCCGCCGCGCGTCGAATACCGACTGACCCCATTGGGACGTTCATTCCTGGAGCCGATGCGCGGGCTGATCCGCTGGGCCGATACGCACAAGCCGGCGGTGGATGCGGCGCGGGCGGCGTACCGGGCACGCAGCTGAGGATATCGCGCCCCTATCCTGGGATGGAGAGGGGCGGCCGATGGTGGAAGGGGCTCGCCGCCGACGAGGCCCTTCCGTCCCCATATCAGGCGATATGGACCGCCTTGGTGATCATGTGGTTCGCAATGCCCTCGGGGCCGTCCTCCGAGCCATAGCCGCTTTCCTTGACCCCGCCGAACGGCGCGTCGCCCCAGCTCAGGCGCACCGTGTTGATCGCGACCATCCCGGCCTCGATCTCGTCACCCAACTGGTTCTGGCGGCGGCCGTTTTCGGTGAAGCAATAGGCGCCCAGGCCGAAGGGCAGGCGATTCGCCTCGGCGATCGCATCCTCGGTGGTGGCGAAGGGGCGGATCAGCGCGATCGGGCCGAACGGTTCCTCGTTCATCGCCTTGGCGTCGAGCGAGACGTCGGCCAGCACGGTGGGCGAGAAGAAGAAGCCGTTCCCGCTGCCCCTGGCCTCGCCGCCGGTCAGCATCCGCGCACCCGAGCGCACCGCATCCTCAATCATCGCGCCGATCGCCTCGGGGCGGCGCGGATTGGCCATCGGCCCCATCTGCGTGTCCGACGACAGGCCGTCACCGATCTTCAACGCGGCGGCGCGCTCGGCAAAGCCCTTGGCGAAACGCTCGTAAATCCCCTCCTGCACGTGGAAACGGGTGGGCGCGACGCAGACCTGGCCCGCATTGCGGAACTTGTGGGTGACCAGGATGTCGAGCGTCTTGTCGAGATCGCAATCGTCGAACACCAGCACCGGGCCGTGACCGCCCAGTTCCATGGTGGATTTCATGACGGTATCGGCGGCGAGCTTGAGCAGGTGCTTGCCGACCGGCACCGAGCCGGTGAAGCTGAGCTTGCGGGTGACGGGCGAGGCCAGCAGGTGGCGCGACACCGTGTCCGGCACGCCGAAGACCAGTTGCGCCACGTCGCCGGGCAGCCCGGCGTCCTGGAAGCAGCGCAGGATGGCGATCGCGCTGGCCGGGGTTTCCTCGCTGGGCTTCAGGATGACCGAGCAACCCGCGGCGATGGCCGGCGACAGCTTGCGCACCGGGTTCATCACCGGGAAGTTCCAGGCGCAGAAGGCCGCGACGGGACCGACCGGCTGGTGCAGCACCAGCGAGCGGGTGCCGGTCGGGCGCGGCAGGACGCGGCCATAGATTCGGACCGCCTCGCCCGCGTGGAAGTCGAGCAGCGCGGCCGTGGCGGCGACTTCGCCGCGTGCCTCGACGATCGGCTTGCCTTCCTCGATCGTGGCGAGCCGGGCCAGCTCCTCGGCGCGCTCGCGGACCAGGGCGGCGGTGCGCTGGAGCACGGCGGCGCGCTCCTGCGGCGACGTCTTGCGCCACGTCTCGAAGCCGCGCGCGGCAGCCTCCAGCGCGCGATCCATGTCGGCGGTGGTGGCGAGCGGCAGGTCGCCCAGCGCCGCGCCAGTCGCCGGGTTCAGCACGGTCTGGGTCTCGCGGCCCTCCGCGCCCAGCCACTCGCCGGCGATGTACAAGCCGTTCGTCACGTCAAAATGCGGGGCGGTCATGCGCGTCCTTTTCGGTATAATGAGGATGATGCGGGCGGGAGATCGGCCTTGTCGGCGGTCGATGCAAGGCCGGGTGGCGTCGGATCGGGCCTCTGTCGGGACCGAGGGAGCAAAAGCGGGGCTTTGTGCGTCCCAAGCATTCCGGCATTTCCTATCGGGGGGATCGAGATAGGTTACGCGCCGAAACGAAAGGGACAGGTCCATATGCGAGCACCATTTTCGGCAGTCTTTGCCGCGTTGATGATCGGGGCGATCGGCCTGTCCGGCTGCTCGGGCGGCGGCAGCGGCGGCAAGGGCTCGGTCGAGCTGCTGAACGTCAGCTATGATCCGACGCGCGAGCTCTACAAGGACGTGAACGCCGCCTTCGCCAAGCAGTGGAAGGACAAGACCGGCCAGACCGTCTCGTTTCGGATGAGCCATGGCGGATCGGGCAAGCAGTCGCGTTCGGTGATCGACGGGCTCTCGGCCGATGTGGTGACGCTGGCGCTCGCCTATGACATCGACGCCATTGCCGAGCGGGCCAAGCTGCTGCCCGCCAATTGGCAGACCCGTCTGCCGGACAATAGCGCGCCTTACACCTCGACCATCGTGTTCCTGGTCCGCAAGGGCAATCCCAAGGGCATTCGCGACTGGGCCGATCTGGTGAAGCCGGGCGTGCAGGTCATCACGCCCAGCCCCAAGACGAGCGGCGGTGCGCGGTGGAATTTCCTGGCCGCCTGGGCCTATGGCAGGAAGGCGGGCGGGTCGGAGGCGGCCGCGCAGAAATATGTCGCCAATCTCTATTCCCATGTTCCCGTGCTGGATTCGGGCGCGCGCGGCGCGACGACGACCTTTGTCGAGCGTGGCCTGGGCGATGTGCTGATCGCCTGGGAGAATGAGGCGCTGTTGTCCGAGAAGGAACTGGGCGCGGGCAAGTTCGACATCGTCGTGCCCTCCATCTCGGTCCTGGCCGAGCCGCCGGTTGCGGTGGTCGACGCCAATGCCAAGGCGCACGGCACCGAGCAGGTCGCGACCGAATATCTCAAATTCCTCTACACGCCCGAGGGGCAGGAGATCGCCGCGCGCAACTTCTATCGGCCGCGCGATCAGGCGGTGCTGGCCAAACATGCCGCGACCTTTCCCAAGCTGGAGATGGTGACGATCCGCGACTTTGGCGGCTGGGCCGCGGCGCAGAAGCGTTTCTTCGCCGATGGCGGCGTGTTCGACGCCATTTATGGCGGCAAGGCCGGGCGGCGTTGATCGCATGAGGGGGGCTAAACGCCGGTCGGCCTTGCCGGGCTTCGGCCTGACCATGGGCATGACCCTGTTGTGGTTGGGACTGCTCGTCCTGTTGCCGCTGTCCGCGCTGGTCGTGCGGGCGGCGGGCATGGGCTGGGAAGGTTTTGCCGAGGTCGGGTTGTCGCCGCGCGCGCTGGCGGCCTATCGCCTGAGTTTCGGCGCGGCGCTGGCGGCGGCGGCGATCAACGCGGTGTTCGGATTGCTGATCGCGTGGATCCTCGTCCGCTACGAATTTCCGGGCAAGAAGCTGATCGACGCGGCGGTCGACCTGCCCTTCGCGCTGCCAACGGCGGTGGCGGGCATCGCGCTGGTGTCGCTCTATTCGGACAATGGCTGGATCGGGTCGCTGGTGGCGCCGCTGGGCATCAAGGTCGCCTATACTCCATTGGGCGTTGCAATCGCCTTGGTTTTCATTGGCTTGCCCTTCATTGTTCGCTCGGTTCAGCCAGTGCTGGCGGACCTAGGACGCGATGTCGAGGAGGCGGCGGCGACACTGGGGGCGACGCGCGGACAGACCTTTCGGCGGATCATCCTGCCCGCGATCGCGCCCGCCCTGCTGACTGGTTTCGCGCTCGCCTTTGCGCGCGGTGTCGGCGAATATGGCTCGATCATCTTCATCGCGGGCAATATGCCCTTCAAGTCGGAGATCGCGCCGCTGCTCATCATCACCCAGCTCGAACAGTTTGACTATGACGGCGCGACGGCGATCGCCTGTGTGATGCTGATCCTGTCCTTCGCGATGCTGCTGTTCGTCAATCTTCTCCAGGCCTGGCGCGCGAAGCGGGGCACGCGATGAGCGCGTCCAACCCCACCACGCAGGAGAGTCCTGTCGCGCGTCGGGCGCTGATCGGCATCGGCTTCGTCTTCCTCGCGCTGTTCCTGTTCCTGCCGCTGGTCATGGTCTTCGCGGGCGCTCTGGCCAAGGGGTGGCAGGTGTTCGTCCAGGAGGTGTCGGACCCCGATGCACTTGCGGCGATCCGCCTGACCCTGCTCGTCGCCTCGATCGCGGTGCCGGTCAATGCGGTGTTCGGCGTGGCTGCTTCCTGGGCGATCGCGAAGTTCGACTTTCGCGGAAAAAGCCTTCTTATATCTTTGATAGACCTGCCTTTTTCGGTGTCGCCGGTGGTGTCCGGCCTGATCTTCGTACTGGTGTTCGGTGCGCAGGGCTGGCTGGGGCCTTGGTTGACCGAGCATGGCGTGCGGATCATCTTCGCGGTGCCGGGCATCGTGCTGGCGACGGTGTTCGTGACCTTTCCCTTCGTGGCACGCGAACTGATCCCCCTGATGGCCGAACAGGGGCGCGACGACGAGGAAGCGGCGCGGTCGCTGGGGGCGAGCGGGTGGCAGACCTTCTGGCATGTCACTTTGCCCAATATCCGCTGGGGGCTGCTCTATGGCGTGTTGCTTTGCAATGCCCGCGCGATGGGCGAGTTCGGCGCGGTGTCGGTGGTGTCGGGCCATATCCGGGGTCTGACCAACACCATGCCGCTGCATGTCGAGATTCTTTATAACGAATATGATTTTGTCGGCGCGTTCGCGGTGGCCTCCCTGCTCGCCTCGCTGGCGCTCGTGACTTTGGGAGTGAAGACCGTGTTGGAATGGCGTTTCGGCATCCATCGGGCGGGAGCCGCGCATTGAGCATCACTGTCGAGAATATCTCCCGCCGTTTCGGGGGCTTCACCGCGCTGGACCGCGTATCACTGGAAACCCGGCCGGGTGAGTTCCTCGCGCTGCTGGGGCCGTCGGGGTCGGGCAAGACGACGCTGCTGCGCACGATCGCGGGGCTCGACTTCGCGGACGAGGGCCATGTGCTGTTCGAGGGGCAGGACATGACCGACACCCCCGCCGCCGAGCGCCGGATCGGCTTCGTGTTCCAGAATTACGCGCTGTTCCGCCACATGACGGTGGCGCAGAACATCGCCTTCGGCCTGACGGTACGCAAGCGGCGCGATCGGCCCGGCAAGGCGGTGATCGCGGCCAAGGTCGCCGAACTGCTCGCGCTGATCCAGTTGCCGGGGGTCGGCGACCGCTTTCCCGCGCAATTGTCGGGCGGCCAGCGGCAGCGGGTCGCGCTGGCCCGTGCGCTGGCGATCGAGCCGCGACTGCTGCTCCTCGACGAACCGTTCGGTGCGCTCGACGCGCAGGTGCGAAAGGATCTGCGCGGCTGGCTGCGTCGGATCCATGACGAGACGGGGCTGACCTCGATCTTCGTGACGCATGATCAGGAGGAGGCGCTGGAACTGGCCGATCGGATCGTCGTGATGCGCGGCGGCGTGATCGAGCAGATCGGGACGCCGCATGAGGTCCAGGCCGAGCCGGCGACCGCCTTCGTCTCGTCCTTCATCGGCGAGACCAATTGCCTGCCCGTCGCGCGCGGCAATGGTTTGGCGACTGTCGGGCAGGGGCTGGCGACGCTGGGCGACGAAGCGCAGGGGCAGGGCAAAGGCGAACTGCATATCCGCCCGCACGATGTCGAGACGGCGCAGGCCGGCGCGGCCGACGCCTTGTCCGTGACCGTCCTGACCAGCCGTCCGATCGGCCGGTCGCGTCGTATCACCGCGCAGATCGCCGGGCTGGCCGATCCGTTGACCTTCGACCTGCCCGTCGAAACGCCGGCGGAGGCGGGTGACAGTCTGTCGCTACGGCCGACGCGCTACCGGATTTTTGCGACGACCTGACACCGCGTCCGGCGGACCATTTCACCCTCGCAACCGTTTGCCCGTTTGCCAGCCCGGAAGGGGGCGGGCATGGAGGCGGTCGCAAATGGGAGATCGAGGTTGAGGGTCGGACAGGAATGCTGGCGGATCGAGCAGGCGGACCGGATGGCGGTCATCGTCGATGCGGAGAAATATTTCCGCATGGCGCGCCGGGCGATGCTAAACGCGCGGCGGCAGATCCTGCTGATCGGCTGGGACTTCGACGCGCGGATCGTGCTGGACCATGACGAGGCACCGGATGAATCGCTGGGCGACTTCATCTATTCACTGGTTCAGCGGCAGCCCGAACTCGAAATCTTCCTGCTCCGCTGGGATACCGGGGCGCTCAAGTCGATGTTCCGGGGGCGGACCTTCTTCACCATGCTGAAATGGATGGCGCACAAGCGCATCCATACCAAGCTGGATGGCCATCATCCGGTCGCCGCCTCGCATCACCAGAAGATCGTCATCATCGACGACCAGCTCGCCTTTTGCGGCGGTATCGACATGACCGGCGACCGGTGGGACACGCGCGAGCATCGCGACCATGATCCCGGTCGAAAGCGTCCGGGCGGACAGCCCTACAAGCCCTGGCACGATGCCATCAGCGCGGTGGAGGGGCCCGTCACCCAAGCGCTGGGCGCGCTGTTCCGCGAGCGCTGGCGCGCCGCGGGGGGCAAGCCCATGGAGCCCGCTATACCGGGGGCGAGCTGCTGGCCCGAGGGGCTGGAGCCCGACTTCACCGACCAGCCCGTCGCCATCGCCCGCACCATGCCCGAGATGGACGACCAGGCCCCGGTGCATGAGAATGAGGCGCTGTTCCTGGCGCAGATCGCGCGGGCCGAGCGTTATGTCTATATCGAGAGCCAGTATTTCGCTTCGCGCCGGGTGGCGGAGGCGATCGCGCGGCGGCTGGACGAGGCGGACGGACCCGAATTCGTCATCATCAACCCGCTGACCGCGCAAGGCTGGTTGGAGCCGATCGCGATGGATACCGCGCGCGCGCGGTTGGTCGAGGCGTTGCGGCGGCGGGACCGGCATGGACGGTTGAAGCTCTACCACCCCTTCACCGCCGGGGGCGAGCCGATCTATTGCCATGCCAAGATCCTGATCGCCGACGACCGCGTGCTCCGGCTGGGATCGTCCAATCTCAACAACCGCTCGATGCGGCTGGATACCGAGTGCGACCTGGCGATCGCGGTCGAGCCGGACAGCGCGGCGGGGCGGCGAATCCTGGCGATCCGTGATGATCTGCTGGCCGAACATCTGGGGATCGTCCCGGCGCAGGTGGGGGAGACGATCGCGCGCACCGGCTCGTTGATCGCGGCGGTCGAGGCGTTGCGTGGGCAGGGGGGGCGTACGCTGCGCCCCTATGAAGTGCCCGACCTGTCGAGCGTCGAGCAATGGCTGGCCGACAACGAGGTGCTGGACCCAGAGGGGCCGGACGAGATGTTCGAAGCACTCAGCCGCCGCAAGGGGCTGTTCCGGCGGCTGCGGCGACGCTGATGGCGGAGATCATCAACTTTCGCCAGGCACGCAAAGCCGTTGTGCGAAAGGCGGCCGAACGACAAGCCGCCGAGAACCGTGCCCGGTTCGGCCGCACCAAGGCCGAGAAGCAACGCGATGCCGATGAACAGGAACGCCTGCGTCGCGAGCTGGACGGGGCCAAGCGGGACAAGGACGCTTAAGCCCGATCGGCCCTCAGCGCGGTATCGCGAACCAGATGGTGTGGGTGGCGCCCTTGCCGTTCTCGCGCGCCCGCACCCGCACTTCATCGACGGTAAAGCCCGCCCGCGACAATCGCCGGGTGAAGACCGGATCGGGGGCCGCCGACCAGATGGCGAGCACGCCGCCGGGCCTGAGCGCGACGCGCGCCTCGTCCAGCCCCCGGTTCGAGTAGAGCCCGTCATTGGCGGGACGGGTCAGCCCGTCGGGGCCGTTGTCGACGTCGAGCAGGATGGCGTCATACTGCCCGCGCCCGGCATAGATCGCATTGCCGACATCGCCCATGGCCAGCGTCACGCGGGGGTCGTCCAGGCATCCGGCGGTCAGCTCGGACATGGGGCCACGCGCCCATTCGATGATGCCGGGCACCAGTTCGGCCACCGTCACCCGCGCGTCGCGACCCAGCCGTTGGAGGACCGCGCGCAGGGTAAAGCCCATGCCATAGCCGCCGATCAACAGATGCGGGGCAGGGCGGCCGCCCAGGCGGTCGCAGGTCATCGTGCCCAGCGCCACTTCCGAACCGCTCATCCGCGTGCTCATTAGCTCATTGCGGTCGAGCACGATCATGAAGTCCTTGCCCCGGCGGAACAACCGCAGGGGCTCGCCGCCCGGCACTTCGGCAATGCCGAGCAGCTCGCGCGGGGTCATTTGCCCTGGCGCGCCTTGCGAGCCGCGTAGCGGGCGTCGCGCGCGGCCTTCAGTTCGGCGGCCGTGGGGACGACCGGCGGACGTGCGGCGGCGGCAGCGGCTTCTGCGGCGGCTTCGGCCTCCGCCTGGGCCTTGGCGCGGGCTTCCTCGCGCGCGGCCTTTTCCTGTTCGATCGCGGCCTTGTGCGCGGCGCGGCGCTCGGCGTCGGCGGCTTCCTTGGCCTCGCGCGCGGCGGCGCGGGCGGCGACCATCGCCGGGTCGGGCGCGGCCTTGTTGCGCAGCCGCTCGAGTGCGGCGGCCTTGGCGTCGCGCGAGGCTGCGGCACGATCGGCGAAACCGGGAACCTTATATCCTGCCATCAATCATCTATCCCGCTGAAGGGCTGCAAGGGCCCAATGCACAACGGCCCCGCATCGCTGCGGAGCCGTTGGAGAAACTGGTGGACGCACTTGGGCTCGAACCAAGGACCCGCTGATTAAGAGTCAGCTGCTCTACCAACTGAGCTATGCGTCCGGCGTCACGCTCGTCAGGCCGTCCGGCGGCCCGCCTCGTGATCGGGAGGCGCGCCTTTAGCATTGTGATCACGCTTTGCAAACGCTTTTTGGCCGGATGTGGCGATTTTTTGCGCTACCAGCGCGGGGCGCGTCGGTTCTCCCGGTCGATCGCCATCAGGATACCCAGGCACAACAGCACCGTCATCTGTGACGATCCGCCATAGCTGACCAGCGGCAGGGGAATGCCGACCACCGGGGCGAGGCCCATCACCATCATCAGATTGACCATCATGTAGATGAAGATCGTCGTGGACAGTCCCGCCGCGGTCAGCCGGGCAAAGCGGTTCGGGGCCGCCTGCGCCACGTTCAGGCCCCATCGGATGACGAGCAGGAAGGCCAGGATCAGGAAGCATCCGCCGACCAGTCCCCATTCCTCCGCCATGGTGGCGAAGACGAAATCGGTATGGCCTTCGGGCAGATAGTCGAGATGGCTCTGCGTGCCGTTCAGGAAGCCCTTGCCCCAGATGCCGCCCGATCCGATCGCGATCTTGGACTGGCTGATATGATAGCCGGTGCCGAGCGGGTCGCTTTCGGGATCGAGGAAGATGAGGACGCGGTTGCGTTGATAATCGTGCAGGACGAAGTTGACCGCCAGCGGCGCCAGGACGGCCAGCGCCATCGCGCCGCCGATGAACAGGCGCAGCGGCACCCCCGCCAGGAACATGACGGTGGCACCACCGGCGCAGATCATCAGCGCGGTGCCGAGGTCGGGCTGTTTCATGACCAGCGCGGCGGGCACGCCGACCATCGCCGCGACGGGCCATATGCCGGAGAAACGCCGCGTCTCGCCCGGCGGCATCATCTCGTAGAAACGCGCCGAGGCGAGCACGATGAACAGCTTCATCAACTCGGACGGCTGGAGCCGGATGAACCCGACGTCCAGCCATCGCTGGCTGCCTCCGCGTACCGCGCCGAGCAGTTCGACCATCACCAGTGCGACGACGAGGATCAGATAGCCGGGCATCGCGACCCGTCGCCACAGGTCGAGCGGCAGGCGCGACAGCACCAGCGATCCCGCCAGCAGGACGAAGAAGCGCACCCCCTGCGGCTTGGCCCAGGGAGTCAAGGATCCGCCCGCCGCCGAATACAGGACGACCAGGCCGAAACAGCCGATCGCCATCACCAGCAGGATCACCCGCCAGGGCAGTTGCGCGATCGGCTCCGGGATGATGCGCGGGCCGCTCATGGATTGGTCTCGGTCGTGTCGTCGCTCGGTTCGTCGGCGCTGGACGCCATCGCCTCGGCCTGGGCGTCGGACACGTTGGTCGCGGCCTTGACCGCAGGCGCGGCGGTGGGGGCGCCCGCATCGGTCTTGGTCGCGGCGGAGGCGGGCTTGGGCGAATGCGCGGCGCGATAGGCGGCTTCCTCGGCCCGCATCCGGGTCGTGATGTCGCCGCCCCAGGTTGGTTCGTCCTGCGCCAGCGAGGCGAGCGCGCGGTCGCGATCGAACAGATAGGTCATGATGTCCCGCCCGATCAGCGGGGTGTCGAGATTGCGCACGGTATGGCCGTTATGCTCCAAGACGACGGCAGCCGCGTATCGCGGATTGTCGGCGGGTGCGAAGCAGACGAACAGCGCGTGGTCGCGCAGCTTGAACGGCAATTGCCCGTTTTTCAGGACGCCCATCCGCCGCTCGGCCATGGTGATGCGGCGGACCTGCGCCGTGCCGGTCTTGGCCGCCAGCGTGATGCCGGGCACCAGCATCCGCGCCGCGCCGCCGGTGCCGCCCTGGTTGACCACGCCGAACATCGCATCACGCACGATCGCCAGATGCTCCGAGGCGACGGGCAAAGCGGGGGCATCGAGATGGACCTGATGGGCCAGCAGGCTGGGCTGCAGGGCGCGGCCCGATGCCAGTCGTGCCGCCATCACCGCCAGTTGCAGCGGATTGGCAAGCACATAGCCCTGGCCGATCGAAGCGTTCAGACCATCGGCGACTGTCCATTTCGTCTTGTATTTCTTCAGCTTCCACGCCGGATCAGGTACGGTGCCGTAACGTTGCGTGCTGAGCGGCAGGTCGAATTTCTGGCCCAGCCCGACCATCCGCGCGACGGGCGCGATCCGGTCATATCCCATGCGGCGGATCATCTCGTAGAAATAGATGTCGCAGCTCTGTTCGATCGCGCCTTTCAGGTTCAGCGCGCCGTGCCCGCCCCGCTTGTGGCAGTGGAAGACGCCCGTGCCGACCCGCATCGCGCCGGTGCACAGCACGCGGTCATCGGCGCCGACACCCGCCTCCAGCAGGGCGAGGCCGTTCATCGGCTTGACCGTCGATCCCGGTGGATAGAGCCCCTGTGTCACCTTGTTCATCAAGGGCACATGGTCGTTTTCCGACAGCATCGCCCATTCCAGATGGCTGATCCCATCCGAAAAGCTGTTGGGGTCGTAAGCGGGCATCGACACCATCGCCAGCGTCTCGCCGGTGCGGCAGTCGAGCACCACCGCCGAGCCCGAATTGGTGCCCAGGCGACGTGCGGCATATTCCTGCAACCCCGCATCGATGGTCAGGCGGATGTTGCGGCCGGGTACGTCGGGGCGGGTGGCGAGCTCGGCGACGACCTTGCCCCGCGCGGTCACTTCCACCCGCTTGGCGCCCGGCTTGCCGCGCAGGAGCGGCTCCAGCATCTTTTCCAGCCCGTCCTTGCCCAGCTTGAAGCCGGGGGTGACCAACAACTGGTCATGGGTCGCCTTGAACTGCTCGGCGGTGGGCGTGCCGACATAGCCGGTCAGATGCGCGACGGCTGGCCCGGCGGGATAGAAGCGTGCGAAGCCCCGCGTCGGCTGTACGCCGGGCAGTTCGGGCAGACGGACGCTGACCGCGGCGAAGCGATCCCAGTCCAGCCGCTCGGCGACCTGCACCGGCTGGAACCCGGCTGCATGGTCCAGGTCGAGGCGGATGCGGTTCATCGCCTCGTCGTCCAGCTTCAGGATCTGGCGGAGCAGGTTCAGGACGCGGTCCTTGTCCTCCAGCCGGTCGGGGATGATGTCGACGCGGAAATCGGTGCGGTTATTGGCGATCGGAACGCCATGCCGATCGATCAGCCAGCCGCGACGCGGTGGCACCATCGTCGTGTTGACGCGATTGCTCTCGGAGAGAAGATTATACTTCTCGTTCTGCGCGATCGACAGCCACGCCATGCGCCCGGCGAGCATCAGGCCGACCGCGCCCTGCGCCGCGCCCAGCACGAAGGCGCGGCGGGAAAAACTATAGGCCTGCGCGGCCTCGGTCATGATCCGCCCCCGGCGTTCCATGCTCAGGCCCCTACCTCATTTCGGCCGCGTTTGCGATCGATCCAGGCGACCAGCCGCGTCGCCATCGGGAAGAGCAGGATGGTGATCCCGATCTGGATCAGCAGCGGCGCGTCGACCTGCGCCCCGACCGGCACCGCCAGGAAACGGCCCGCGATCAGGCAGAAGGCGATGGCCCCGCTGGCGATCAACCAGTCCTGCCAGAAATCACGGAAGACGAGCCGATGTTCGAACAGATCGATGGCTAGCGAGGTCAGCGACCAGAGCAGCATCGCTGAACCTAGTGGCTGGCCGGACACCAGATCGTCGAACAAGCCCAGCGGAGCGGCCGCCCAGAGCCGCAGCGCGAACCGCGCCACCAGCCGCCAGGCGAGCAGCATCAACAGGCCCGTCGGAGGCTGCAACGGCACGATCGCGACCACCGGCACGATCGCGAGCAGCGATCCGGCCATCACGGTCAGCCATGGCAACGCGCGCGCACGCGAAGGAGGCAGTCCGGGGTCGAAGGGGTTGCTGGTGTCGAGGGTCACGGCCGGGGTGCCGGCGCTGGTGGCGGCATCGGCATGAAGGCACGCTGAACGATCGCGAAGTCGAGCGTGTCGGGGTGGACGAAGGGCCTGGCAAGCGCGGTGTCGCCGCCATCGGTCCGAATGACCGCGACCGGAATATTGGGCGCATAGAGGCCGCCCGTGCCCGATGTGACGAACAGCTCGCCCCTGGCCAGCCGGACATTGGTGTTGACCGAGCGGATGTCCACCATGCCGTCGCCGCGACCGACCGCGATCGCGGGCAGGCCGTCGCGGGTGCGGCGGACGGGCACGATGCTTTCGGGATCGGTGAGCAGCAGGACGCGCGCGGCGGCGGGCCCGGCCTCTGTCACCCGGCCGATCAGACCCTCCGGCCCGCGCACCGCCATGCCGGGGCTGACACCCTGCCAGCGACCCGCATTGAGCAGCGCGAAGCGGCGGCCGCTCGACCCGGTGGAACTGACCAGCCGCGCGGTCGCGACCGTATCCGGCGTCCGGTCGCGCACCGCCAGCAGGCGGCGCAGGCGGCGATTGTCCTGGGCGATCGTGCGCGCGGTCAGCAGGATCCTGCGCGACTGCTCCAGCTCGGCGCGCAGCCGCTCATTCTCGGAATGGACGAAGAAATAATGGCCGATCGCATCAGGCACGCCGCTGACCGCGTCGCCGACCGCGACGAAAGCGCCGGAGACGGGGGCGGTCACACTGCCCAGCGTCATGCGAAGCGCGGCGAAGGCGGGCGGGTTGAAGGTCGATGCGACAAGCAGCACCGCCCCCACCACCGCACCCGCCACCGCGAGCACATAGGCCAGGAAAGCTCCATATTGCCGCCGTCGCGAAAAGCCTGTGCGACGGTCGCGGGCGGGCGCCATGCGCCGGTCCCCTTATCCTGGAGGTTAGCCGTTCAGCAGGACGCCGCGGTACATCGGATCTTCCAACGCGCGGCCGGTGCCCAGCGCGACGCAGGTCAGCGGATCCTCCGCAACCGTGACCGGAAGGCCGGTCTCGTCGCGCAGCACCTCGTCCAGCCCTTCGAGCAGCGCGCCGCCGCCGGTCAGGACAATGCCCTGGTCGACGATGTCGGCGGCCAGTTCGGGCGCGGTGTTCTCAAGCGCGACGCGAACGCCCTCGACGATGGTCGCCACCGGCTCGGACAGCGCCTCGGCGATCTGGCCCTGGTTGATCTGGATTTCCTTGGGCACCCCGTTGACGAGGTCGCGGCCCTTGATCTGGATCGTCACGCCGATGCCGTCCGCCGGGGGGCGGGCGATGCCGACTTCCTGCTTGATCCGCTCGGCCGTGGCTTCGCCGATCAGCAGGTTATGGTTGCGGCGTACGTAAGAGACGATCGATTCGTCCATCTTGTCGCCGCCGACGCGGACCGAGGTGGTGTAGGCGAGGCCACGGAGCGACAGCACCGCGACTTCGGTCGTGCCGCCGCCGATATCGACGACCATCGATCCGATCGGCTCGGTGACGGGCATGTCGGCGCCGATCGCGGCGGCCATCGGTTCCTCGATCAGGAAGACCTGGCTCGCACCCGCGTTCGACGCGGCGTCGCGGATCGCGCGGCGTTCCACCTTGGTCGAACCCGACGGCACGCAGATCACGATCTCGGGCCAGCGCGCGAACTTGCGGGGGCCGTGCACCTTCAGGATGAAGTGCTTGATCATCTGTTCGGCGACGTCGATGTCCGCGATCACGCCGTCACGAAGCGGGCGGATCGCCTCGATATTGCCCGGCGTCTTGCCCATCATCAGCTTGGCGTCGTCGCCGACCGCCTTCACCCGCTTGATGCCGTTGATCGTCTCGACCGCGACGACGGATGGCTCGTTCAGAACGATGCCGCGTCCGCGGACATAGACCACGGTGTTCGCGGTACCGAGGTCGATCGCCATGTCTTGCGACATGAATTTCAGGAAGCGGGGGAGGGGCATCGAGGCTTTCGTTCCGTCTATGGACCGGTTGGGCTTGGACTCATATCCCGAACCGCCGCCAAGAGCCGTTACAGGCACCTGCACCGTCATTTGCGGGGTCGCGGGATGCCGTCGCTTGGGCTAGGGTTTGTCCCATGTCAATACGGCGTCTGCCTCCGCATCTCGTCAATCGTATCGCAGCCGGTGAAGTGGTCGAAAGGCCCGCCAGTGCGTTGAAGGAACTGATTGAAAATTCGATCGACGCGGGCGCCACCCGGATCGCGGTGTCGCTGGGCCAGGGCGGCGTCGGCCGGATCGAGGTGGCCGATGACGGATGCGGCATGTCGGCCGAGGATATGGCCCTTGCGCTGGAGCGGCACTGCACCTCCAAATTGCCGGACGAGGCGATCGAGTCGGTCGTAACTCTCGGATTCCGGGGCGAAGCCTTGCCCTCGATCGCCAGTGTCGCGCGGGTCACGATCGAAAGCCGTCCGGCGGGCCGCGATGGCTGGAGCCGCGTGGTCGACAATGGCGAGGTGCTGCGCGACGGCCCCGCCGCGGTGCCGCCCGGCACCCGGATCGTGGTCGAGGACCTGTTCGCGCGCGTGCCCGCCCGGCGCAAGTTCCTGCGCTCGCCGCGATCGGAATATGCGGCCTGTCTCGACATGGTGCGGCGCCTCGCCATGGCACGGCCCGACATCGCCTTCACGCTGGAGCATGACGGCCGCCGGGTGCTGACCGTACCGGGCGGCGAGGAGCGGCCGGGCCGTGTCGCCGGGCTGACCGACCGCGCGCTGGCGGAGAATTCGGTCGCGATCGACTGGATACGCGATTCGGTGAGCCTGGGGGGTGTCGCGGGATTGCCGACCTTCAATCGCGGCATCGCCGATCACCAATATCTGTTCGTCAACGGACGACCGGTCCGCGATCGGCTGCTGATGGGGGCGATCAGAGGGGCTTATGCCGAAATGCTGCCACGCGATCGCCATGCGGTGGTGGCGCTCTTCCTCGACATGCCACCCTCGGAAGTCGATGTGAACGTCCACCCGGCCAAGACCGAAGTCCGTTTCCGCGACCCCGCCCTGATCCGGGGAATGATCGTGTCGGGACTGCGCCGCGCCCTCGACGAGGCGGGACATCGCAGCGTCCAGCGTCCGCCCGACTCGGCGCTGGCCATGTGGCAGAGCGAGAGCGTGGTGGCGCCCATGGCCGCCGCGCCGGTCGCCGACGAATGGGCCCAGACCGCACCCGAAACACGGGTGATGGAGCGACAGTCGCTCTTTGCCCCGCGCCCCGGCTTTGCGGCGCCGCCGCCGCTCGCCCGCGCCGAGCCCGCCTTCGCGCCGCCGCCCGAGGTCCGTCAATTCCCGATGGGGGTCGCGCGGGGGCAGGTCGCCAAGACCTATATCGTCGCCGAGGCGGAGGATGGGCTGGTCCTGGTCGACCAGCATGCCGCGCATGAGCGGCTGGTTCTGGAGAGGATGCGTGCCGCGCTGACGGGCGGGAGGGTCGCATCGCAGGCGATGCTGATCCCTGAGGTGGTCGAACTGGACGAACCCGCCTGTGACCGGCTGGAGGCGCGGGCCGAGGAACTGGCGGAGTTCGGCCTGGACCTCGAACGCTTCGGTCCGACCGCGATGCTGGTCCGCGCGACCCCCGCGCTCTTGGGGCAGAGCGATCCCAAGGGCCTGGTCAGCGATCTCGCCGACGAACTGGCCGCCTTCGACCAGGCGCTATCCCTGCGCGAGCGGCTTGATCATGTCGCGGCGACCATGGCCTGTCACGGCTCGGTTCGGGCAGGGCGCATCCTGTCGGTGGCGGAAATGAACTCACTCCTCCGCGAGATGGAGGTCACGCCGCATTCGGGCCAGTGCAACCATGGCCGACCGACCTGGGTCAAACTTCAGCATCACGACATCGAGAAGCTGTTCGGACGGAAGTGAAGGGTCTGCGGGCGGCTGTTTGCGTCCGCCGCTGGTGCCGGCATGTCGGATCGCTATTCCTCCCGTTGCGGGGGCGGTATTCGGATGCGCGTGGTTTATATGTCGATCGGTCCAGGGGGGGCGCCATCAACCCCTTGAAACGGCGATGACCGGAGCCCATAGAGCGATGAATTGAAGAATTTGTCGTTCTTGCGTTCATCGTAACGAAACTTTTACACCGGGCCGTGCATTTAGTGGGCACTGTCCAGGCATAGGCAATCTGACCATGAAACACATCATGCCGATCCTCTTCGCCCTGATCCCGCTCGCGGCGGTCGTTGGCGCTTGCGTGTCCTGCCCCTGACCGACATTCGCGCGGCGCCCGTGCGTCGTGCCCATCATTGCCGTCCCCAAGACGCAAAAAAGGGCCGCCCGGCATGACCGGACGGCCCTTCTTTTCATCGACCGAGGGTCGAAGCGCTGGGGATCAGCCCTGCGCTTCTTCCTGCTCCGGCTGAACCTCGGCGGTGGCGCCGGGCTCTGCGTTGGGATCATAATCCTCGGTGAAGCCGGCTTCGTCACGCTCGAACATCGAGGCCATGACGTCGACGCCCTGCGCCTGCATCTCGGCTTCTTCCGGCGAGCGGGCGACGTTGACCTTGACGGTCACGGCCACTTCCGGGTGAAGCGCGACGCGCACGTCGTACAGGCCGATCGCCTTGATCGGGCGGTCGAGCACGATCTGGCTCTTGTTGACCTTGTGGCCATCGGCGACCAGCGCCTCGACCAGGTCACGCA
Organism: Sphingomonas sp.; assembly: GCF_039594485.1. GTDB lineage: Bacteria > Pseudomonadota > Alphaproteobacteria > Sphingomonadales > Sphingomonadaceae > Sphingomonas. The sequence goes on along the minus strand of NZ_JBCNNI010000012.1, from coordinate 58,190 downwards.
CCGCGACCGAGCCGTAGAGCTGGCCGACGTTCGACGCCTGACGGATCAGGGTGACGGTGGCGTTCTCGAAGGTCTTCGACTCGACCTCGGCCTCGGCGCGACGGTTCGCGTTCTCGGCTTCGATGCGGGCGCGGTTGGCCTCGAACACCTTCTTGTTGGCTTCGTTGGCGCGCAGCGCCTTCTTGCGCGGCAGCAGGAAGTTACGGGCGAAGCCGTCCTTCACCGTGACCACGTCGCCGATGGCGCCGAGCTTCTCGACGCGCTCAAGCAGAATAACGTCCATCGTATAGGACTCCTTACTTCACGACGTAGGGCAGGAGGCCCAGGTGCCGGGCGCGCTTGATCGCCTGGGCGAGTTCGCGCTGCTTCTTGGCCGACACGCTGGTGATGCGCGAGGGCACGATCTTGCCGCGCTCGGACACAAAGCCCTGGAGCAGACGGACATCCTTATAGTCGATCCGGGGCGCGTCCTTCGCGGAGAAGGGGCAGCTCTTGCGGCGACGGAAAAACGGGCGGGCCATTACGCGGCTTCCTCTTCACGGTCACGACGGGGGCGATCGGTGCGCTCACCGCGATCGGCACGACGCTCACGGTCGCGCTCCTGCTTGCGCATCATCACCGACGGGCCTTCTTCATGGCCGTCGACCTTGACGGTCATGTAGCGGATCACGTCTTCGTTGATCTGGGTCTGGCGCTCCAGCTCGGCGACCACGCCCGCGGGCGCGTCGATTTCGAGCATGACGTAATGCGCCTTGCGATTCTTGGCGATCTTGTACGCCAGCGAACGCAGGCCCCAGGTCTCGGTCTTCACGACCTTGCCCTGATTGTCCTCGACGATCTTCGTGGCGGCTTCCGCCAGCGCGTCCACCTGCGCCTGTGCCAGGTCCTGGCGCGCAAGGAACACGTGCTCGTAAAGAGCCATGCAGCTTACCTTATGTTGGCCGATCGCTGACGCCCACCCCATGTGGAACGCCCCTCCGGCTGTCTTCCATACTTCAATACCGTCACGCCGTTCGAAAATGGCATGAGGGCGGGTGAAGCAGGTGCTTCCCGCCCAATGGTGCGCTAGCTCATAGCGATTTGCGGGCAAAAGGCAAGCGGCGAAGGCGCCGGACTTGCCAGCGGCGGGCGACCTTTCTACCGCGCGGGCCATCCTATTACGCTTTGATGGCAGATATGAACATGCGTGCATTCATCTTTCCGGGCCAGGGCAGCCAGTCCGTCGGCATGGGCAAGGCGCTGGCCGAGGCCAGCCCCGTCGCCCGCGAGGTGTTCCAGGAGGTCGACGAGGCGCTGGGGCAGCATCTCTATCGCCTGATGGTCGAAGGGCCCGCGGACGAACTGACCCTGACCGAGAATGCGCAGCCCGCGATCATGGCGAATGCCATCGCGACGCTGCGCGTGCTGGAAAAGGAAGGCGGCGTCCGTCTGTCGGAAAAGGCCGATTTCGTCGCGGGCCACTCGCTGGGCGAATATACGGCGCTGTGTGCCGCCGATGCGATCGACCTGGCGACGACCGCGCGCCTCCTGAAGCTGCGGGGACGGGCGATGCAGGCGGCGGTGCCGGTGGGCGAGGGCGCGATGGCGGCCTTGCTTGGCGCGGACCTGGAAAAGGCCAGGGCCATCGCGGGCGCGGCGGTCGATTCGATCCTGGCCGAGGGCGGCGGGGAACAGGTCTGCACGGTCGCCAACGACAACGACCCGAGCCAGGTCGTGATTTCCGGCCACCGTGTCGCCATCGAAAAGGCGGTGGCGCTGGCCAAGGATCTGGGCGCCAAGCGGGCGGTCCTGCTGCCGGTGTCCGCGCCCTTCCACTGTCCGTTGATGCAGCCGGCCGCCGATGCGATGGACGCCGCGCTGGCCGAGGCGACGATCCGCGCGCCGCTGGTTCCCGTCTATGCCAATGTCGAGGCGGTCCCCGTCGCCGATCCGGGCACGATCCGCGCGCTGCTGGTGGCGCAGGTGACGGGCATGGTGCGCTGGCGCGAATCGGTGCTGGCGATGCAGGACACGGGCGTCGCGCATTTCATCGAGATCGGCGGCAAGGTGCTGGCCCCCATGGTCAAGCGCATCGCACCCGACGCCGATGCGGTCAGCGTCGTGACGATGGACGATATCGAGGGGCTGCTCGCGAAACTTTGATTTCGCGCGGAGACGCGGAGACGCGGAGGCGCGGAGATGCGGGACATGGACGAAATCAGTGGAGCGGTTCTCGACGTTGCGTTGCGGATGCATCGTGACTTGGGGCCTGGTCTTCTGGAAAGCGTTTATGAAACTGTGCTGGCGGGTAAGCTCGTCCAGATGGGCTTTTCCGTGGCGCGTCAGCGCCCAGTCGACATTCATTTTGACGGCATGACCTTCGATGCTGCGTTCCGAATTGACCTTCTGGTCGACGAGCGATTGCTCGTGGAAATCAAATCCGTCGAGCGGCTTTCCGCCGCTCATGCCAAGCAACTGCTGACCTATCTAAGGCTGACCGGCCAGCCGGTTGGCCTGCTGATCAACTTTGGCGGCGCAACGCTGAGGGAAGGGGTGCGACGGATCGTCAATTCCCACACTCCCTCCGCGTCTCCGCGTCTCCGCGTGAACCAAAGAATCGGAGAATAAGCATGTTCGACCTGACAGGAATGACCGCCCTTGTGACCGGCGCGTCCGGTGGCCTGGGTTCGGCCGTGGCCAGGGCGCTGGCGGCGCAGGGGGCGAAGCTGGCGCTGTCCGGCTCCAATGTCGACAAGCTGGAGGCGTTTGGCGCCGAGCTGGGCGGTGATCATGTCGCGGTGCCGTGCAACCTTTCGGACGCCGCGGCCGTCGACGCGCTGATCCCGCAGGCGGTGGAAGCGCTGGGCGGCAAGCTCGACATCCTGGTCAACAATGCCGGCGTCACCCGCGACAATTTGACCATGCGGATGAAGGACGAGGAGTGGGATCAGGTGATCCGCGTCAACCTGGAGGCCGCCTTCCGCCTGATCCGTGCCGCCGCCAAGCCGATGATGAAGGCGCGGTTCGGGCGTATCATCTCGATCACCTCGGTGGTCGGCGCCACCGGCAATCCGGGCCAGGCCAATTATGCCGCGTCCAAGGCCGGGATCGTCGGCATGTCCAAGGCCGTCGCGCAGGAACTGGCCAGCCGCAACATCACCGTCAACTGTGTCGCCCCCGGCTTCATGCGCTCGGCGATGACCGACGTGCTGCCCGATGCGCAGAAGGCCGCGTTGCTGACCCGCATTCCGGCGGGCGATCTGGGCAAGGGGGAAGACATCGGCGCGGCCGTCGTGTATCTGGCATCGAAGGAAGCGGGCTACGTCACCGGCCAGACCTTGCACGTCAATGGTGGCATGGCGATGCTTTGAGCCGCTGACGGACACGAATGATCCTGTCCTGGCCCAAGTCTGTCGCTGGACGGGCTTGCCAGACATGGGCGCGCGTTCTACGTGCGTTCAGGAAGTATCAACCCCCGATGAATTACGAGAAGGGATTACCATGAGCGAGACCGCCGACCGCGTGAAGAAGATCGTCGTCGAGCATCTCGGCGTCGAAGCCGACAAGGTGACCGAGGACGCGAGCTTCATCGACGATCTCGGTGCCGACAGCCTCGACATCGTCGAGCTCGTCATGGCGTTCGAGGAAGAGTTCGGTGTTGAAATCCCGGACGATGCCGCCGAGAAGATCACGACCGTCAAGGACGCGATCACCTATATCGACGAGAACAAGGCCTAATTCCGGGGCCACTCGACCCGCATTCTTCGCGGGTCGAACGGGCCGATAAGGCCAGGTTGCAAGCGGCTCCCCGACCCCGAGATAGCGGGCGGGGAGCCGTTTTCGTTGTGGAATGGAGTGGAATATGCGGCGCGTCGTCGTAACCGGATTGGGTCTTGTCACGCCTTTGGGTGCGGACGTGGAAACCGCTTGGGCCAATCTGATCGCTGGCAAGTCCGGCGCCGGTCCGATCACGCGGTTCGATACCACGGGGCAAAAATGCACCATCGCGTGCGAGGTGAAGCCCAAGGACCATGAATATGGCTTCGACCCTGACAAGCGCGTCGACCATAAGGTCCAGCGTCAGGTCGATCCCTTCATCGTCTATGGCATCGATGCCGCCGGACAGGCGCTGGAAGACGCCGGTCTGACCGAGATGGACGAGGCGACGAAGCTGCGCGCGGGCGTGTCGATCGGTTCGGGCATCGGCGGTCTGCCGGGTATCGAGATCGAATCGGTCAACCTGCATGAGCGCGGCCCCGGCCGGGTCAGCCCGCATTTCGTCCATGGCCGCCTGATCAACCTGATCTCGGGCCAGGTCAGCATCAAATACGGTCTGATGGGCCCGAACCATGCGGTCGTCACCGCCTGCTCGACCGGCGCGCATTCGATCGGCGATGCGGCGCGGATGATCCGCGACGACGATGCCGACATCATGCTGGCGGGCGGTGCGGAAAGCACGATCAACCCGCTCGGCGTGGCAGGCTTTGCCCAGGCGCGCGCGCTGAACATGAGCATGAACGACCGCCCGACCGAGGCGAGCCGCCCTTATGACAAGGGCCGCGACGGCTTCGTGATGGGTGAGGGTGCGGGCGTCGTCGTGCTCGAGGAATATGAGCACGCCAAGGCGCGCGGCGCGAAGATCTATGCCGAGGTCGTCGGCTATGGCCTGTCGGGTGACGCCTATCACGTCACCGCGCCGCACCCCGAGGGCAAGGGCGCGGAGAATGCGATGCGCATGGCGCTGCGCAAGGCGGGCATGGAGCCGTCGGACATCGACTATATCAACGCCCATGGCACCTCGACCATGGCCGATACGATCGAACTGGCCGCCGCGAAGCGCGTGTTCGGCGACGATCTGTCGGGTGCGTCGATGTCGAGCACCAAGTCGGCGATCGGCCATCTGCTGGGCGGCGCCGGTGCGGTCGAGAGCATCTTCTGCATCCTGGCGCTGCGCGACCAGATCGTGCCGCCGACGCTGAACCTCGACAATCCCGATGAGGGGACCGAGGGCGTCGACCTGGTCCCGCACGTCGCCAAGAAGCGTGAGGTGAAGGCGGTGCTGAACAACTCGTTCGGCTTCGGCGGCACCAATGCTTCGCTGGTGATGAAGGCGATCTAAGGGGCGACGTCCCATCCTTCGTTCCGTGCGAACGGAGCGTCGTACTGAAAATCCAACCCCGGCACCGACCGGGTCCGGTTGCAATCTGGATCAAGCCGCGCCATCGGCCTGATCGCAAGCGGACCCCGATCGGGGCCGGGGTTGTTCTATGTCGGGGGCATCGCCCCTCCAAACCGGGTGAGATATGCGCAAGGTCGGCTGTATCGGGTTGCTGCTGGGGCTGATGGGCATCGCCGTTTTTGCCTGGGTCGCGCATGACTGGGCGGGCAGCGGTCCGGCCGACAAGCCGCTTGCGGTGGTCGTGCCGGAGGGGGCGAGCCTGGCGCGTGCCGCCAATGAATTGCAGAAGGCAGGCGCGATCCGTTCGGCCAGTCGCTTCCGCCTGTACGCACGCGTCTTCGGCGACGGCGGTGCGATCAAGGCGGGCGAATATGCCATTCCCGAACATGCCAGCGCGCATGACGTGCTGACCCTGCTCCAAGATGGCAAGGTCCGCCAGCGGCTGGTGCCGGTGCCGGAGGGATATCCCTCCGTCCTCGTCCATGACGCGTTGATGCGGGCCGATGGACTGACCGGCGATGTGCCGGTGCCCACCGAGGGATCGATCCTGCCCGACAGCTATGCCTATCAGAAGGGCGACACCCGCGCTTCGGTCGTCGCGCGGATGCAGAAGGCGATGAAGGACTATCTCGCCCAGGCCTGGGCCGACCGGAAACCCGGCATCGCGGTCAAGACGCCGCAAGAGGCGATCATCCTCGCCTCGATCGTCGAGAAGGAAACCGGCAAGCCGTCCGAGCGGCGCACCGTCGCTGCCGTTTATGGCAACCGCCTGCGTATCGGTATGCCGCTCCAGGCCGATCCCACCGTGATCTATCCGATCACCAAGGGGCGTCCGCTCGGCCGCCGAATCCTGCGCTCGGAACTGCACGCTAAGAACGGCTACAACACCTATGCCAGCCCCGGCCTGCCAGTCGGGCCGATCGCCAACCCGGGCCGCGCCTCGATCGACGCGGTGCTGAACCCGGCCGACAGCAAGGCGCTGTATTTCGTCGCCGACGGATCGGGCGGCCATGTCTTTGCCGACACGCTGGCTGAGCATAATGCCAATGTGCAGAAATGGTACGCGATCCGCCGTCAACGCGGCGAGATGTGACGATCAGCCTGCCTCTTGCTTGAGGCGTTGCGTGAGTTTGCGCTGCGATGATGATGCATAGGCGCGGCACGCGCCCGGCGTCGTCAGGAACCGACTGGTCGCGCCGTCCTGATCGGCATGGGCGGTAATCAGGATGTCGCAAGGCAGCGCGCGCATCGCTGCCTGGCCACGTGCGAAGGCCGTTACGACCGCCTTGTTCGCCGGGGCCGAGAAGCGATAATCGTCGGTCGACACCGGGTTCAGGCTGGCGGCAAAGACGATCGCCCTGCACCGCTGGCCTTCGCAGGCACGCCAGCTCCAACTCGTGCTGCCCATGGTATGGCCCGGCGTCGCCCGCGCAGTGACGACGGTATGGCCCAGGGTCAGCCGCTCGCCATCGCGAAGCACCTTGACCATGCGGACGGGCGGGAACCTGCTGTCATAACCACGCTGCGGATCGTCCGCTGCCAGCCGCCCGGTGCGCAGCCCTTCCGCGCCGCGAGGGCTGGCGACCACTGTCGCGCCCGTGTCGCGGGCGAGGGCGGCGAGGCCGCCCGCATGGTCGAAATGCGGCTCGGTGCTGAGAATATATTTGACGTCGTGGGGCCGAAAACCGAGCTTCGCGATATTGGCCAGGATCGCGGGCTCGGCCTGGGGCAGGGCGCCGTCGATCAGGATCAGGCCCTTGCCCGTGTCGATCAGCGCGACGTTCAGGCCGCCGAAGCCGACCAGATAGCTGTTGCCGAAGACCCGTATTGGCGGTTGCGGCGTGAGCCATGCCGCCGTGTGATCCGTGATGATCGGGCGAGTCAGCGGGTCGTCGCCTGCGGCGGCGGTGGTGATAACGGACATCATGGCGAGCGTGACGGCTGATCTTATAAGCATTGCTATGTCTCCCTGTCCGTCATGATGGGCCGGGCATGATGCGGCGACAAAGCATCTTCCCTGGACAGAGCCATGAGAAGAATTGATGGTTGGGCATGGACCGTGCCCAATTGCCGCTGAACGCCCTGCGCGCCTTCGAGGCGGCGGCGCGTCATCTGAACTTCACCCGGGCGGCGATCGAACTGTGCGTCAGCCAGGGCGCGGTTAGCCATCAGGTCGCCCTGCTGGAGCAAAGACTGGGCGCACGGCTGTTCCATCGATTGCCGCGCGGGCTGGCGCTGACCGATGATGGGCAGGCGCTGGTGCCGGTCCTGGCCGAAATGTTCGATCGGGTCGGTGCGACGCTGGATCGCTTTGCCGATGGTCGCTTCCAATATGTGCTGAACATCGGTGTGGTCGGAACCTTTGCCACCGGCTGGTTGCTGGCGCGGCTGGACGATTTCGCGGCAACCCATCCGCACATTGATCTGCGCGTGTCGATCAACAACAACCGGGTCGACCTTGCGGGGGAGGGGCTGGATTGTGCGATCCGCTTCGGGGATGGCGCATGGCATGGAACACACGCCGAGCCGCTGATGACGGCGCCGCTGACGCCTCTATGCGCGCCCTCGGTCGCGGCGCGGTTGCAGGCACCCGGCGATCTGGTGCGGGAGCGCTTGCTCCGCTCCTATCGGGTCAGCGAGTGGGAAAGCTGGTTCGAGGCGGCCGGGGCCCAGGCCCCAACGTTGCGCGGGCCGATGTTCGACAGTTCGGCCTTGATGGTCGCGGCGGCGATGGCGGGGCAGGGCGTCGCGCTCGCTCCGAAGGCGATGTTTGAGCACGAACTGACCACCGAGCGACTGGTCCAGCCCTTTTCCGTCGAGGTGGATGCTGGGCGCTACTGGTTGACGCGGCTATTGTCGCGGAAAGAGGGGCTGGCGATGAGGGCGTTTCGGGTCTGGTTGATGGGCGCAGTGGGGTTTCCTCCCCTGTAAGGGGAGGTGGCCCGCAAAGCACGACGGAGGGGTGTTGCCCTGTCGCGAGCGGGACACCCCTCTACCATGCTGTGCATGGTCCTCCTCCCCTTGCAAGGGAGGAGGATAATCAACCCCGCAGGGCCGAAGCCGCCCGCGCCTTGGCCTCGACATCGGCCATCGATCCGCCAGTCACCCAGCTGCCGCCGACGCACAGCACGCGGTCGAAGGCGAGCCAATCGGGCGCACTCGCCTCGGTGATGCCGCCGGTCGGGCAGAAGCGCGCCTGATAGAAGGGCGCGGCGAGCGCCTTCAGCGCCTTCAGTCCGCCGCTGGTCTCGGCGGGGAAGAATTTGAAATGGGTGAGCCCCAGATCGAGCCCGCGCATGATGTCGCCCGCATTGGCGATACCGGGCAGGTACGGGATGCCGCTTTCGATCACCGCCGCGCCCAGGCGATCGGTCAGGCCCGGCGAGACGATAAACTCTGCGCCCGCATCGGCCACATCGCGAAGCTGCTGCTCGTTGACGACGGTGCCTGCGCCGACGATCGCGCCCGGCACCTTCTTCATTTCGGCCATGGCTTCCAGCGCGGCGGGGGTGCGCAACGTCACCTCCAGCACTTTCAGGCCGCCTGCGACCAGCGCCTCGGCCAGCGGCTTGGCGGTGGCGGCGTCGTCGATCACCAGCACGGGGATGACCGCGCTGGTGCGCATGATGGTGGCGATGTCGGTCATGTATGCTCCTGTGCGAAGGCCGCGGCCGCGCCGAAGAGGCCGGGCTGGGGATGGGTGATGAGCTTGACGGGAATGCGCGCCATCAGCGACTGAAAGCGCCCCTTGGCGACGAAGCGCTGGTCGAAGCCCGAACGCAACAGCTTGTCCTTGATCCGAAAGCCCAGGCCGCCTGCGATCACGACGGTCTTGGCCCCCTGCGCCAGCGCGAAATCGCCCGCCACCGCGCCCAGCGCCAGGCAGAAGCGGTCGAGCGCGGCGAGGGCGATCGAGTCCGTGCCGTCCAGCGCCTCGGTCCAGATTTCGCGGTCGTCACGGCTGGGCACCGCACGGCCTTCGAGCGAGGCGAGCGTCTCATAGATGGCGATGATGCCCGGGCCCGAACAGATCCGCTCGCAGGACACACGGGTAAAGGTACGGCGCAGACGCTTGAGGATCGCATCCTCGATCCCGTCGAGCGGCGCATAATCCATATGCCCGCCTTCGGTTTCGATGACATGGTAACGCTGCGGCGTCATCAGCACCTGGGCGACGCCCAGGCCGGTGCCGGGGCCGCATACGGTGATGACGCCATGCGCGGGTATCGGCTCCTCGGGGCCGCAGATGTGGAGGAAATCCTCCTCCGGCACCTGGGCGACCGCATGGCCGACCGCGCCGAAGTCGTTGATGACCGTATAGATGTCCGCGCCCAGTCGCTCGGGGATCAGCGAGGGACGGATGACCCAGGGATTATTGGTCATGCGGATCACGTCGCCGGTGATCGGCGACGCGATGGCGAGCGAGGCCGCCTTGGGCAGCGGGCGGCCGATATGCGCCTCGAACGCCTGCCACGCGGTCTGGAGCGAGGCGTGCTCGGCGGTCTTCTGCGTGCACGGCTCGCCCAGCTTGACGACGCGGCCATTCTCAACCTCGGCGATCGCGAAGCGCGCATGCGTGCCCCCGATATCGACGGCGACGATTTCCATGATCCTCTCCCCCTTTTCTATTACAGGCCCGCGCCGGCGAGGATGGGCGATGCGCCCTTTTCGGCCTCGTCGGCGGCCTGGCGGAACAGCGCGAACAGTTCGCGTCCCATGCCCTGGATCGGCGCGGGCGTATCGGCCAGCTGGCGCGCGGCCCATTCCGCCGGATCGACCATCGCGTTCAGCGTGCCCTCGACCGCGTCCAGACGGACGATATCACCGTCGCGGATCAGGCCGATCGCACCACCGCCGATCGCCTCGGGGCTGAGATGGATGGCGCAGGGCACCTTGCCGCTCGCCCCCGACATGCGGCCGTCGGTGACGAGCGCGACCTTGAAGCCCCGGTTCTGCAACACACCCAGCGGCGGGGTCAGCTTGTGAAGCTCGGGCATCCCGTTCGCCTTGGGGCCCTGGAAGCGGACCACGACGACCACGTCACGCTCCAGCTCGCCCGCCTTGAACGCGGCCTGGACTTCCGACTGGTCGGAGAAGACGCGCGCGGGCGCTTCGATGATCCAGCGTTCGCGCTCCACCGCCGATACCTTGATGCAGGCGCGGCCGAGATTGCCTGACAGGATGCGCATCCCGCCATCGGGCGAGAAAGGCGCGGCGGCGGGACGCAGGATGGTCTCGTCGCCGCTGTCGCCGACCGGCTTCCAGTTCAGCCTGTCGTCCTCGATCACGGCGGTCTGGCCGTAATCGGACAGGTCCTTGCCCGCCACCGTCAGGATGTCGCGGTGGAGCAGCCCCTCCGACAGCAGTTCGCGGATGACATAGGGCATGCCGCCCGCCGCCTCGAACCCGTTCACATCGGCCGAACCATTGGGATAGACGCGTGCGATCAGCGGCACGGCGGCCGAGAGGCGGTCCATATCCTCCCAGTCGATGATGATCCCCGCCGCGCGCGCGATGGCGGGCAGGTGGATCAGGTGATTGGTCGAGCCGCCGGTCGCCAGCAGGCCGACCGCCGCGTTGACGATCGCCTTCTCATCGACGCACCGGCCCAGCGGGCGATAATCATCGCCCCGCTGTCCGATCCTGGCCAGCCGGTGCACGGCGGCGCGGCTGAGTTCCTGGCGCAGCTTGGTGCCCGGATTGACGAAGGCGGCGCCCGGCATGTGCAGGCCCATCACCTCCATCATCATCTGGTTGGTGTTGGCGGTACCATAGAAAGTGCAGGTGCCCTTGGAATGATAGGCCGCGATCTCGGCGTCGAGCAGCTCGTCGCGCCCCGCCTTCCCCTCGGCAAAGGCTTCGCGGACGGCGGCCTTCTGCTTGTTGGGCAGGCCGGTCGGCATCGGGCCGCCGGGGACCAGGATCATCGGCAGATGCCCGAAGCGAAGCGCGCCCATCAGCAGGCCCGGCACGATCTTGTCGCAGATGCCGAGCAGCGCCGCGCCTTCGAACGTGCCGTGGCTGAGCGCGACGGCGGTCGAGAGCGCGATGGTGTCGCGGCTGAACAGCGACAATTCCATGCCCGCATAGCCCTGCGTCACGCCATCGCACATGGCGGGCACGCCGCCCGCGACCTGCGCGGTCGCGCCCACTTCGCGCGCCCAGACCTTCATCAGTTCGGGGTAGCGGTAATAGACGGCGTGCGCCGACAGCATGTCGTTATAGGCCGACACGATGCCGATGTTCATGCCGCGATCCGCCTTCATGGCGTCGCGGTCCTCCTCGGTCCCCGCATAGGCATGGGCGAGATTGGCGCAGCCCAGATTGGGGCGGCGCACCGCCATCTCGGCCTCTTGCGCGATCAGGTCGAGATAGGCCTGACGCCCCGGCTTCGAACGCTCGATGACCCGGTCGGTAACGGCGGAGACGGCGGCGTTCAGGCTCATTGTTCGCTCCAGTGGATGTCGATGGGCAGTTCGACCTCGGACAGGACGCGGCCGATCGGATAGGGTGAGGAGGCGCCTTCCTTGATCGCGTCCTCCAGGACCTTCTTCTTGGCCGGGCCCGAAATTGCGATCATGATCGCGCGTGCCGACACGATGCCCGCACGGCTCAGCGTCACCCGTGCGACCGGCGCCTCGGGGGGCAGGGGATCGGGCATCAGGCCCAGCGCGCGGCGCTCCTTCGGCCCGTTGAGCGCCTCGTCATAGTCCGGGCCGGGGAAGATCGATGCGGTGTGCCCGTCGGCGCCCATGCCCAGCAGGACGAGGTCGAGCGGCCAGTGCAGATCCTGCATCAGCGCATCGGCCGAGCGGCCCGCCGCCTTATAGTCTTCGGTCGCCTGCGGCACGATCGGCATCACCCGCGCGCCCCGGGGCAGGAAGATCTTGCCGATCATGGTCACGTTGGACAGCGGATCGCCCAGCGGCACGATCCGTTCGTCGGCGGGGACGATGGTCACGCGCTTCCAATCGAGCTTGGCCTGAGCCAGCTTCTCATAGACCGGGATCGGCGTCTTGCCGCCGGACAGCGCGATCACCGCCGCACCGCGTGCCTCGATTGCGCTTTCGATGATGAACTGGATGTCGCCGGCCAGGGCGCCCGCCATCTCGGCGGCGTCCTCGTAATCCCACCATTCGATTTCGTCGGTCATGTCATCCTGTCCTGATATTCGGGGCGCGAGCGCGGCCCGCCGGTCGGGCGGGCCACGGGGGCGCCAATGTCGTCCATCCTCGCAGGGAGGATGGGGTGGATCAGTCGTCCTGCCAGGTCACGCCGTCGCGTTCGGTCAGCGCGATCGCGGCGGACGGGCCCCAGCTGCCGCTGGGATAGCTTTTGGGCTTGACGTCGGCGGCGTCCCAACCGGCGCGGATCGCGTCGATCCAGGTCCACTGTGCCTCCACCTCGTCGCGGCGGACGAACAGGGTCTGATCGCCCTCGATCAGGTCGAGCAGCAGCCGTTCATAGGCGATACGGCGACGGGTGCCCGCGAACTCCGCATCGAGCGACAGGTTCAGCGGCACTTCGCGCAGGCGCAGCCCCTCGCGATCGAGTCCCGGCTCCTTCGCCATCACCAGCACCTGGATATATTCCTCGGGCTGGAGGCGGATGATCAGCCGGTTGGGTTTCAGAATGCCGCCGCGACCGGCGAACATCGAATGCGGCACCGGCTTGAACTGGATCGCGATTTCCGAACGGCGGGTCGCCATGCGCTTGCCGGTGCGCAGATAGAAGGGCACGCCCTGCCAGCGCCAGTTGTCGACATGCGCCTTGATCGCCACGAACGTCTCGGTCTTGGACGGCTTGCCCAGTTCGTCGGCATAGGAGCCGACGATCTTGCCGCCGACCGCGCCGTCGACATATTGGCCGGTGACGGTGTTGGCGGGGACTTCCTCCGGCGTCATCAGGCGGAGCGAGCGGAAGACCTTGGCCTTTTCGTCCCGGATCGCGGTGCCGTCATAGCGGGCGGGCGGCTCCATCGCGATCAGCGCGAGGAGTTGCAGGATATGGTTCTGCACCATGTCGCGCAGCGCGCCGGCGCCTTCGTAATAGCCCGCGCGATCCTCCAGCCCGACCGTCTCGGCGATAGTGATCTGGACATTGTCGATGCCGTTAGCGTTCCAGATCGGCTCGAAGAAGAAATTGCCGAACCGCAGCGCCAGGATGTTCTGGACCGTCTCCTTGCCCAGATAATGGTCGATGCGGAAGGTGCGCTCCTCGGGGAAGCCGAACGCCACCGCGTCGTTGATCTCCCTGGACGAAGCAAGGTCGTAGCCGAGCGGCTTTTCCAGGCCGATGCGGACCGTCTCGCCCGCCAGCCCGACCGATTCGAGGCCCTTGATGGTCGATTCGAACAGGCTGGGCGCGGTCGACAGATAGATGGCGAGGCCGTTGGAGACGTCGCCGACCTTCTCCGCCAGCGCCGGGAAGCCTTCGGTCGAGGAGGCGTCAAGCGACTGATACTGCAATCGATTTAAGAAGCCGTCGATATTGGCCGCATCCTTGCGGTCATCGGGCAGGAAGGTATCGAGCGCCTTGGCCGCAAAGGTGCGGAAGCTGGCATCGTCATGATCCGAACGCGCGGTGCCGGTGATCGTCAGCCCATCCGGCAGCAAACCGTCTGAATGAAGATTATAGAGCGAAGGCAGCAACATACGCTGCGACAGGTCGCCGGTCGCGCCGAAAAGCAGCACCTTGCCAACGGGATTGCGCGTCATGACGTCTCCTTAGAGGACGAGGCCGGCGGTCGGATCAAGGCCGGCCATGATGTTCAGATTCTGCACCGCCGCTCCCCCGGCACCCTTGCCCAGATTGTCGAGCGTGGCGATCAGTCGAGCCTGACCCGTGGCGGCATTCCCGCACAGGCGCAAGGTCATCCGGTCGGTGCCGGCATTTTCTTCGATATTCACCGCCGCGACCTCGCCGGGCGCGAAGGTCACGACGCGGCCATCGGCATAGGCCCCAGCCAGCACCTCCGCGACCGCCTCCAGCGACGGCGCGCCGGGCAGGGCGTAAAGGGGCAGGGGCACTTCGACGACCATGCCGCGATAGGTGTCGACCACGGCGGGGGCGAAGATCGGGGCGTGGGTCAGGCCCGAATGGCGCTGCATCTCGGGCGCATGCTTGTGCGCGAGCGACAGGCCATAGGGGCGGAAGGCGCGGTTCGTGGCGGTTTCATACTCGGCGATCATCGCCTTGCCGCCACCCGAATAGCCCGACGCGGCATTGACCGACAGCGGCCAGTCGGCGGGGACGATCCCGGCGCGCACCAGCGGCCGGACAAGCGCGAGGAAGCCGGTGGGGTAGCAGCCGGGGTTGGAGACGAAGCGCGCCTGCGCGATCCGCTCCGCCTGGTCGGGCTCCAGTTCGGCAAAGCCATAGACCCAGCCGGGCGCCGTGCGATGCGCGGTCGAGGCATCGACCACGCGGGTCCGGTCATTGGCGATCAGCGAGACGGCCTCGCGTGCGGCATCGTCGGGCAGGCAGAGGATGACGAAATCGGCATCGTTGATCGCCTCCGCCCTCGCGGAGGCGTCCTTGCGGCGATCATCGGGCAGGGTCAGGATCGACAGGTCGGGGCGACCGGCCAGCCGGTCGGCGATCTCCAGCCCGGTCGTGCCCGCGCCTCCGTCGATGAAAACCGTCTTCGTCACTGTACCCGCTCCAGCCGGTCGGCGTCGCAATAGCCCACCATGCCCATGTGCGGCGCGATCCCCCAAGCATGACCGCCCGCGATTTCCAGTACCTCGAACGTCTCGCCCGACGTCAGCTCGGCAAGAACCGTGCTGTCAGACCCGCGGCCTTCGCGCAAGGTGACGGGAGCTTTAGTGATGTAAAGCAAAGGGGCGGCATAGTGCGGCGCGAACACATATTCGGCGAGCCGGACATCGGCCAGATCGGCACGGACCGCATGGGTGCGCGGGTCGAGCGCGACGCGGCGACCCTGCAGCGAAAAGCTCTTACGCGCTGGCGTGCTGGAGGCCGGATCGTTGGCCTGGGGCGTTGCCAGCGCCGATGAAATGTCCGAATTCTTCAAGAAAGTCCGCCCCTTCAGGTGTCCTGGCGACAAAGATGTTGCGCTTGTCGCTATCGTCGCGTTGGCGGCGCAGATAGCCCAGCGTTCCCAGTCTATTCAAGGCGCGGGTAACAACAGGTTTCGAGACGTTCAAGGCGCGCGCCAAACCGCGTACCGTATGCGGGCCGGGGCGCAGATAGACGACGAGCAGCAACGCCATCTGCCGATTGGTCAGATCGGGTTCCCCCGACCGGACATAATCGACAAGGGCGCTCATCCAGGCGAACAGCGACTGCGGGTCGTGTGGATTGGACACGGGTGGCGATTCCAATGGCTGAGCCGGGCGTTGCCGGGCGTTGTTTCGTAGTCATAACGCCCTTGAACGACGGTGGTTTCCACTGATGTTCCGCCAGAGTGAACAACTTGGCGGCATCCGATCCTCGCCGCGCACCGCCTGGGGATGAGCGGGTGGAACGCCGGACATGGTTGATCCCATCCTCCGCCTCGCCTATGTGCGCGCTTTCGCACCCCCTATATCGGGATCACACGCGCCTCATGTTCGTCTTCCTGCTCGTCATCCACGCCATCATCGCCGCCCTTCTGGTCGTGGTGATCCTCATGCAGAAGTCGGAGGGCGGCGGTCTGGGCATGGGGGGCAGCCCGGCGGGCCTGATGTCGGCGCGGGGCGCGGCCGATTTCCTCAGCCGTGCGACGGCGGTGCTGGCGACGGCTTTCGTCGGCTTCTCGATCCTGCTGGCGGTCCTGGCCGCAACGCGCGGCGCGCCGGCCATCGACACCTCGCTGGCCCGGACGCCCGCGACTCAGGCGCCGGTCACCCAGCCTGCGCCTGCTCCGGTCCCTGCGGCCAATGCCGCTGCACCGGCGACTCAGCCCGCCGACAATTCGGCGGTACCGCTCGCCCGCTAAAAAACCGGGCTTTCATCGCAGCTCAGGCCCTCGTGCCGCCGCAAATCGTCGGCGGCGCGCATCTTTGCTGTTGTCGTATCCACCCCATCCAAGCTAGGCGATTCTTCCCATGGCGCGGTATATCTTCATCACCGGCGGCGTGGTTTCGTCGCTCGGCAAGGGCCTCATGGCGGCCTCTCTTGCGGCTCTTTTGCAGGCACGCGGTTATCGCGTGCGCATCCGCAAGTTCGATCCTTACCTGAACGTCGATCCGGGCACGATGAGCCCGTATCAGCATGGTGAGGTCTATGTCACCGACGATGGGGCCGAGACCGATCTCGACCTCGGGCATTATGAGCGTTTCACCGGCGTCGCCTCGCGTCAGTCGGACAACGTCACCTCGGGGCGCATCTACAAGACGATCATCGAGCGCGAGCGGCGCGGCGACTATCTGGGCGCGACGGTGCAGGTGATCCCGCACGTCACCGACGCGATCAAGGCCTTCGCGCGCGCCGATACGATCGACGAGAATGGCGAGGAACTGGACTTCGTCCTCTGCGAGATCGGCGGGACCGTCGGCGATATCGAATCGCTGCCCTTCATCGAGGCGATCCGCCAGCTCAAGAACGAGCTGGGCCGTGGCCAGTCGATCAGCATCCACGTCACGCTGGTTCCGTACATCGCGGCGGCGGGCGAGCTGAAGACCAAGCCGACCCAGCATTCGGTGCGTGAGATCGCGGCGCTGGGCGTCTCGCCCGACGTGCTGGTCTGCCGTTGCGAACATCCGCTGCCCGCATCGGATCGGGCCAAGATCGGCCTGTTCTGCAACGTGCCGCCGTCCGCGGTCATTCCGGCGCTGGATGCCAAGAGCATCTATGCCGTGCCGCTGCAATATCATGCCGAGGGCCTCGATTCGGAGGTGCTGCGCGCCTTTGGCATCGAGCCGCAGGGGGCGCCCGACCTGTCGCGCTGGACCGAGATCGTGGACCGTCTGGTCAACCCGGAAGGCGAAGTCACGATCGGCGTGGTCGGCAAATATGTCGGCCTGCAGGACGCCTACAAGTCGCTCAACGAAGCATTGGTCCATGGCGGCATCGCCAACAAGGTGAAGGTCCATATCCGCTGGATCGACGCCGAACTGTTCGAGGGCGATGAGAGCGAGATCGCGCAGCAGCTCGAACCCTGCCACGCCATCCTGGTCCCCGGCGCGTTCGGCGAGCGTGGCGCGCAGGGCAAGATCGAGGCGGTTCGCTTCGCCCGTGAGCGGCGCGTGCCCTATTTCGGCATCTGCTTCGGGATGCAGATGGCCTGTGTCGAGGGCGCGCGACATCTGGCGGGGATCGCCGATGCCTCTTCGACCGAATTCGGTCCGACCTCGGAGCCGGTGGTCGGCCTGATCACCGAATGGATGGGCCGGGACGGTCTCGAAAAGCGCGAGACGAGCGGCGATCTGGGCGGCACGATGCGGCTCGGCGCCTATGACGCCAAGCTGGCGGGCAACAGCGTGGTGGCCTCGATCTATGGCAGCGAGGATATCTCCGAGCGGCATCGGCACCGCTATGAGGTGAACACCGCCTATAAGGACGCGCTGGAGAAGGGTGGCCTGGTGTTCAGCGGCATGTCGCCCGACGGCACGCTGCCCGAGATCGTCGAGCGGCCGGACCATCCCTGGTTCGTCGGCGTGCAGTTCCACCCCGAACTCAAGTCCAAGCCCTTCGACCCGCACCCGCTTTTCGCCAGCTTCATCGAAGCGGCGGTCAAGCAGAGCCGGCTGGTGTGATGATCGCCCCGCCTCCAGAGGATGGAGGCGGGGTTTTTCGCCATTGGGAGCGCGAACCCGCCGTCCGTTCGATTTGAATGGGGGCGGGTGCTGACCGCAACGAACCACAGGGTTGCGGCTGTCCCGCTGTTATTCCTCCCCCTTTCAGGGGAGGAATAAGACGAAATCCGATACGACCTGGAAAACAAAAGGCGCCCGGACCCATCGGCCCGGACGCCCCGCGACGTCTTCAGGGAGGGAAAGACGTCGAGCCTGTTACGCCGCCTTGGCCTCGTCGGCCTTGTCATCGGCGTTATGCTCCACGGCGGCGAGCGGCTGGCCCGTCTTGATCGCGATCGTCTTGGGCTTCATCGCCTCGGGCACCTCGCGGACGAGGTCGATGACGAGCAGGCCATCGTTCAGGCGTGCATCCTCGACGAACACGAAGTCCGCCAGTTCGAAGCGCCGCTCGAACGAGCGATTGGCGATCCCGACATGCAGGAAGTTGGGCGAGTTCGCCTTGTCATCCTTCTTGCCGGTGACGAGCAGCATGTTCTGCTGCGCGGTGATCTCGATCTCGTCACGGGCGAAACCGGCCACCGCCAGGGTGATGCGGTAACGGTCCTCGGCCAGGCGTTCGAGGTTGAAGGGGGGATAGTTTTCCGCCGAAGCGCCGCGCGAATTGGCCTCCAGCAGATCGAACAGCCGGTCGAAGCCGATGGTCGAACGGCGATACGGAGTCAGGTCGATACGCATGTCAAAACCTCCATCAGAAGCGAATTGAACCGGATCTTCGGGTCGCTCCTGCGTGGACACGATCCCGAATGATCGTGCGGCCCGAATGATCGTGCGGCCCGATGATCGGCACCGCACGCGAACCAATATGGCTCAAAGAAAATTCGCTTCAAGAGCCGAAAAGGATCGAAAAGCAAATCTTCGCACTCCCCAAGCCACCCGTGGCTTGAATGCCCAGTAAATTGATGTGTGAATGGGGATGAAAACCAAAAGGGGAGCTTCCATGTCCTTCACTCTCGCGCTGATCCTGGCGACGCAAGCGGCGGCGGCACCAGCCACCGCCGATCCGCAGGAGACGCCCGCCGCGCAGGCCCCGGCCGCCGAAGCCGGCCGTGCCGAAGGACGGCTGGGCACGGCGCAGCAGAGCGGCGGGGATGTCGTCGTCACCGCGCGCCGCCGGGCCGAGACGATCCAGTCGGTTCCCATCGCCATGTCGGTGATCGGCGGCACCGCGCTGGCGGAGACGGGCACCTATAATGTCAACAGGCTGACCCAGATCCAGCCGACACTGCAATTCTATTCGACCAATCCGCGCAATTCGGCCGCCAATATCCGTGGCCTGGGCGCGCCCTTCGGCCTGACCAATGACGGGATCGAGCAGGGCGTCGGCATCTATGTCGACCAAGTCTATTACAGCCGCATCGCCTCGGCGACGTTCGACTTCACCGATACCGAGCGGATCGAGGTGCTGCGCGGGCCGCAGGGCACGCTCTATGGCAAGAACACCACGGCCGGCGCGATCAACATCATCACCCGCCCGCCCAGCTTCACGCCCGAGGCGCGGGTCGAACTGAGCGCGGGGAACTACGACTTCTTCCAGGGCAAGGCGTCGGTGTCGGGGCCGCTGGTCGATGACAAGGTCGCGGTACGGCTGTCGACCTCGATCACCACGCGGCGCGGCACGATCTGGAACACACGCCAGCAGGAATGGCAGAACAGCCAGGACAATCTGTCGCTGCGCAGCCAGTTCCTGTGGCATGCGACACCGACGCTCGACCTGACCCTGTCGGGCGATTATGCGCGGCAGAACCCCAATTGCTGCGTCCAATATTATGCGCGGGTGGGTGCGACGCAGCGGCCGGTGACCCGGCAATATGCGGCCCTGGCCGCGGCCCAGGGCTATAGCGTGCCCTCGACCAACGCCTTCGACCGGCTGACCGATGTGGATACCGATCTGCGCGCCAAGCAGGAATTGGGCGGCTTGTCGCTGGTCGCCAGCTGGGACGTCGGGTCGGCGACGCTGACCAGCGTGTCGGCCTGGCGCTTCTGGCATTGGGATCCGTCCAACGACCGCGATTTCATCGGCCTGCCGATCACCACCGTCTCCGCCAATCCGTCGCAGCAGAGCCAGGTGACGCAGGAAATCCGCATCGCCTCCAACGGCAAGCGGACGCTCGATTATGTGCTGGGCGCCTTTTACTTCTGGCAGTCGATCGACACGCAAGGGTTGCAGGTGCAGGGCCCGGCGGCGAGCCGTTTCCTGCTCAACCCTGGCCCGCTGCCATTTCTTGCCAATGGTTGCGCGACGGCCACCACCAATGCGTGCAATCCGGCGGTGCTGAACGGCCTGACGTCCCGGAACACGATCGGCTTCACCAACACCTCGGCGGCGCTGTTCGGCAAGCTGACCTGGCATGTCGACGATCGCCTGTCGGTATCGCCGGGGTTGCGGCTCAATTATGACCGGAAGGACGGCTCCTATGTCTCGACGGTCACCAACGGCGCCGGTTCGAGCAACCTGACCAATGACCAGCGCGGCGTTCTGGCACCGCAAAACTACACGCCGTCCTTCACCAACTGGAACCTGTCGGGCGATCTGACCATCGCCTATGATTTCA
Organism: Sphingomonas sp.; assembly: GCF_039594485.1. Taxonomy (GTDB): domain Bacteria; phylum Pseudomonadota; class Alphaproteobacteria; order Sphingomonadales; family Sphingomonadaceae; genus Sphingomonas. The sequence goes on along the minus strand of NZ_JBCNNI010000012.1, from coordinate 37,719 downwards.
GCCCCGATATCCATTATTATGCGACCTATGCCCGCAGCTATAAGTCGGGGGGCATCAACCTGTCGGGCCTGCCGCTCGACGGGCAGAACAATCCGATCCTCGCGACGCAGACCGTCCGTCCCGAAAAGGTCAATCACTTCGAACTGGGCCTGAAGACCCAGTTCGCCGACCGCCGCGCGACGGTGAACATCGCCGGTTTCTGGACCGAGATCGAGGATTATCAGGCCACGGTGAACAACCTTCAGGTCAACGTCCTGCGCGGCTATCTCGCCAATGCGGGTCGGGTGCGCACGCGGGGCGTGGAGATCGACTCGGCCTTCCGGCCGACCCAGCGGTTCAACGTCTATGCCAATGCGGCCTTCACCGATGCGCGCTACACTCGCTTCACCAACGCGCCCTGTCCGCCGGAATTGTCGGGCGGAACCGCACTGCCGGTCGTGAACGGCCAGATCGTCGGCACGCCGGCGGCGGCGGGGATGCCGGGCAACTCGCTTCCCTATTGCGACATTTCGGGACAGTGGCTGCCGGGCGTCTCGCGCTGGGCCTTTTCCTATGGCGCGGAATATGACCTGCCCGCGACGGTGGCGGGGGTCGATGGGCAATTCTACCTGGGGTATGACGGCAGCTATCGGTCGAAATTCTCGGCCAACCCCTCACGATCCGCCTACACCGACATCGATGGCTACAGCCTGTCGAACCTGCGTGCCGGGTTCAAGGCGCCCGGCAATCTGAACGCCTTTGTCTGGGTGCGGAACCTGTTCGATCAGGATTATTACGAGTTGCTGGCGACCCAGTCGGGCTCGACCGGATTGATCGTGGGGCAGCCGGGTGATCCCCGCACTTATGGATTCACGATTTCCAAATCCTTCTGATCGAATATGGTCGCCCCCTCTACCCGTGCATCAGCCCGGTGGAGGGGGAACGTGGTTTCCTCAGACGAATCGATCATTCGTCCACATTCGGTTCATCTTGATCTGGTATAGCGAAGCTCCCGTAACGGGCGCCGGGCCGGCATCTGGGATACGGAGTTTGGAAGCTCCCCGTTTCCCGCCGGTTCCGGCGGCTTTTCAATGGGGGGACGCGCGGAAGGGGCTGAATGACAAACGCCCGGACCGTTTCCGATCCGGGCGCCTGCGTGACGATCGCTCGTCAGCCCCCTTTTCCCGCTCCCGCATCAACCTCTTTGGGTGAGCGTTGGAGCAATCCCCGAACCACGGCCGTTGCTGCCTGTGTCTCAGTGGGATTGTGGTACGTTACGGCAGGGCGGCTTGTCATCCCTCTTGCGGCATCCGCGCTACGATTGGCGGGTTTGTGTGGCTGGCTTGCAACAATCCGGGGAGTCGCCGGTTTACCCGCCCGCATCGGGCGCGGCATTGCCAGCACCCGGCGCCGCTCGTACAGCCGCTGGGTCTTCTAGTTTTCCCTTTCTAGGATCGAACGAACCGCAATGATCCTGTCTCGTTATGAACGGATGATCGCCCGGCGCTATCTGCTGCCGGGCAAGGGGGAGGCGTTCATCTTCCTCGTCGCCTCGATCAGTCTGGTCGCGGTCATGCTGGGCGTCGCCGCGCTCGTCATCGTCATGAGCGTGATGAACGGCTTTCGCGCCGAACTGTTCGACAAGATCGTCGGGCTGAACGGTCATGCGGTGGTGCAGGGGGTGGGCGGTCGCCTGCCCGACTGGCGCGACATCGTGCGCGATGCGAAGGCCACGCCGGGCGTGACCAGCGCGGTGCCGATGATCGAACAGCCGCTGATGTCCAGCTATAACGGCCGGGTCGAGGCGGTGCTGGTGCGCGGCATGCGCGTGTCAGACATCCGCAACAACTCGGCCATTCGTTCCAAGATCGTCATGGGCAATCTCGACAGCGTCACGCCCGGCAGCGGCCGGATCGCGATCGGCAGCCGCCTGGCCGAGGCGCTGGGCGCGAGCGTAGGCTCGCAGATTTCGCTGATCAGCCCCCAGGGACAGACCACCCCCTTCGGCACCGTGCCGCGCATCGTCAGCTATACGGTCGGCGCGATCTTCGAGATCGGGGTGTATGACTATGACAAGGCCTATATCATCATGCCGATCGAGGATGCGCAGACGCTGCTCCTGATGGGTGACACGGTCGGCATGGTCGAAATCCAGACCGTCGATGCGGACCGGGTGGGTCAGATCCTGGCGCCGCTTGCCGACACGTTGGGCGGCCGGGCGGTGATCGCCGACTGGCGGACGATGAACGCGCAGTTGTTCGAGGCGCTGGCGGTCGAGCGGGTGGCGATGTTCACGGTGCTGTCGATCATCATCCTGGTCGCGGTGTTCAACATCCTGTCGTCGCTGATCATGCTGGTCCGCGCCAAGACGCGCGATATCGCGATCCTGCGGACGATGGGCGCGACCCGCGGGGGATTGATGCGGATTTTCATGACCGTCGGCACGACGATCGGCGCGCTGGGCACGGTCGCGGGTCTGGCGCTGGGCGCGATCTTCCTCTTCTATCGGCAGGGGGTGGTGAACTTCGTACAGTTCGTGACGGGCCAGAACCTCTGGGATCCGTCGATCCGTTATCTGACCGAATTGCCGTCCAAGACCGATCCGGTCGAGGTCATCGTGATCGCATCCATGGCGCTCGTCTTTTCCTTCCTCGCCACGCTCTACCCCGCCTGGAAGGCGGCGAGCACGGACCCGGTTCAGGTGCTGCGCTATGAATGATCCGATCATCCGCATGGGAACCGCGATCGAGCCCCGCGCCGCCGAGCCGGTACTGGAGACGCGCGGACTTTCGCGCAGCTTCACCCAGGGCGACCAGACGATCGAGGTGCTGCGCGGTGTGGACCTGGCGGTCGCGCCGGGCGAGATCGTCGCGCTGCTCGGCCCGTCAGGCTCCGGCAAGTCGACGCTGTTGCAGGCGGTGGGGCTATTGGAGGGGGGCTTTTCGGGATCGATCCGTATCGCTGGCGAGGAGGTGTCCAAACTCGACTCGCATGGCCGCACCATCGCGCGGCGCGACTATCTGGGCTTCGTCTATCAGTTTCACCATCTGCTGCCCGACTTCAACGCGATCGAGAATGTCGTCCTCCCGCAACTGGTGCAGGGCAAGCTGCCCGCCGCCGCCGATGCACGCGCCAGGGGATTGCTGACCGCGCTGGGCCTGGGCCATCGGCTGACCCATCGGCCGAGCCAGCTATCGGGCGGCGAGCAGCAGCGCGTGGCGGTCGCCCGCGCGCTCGCCAACCAGCCGCCGCTGGTGCTGGCGGACGAGCCGACCGGCAATCTGGACGAACACACGTCCGAGGTCGTGCTGGCCGAATTCCTGCGACTGGTGCGTGGCGAGGGCTCGGCCGCACTGGTGGCGACTCATAATGAGCGGCTGGCGCTGAAGATGGACCGGGTGGTGCGTCTGCATGAAGGACGCCTGCAATGAGCGTCTGGACCGAGACGCCGACACTGACCGGTCGCCACGTCACGCTTCGGCCCTTCGTCGAGGCGGATCTGCCGGCATTGGTAGAGGTCGCGCGGGAGGGCGATCTCTGGAACATCTTCTACGCCAATGTCTCCATGATGAAGATACCCGAGCGCTGGCTGGCGGTGGCGCTCAAGGAGCGGGATGTTGGCCGCGCGCTGCTCTTCACGGTCGAGACGCCGGATGGCGCGGTGGTCGGCACGACCCGCTATATGCGCATGGCGCCCCAGCATCGGCGACTGGAGATCGGCGGTACCTTCTACGCCCCCCGCGTCCAGCGGACCGGCGTGAATACCGAGGCGAAGCGGATGCTGCTGACCCATGCTTTTGAGGTGATGGAGGCGCAGGTGGTGCAGATTCGCACCGACTCGCTCAACAGGCGCAGCCAGGCGGCGATCGAGCGGCTGGGCGCGAAAAGGGACGGCGTGTTGCGCGGCCACCAGGTGATGGCCGACGGGCGTATCCGCGACAGCATCGTCTATTCGATCATCGATCGCGAATGGCCGGGGGTTCGGGCGAACCTGGATTATCTGTTGGGGAAGCATGGATGAGCGGGATCGCGGATTTCTCCGTCACGGCGGCGGACGGCACCTCGGTCGACATGGCGGCCTATGCGGGACGTGTGCTGCTGATCGTCAACACCGCCTCGAAATGCGGTTTCACCCCGCAATATGAGGGGCTGGAGGCACTGTATCGTCGGTATGAGGGGCAGGGGCTGACCGTGATCGGCTTTCCCTGCAACCAGTTCGGCGCGCAGGAACCGGGCGATGCGGCGGAGATCGCCAATTTCTGCTCGCTGACCTATGACGTGACCTTCCCTGTGATGGCGAAGGTCGAGGTCAATGGCGATGGGGCCGACCCGTTGTTCCAGTGGCTGAAGGCCGAGGCGCCGGGTGTGCTGGGGACCAAGGCGATCAAGTGGAACTTCACCAAGTTCCTGGTGGACCGCGATGGGCGGGTGGTTGGCCGCTACGCCCCCACGACCAAGCCGGAGGAACTGGCCAAGGATATCGAGGGGCTCCTTTAAACCCGAGCCTTGGTTCAGCCTGGACTGAGGGGGGAATGAGATCGTCCCCCCCATCAGCCAAGGGGTCAAAGCGCGAAAGCGCTCGCCCCCTTCTTGTGATCCAGCGCTGAGGCGATCGAGGTGATGCCGCCGAACAGGAAGCTGATCCCCAGGATATAGCCGGGCAATGTCATCGCGCTCCACGGCAACGTTGCAAGCACGAACAGCGCCAGGATGATGTTCAGCACGCCCAGCGCGATCATCCAGCCGCGCCGCCGCCGCATCCGTACACCCAGTCCGATCTCCAGCGCACCGCGCAAGGCCAGCCACACGGCCACCAGCAAGGTGAGCGAGATCGCGCCGGTCGCGGGCTCGAACGCCATGATCAGCCCGATGATCAGCGAAAGGATGCCGAAGCCGATCGCGTAGCCACGCCCCTCATGCCCCTTGCCGAAGATGCCCGCGCCGATCGACACGAGCCCGGCGGCGATGAAGAACGCCCCGATCACCAAAGTCGCGGCCAGCGTGGCGGGCACCGGGAACAGGAAGGCCGCAATCCCGATCAGGGCCGACAGCACGCCATAGGCCAATATCCAGCCCCAGCCCGCCCCGGGGCGCAAAGCACTGGCAAAGGAACGGTCGGTGTCGGTCATCATCTTCCACCTTGATCTGGATTGATCCTTCTGTTGCCGTAACGGTTCGTCTTTCAAGGGGTTCCATGCTGGCCGAATCATGCGGCTTGGCCTAAGGGTCGGGGATGCATTCTGGATATGTGCCGCTCCGCATCTTCTCCTCCTTCACGATGCTCGACGGCGCGATCGATCCCAAGGCGATCGCGGCCCAGGCCAAGGCGAACGCGTTCCCCGCCGCCGGGTTGACCGACCGCAACGGCCTCTATGCCGCCATGGCCTTTTCCGACGCGGCGAAGAAGGCGGGGGTGCAGCCGATCATCGGCACGATGCTGGGCGTCGCGCGGCCCGACATGCCTGATAACGTCGCGCCGGTGGTCGACTGGGTGGCGCTCTATGCGCAGGACAAGACCGGGTATGATAATCTGTGCGCGCTCGTGTCGGCGGCGCATCTCGATCGCCCGATCGAACTGGCCGCGCATGTCGGCTTCGACACGCTGGAGCGGTTCAGCAGTGGCCTGATCGCGCTGACGGCGGGCGGGGAGGGTGGCATGGCCCGCCTGTTCGCCGAGGGTCAGCCGGACCGGGCCAGGCGCTATGCCGACCGGCTTCAGGCCATTTTTGGCGACCGGCTCTATGTCGAACTCGCCCGCCGTGACGATCCCGTCGAGATCGCGGCCGAGCAGGACCTGATCGACCTGGCCTATGACCGCGACCTGCCGCTGGTCGCGACCAACCCGTGCTGCTTCGCCGATAGCGGTTTTCGCGACGCCCATGACGCCATGCTGTGCATCGCCAATTCGACCTATGTCGAAATGGACGATCGCCCCAAAAGCTCGCCCGAGGCCTGGCTCAAGCCCGCCGAGGTCATGAAGCAGCTCTTCGCCGACCTGCCGGAGGCGATCGACAATACGCTGGTCGTGGCGCAGCGCTGCGCGGTGATGGCCCCCTGGCGCAAGCCCATCCTTCCCAGCCTGGCGGGCGACCGCGAGGGGGAGGCGGCGATGCTCCGCCGCGACGCGACCGCCGGCCTGGAGGCGCGGCTCGACCGGATCGCCGAGCTGGAGGGCGAGGGCGAACCCGGTTGGCGCGAGGCCTATCACGAACGCCTGAGGTTCGAGGTCGACATCATCATCCAGATGGGCTTCCCCGGTTATTTCCTGATCGTCGCCGACTTCATCAAATGGGCCAAGGATCATGACATTCCGGTCGGTCCGGGCCGTGGTTCGGGCGCGGGATCGGTGGTCGCCTGGGCGCTGACCATCACCGACCTCGATCCCCTGAAGCTGGGCCTGCTGTTCGAGCGCTTCCTGAACCCGGAACGCGTGTCGATGCCCGACTTCGACATAGACTTCTGCGAAACCCGGCGTGGCGAGGTCATCCGCTACGTTCAGGAAAAATATGGTCGCGACCAGGTAGCGCAGATCATCACCTTCGGTAAGCTGAAGGCGCGCGCGGTGCTCAAGGACACCGGCCGCGTGCTCCAGATGAGCTATGGCCAGGTCGATCGCCTCGCCAAGCTGGTGCCCAACCACCCGACCGATCCTTGGGACCTGAAGCGCGCGCTGAACGGCGTGCCCGAGTTGGCGAAGGAATATGCCAACGACAACCAGGTCCGCCGCCTGCTCGACCTGGCGACCAAGCTGGAGGGGCTGCCGCGCCACTCGTCTACCCACGCCGCGGGTGTGGTTATCGGCGACCGGCCGCTGGCGCAGCTCGTACCGCTCTACCGCGATCCGCGTTCGGACATGCCGGTCACGCAGTTCGACATGAAGTTCGTCGAGGGCGCGGGGCTGGTCAAGTTCGACTTTCTTGGCCTGAAGACGCTGTCGGTGCTGCAAAAGGCGGTGCAGTTGCTGGCCAAGCGCGGGGTGGAGGTCGACCTCGGCGCGCTCGCCTGGGACGATGAGGCCACCTATGCCCTGTTGCAGAAGGGCGACACGGTCGGCGTGTTCCAGTTGGAATCGGAGGGCATGCGGCGCACCCTGTCCGCCGTGCGGCCGACCAATTTCGGCGACATCATCGCGCTCGTGTCGCTCTACCGCCCGGGTCCGATGGACAATATCCCCAGCTTCGGCCGCCGCAAGCAGGGGACCGAGGAGATCATCTACCCGCATCCGCTGCTCGAACAGATATTGTCCGAGACCTATGGCATCTTCGTCTATCAGGAACAGGTGATGCAGGCCGCCCAGATCCTGGCGGGCTATTCGCTGGGCGGCGCGGATCTTCTCCGCCGCGCGATGGGCAAGAAGGTGAAGGCGGAGATGGACGCGCAGCGCGCCATCTTCGTCAAGGGCTGCCAGGAGGTGAACGGCATCCCGTCGCAAAAGGCCAACGAGCTGTTCGACTTGATCGACAAGTTCGCAGGGTATGGCTTCAACAAGAGCCACGCGGCCGCTTATGCGTTGCTCGCCTATCAGACGGCGTGGCTGAAGGCGCATCATCCGCACGAATTCTATGCCGCGTCGATGTGCTACGACATGGCGCTGACCGACAAGCTCGCGATCTTCGTCGACGATGCGCGGCGCATGGGCGTGACGATGCTGCCGCCCTGCATCAACGCCAGCCAGGCCGAGTTCGATGTCGAGCCGCATGAGGATGGCCTGGGCGTCCGCTATGCGCTCGGCGCGCTCAAGTCGGTGGGCGAGGGCGCGATGGAAAAGCTGGTCCTGGAGCGGCAGGCGGGCGGGCCCTTCGCCTCGCTCGATGCGCTTGCCAAGCGGGTCGATCCGCGCCTCATGAACAAGCGCCAGTTGGAAACGCTGGCGTCGGCGGGGGCGTTCGACGCGATCGAGTCCAATCGCGCAGGCGTCCATGCGGTCGCCGAAACGATCCTGGCCATCGCGGCCCGCACCCATGAAGGGCGGACCAGCGGACAGGGCGGCCTGTTCGGCGAAACCGAGGTCGCGGGCGATGCGATCAAGCTGCCTTCCGGCGTTCGCTGGACGCTGTCGCAGCGGATGGAGCAGGAGAAGGAGGCGTTCGGCTTCTATTTCTCGGCGCATCCGGTGGACCGTCATGCGCATATCGCCAAGATGCATGGCGCGCGGACCTATACCTCGCTGACCGAACTCGTCATTCCCGATGACGGCGCGCGGATCGGTTCGACCATGGCCGCTTTGGTGGAGGATGCGCGCTGGCGGACATCGGCGCGCGGCAAGCGCTATATGATGGCACAGCTCTCCGATGCGACGGGCCAGTTCCTCGCGACCTGTTTCGACGATTCGGTCGCGGCCGATCTGGAAAAGGCGGCCAAGGAGGGCGATTGCGCGCTCATCACCGTCGAACTCGACCGCCGTCCGGGCGAGGAAGCGCCGCGTGTCAGCATCAAGCGGGTCCAGCCCTTTGACGGGTTGGCCAGCACCGCCAAATTCGTCGTCGAGGTGACGGTGACGGACAAGTCGGCGTTTCGCGCGCTCCACGCGATGCTTGACCCGCTGCGCAACGGCCGGGGCGAGGTCCGTGCAAGGATCGCGGGGCCGGATGGGGATACGCTGCTCTCACTCGGGCGGAATTTCCTGCTCGACGCGGAACTCGCCAGCCATATCGAGGACCTGCCCGGCGTGAAGGCCGTGGCGATGAAATCGTCCGAAGCCCGACTGGCGTTGGTGGGGTAGTCTTCGCTCCCCGGTACGAGTCTGCCACTCATGCCGGGGGCGTACCGTCAGCTGCCTTTTTCGCGCTGGCCTTGTTCATCCTCCTTCGCGTCGCCGTGATTGCCATAGCCGCCGCCCGAGCGATCGGCCTCGTCCTCATTCGGCACCTGGTTGGGCGGCGTCGGTTCGGGATCGGTGATCATATGGTCTCTCCTTCACGGCCATAACGCCTTGAAGAACCGGAGCGATCCTCAGAACAGCTCGCCTTGCGGGCCGGTGGGCGGACGAAACTGACCGGTGTCGAGCTTTGGCCGGTCGAGATTGAGCCCGTGCAACCGGCAGGCGCGGTGGAAGCGGACCCGCAGCAACTCGGCCCATGGCCCTTGCCCCCGCATCCGTGAGAAGAAGCCCGGATCATTGTCGCGTCCGCCGCGCAGGGACTGGATGATCGCCATGACCTTGGCCGCCCGGTCGGGGAAATGCGCGTCCAGCCAGGCGCGGAACAGTGGCGCGACCTCGTGCGGCAGGCGGACGGGAATGAAGAAGGCGTGCCGTGCCCCTGCCTCCGCAGCGCGGGCGACGAGATGCTCGATCTCATGGTCGGTGATCGCGGGGATGACCGGCGCGATCGAGACATAGGTCGGTATCCCCGCCGCCGCCAGCGTCGCGATGGCCGCCAGCCGACGTGCGGGCGTCGGCGCGCGGGGCTCGACCGTACGGGCGATCTGCGGATCGAGCGACGTCACCGAGACGCAGACCGTCGCCAGGCCGCGTGCCGCCATGGCCCCCAGAATATCGATGTCGTGCACCACCCGGTCCGACTTGGTGGTGATGGCGACCGGATGGCCGGTTTCGGCCAGAACCTCCAATATCCGGCGGGTGATCCGCCACCTTTGCTCGATCGGCTGATAGGGATCGGTGTTGGTGCCCAGCGCGATGGTCGAAACCCGGTATCCCGGCTTGGCCAGTTCGGCGCGAAGCAGTTCGGCGGCGTTCGGCTTGACGAACAACCGGCTCTCGAAATCCAAGCCGGGCGACAGGTCGTGATAGGCATGGGTGGGCCGTGCGAAACAATAGATGCAGCCATGCTCGCAGCCGACATATCCGTTGATCGATTGGCTGAACGGCAGGTCGGGGGAAGTGTTGCGGGTGATGATCGTCTTCGGCTTGAGCGGGGTGACGATGGTCGCCAGTCGCGGCGGTTCGCCATCGATCAGCGAGCGCGCGTCGAGCCAATCCCCATCCGCCTCGCGTTCGGGCAGGTTGAAGCGCTTGCTGGTCGCATTCTGGGTGGCACCTCTTCCCGTCGTCTTCTGCATTCCCAAATCGGAACATATAAAGAACAAAAAGGCAAGGGCGGGATCACCGATATCGGGCTTGCAAGGGCGTAAACGGCGCGATAGTCATTGGAACGTAAAGTGAACAAAGGGGCTGTATGGCGCGTCTCGACTATCTCGAACTGCCGGTCGCGGACCGGGCGGCGGCGAAGCGCTTCTATGCCGAGGCGTTCGGATGGGACTTCATGGACTTCGGGCCGGACTATGCCGCAACGACGAGCGGAGACACCGATATCGGCGTGGACGCCGCATCCGATCGGGTGAAGGCGCCCCTGCCGGTGATCCGGGTCGCGGATCTCGAAGCGGCGCAGGCGGCGGTCGAGAAAGCGGGCGGCACGATCAGCGTCCCCGCCTTCGCCTTTCCCGGCGGGCGACGCTTTCACTTCCGCGATGTGGACGGGCACGAACTCGCGGCGATGCAGCCCGACTGATCGATCAGCGCTCAAGCAGGCGCGGCATCAGTTCCACGAAGTTGCAGGGGCGGTGACGGCTGTCGAGCTGGTCGCGCAATATGCCGTTCCAACCATCCTTCATCGCGCCGGTCGATCCGGGCAGCGCGAAGATATAGGTCCCGCGTGCCACGCAGGCGCAGGCGCGTGACTGGATCGTCGAGGTGCCGATCGTCTGGAAGCTGAGCCAGCGGAACAGCTCGCCGAAGCCGGGGATCATCTTGGTCGCGACCCGCTCGACCGCTTCGGGCGTGACGTCACGCCCGGTCACGCCGGTTCCGCCGGTGATCAGGATGCAGTCGATGCTGTCGTCATCGATCCAGCGGTGAAGCTGTGCCACGATATGGTCGGCATCGTCGCGCAGGATGGTTCGGTCGGCCAGTTCATGTCCGGCCTCGCTCAACAGGCCGACCAGCGTGTCGCCCGATCGATCCTCGGCCAGTGACCGAGTGTCGGAGACGGTGAGCACCGCGATACGGACGGGCAGGAAAGTGCGGCTCGTGTCGATGGGCATGATGGCTTTCGCTCTGAATGGTTGGAGGCTGAACGCTTGGCAAGGCGGGCGGGGCGCGATGGGGAGGGCGCTTCGACGTCGCTCGGGATGAACGGCGGCCGGGAATGGGGATGCCGAGCCCGTTCCGACGTCCAGCTATGACCCCGATGGCGGTCCGGCCTGAGCATCGTTGAACGCCAGGCAGGGGCAGGGCCGCGCGTGGCGCGCTCAATTCGCCTGGGTCAGCGTCGCGTTCGACTGCGGATTGATCGGTGCGTTCAGCGCGATCGTCGTCCGGGGCTGGACACTGGCCTGCGCCGTGTCGGTGCGCTTCATGCGGATCGCGGAAGCGCCGGGCAGGCCGGGGAAGCGCGGCCAGAGTCCCTGGGCCAGCGCCGATCGGCTGGGCGACTTGGTCTTGCCGGTCTGGCTTTCGTACATCCAGTAATTGCGCAAGACCATGGTGACATAGCCGCGCGTCTCCCAATAGGGGATGCTTTCGATATAGAGGAGCGGGTCGCCGCCGTCGCGGACCAGGCTGTTCCACTCCGCCACCGGCTTGGGGCCCGCATTATAGGCGGCGATCACCTTTGGCAGCAGGCCACCCGTCACCCCGGCCATATCGCGCAGCCGCTCCAGATGGCGCTGGCCGATATCCATGTTGGTCGACGGCTTGGTCAGCGCGCTACGGTCGATCGAGACGCCGCGTTCGCGCGCGAAATCGGTCGCGGCGGCGGGCATGATCTGCATCAGGCCATAAGCGCCCGCCGGGCTGACCACCTTGTTGCGGAATCCGCTTTCCTGAAGGGTATGGGCATAGACCAGCGCCTTTTCGACGCGCCAGCCGCTGTCCGGCGTCCAGCTCGGCGTCGGGTAGCGGGCCTCCGCGGTCGCGGTCACGCCCGCCGGGCAGTTATGCGCGAGCCAGACGGTGGTGGCGGGCAGGTCGAGCGATTCGGCCAGGCGGACCAGGTTGCGGAACTCATGCGGCTGGCCGATCCGTGCCTGTTGCCGGATGACCTGGTCGGCGAGATCGGTCTCGCCGATCTCGACCAGCGCGGCGGCGACCAGGATGTTGGGGCGGCGATCGAGCGCGGCCCAGTCGGTCGCGACCAGTTGCCCCCTGGGTTCGCGATCGCCCTGCATCCCCAGCGCCTGCCGCGCCAACTGGCCGTAGAAGCTCTCACGGAACTGGGAGGCGGAGCGGAGCCGCCCCTCGATCTTGTCGGGCCGCCCGCAGACCATGTCCGCGCGCGCCGCCCAGTAAAGCGCCGCCGCGCGCAGATCGACGTCGGTGGCGCGCGCCGCCGTCCCCTCGAAGGCGGTTTCGGCGGTCTGGCAGTCATTCTGTCGCCAGGCCGATAGCGCGACCGTCCAGCGGCCCTGGATCGCCCAGTCGCCGACCCCGTTGGCGGCCTTGGTGGCCATGGCGCGGGCATTGGCGTCGTCGCCGCTGAGGAAATAGATCCACGCAACCTTCTGCTGCCATTCGGTCAGCGCTTCGGGCGACAGGCCCTGGGTCGCCTCCAGCAGCGCCTGGGCGGGAGCGCCCTGATCGGCCTTGACGAAGGGCTGCATCTTGACCGCCAGCTCGGCGGCGATCTGGTCGCTGCGGATGCTCTTGGCGCGGACGCGGCGGGGCGCGCCGTCCTGCCAGATCAGGTCATGCGCCTCCGGCAGGGGCGGAAGGTCGCGCGCGCCCCGCGAACGGGCGAGGCGGGCCAGTTGCTCGGCCTGGGGCAATTCGGGGGCTTCGTTGAGCAGCGTGACCAGCCGCTCGACATCGACCTTGGGGGATCCCTTGGCGGTGTAGAGTTCGGCGCGGGCGATGGCGTGGAGCGGGCCGGGCTTGAGCGAGTCGAGCTGCAACTGTGCATCCGTCCAGCGGCCATCGCGGATCGCGGCGAAGACGCGCATATAGCCCGCCTTCTGATCGGCATCGAGCAGCGCGGGGATGGTCGGCGGCGGCGTCTTGGGCAGCACGGCGGCGGTGCGGGCATCGGCGGCCGGGGTGGTTCCGGCCCCGGCGATCGGATCGGCCGGAGCGGCGAGGGCGGTTCCCGCGCAGGCGGCCATCACGGCCCCGACGGTCAATGTGGTCGCGACAACCTGCCCCAGCTTCATGCGCGCATGTCCCCCATGACTCTCTGCAAATCCCTCCAGCTTTCCGCCTTCGCCATCGGCTTTTCGATCAGGAAGCGCGGATGGAAGCTGGCGACAGCCCGGCTTTGTCCGCTTTTATGGTCAACGGCGTGTGAATGTCCGCGTGCGCTGGTGAGTTCGGTCCCGAGCACGGCACGGCTCGCCGCATTGCCGAGCAGCAGCAGCGCGCGCGGCGCGATCAGCCCGACATGATGGAGTGCGATCTCGGCCAGCCGCGCTTCCAGTCCGGCGGGGGCACGTCCGGCCAAAGGACGCCGGGCGCAGACGGCGGCGAGGTGCACCGTCTCACGCGATTGGCCGATCGCGGCGAGCATCCGGTCGAACAGCCGACCACAGGCGCCCGACAGAATCTGCCCGGCTTCGCCATCGTCGCGGTCGGGGCAATCGACCAGCACCATGAGCGGGGCATTGGCGGGGCCGGTCGCGGTCAGCGAGACGCCGTCCCAGTCCGCCTCGGGCGCGGCATCCGACAGCCGCCACGCCAGAAACGCCTCCAGCGTGTCGGGCAGCAGCGTCGATGGCGCGATGGCAGGCCCGACCGGCACGGACGTGGGCGTGGACGAGGGCTGGGCGAGGCCGGCCGGCGCGAAGGCCGCGGGACGGGCGGGTTCCGCGGCCTTCCAGTCGCGGGGTTCGTCCTCGACCAGCAGGTCGACGCCCGCATCATGCCACCAATCAAGCACGCTGGCCGCCAGCATACTCTCTAACGGTGCGGTATCGAACGTCGGAAAAGCCCCCATATGGGATAAGCCCATGCTGCAAGGTTGACGTTCGCGTCAATCTGTCGGATCGACAGTCAGGACAAGATGTTTCCCGTCCGCGTCCGAACGAGCCCTTTGCAACGGGGCGCTACGGTCGCGCTATGGTCTAGCTATGAGGATGCCATGAGCGAACGCGAATCGATGCCCTATGACGTGGTGATCGTCGGCGCAGGTCCGGCGGGCCTGTCGGCGGCGATCCGTTTGAAGCAACTGGCGGCCGAAACCGGGGACGAATTATCGGTCTGCGTGCTGGAAAAGGGCTCGGAGGTCGGGGCGCATATCCTGTCGGGCGCGGTGATCGACCCGATCGCGCTGAATGAACTTCTTCCCGACTGGCGCGAGGATGGCTGTCCGCTGGCCGAGGTGCCGGTGACCGAGAATCATCACTGGATCCTGACCGCCGGCAAGCATCATGCCGTGCCACACGCGCTGGTCCCGCCCTTCATGCACAACAAGGGCACCTATACCGGCAGCCTGGGCAATCTGTGCCGCTGGCTGGCGGGCAAGGCCGAGGAACTGGGCGTCGAGATCTTCCCCGGCTTTGCGGCGGCGGAAATCCTGTTCCACGAGGATGGCCGGGTGAAGGGCGTCGCCACCGGCGACATGGGCATTGCGCGCGACGGCACGCGCAAGCCCGATTATCAGCCGGGCCTCGAACTCCACGCCAAATACACCTTCTTCGCCGAGGGCGTGCGCGGCCATCTGTCCAAGGAGATCATCCGCCAGTTCGATCTGGCGCGCGACAGCGGGCCGCAAATCTATGGCCTGGGCATCAAGGAATTGTGGGACATCGACCCCGCCAAGCACGTCCCCGGCCGCGTGATCCACACCCAGGGCTGGCCGCTGGGCGACGAGGCCAATGGCGGTGGTTTCATCTATCACCAGTCGGGCGGCCAGGTCGCGATCGGCTTCGTGACGTGGCTCAACTATTCCAATCCCTACATCTCCCCCTTCCAGGAGATGCAGAAGTGGAAGACCCACCCGGTCATCGCCGAACTGCTGAAGGGCGGCAAGCGTGTCTCCTATGGCGCGCGCGCGATCAACGACGGCGGGCTTCAGGCCATCCCCAAGCTGACCTTCCCCGGCGGCGTGCTGATCGGCTGCTCGGCCGGGTTCCTCAACGTGCCCCGGATCAAGGGTACGCATGGCGCGATGAAGTCGGCGATGCTGGCAGCGGAAGCGGCGTTCGCGGCGGTGCAGGCGGGGCGCGAGGGCGACGAACTGACCGACTATCCGGCGGCGTTCCGAGCGTCCTGGCTCTACAAGGAATTGTCGGGCGTTCGCAACGTCGTGCCGCTGGTCAAGAAATATGGCGATTTCGTCGGCAGCGGCCTGGCCAATGTCACCATGTGGTCCGAGCATTTCGGGCTGAAAATGCCCTTCACGATGAAGCACAAGCCCGATCACGAAACGCTGTGGCGCAAGGATCAGGTGAAGAAGCCCGATTATCCCAAGCCCGACGGCGTGCTGACCTTCGATCGCCTGTCCTCGGTGTTCCTGTCCAACACCAATCATGAGGAGGATCAGCCGGTCCACCTGACGCTGAAGGATGCGTCGGTGCCGATCGCGCACAACCTGCCCCTGTTCGACGAACCGGCGCAACGCTACTGCCCGGCCGGCGTTTATGAGGTGGTAAATGTGGAAGAGGGCGATCCGACATTCGTGATCAACGCCCAGAACTGCGTCCACTGCAAGACGTGCGACATCAAGGATCCGGCCCAGAACATCAACTGGGTCGTGCCGGAAGGCGGCGGAGGGCCCAATTATCCCAATATGTAAGCGTGCCGATGTCCTGTCCCTGACGGCGGCCCTGCTGGTCGCGTCGGGCCTCGTCTCTCCGGTGGCGGCGACGGTGCGTCCCGCCACCCCGCCCTTGCCAGCCTATCTCGCCGCGCGCGTGGCGGCGGCCGAGGGGCGTTCGGCCGAGGCGGCAAGCGGCTATGCGATCGCGCTGGCGGGCTGGCCCGATGATCCCGCCTTGGCGGTGCGCGCCTATCGCGAGGCGATGATCAGCGGCGACGAGGCGCTGGCGCTTCGGTCGGCACAGGTGATGAAGGCCGAACAGGTCGCGCCGCTCGACGTGGCGTTGCTCGACCTGGCGATCGCGGCGCGCAAGCGTGACCTGGGGGGCGTGGATGCGGCTATCGCCCGTATCGACCAGGGAGCGCTCGCCATATTGTCGCCCGCGCTCAAGGCGTGGGTGGCATGGGATCGTGGCCAGCCGGTCGAACCCGCGCTCGACAGCGCGGGCAAGGAGCCGGTCGCGCGGCGACTGGCCGATGAACACCGGGTGCTGATCGCGCTGGCGGGAAAGCGGATGGACCATGCCGCTGCCAGGCTGCTGCTGGAGACGATGCGCGCCGCACCGGACACGCGCATCGGCGCGGCGGAATTGATGGCCGGGCGCGGCGATGTGGCGGACGCCCGCGCGCTGATGGCCGACCCGCTGGTCGTCGCCACCCGCAAGGCGCTGGGCGTGAAGCCGAGCCTGGGCTTCGGCATCTCGCAACTGCTGGTCCGCGTCGGTGGCGAATTGGCGAGCGACGGCCCGCGTCCGCTGGTCATCGCGCTCGCCCGCACCGCGGCGATCGCCGATCCGGGCAATGACCGCGCCCGCCTGTTGCTGGCCCAGGCGCTGTCCAAGGACGAGGCATGGACGGCGGCGATCGCGGCGCTGG
Source organism: Sphingomonas sp. (assembly GCF_039594485.1). Classification (GTDB taxonomy): domain Bacteria; phylum Pseudomonadota; class Alphaproteobacteria; order Sphingomonadales; family Sphingomonadaceae; genus Sphingomonas. The sequence continues at coordinate 21,158 of NZ_JBCNNI010000012.1, read as the reverse complement.
ACGGGATCGATCCCAGGCGCGCCTTCGCGCACCGCGCCGATATCGTGCGGATCGGCCTGTTGCAGGCGGCCGGGCGGGATGGCGAGGCGTTGATGCTGGCGCAGCGGCTGGCGGTCGCGCCGGGCGCATCGGTGGAGGATTGGCAGGTCTATGCCGACCAGTTGATCGCCGCCAAGCGTCCGGCCGACGCCGTGCCGTGGTATGAACGGGTGACGCGCGGCGATCCGGCGGTGCCCTGGGCCGCATGGCTGCAATATGGCGGCGCGCTGGATCAGGCGGGCCGCGCGGAAGAGGCCGATGCCGCCCTGGCGCGCGCGGTCGCGCTCGGCCCCGACCAGCCGCTAGCGCTCAACTATCTCGGTTATGCGCGGGTCGAGCGGGGGTATGACGTGCCCGGCGCGCTCGCCCTGTTGGAAAAAGCCAGCAAGCTCGCGCCCGACGATGCCTCGATCACCGATTCGCTTGGTTGGGCCTATTACAAGGCCGGGCAGACCGCCCGCGCCCTGCCGCTGGTCGAGCGTGCCGTCGTCGGCGAACCCGCCAATAGCGAGATCAACGACCATCTGGGTGATATCTACTGGGCGCTCGGGCGGCATTATGAGGCGCGCTATGCCTGGCGTGCGGCGGCGCTGACCGCTGACGAGGCGCAGATGGCGGAGATCACCCCCAAGCTGTCGCGCTGATCGCGCTTGCTGGCGGGGGCGGGGCGTCGCATGAGGCGCCTATGACCCGTATCGTCGAAACCGCACCGGCCAAGATCAACCTGGCGCTTCACGTCCGTCGCCGGCGGACAGACGGCTATCACAAACTGGAAACCCTGTTCGCCTTTTGCCGCGACGGGGACGTGGTGACGGTCGAACCTGCCGGGACCGGGGCGACCACCCTGACGCTGACCGGGCCGTTCGCCGCCCTTTTGCAGGGGGAGCCGCCGGCCGACAATCTGGTGTTGCGCGCGGCGGCGGGGTTCGTTTCGCGTTTCGGGATCGCGGGGCATCACGCGATCACGCTCGACAAGCATCTGCCGGTCGCATCGGGGATCGGCGGTGGGTCCGCCGATGCCGCCGCGACGCTACGTGCCTTGGCGCGGATGCACGGCATGGCGTCCGATCACCCGGAGCTGTTCGCGCTGGCGGCCTCGCTGGGGGCGGACGTGCCCGCCTGTCTGCTGGGCCGGACCGCGCTGGGGCGGGGCAAGGGGGATGCTTTGCGACCGCTGGCGCCGATGGGCGACCGGCCGGTGCTGCTGGTCAATCCGGGCGTCGGCGTCTCGACCGCGGCGGTCTTCGGCCGTTGGGACGGGGTAGACCGCGGCGCTTTGGCCGAGGGCGAGGTGATGACGGTCGCGGCGGCAGGGCGAAACGACCTGGAGCCGCCCGCCCGTGCGATCGCGCCGCAGATCGATGCGGTGCTTGCGCTGCTGGAGGCCGCGCCCGGCGTCATCCTGTCGCGCATGTCTGGATCGGGGGCGACCTGCTTTGCGATCTTCGACACCGTGGACGCGCGCGATGCGGCGGCGCGGGCCGCCAGGGCGCAGGACTGGTGGACGCTCGCGACTTTTTTGGCCTGAATATTTGTTCTCATCTTGTTCTCATGGAACAAAGCGCATACATTGCAGATGCGTTGAATGGACCACCAGGTTGGTCTAGCGAGGGAAGCATCTGATGGCCGCCAATCTGAAAGTGATCGAAACAGGCATGGCAACCGCAAACGCAGACCGGCAAAAGGCGCTGGACGCCGCACTCGCCCAGATCGACCGGGCGTTCGGCAAGGGCTCGGCGATGAAGCTGGGACAGAAGGAGACGATGCAGGTCGAGGCGATCTCGACCGGCTCGCTCGGTCTCGACATCGCGCTCGGCGTCGGCGGCCTGCCGCGCGGCCGCGTGATCGAGGTCTATGGCCCTGAATCGTCGGGCAAGACGACGCTGGCGCTGCACGTCATCGCCGAGGCGCAGAAGATGGGCGGCACCGCCGCCTTCGTCGATGCCGAGCACGCGCTCGATCCCGTCTACGCCAAGAAGCTGGGCGTCAATATCGACGAACTGATCGTCTCGCAGCCGGATACCGGCGAGCAGGCGCTGGAAATCACCGACACGCTGGTCCGCTCGAACGCGATCGACGTGCTGGTGGTCGACTCGGTCGCCGCGCTCGTGCCGCGTGCCGAGATCGAGGGCGAGATGGGCGACAGCCATGTCGGCCTTCAGGCCCGCCTGATGTCACAGAGCCTGCGCAAGCTGACCGGATCGATCAGCCGCTCGCGCTGCATGGTGATCTTCATCAACCAGCTCCGCATGAAGATCGGCGTGATGTACGGCAACCCGGAGACGACGACGGGCGGCAACGCGCTGAAATTCTATGCCTCGGTCCGGCTCGACATCCGTCGCACCGGCCAGATCAAGGATCGCGAGGACATCACCGGCAACACAACCCGCGTGAAGGTGGTGAAGAACAAGGTCGCGCCGCCGTTCAAGCAGGTCGAATTCGACATCATGTATGGCGAAGGCATCTCGAAGATCGGCGAGATCCTCGACCTGGGCGTCAAGGCCGGGCTGGTCGAGAAGTCCGGGAGCTGGTTCTCCTACGACTCGGTGCGGATCGGGCAGGGGCGTGAGAACGCCAAGAACTATCTGCGCGACAATCCCGACATGGCCGACCGGCTGGAACGCGCCATCCGGCAGCGGACCGAGAAGGTCGCCGAGGAGATGATGACCGGTCCCGACGCGGACGACGATCTGTAACACAGGGCAACGGCCCGCCGGAAACGGCGGGCCGTTTTGCCATGCGCGGCTCGGGCTCCTGGCGAAGACGAGATGAAGGGCCGGAAAGGGCCGGAAAGGGCGGGGGGGAGGCATGACGGGGGCGATGGACTGGGCCGGGCGGGTCGGCGACACATGGGCGGCGGAATGGCGGCGCACCGATCGCAGCCTGGCCGACCTTTCGCGCCATCTTGACGCGGCCATCGCTGCCGTCGCGCCCCATCGGGGAGGGGCGCTCGATATCGGCTGCGGAGCCGGAGCGACCAGCCTGGCCCTGCACGCCGCGCGCCCCGCGATGGAGATCACGGGTGTCGATCTATCCCCCGAACTGGTCGCGGTGGCACAGGCGCGGGCGGAGGGCGAAGCGGCCGGTCCTGTACGTTTCCACTGCCAGGATGCGCTGGACCTGGCGGCGCGCGACGGACCATTTGATCTTTTCGTCTCGCGGCATGGGGTGATGTTCTTCTCCGATCCCGTCGCGGCTTTCCGCGCCTTGCGCGATGCGGCGTCGCCGGATGCGACCCTGGTCTTTTCCTGTTTTGACGAGCGCGGGCGAAATGGCTTTGCGACGCTCGCCGACATCGTGACGGGGCAGGAGCCGCCCGTATTGAAGGGCTATGCGCCGGGCCCGTTCGCCTTTGCTGATTTCCATCAGGTCGCGACATGGCTGGAACAGGCGGGCTGGACACTCGGCGCGGCGGCGCGGGTCGCCTTCGATTATAGGGTTGGACAGGGCGATGACCCGGTTGCGGACGCGGTGGCCTTCCTGTCCCGCATCGGCCCTGCGGCGCGTGCAATCGCGGACGCCGAGCCCGAGGAGCGGCGGCGGATCGTCGATGCGCTCGCGGCCCTATTGTCCGATTATCGCATGGGCGATCAGGTCGTCCTGCCCGCCTCGGCCTGGATCTGGCGGGCTCATGCGGGGGGATAGCGGCCATATTCCGGGCGCGCGGGACGTGTCGGGACGGATGTGCGGCTTATCGCTGCGATGATCGTGACCGTTGGGACAAGCGCTACGGTTCGCGTGGCGGCGCGTGGGATTTTGAGGCGCGATCGTTACGCAGACCGCACGCATCCGAATCTCCTCCCAACAAGGGGATAGGTATCGGGACATGCGCCCAGGACCATGTCGGATGACGGATCGACAGGCGCATGTTCGTCCCTTTGGCTCCCGCCGCGACCCTGATGCGTTATCGCCGCCGGATCATGGGGAACTGGCATGACGATCATCGTCCATCATCTCGAAAATTCGCGGTCGCAGCGCATCCTGTGGATGCTGGAGGAACTGGAACTCCCCTATGAAGTCCGCTGCTATGAGCGCGAGCCCAGGACGATGCTGGCGCCGCGCGCGTTGCGCATGGTCCATCCGCTGGGCAAGTCGCCGGTCATCGAGCATGACGGACTGGTGATCGCCGAGACGGGGGCGATCATCGAGTATCTGGTCGGCAAGGGCGATGGTCGGCTCGGCCCCCCGGCGCATCGCGAGGCGATGCTGCGCTGGCGCTTCTGGCTGCACTATGCCGAGGGGTCGTTGATGCCGCCGCTCCTCGTGCTGCTGGTGCTCAGCCGAATCCCGCTCCTGGGCAAGGCCGCGATGAAGCGGTTCCAGCCGATGATCGACCGCCATCTCGACTATGTCGAAAGCGAATTGAAGAACACGCCCTGGTTCGCGGGCGACCCATTCACCGCCGCCGACATCATCATGAGCTTCCCGCTGGAGGCGGCGCGGGCGCGGGCGGGACTGGACGAAAGCCGCCCCGCGACGATCGCGTGGTTGGAGCGCATCCACGCCCGCCCGACCTATCAGATCGCGTTGGCGAAGGGCGGGCCCTATGCCTATGCGTGACCTCGCCTCCCGGACATGCCGCAGGTCGATGTCCGCCGCCCCGTCAAAGCCGTCGGGTATCGGGTGGTAAGGCCACGGGGCCGTACCGCCCGGTCCGCCGGATCAATGCCCGCCGACCTGACGAAAGCTGTCCGGCGCGGGCTCGGCGGGTGTGCCCGATGGCGCGTGGAGCGAAGGCATATCGACCGGTTCGGGTGGATCGAGCGGTCCTTCCCATTTGGCGATGACCGCACTGGCGACGGCATTGCCGATGACGTTCGTGGCCGAGCGTCCCATGTCCAGGAAATGGTCGACGGCCAGGATCAGCAGCAATCCCGCCTCGGGGATGTTGAACATCGGCATGGTCGCCGCGATCACCACGAGCGAGGCGCGCGGTACGCCCGCAATCCCCTTCGACGTGACCATCAGGACCAGCAGCATGGTGATCTGCTGCCCGATCGACAGGTCGATGCCATAGGCTTGCGCGATGAACAGCGACGCGAAGGTCATGTACATCATCGAGCCGTCGAGATTGAACGAATAGCCGAGCGGCAACACGAAGCTGGCGATCCGCGGCGGCACGCCGAACCGGTCGAGACCCTCCAGGATGCGGGGATAGGCGGCCTCGGACGAGGCGGTCGAGAAGGCGAGCATCAGCGGCGCGCGGATATGCGCGATCAGATCGCGGATACGCGATCCGATGAACAGCGTGGCCACCCCCAGCAACACGAGCCACAACAGGATCAGCCCAAGATAGAAGCTGCCCATGAAGACCGCGAGCCTGCCGATCACCGACGGACCCTGCTCGGTCAGAGTGCCAGCCACGGCCGCGAACACCGCGATCGGCGCGACCCGCATCACATAGTCGGTCACCTGCAGCATCACCGCGACCAGCGCGTCCACCGCGCGGACCAGCGGCGCCGCCCGCTCGCCCACCGCCGTGATCGCGACGCCCAGGAACAGCGATCCGATGACGATCTGGAGCACTTCGTTGGTCGCCATCGCCTCGATCAGCGAGGCGGGGACGAGATGGGTGACGAACTTCTGCAGGTCGAAACCGGCTTTCACCACGCCGCTGTCGGCGGTGACGGCGGGCAGCGGCAGGTTGAGGCCCACGCCCGGGTGCAAAAGGTTGACCAGAACCATGCCCAGGCTGAGCGAGACGAGGCTGGCCGAGATGAACCAGGCGAGCGAGCGCACCCCGATCCGCCCCAAAGCGCGGGTGTCGCCCATCTGCGCGATGCCCGACACCAGGGTCGCGAACACCAGGGGCGCGATGATCATCTTGATCAGTCGCAGGAACAATCCGGTCACGATCGCGAAATAGCCCGCGATCGTCTTCAATTCCGCGGTCGCCGCCGCGCTGCCGTCGTCCAGCGACAGGTTGATCGCCAGTCCCACGACCAGCCCGAGGACCAGGCCGACGAAGATGTACAAGGTCAGCCGCTTGGCCATGCATCCCCCAATATCGATTACGCGCGCGAGCCAAGGGCATTGCGGCGCGCAGGTCAAGAATTCTATCGTGGGCATCATGTCGACCCTGATGTCCCGCCGCGCGATGATCGCATCCGCCGCCGCCCTGCCGATCCTGGTCCGACCAGGCCTGTTGCGGGCCGCCGAACCCGATATGGCGGCATTGTCCGATATCACCGGCGGCGCGGTGCCGATCGGGGTGGAGGAGCGGGCCCGGCGCCTGTCCCGTGCCCAGGCCCTGATGAAGGCAGCGGGGATCGGCGCCATCCTGATCGAGCCAGGATCGAGCCTGGTCTATTTTACCGGCGTTCGATGGGGCCGCAGCGAGCGGCTGACCGCTGCGATCCTGCCGGTCGAGGGGGAGCCGTGCATCGTCACGCCGTTCTTCGAGGAGCCCTCGGTCCGCGAAACGCTGGCTGTGCCAGCCGAGGTGCGGGTCTGGCAGGAGGATCAGAACCCGCTGGCCATCGTCGCGGGCTTTTTGCGCGATCGCAAGCTGGCCACCCGCCCGGTCGGGATCGAGGAGACGGCACGCTTCTTCGCTTTTGACGGATTGCAAAGGGCGCTGCCGGAGGTGCGGCTGGTTTCCGCCAATCCCGTCGTGCGCGGATGCCGGATGGTGAAGACCCCGGCCGAGATCGCGTTGATGCAACTCGCGACCGATGTGACCATGGCGGCCTATCGCTGGCTCCATCCTCGGGTCGAGGCGGGAATGACCGGGCCGGAGATCGGTGCGCTGATGAGCGCGGCCACCCGCCGGCTCGGCGGCAGCCCCGAATTCAGCATGGCGCTGATCGGGGAGGCCTCGGCCTATCCGCATGGCAGCAAATTGGTGCACCGGGTCGCGGCGGGGCAGGTGGTGCTGATGGACTGCGGCTGCACGGTGCAGGGCTATCAGTCGGACATTTCGAGAAGCTGGGTTCATGGCACGGCCAGCCCCGAACAGCGTCGGGTCTGGGACACGGTAGCGCAGGGGCAGCAGGTGGCGCTGATGGCGGCGCGAATCGGGGCACCCGCGGGTGCGATCGACGATGCGGTGCGGCGTTTCTATACCGCCCAGGGCTATGGCCCCGATTATCGCCTGCCGGGGCTGTCGCATCGGACCGGCCATGGCATCGGGCTGGACGGGCATGAGCCGGTCAATCTGGTGCGTGGGGAGGCGACGCCGCTTGCCCCCGGCATGTGTTTCTCCAACGAGCCGGGCCTCTATCTGCCGGGCAAGTTCGGCATCCGCCTGGAGGATTGCTTCCATATGAGCGAGAGCGGGCCGGTCTGGTTTTCGACGCCGCCCAAGTCGATCGACGCGCCGATCGGATGATCCCCGAACTGGACGAGCGGGGCTATGCGCTCTGGCCGTCACGGCTGGAGGGCGAGGAATTGGCGGAGCTCGCGCGGCTTTTCGCCGACTGGCCCAGTGGGCGTCCCGGACAGCGGATCGATCCGGCGCGCGCGGCGGCCCTGGCCGGGGTAAGGCGGCTCTGCACCGCGATGGCGCCGTTCATGGGAGAGAGGCTGCGGCCCGTCCGGGCGATCCTGTTTGACAAGCAGGACGGCGTGAACTGGGCACTGGGTTGGCATCAGGACCGCACCATCGAAGTGGCGGAGCGGCGCGACGTCGAGGGATTCGGGCCATGGACGGTCAAGCAGGGCAGGGTGCATGTTGCGCCACCCGTCTCGCTGCTGGAGCGGATGGTCACGGTGCGCCTGCATCTTGATCCGGTCGATGCGGACAATGCGCCGCTGCTGGTCGCGCCGGGTTCGCACCGGCTGGGCCTGATCGCGGAGGATGCGATCGCCGGTGTGGTCGATCGACTGGGCGAGGCGGTCTGCCTGGCCGGCGCGGGGACGATATGGTTGTACCGGACGCTGATCCTGCATGCGTCGGCGAGGTCGTCGCCGGGACGGCATCGGCGGGTCCTGCAGATCGATCTTTGCGCCGATGATCTGCCCGGCGGCCTGCACTATGCCATGGAGGACACCGCAAAGCCTGATGGGGTGGTTGGCGTCCCGTCGGGTGGCTCAAACGACACGCTCGGCCGATGCGATGGAGCGCCCTTGATGCGCGACGCTTGAGCGGGCGCGAAACCTCGCCTAAGTCGCGTTGCCATGACCTCGACCAACGACATCCGCCGCGGCTTTCTCGACTATTTCGGTTCGCAAGGACACCAGATCGTGCCCTCCGCGCCGCTCGTGCCGCAGAACGACCCGACGCTGATGTTCGTGAATGCGGGCATGGTGCCGTTCAAGAACGTGTTTACCGGCCTGGAGTCGCGCCCCTATTCGACCGCGACCAGCTCGCAGAAATGCGTGCGCGCCGGGGGCAAGCATAACGATCTCGACAATGTCGGCTATACCGCGCGGCACCATACCTTCTTTGAAATGCTGGGCAATTTCTCGTTCGGCGACTATTTCAAGGAACAGGCGATCACCCATGCCTGGACCCTGTTGACCAAGGTGTGGGGCATCCCGGCCGAAAAGCTGACCGCCACCGTCTATCACACCGATGACGAGGCGTTCGACCTGTGGAAGAAGATCGCTGGGCTTCCCGATCACAAGATCATCCGCATCCCGACCAAGGACAATTTCTGGGCGATGGGCGAGAATGGGCCGTGCGGTCCGTGCTCGGAAATCTTCTACGATCATGGCGACCATATCTATGGGGGCCCTCCCGGCAGCCCCGAGGAGGATGGCGACCGATTCGTCGAAATCTGGAACCTCGTCTTCATGCAGTTCGAGCAGGAAGCGAACGAGATCGTCGGCGAACTGCCCAAGAAGTCGATCGACACCGGCATGGGGCTGGAGCGGATCGCGGCCGTCCTGCAGGGCGTGCACGACAATTATGACACGGATACGTTCAAGGCGCTGATCGCCGCGTCGTGCGAGCTGACCCACACCAAGGCCGAGGACGGCCAGAAGGCGTCGCACCGCGTCATCGCCGACCATCTGCGCTCGGCGGGTTTCCTGGTGGCGGATGGCGTGCTGCCCGCCAATGAGGGGCGCGGCTATGTCCTGCGCCGCATCATGCGCCGCGCGATGCGTCATGCGCATCTGCTGGGCGCAAAGGAGCCGTTGATGCACCGGCTGGTCCCGGCGCTGGTCGCGGAAATGGGCGCTGCCTATCCCGAACTGGTCCGCGCGCAGCCGCTGATCGAGGCGACCTTGAAGCAGGAGGAAACCCGCTTTCGCCAGACGCTGGACAAGGGGCTTAAGCTGCTCGACGAAGCGACTTCGGGCATGGCGCCCGGCGCGACGCTGGCGGGTGAGACGGCGTTCAAGCTGTATGACACCTATGGTTTCCCCTATGACCTGACCGAGGACGCGCTGCGGGCGCAGAACCTGTCGGTCGACCGGGCGGGTTTCGACGCCGCCATGGCCGAGCAGAAGCGCGCCGCGCGCGCCGCGTGGAAGGGATCGGGTGCCAAGGCATCGGATGACGTCTGGTTCGACATCGCCGAAGAGACGGGCTCGACCGAGTTCCTCGGCTATGCCTCGGACACCGGCGAGGGCGAAGTGCTGGCGCTGGTCAAGGACGGTGCGCGGGTCGACAGTGCGGCGGCGGGCGACACCGTGTCGATCATCGTCAACCAGACGCCTTTCTATGGCGAAAGCGGCGGTCAGGTTGGCGACAGCGGCACCATTTCTAGCGATACCGGGTTGAAGGCGGTCGTCATCGACACCTCCAAGCAACTCGGCCGCGTGTTCGTGCACAATGCCGAGGTCCAGGAAGGTGGCATCAAGGTCGGTGACAGCGTGAAGCTGGCGATCGACACCGCCCGCCGCGCCGCGATCCGCGCCAACCACTCGGCGACGCATCTGCTGCACGAGGCGCTGCGCCAGCGGCTGGGCACGCATGTCGCGCAGAAGGGGTCGCTGGTCGCGCCCGAGCGGCTGCGCTTTGACTTCTCGCAGCCGGTCGGCATGACCGCCGAGGACATCGCCGAGGTCGAGACGAAGGTGAACGAGCAGGTGCGCGGCAATGGCCCGGTCATCACCCGCCTGATGACCCCGGACGAAGCGATCGAAATGGGCGCGATGGCGCTGTTCGGCGAGAAATATGGCGACGAGGTCCGTGTCGTGTCGATGGGCGAGGACGCCGATGGCACCTACAGCCTTGAACTCTGCGGCGGCACGCACGTCAATGCGCTCGGCGAGATCGGCGTGTTCAAGATCGTGTCGGAAGGCGCGGTGTCGAGCGGCGTGCGCCGTGTCGAGGCGCTGACCGGAGAGGGCGCGCGTGCCTATCTGTCGCACCGTGACGAGATGCTGAAGGCCGCCGCCGCGACGCTCAAGACCACGCCCGACGAGGTGCCCGCGCGCATCGCCGCGCTGGTCGAGGATCGCCGTCGTCTGGAGCGTGAACTGGCCGAGGCGAAGAAGGCACTCGCCATGGGTGGCGGCGCCGGTGGCGCGGCGGCGGGGCCGGAACAGATCGGCGACGTGGCCTTTATCGGCCAGGTGCTGGATGGGTTCGAGGCCAAGGGGCTGCGCGGCGCGGTGGACGATGCCAAGCAGCGTCTGGGCGGACCGGGCGTCGCGGTGATGGTCGCGGTCAATGATGGGCGCGCCTCGGTCGCGGTCGGCGTGACCGACGAGCTGACGGGCCGTCACAATGCCGTCGAACTGCTGCGCAAGGCTGTGGCGGCGTTGGGCGGGCAGGGCGGCGGAGGCCGTCCCGACATGGCCCAGGGTGGCGGCCCGGACGGCACCAAGGGCGCCGAGGCGGTTCAGGCGGTTCGGGACGCACTCGCGGGATAATTCACCAGCCGAAGGGCCAGCCAAGGGGAGAGTGGCGATGGACAAGGGAATGACGAAGCCTCTGATGTTCGGGGCGATGCTTCTCTTGCCCTCGCCACTTCCTGCACAGACGGCGCAGCCGCCGGCACCGCCCGCCACGGCGGGCGATGGGGTCGTAGTGACCGCCCGACCACTTGCGACCGACCGCGAAGTCCGTGAGCAGATCGTCGGCGTGACGGGCCATCCCAGGTCGGACATGCCGTTGATGCGGTTCCGCGAGCCGGTGTGCATCGGGACCGCCGGCCTGCCGGTCGCGGCGGGTGAGGCCATACTGCGCCGGATGATGGAAACCGTTCGGTCCCTCAACATGCCGATAGCGGCCGACGGATGCCGCCCCAATATCCTGGTCCTCTTTGCGGACGATCCCCAGGAACAGCTTCTCGGCCTGCGCACCCGTTCGCCGGAAATATTCGGTGATCTGTCCCGCGCCGCGGTCGGCCGTATCGTGAAGGGCGCGGGGCCGGTCTATGCGTGGAACGCGGCGGTTCGGGTGTCGCGCGACGGGGACCAGCTCTTCCAGACCGACACCTGGCCGCAGATGAAGCTGGGCGCCGCCTCGCGCCTGCTCACGCCGATCCGGCAGGACATCGCCGCATCGGTCATCGTCATCCAGCGCAAGGCACTGCTCAACAAGACGCTGGGGCAGATCGCCGATTATGCGGTCATGCGGGGCATGGCGGCGACGAAGCCGGTGGAGGGCATGACCTCCGCCACGATCCTGACCCTGTTCGACAAGGATGGTGGCACGGCGCCCGCCGAACTGACGGCGTTTGATCGGGGCGTGCTGAACGGCATCTATGCCTCACCGCCGCATGCACAGGCCACGCAGCAGGTGGCGACGATGGAGCGCGCGGTTCGCGAGCAGGGCGGCACACGGTGACGGCGGTGGCGGGCAGTCCGTTACGGGCCGGGATGGCGGCGGTCGTAGCGCTGCTCGTCGTGGGGCTGTTCCCCGCGACGGCCGGTGCCCAGACGCCCCAGACATCCCCGGCCGCACAGGGTGTCGCCCCGACGGTTTCCGATCCGATCGTCGTCACCGCCCGTCCGTTGCCGGAGCGGCGCAAGACCCTGGGCTGGTTCGGGGCGATCTCCGGCTATCCCGATGGCGACGAGCCGCTTTCACGGATGACGGGGGCGCTGTGCATCGCCGGTGTCGGCCTGCCCACCGACCTCCTGCTGGGGGTCGCCGACCGGATCATGCAGAATGCGCAGCGCCTGGGCATCGCGCTGGGCGGTGAGAAATGTCGCCCCAACGTCGTCATCCTGTTCGTCGGAAACGGGGCGCAGCAGGTTCGCTGGTTGTCCGACCACCGGCCCGGCATATTCGGCAACATGCAGGCGTCGGAGGTCAGCGCGATGGAGCGCGATGCCGGCCCGGTCCATGCCTGGAATCTGACCGCGATCACCAGCCGGGATGGCGACCAGATCTTTCAGATGGGCGACAGCCTCCCGACCCTCCACATCCCCAGCGCCAGCCGGATCAACCTGCCCATCAAGTCGCAGATCGCGGCGGCCGTCATCCTGATCGACCGCCGCGCGGTGAACGGGAAGACGATCGGTCAACTCGGCGACTATGCCACGATGCGGGCGCTGGCCGTGGTCCGCCCGCGCAAGGTGGATGGCGTGTCGACCATATTGTCCCTGTTCGATGCCGGGGGGAGTGCGCCGGAGGCGCTGACCGCGTTCGATTGGGGCTATCTGCGGGGCCTCTATTCCGGTCAGGGCGATCGCAGGCCCTATGCCCAATATGTCTCCATGGCGCAGTTCGTCGAGCAGGAAATCATGACCAAGGCGACCAAGCCATGAAGCCCGAAGCCGGACGGCGTGACCTGACTGCCGGGCCGATCGGGCGGACCCTCCTGCTGTTCGCGCTGCCGACGCTGGGATCCAGCGTCCTGCAATCGCTCAATGGGTCGATCAACGCGATCTGGATCGGCCAGTTTCTGGGCGAGCGGGCACTGGCCGCGACGACCAACGCCAACATCATCATGTTCCTTCTGGTCGCGGCGACCTTCGGCTTCGGCATGGCGGCGACCATCCTGATCGGCCAGAATATGGGCCGTCGCGATATCGATGCGGTGCGGCGCGTGCTGGGATCGGCGCTCGGCCTTTTCGCGGTGATCTCGACACTGACGGTCGGGATCGGCTGGTGGGCGGCGCCGGCGATCCTGCGCGCGCTGGCGACCCCGGCGGAGGTCTATCCGCTGGCGCTCGCCTATCTGCGGGTCATCTTCGTCGCGATGCCGCCGGGGTTCATCGCGGTCCTGCTGACCATGGCCTTGCGCGGGGTGGGGGATTCGATCACGCCACTCAAGTTCATGGCGCTGGGCTCGGTGCTCGACGTCGCGCTCAATCCGGTCTTCATCCTGGGGCTGGGCCCTGTCCCGGCGCTGGGGATCGAGGGGTCGGCGGTCGCCACGCTGATCGCCAATAGCGGCTCGCTTCTCGCCCTGATCGCCTATCTCTATGCCAAGGATCTGGTCGTCCGCCTGCGGGGGCCAGAGTGGCGCTATCTGATCCCGACCCCGGACCTGCTCAAGGCCATCGTGGTCAAGGGCTTTCCGATGGGCCTCCAGATGCTGGTCGTCTCCACCTCGGCGCTGGCGATGATGGGGCTGGTCAACCGCCACGGCACCGCGACCACGGCTGCTTACGGCGCGGCGAACCAGCTCTGGACCTATATCCAGATGCCCGCCATGGCGGTGGGGGCGGCGGTCAGTGCGATGGCGGCGCAGAATATCGGCGCGGGGCAGTGGGAGCGGGTCGATCGCATCACCCGGGCCGGGTTGCGCATGAACCTGTTGCTGACCGGCGCGCTCGTCCTGCTCGTCACGTTGCTCGACCGGCATGTCCTCTGGCTGTTCCTCGGCAGCGAGCCGGGGGCGATCGATATCGCGGCGCGGATCAACCTGATCGGCGGATGGAGCTTCATCCTGTTCGGCGTGTCGATGGTGCTGGCGGCCACTGTGCGGGCGAACGGCGCGGTGGTCGGGCCGCTGGTCATCCTGGCGATCGCGATGTTCCCGGTGCGCTTCGGCCTCGCCAATGCGCTGGCCCCGATGCTGGGCGCGGATGCGATCTGGTGGAGTTTCCCGGCGGGCTCGTTCGCCTCGATGCTGATGACCATCGCCTATTACCGGCATGGCGGCTGGCGTAAGGGCCGGCTGACCCCGGTGACGGCCGAGGAGTGCAAGGAACAGGCGCTCGCCGAGGGGCAGCCGACCCAGAAGGCGATGCCGGTCGGCTGATCGCCCCGAGCCGGGGGGCGATCAGGCCGGCGCCATCACCTCGATGATGCCCGGCGCGATCCGCGCGGTGACGGGCGTATGGGCCAGCACCTCGCCGTCGATCGAGATGGGTAGTGGCGGGATGGTGTTGAGCTCGATGGCCTTGCCCCGGAATTCGCGGACCTTTTCCTTCCGATAGTCGCTGCGCAGGATGCTTGCCGCCCAGTTGACGATCAGGCGGCGTTTCACATGGCCGCACACCGCCTGCACCACGATCTCGCCCGAATCGACCTCCGCCGATTCCACCAGTTCGGTCCCGCCATGATAGGGACCGTTGGAGATACGCACTTCGACGACGCGCAGCCGTTCGCGCTTTCCATCCTGCTCGACGATCAGGGTGAAGGGGCGGAAGCGCATGAACTGATAGGCGGCCCAGCCCAGATAGCCCAGCCGCCCGGCGATCCGCTTCAGGCCATGCGGCACCGTCTCGGCGATTTTGGGGCTGATCCCCATCGCGGCGCAGTTGGCGTAATAGTCATTGTCGATCATCCCCAGATCGATCCGGCGAGGCCGTCCGCTGCGGATCACCTCGATCGCCCCCTCGATGTCGAGCGGAATGCCCAGCGAGCGCGCGAAGCTGTTCGCCGTGCCCAGCGGCAGCACGCCCAGCATCACGTCATGCCCGACCATCAGGTCGACCAGCCCGCTGATCGTCCCATCGCCACCGCCCAGGATCAACAGGTCGGGCTTGGCCGCCAGCAATTCGCGCACGGTCGGCTCCAGTTCGTCTGGATCCTCCACCGCGCGCGCGTCGACCCGGTAGGGCAGGCCGGACATGGCCTTGCAGGCGCGCTTGAACAGGGCCTGTCCACGCCGCGACTTGGCGTTCACCACCATCGCCGCCGATCGTATCTCTCTCAAGACGGATATCCTTTCGCCCCCGGAACGCTTGCATGCAACGCTTGGCAAGCGCGGTCCGATCCCCCAAATGCGGACTATCATGACGGCATCCTATCCCGCGCTTCGCCTTCGCCGCACCCGTGCCTCGCAATGGAGCAGGCGGCTTCATGCCGAAACGGTGCTCACCCCGGCCGATCTGATCTGGCCGCTGTTCGTGACGGAGGGGCAGGGGGTCGAGGAACCGATCGCCAGCCTGCCGGGCGTATCGCGCTGGTCGCTGGACGGGATCGTGGCGCGCGCGCGCGAGGCGGCGGACCTGGGCATCCCCTGTCTGGCGCTGTTTCCCAACACGCCTTCGCATCTGCGGACCGATGACGGGCGCGAGGCGTCCAACCCCGACAATCTGATGTGCCGCGCGATCCGCGCCATCAAGGACGCGGTGCCGGAGATCGGCGTGCTGACCGATGTCGCACTCGATCCCTATACCACGCATGGCCATGACGGGTTGGTCGACGCGGCGGGCTATGTCGTCAACGACAGCACCGCCGATGCGCTGGTCGAGCAGGCGCTTACCCAGGCGCGGGCGGGCGCGGATGTAATCGCGCCATCGGACATGATGGACGGGCGGATCGGCATGATCCGCGGCGCGCTGGAGGCCGAGGGCTTCGTCAATGTCCAGATCATGGCCTATGCCGCGAAATATGCGAGCGCCTTCTACGGTCCCTTCCGCGACGCGGTGAACACGCGCGGCCTGTTGAAGGGGGACAAGCGCACCTATCAGATGGATCACGCCAATGCCGAGGAGGCGCTGCGCGAGGTCGCGCTCGACCTGTCGGAAGGGGCGGACAGCGTGATGGTGAAGCCGGGCCTGCCCTATCTCGACATCATCCGCCGGGTGAAGGACGAATTTCGCGTGCCGACATTCGCCTATCAGGTGTCGGGCGAATATGCGATGATCGAGACGGCGGTGGCGGCGGGGGCCGCGGACCGCGACGCGATGGTGCTGGAGACGCTGATGGCGTTCAAGCGCGCCGGATGCGCGGGCGTCCTGACCTATCACGCGGCGCATGCCGCGCGTCTGCTCGGCGCCTGAACGCCCCCATCTTGCCGCATCGATCCGTTCCCGTCCGGGCCCTGTTTGTCGCGACGATCCTGACGGGATCGTTCCTGCTGTTCCTCGTCCAGCCGATGGTCGCGCGCATGGCGCTGCCCCGGCTGGGCGGCGCGCCCGCCGTGTGGAACTCGGCGATGCTGATCTACCAGGCGTTGTTGCTGGGCGGCTATGCCTATGCCCATGCGCTGGGCCGGTGGCGGCCCAGGGTCCAGGCGGCGGTCCATATCGGCCTGTTGCTGGCGGCGGCGTTATGGCTGCCCATCGGGTTGATCGCGATCGATCCGCCTGCCGATGCGGAACCCGCCTTGTGGGTGCCCTGGCTGCTGGTCCTGTCGATCGGGCCGCTGTTCTTCGTCGTGTCGGCGCAGGCGCCGCTGGTACAGCGCTGGTTCGCGCTCGCCGAGCCGGGGCGTGACCCCTATGCCCTTTATGCCGCCTCCAATCTGGGCAGCTTCGCCGGGCTTCTGGCCTATCCGCTGCTGGTCGAGCCCGCCATGGCGCTGAGCGGTCAGAGCAGGATGTGGAGCATCGGCTATGCGCTCCTGGCGGTACTGGTGCTGGCCTGCGCCACCCGCCTGCCGGTCGCCCGGGCACAGGAAGAGGCTTCGCCGATGGTCACGCCCGCTCCGGGCTGGCGGCGCGTGCTCCTCTGGATCGCGCTGGCGGCGGTGCCTTCGGGGCTGGTACTGGCGACCTCGACCTTCATCACCACCGACATCATGGCGATGCCATTGCTGTGGGTCCTGCCGCTTGGTCTGTACCTTCTCAGCTTCATCGTCGCCTTCGCTACGCGGCGGGGCGTCTCGGACGCGCTGACCCGGATCGCGCCGATCACGCTCCTGCTGTTCGGCGGGGTCATCATGGGCAGCTATCCGCAGCGGCCCTATTTCAACGTCATCATCGCGCTGCTGTTGCTGTTCATGGTTTCGGTCGCGCTGCACACTGCGCTCTACCGGGCGCGACCGGGGGTGGACCGGCTGACCGGATTCTATCTCTGGATGGCCGTGGGCGGGGCGCTGGGCGGCGCGTTTTCCGGTTTGCTGGCGCCGGTCCTGTTCGACTGGACCTATGAATATCCGCTGCTGATCCTGGCGGCGGCCATGCTGATCCCGCAGCAGTTCCTGACTGCCTGGCTCCGCGATGCGTGGCGGCGACACCACCGGGCGATGCTGCTGGGGCTGGCCATCATGATCGGGCTGTTGCTCGACCTGCGGCTGGTGGGCGGGGCGGACGCGCTGGGCGGGAACCGGGATGGGCTCGCTCTTCTGGCCATTGCGGCGCTGGGCCTGGCGACGATCGGCGCGCGGATCGGCTTCGTGCTGCTGCTGTCCGGGGCGCTGGTGATGTTCGGCGGGTATCGTGCCCTGTCGCTCTCGCTGGAACGCGATGCGCGGATGCGGAGCTATTTCGGCGTCTATACGGTGCGCGACGGGGACGGCTATCGCGAGCTGGCGCATGGTTCGACCATTCATGGCATCCAGTTGCGCGGGTCGGACGCGCGCGAGCGGATGCCGACCACCTATTATGCGCCGCGTTCCGGCGTCGGACGCGCGATGCGCGCCGCTCCCGCCCTTTATGGCCCGGCGGCGCGGATCGGCGTGGTCGGGCTGGGGACGGGAACGCTGGCCTGTTACGCCCAGCCGGGGCAGGACTGGCGCTTCTACGAGATCGATCCGGTGATGGTGCGTCTGGCGCGCGACACCGGGCAGTTCAGCTATCTGCGCCTTTGTCGCCCGAACCCGGTCATCCGTATCGGCGACGCACGGTTGCGGCTGATGGCGGAGGCTTCCGCGAGCCTCGATCTGCTGGCGCTCGACGCCTTCTCATCGGATGCGGTGCCCGCGCATCTCCTGACGCGCGAGGCGTTCGCGACCTATGGCCGGGTGCTCGCATCGCGCGGCCTGTTGATGATCCATATCTCCAACCGCTTCGTCGATCTGGAGCCGGTCGTCGCGGCGGCGGCCCGCGATGGCGGCTGGACGATCCGCAAACTGCATTATGTGCCCAGCGATCTGGACCGCATGGATCAGGCGACGGGATCGGACTGGCTGGCGCTGTCGCGCGATCCCGGGGTCATCGGGGCGCTGGAACGTCAGGGCGGAGACTGGACCCGTGCGATCGCGCCGCCGGGCCTTGCCGCCTGGACCGACGATGATTCCTCGGTCCTGCCCTTCATCCGCCGTTTCTAGATCAAGCGGCGGGCAGGCTGGCAGTCAGCGCTCCGATCTGGCTGCCCTGACGCTCGATGATGGTCGCGGTGCGGGCGCGCAGGGCGGTGAGCGCCGGATAATCGGGTTCCAGCGCGGCGGCGCGTGCGATCGCCCGGTCGTCGATCTCGCTCAGCAGGGCCGAGGTGCGTGCCCGAATCTCATCGAGCGTCGCCAGTTCGGTCTGGGCGGTCAGCCATGCGTCGCTCCCCACCGCCGCCCCGCGGGCCCTGGCGGCGCTGGCCCGGGCCTGGTCATGGGCCTTGGCGAATTCCTGGTCCAGCGCGGTCAGCCGACCGCCGATGTCGGCGATCTGCGTATCGAGCGCCGGGTCGGGGCGCAGCTCGGGCGCCGCCACTTCGGGTTCGGCAAAGCCCCGCTTCTCGACCGGCCGCACCGCCAGCGAAGGATAGCGCGTGGCATCGCGCGAACATCCCGCCAGCGCCGCCGAGGATGCAAGCGCCAGCAGGGCAAGGGACAGGGAAGGGCGGGCGATAAAGCGATCGGTCATGACGTGCCATCCTAGACGGGGCATCGCAGGCGGGGAAGCGTCCCGGGGAAGAGTCGCAAGGTGGCAAAGCGCGTCCTGTCCGAAGAAATTGTGGAAAACCCGAACAGGGGGGTTGCCACGATCCGAAACCGCTTCTAAGAGCCCACCTCCACAGCGCGCCCGTAGCTCAGCTGGATAGAGCATCAGACTACGAATCTGAGGGTCGGACGTTCGAATCGTTCCGGGCGCGCCAGTGGATCAAACATCAGGTCTCGACAGAGGCCCCATGCGCGCCCGTAGCTCAGCTGGATAGAGCATCAGACTACGAATCTGAGGGTCGGACGTTCGAATCGTTCCGGGCGCGCCATTTCTGTTCAGCTTTGGGCACTGCGGCACTCGGCGTCTGGGATGCTATGATCGCGCGTTCCAGCATCGCGTTGCGCCCCGTGATCCGAACCTCGCGGTCGCCGACTTCGACACGGTCCACGAGCAGGTGGATGTATTCCTTGCGCGTCCTTCCGTCCGACTCGTTCAACTTACGGCGAAGCAGATCGCCGAACCGGGCGATGATTTCAGGCGTGATTCGCCGATCACCGGCGTCGAGCTGCCGTTCGAGGACGGCGATGTCGGCTTGGGTGCTGGCCTTCTGCGCACGGATGTTGCCGAGTTCACTGGCGACTTGCGGATCGTCGGGGCTCAGCGTGTTGTTCTGGACCAGCCTGATTACGCTGGCGCTCTCGCCATCGAGTTGGGTCAGCCGGGCGCGTAGCCGCTTAAGTTCAGCGGCGCGCTCCGCGACGGCGGTTTCCGATCGGTCCAGCCATGTCTGCAGAAGCGTGGTCAGTCGTTCGGGCTGGACGAGATGACGGGTCACCGCGCCGACGACCAGATCGTCTAGCTGCCCCATCGGGACACGACGTCCCGTGCACGCGTCCGGCCCGCGCTTGATCCGCGCCGAACAGGCGTAATAACGATACTGGCCGGACTTTCCGGTGCTCGTCATCATCCCGGCGCCGCAACCGTCCCCACCGCAACCGCAGACCGCGCGGCTGGTCAGCAGATTCGTATTCGTCTTCGCGGCCGCTTCGCCCATCCGCGGGTCGCGGTCGGCCATCTGCTGGCGGACCGCATAGAACGTCTCTTCATCAATGATCGGCGGAACTGGGATCGGTACCCACTCGCTTTCCGGCCGCGTATCACCGGTGCGAGAATTCCGGCGGTTGAAGATGACATAGCCTATGTAGGCGGTGTTGGTCAGGATGTTGTGCAGCGTCCCGATGCTGAACCGCTTGCCCCGGATGCGATAACCGCGTTCGTTGAGGTGATGCGCCAAGCCCGTGACGCCAATCGGGCCGCTCGCCGTGCCCTCAAGGTACGTCTTGAAGATGTACCTCACCATGTCGACCGTCTCGGGGTCGTGCTCCAGCTTCTTGCGGTCCTTGCCGCGCGCCTGCGGCACGGTGCAGGTGCGGAAGCCGATCGGAGGCGTCTGCCCGTTCCAAAAGCCGTTCACGGCATTGGCCACCATGGTGCGGCGAACATGCTTGGCGTTCTCGGCCGAATGATATTCGTCGAAGATGGCGAGCATCGACACGGCTAGGTCGGACGCTGGATCGTCGCCGAAATCCTGCGTCACCGAAATAATGCGGATTTTCTTGCTGCGGAGCCGCTCGCGATACTGCATGAAGTCGAGCGCATTGCGGAACAGCCGCGACAGCGAATGCGCGAGGATGATGTCGACCGGACGCTCATTCGACTCGGCGAGCGCGATCATCTCACGAAAGGCGCGCCGATGATCGTCGGTGGCGCTGCCCGCTTCCGAGAGGACCCTGACGGCCTGCGCGCCATGATCCTCGATCCAGCGTTCGGCGGTGGCGATCTGATCCGGCAACGACAAGTCGTTCTTTTCCTGCCGCGTCGTCGATACCCGCGCATAGACGAAGACGCGCTTACCCGCGAACGTGTCGCTTCCCATTGTTAGACCTTTCGAACAGCGCGCCCTCCTGTTCGAGGGTCGACCATGAATCGTCGAAGGCCGCGCTGACAAGCCCTGGATCGTTAATGCGCGCATCACAGATCGGCGACACGGAGGTAGCCTGAGGCGTTGGAGGTGATGCGCGCCGGCTCATGGGCCGGGCGTGGCAGGATCAGAATGTTCGCGCTGAGGGGTATACTCGCGATTCTCATCGAATGTGCGCTGACGCGCAATTCGCGATACCATTCAGCGCGATGGGAAACCTCAACGGTTGGTCGTGCCCCCCGGGGTGGTGTAGCTGAGGGGTGGCCATCGGCGATCTCCGGCCAGGCCGGGATGGTCAGGCGGCCATGGCTGGCAGCGTGACGGCGGTATCATCGCTCAACTGCGCGACGCTTTC
>NZ_JBCNNI010000011.1:0-126817 GCF_039594485.1 Sphingomonas sp. | reverse complement strand
AGCGACAGACCCTCGAATATCGGCGCTTGCTGCACCGCAAGCTGGCCGCCTAACATCAGCCCCCAGACGAGGCCCGCTCTCCACTAATCTACGCCCCCATCTGCGCCAAATGTCCTGACGACGGACACCAGACGCCGGCAGGACTGTTCGGCAATGGCTTTGCCGAAACGATCGCGGACACACGGATCACCGACTTGCCGCTTGCGCCGGGGCGAGGATGAACAACCCGCGTCATGGCAAGCGCCGCTGCGAACAGACAAAAGAGAGGACGGCATGGAAGTCATCAATCACATCGAGATCGGCGTCACTGACGTCGCGGCGTCGCGACGTTTCTATGAAGCAGCGTTGGCGCCATTGGGATTATCGCTGGTCGTCAGCATCGATCCCGAACGCACCCGGCACGGCACCGCGCGATACGGCTTTGGCCGCGACGGCTATCCCAGCATCTGGATCCATGGAGAGGCGGGGCCCGGTCGTGCCATCCACATCGCCTTCACCGCCGCAAGCCATGATCGGGTCGACGCGTTTCACACGGCGGCGCTTGCCAATGGCGGCAGCGACAATGGTCCGCCGGGCATTCGCACACGTTACCACCCCCGCTATTACGCCGCTTTCGTTCTCGACCCCGATGGCAACAACATCGAGGCGGTCTGCCAGAGCGGATGATCCAGTGCCGGGCATTTTAAATGGCCATGTTGGCAATCCGGAGAACGCTTGTGAGGAGGAGGCTGGGGAGCGACTTTCGGGCTCATACCGACGAACTATCGTAATCCACAGACGCGAGCGTGAATGGCCGCTTCTGGCAGATGCCGCCATTCGCTGAGGCTGCTGGAATGGCGGGCAGGTCCCAGTTCCCGTCGTTTGATCGATAAGTCGAGCAGGTTGGGGGACCGGTAGATCCAAAGAGCGAGTGCATGTCGGGAATCGGCGGGCAAAACGGAAATACCCTGCTAACCGCCCGAAATGGCCGCCGTTAGCCACCAAATACCGCCGATAACCCTACAACACCAAGTATCATCCTCATTATCAAAGAGTTATGACGATCTGGTAGTGCTCATCTTCATCGGGCGCTGCCCGCCACCTTGGCCAAAATTGCCATTTTTGAGAATAGTTTGCCGCCGAACGCCGCCGATTGCCCTCTGCAACCCTCCCGGGCCACTTCCGCCCGACCTCGCATAACATGAGTCATCCGCGAAACCGCAGGGTCTCGACGAACAGGCTGAAGGCGGCGGATGGATGCCACCGATGGGGATAGTAGAGGTGATAGCCCGGCAGGTCGGGCGTGAACTTGTCGAGCACCCGCTTTAGCCGGCCGGCGTTCAGATGCGACTGAACCTGATCGAGCGGCAGATAGGCGAGGCCATGTCCATCGAGTGTAGCATCAAGAATAAGGTCAATGGTGTTGAGGACCAGAGGTCCGTCGATGCGAACGCGCGTTTCCCGGCCGCCGGGTGTGAGGCGCCAGCCGCTCAGCGCGCCGGAGGTCGGCAGACGCAGGTTGATCGCACGATGATCGACGAGCTGCGCCGGCGATGCGGGCGCGGGATGCTTTCGAAAGTAATCGGGTGAACCGACGATCGCCATCGGCGTGTCCGGTCCAATGCGCACCGCGATCATGTCCTTCGCAATGTCTCCGCCAAGCCTGACACCCGCGTCGAAGCGGTCGGCAACGACATCGGCCAGACCGTAGTCGATGGTGATCTCCACCTTGATTTCGGGATTGTCCGGCAGCAGCCGCTTCATTGCCGGAACGATGATTGTCTTGGCCGCGTGCTCCACGGTGGTGATGCGGATCGTGCCCGACGGGCGATCCCGCAGATCGCCGAGCGACGCGACGGCCGCATCCAGATTGTGCAGCATGGGACCGAGTGTCGCGATCAGACGCTCGCCCGCTTCGGTCGGCGCGACGCTCCGTGTCGTGCGCGACAAAAGCCGCACACCCAGCCGTTCCTCGATCCGCCGCACGATCTGGCTGAGGGCGGACTGCGCCATGCCGAGACGCGTCGCCGCCCTGGTGAAGCTGCGCTCTTCGGCGACGACGACGAACGCCGCCAGATCGGCAATCTCATCCCGCCTCATTCATCACTCCAGTGATAGGCCCAATATGAATTCATTGTCTAATCGACATAATCTTTCTGGCGTAGATTACGTCCATCGGCAAGCGGAGCCGCTGCAGGCTCAACATAAGGAGACTGAAAATGGGCAAGATCAGCTTCAACAATTCGAACAACCCGACCATCGTCATGTCGGCGTTGATCAATTTCCCCGAAGGTTTCGATGAAACGAAAACTTGGCCTGCTGTCGTCGTTTCGCATCCCGGCGGCGGCGTGAAGGAACAGACCGCTGGCACCTATGCCAAGAAGCTCGCCGAGCAGGGCTTCGTCACTATCGCCTTCGATCGTTCCTATCAGGGCGAGAGCGGCGGCGAACCGCGCCAGCTCGAAAATCCCTATGTCAGTACCGAGGACGTCAGTGCGGTCATCGACTATCTGACGACGTTGCCTTACGTCGACAACAACCGGATCGGCGCCATGGGCATATGCGCCGGTGCGGGCTACACCGCCAATGCCGCCATTCAGGACCGCCGCATCAAGGCGATCGGAACGGTGAGCGCGGTCAATATCGGTTCGATGTTCCGCAATGGCTGGGAGAACACCGTCAACTCGATCGATGCGCTGCCCTATGTCGAGGCGGGATCGAACGCCCGCACGACGGACGCCGCAGGAAAGGGTTACGCCACCATGCCGCTGGCGCCGTTGACCGAAAAGGACGCGCCGAACGAAGAACTGCGGCAGGCTTGGGAATATTACCACACGCCGCGGGCCGAGTGCGCGACCGCGCCGGGCTTCGCAACGCTGCGCAGCCTCAACCAGATCATCACCTACGATGCCTATCACATGGCCGACGTCTATCTGACGCAACCGATCCAGATCGTCGCTGGCAGCGTGGCGGGCAGCAAGTGGATGAGCGACGACCTGTTCGATCGTGCCGCGAGCACCGACAAGGCTTTCCATGTAATCGAAGGTGCCAATCACATGGACCTCTATGACGGGCAGACGTTCGTCGACGAGGGCGTTTCGGTCCTGGCGGCGTTCTTCACCGCGAAGCTCTCCGCCACCGCCACGGCTGCGCAGGCTGCCGAGTGACGAAGCTGGCGTGCATCGGGACGCCGCTTACGCCCGATGCCGCCCTCACCGAGAGGAAACGATCATGGAATCTGTGAAAATCCAGAACCGGGACATGGCCTGGCACATCGCCGCCAACATCCAGTTCCCGCCGAGTTTCGATGCAGCCAGGACCTGGCCGGCGATTATCGCCGTCCATCCATTCGGAAGCTGCAAGGAGCAGACTTCGGGAAATGTCTACGGCAAGGCGCTCGCCGAACAGGGCTTTGTCGTCATCGCCTATGACGCGAGCTTCCAGGGCGAATCCGGCGGTGAGCCGCGCTGGATCGAGGATCCGATCCAGCGGGTCGAGGACATCAGCCACGTTATCGACTATGCGGTTACACTACCCTATGTCGACGCCGACCGGATCGGCGTGATCGGCATCTGCGGCGGTGGCGGCTATGTGCTGAACGCCACGCTGACCGAAAAGCGCATCAAGGCCGTCGTCGCGATCACCCCGGTCAATATCGGTCGCCTGTTCCGTGAGGGTTTCAGCAATTACGATCCGCTCGGAGCGCTTGAAGCGATGGCAGCGCAGCGAACCAAGGAAGCGCGCGGCGGCGAATTGCAGGTCAACGAACTTCTCCCCGCCAGCCCCGATGCGGCGCAGGCCGCAGGCCTTACCGAACGCGACGTGTTCGAGGCGACCGACTACTACAAGACGCCGCGCGGCCAACAGCCCGGCGGCTGGACGCGGATGCTGTTCAGCCATGCGCAGAACACGCTCGGCTGGGACGCCTTTGCCTTTGCCGAGATGCTGATGACCCAGCCGATGATGGTGGTGATCGGCAAGAAGGTCGGTGCGTTTGGCGCCTATCGCGACGGGATGGAAATCTATGGTCGCTCGACTGCCTCGAAGGATCGCCAACTCGTCTCGCTTGAGGACTGGTCTCACTACGATCTCTACGACAAGCCCGAGCCCGTCGACCTCGCGCTCGAAAAGCTGGTGCCGTTCTTCAAAAAGCACTTGAACGAGGCGACTGGGCAATGACCAAAGTTCTCATTCTCGGGGCGAGCGGCCAGACCGCTTGCCACGTCATTCAGGATATTGCGGGCGATGACAGCATCAGCATGACGCTGTTCGTCCGCGATGCCCGCAAGTTGTCCAGCACGCCCGGGAACGCATCCGTCGTTCAGGGCGACGTGCTCGACCGATCAGCCCTCGATGCTGCGATGGAGGGACAGGATGTGGTCTATGCCAATCTGACCGGCGAAAATCTCGACGACCAAGCCCGAAGCGTCATCGCCTCGATGCACGCGACAGGCGTCAAACGCCTGGTCTTCGTGCTGTCGCTCGGGATTTATGATGAGGTGCCCGGCAAGTTCGGCGAATGGAACCGGCAAACTATCGGCGAGGACCTAAAACCTTTCCGTCGTGCGGGTGATGCGATCGAGGCATCGGGGCTGGATTACACCATCATCCGCCCGGCATGGCTAACGAACGACGAGGAAGTAGACTACGAATTGACGCCGAGTGACGAGCCGTTCAAGGGCACCGTTGTCTCGCGCAAAAGCGTGGCCGATCTGATCGCAAAGATCATCCGTTCTCCAAGCCTTCATCTGCGCGGGAATATCGGTGTCAACAAGCCGGGGACCGATGGTGACAAGCCGTACTTCATGTAGGCGGACATGTCGGTTCATTTTCTCAGAATGCGAGAGAGGCGGCGGGAAGGCTATTTTCCGCTTCGTGCTGGATCAGAAATCCACCATTCCACCCGAAACGATTCTAACTTTTTCACCGTCAGTCGCCGCCGTTCCTACGCTTTTTCACGCTCAGACTGTCCTCAGTCCTTTGAATGGGCGTACGTTCGGCGGTTACAGCGTATAATAGAGGGCAATCGGCGGTATTTGGCGCACCCGACAGGATTCGAACCTGTGGCCTCTGCCTTCGGAGGGCAGCGCTCTATCCAGCTGAGCTACGGGTGCGTGGGCGAGCCGACTAGCATCGCGCGCCACACCGCGCCAGTCCTTTTTACGCGATCGCGGCTTTTCCGCTCTGGGCCACCGGAGCGGGCGTCTTGGGGCGATAGGCGCACAGATCCTCGACCGGGCAGCGCCAGCATTCCGGCCGCCGCGCCTTGCAGATATAGCGGCCGTGCAGGATCAGCCAGTGATGCGCATGGACACGGAACGGCGCAGGGGTCGCCTTGTCGAGCTTCAACTCGACCGCCAGCACCGTCTTGCCCTTGGCCAGGCCGGTGCGGTTGCACACGCGGAAGATATGCGTGTCCACCGCGAACGTCTCCTGCCCGAAAGCGACGTTGAGCACGACATTGGCGGTCTTGCGACCGACACCGGGCAAGCGCTCGAGCGCGGCGCGATCCTCGGGCACTTCGCCGCCATAATCGTCGACCAGCATCTGCGACAGCGCGATGACGTTCTTGGCCTTGGTGTTGAACAGGCCGATCGTCTTGATGTGCTGCTTCAGCCCGTCTTCACCCAGCGCCAGCATCTTTTCGGGCGTGTCGACCTCGGCGAAGAGCGCGCGGGTCGCCTTGTTCACGCCCACATCGGTCGCCTGCGCCGACAGCGCCACCGCGACGACCAGCGTATAGGGGTTGCGGAATTCCAGTTCCGTCTCGGGATGCGGGTTCGCCTCGGCCAGCCGGTGATAGAATTCGACGACATCCGCCTTCTTCATGGGCACGCCCTTACAGCCCGAGCACGTCGCCCATGCGATACCGTCCCGGCGCCTGCCCCGCCAGCCACAGCGCCGCCCGCACCGCGCCGCGGGCGAAAATGCTCCGGTCCTGGGCGAAATGGCCCAGCGTCAGGCGCTCGCCCTCGCCCGCGAAGATCACCTCGTGATCGCCGATCACCGAGCCGCCGCGCAGCGCCGCCAGCCCGATCGTCCCTTCGGTCCGCGCACCCACCAGCCCCGCCCGACCATCGACCCGCAGCTCGGACAGCGGATGCCCGCGCCCCGCCGCCGCCGCCTCGCCCAGCAACAGCGCGGTGCCGGACGGCGCGTCGACCTTATGCCGGTGGTGCATCTCGGTGATCTCGATGTCCCAGTCGCTGCCCAGCCGTGCGGCGGCCTCGCGCACCAGATTGGCGAGCAGCGTGATGCCGAGCGAGGTGTTGCCGGTCTGGAGCACGGCAATCTCGGTCGCCGCCTGATCGATCGCGTCATGCTGCGCGGGCGACAGGCCGGTGGTGCCGATCACGATCGGGGTGCGTGCCGCGCGCGCCGCCGCCAGATGCGCATCGAGCGCGCCCGCGATCGAGAAATCGACCAGCACGTCGGCGCGCGCCGCCAGCGAGGCCGGATCATCATTCGAATCGCATCCGCCCGCCAGCGTCGCGCCCTCGGCCTCGATCAGCTCGGCGATGGCCCGGCCCATGCGGCCCGCGCTGCCGTAAATTCCGATGGCGGTCATGCGGCGTCCTGTCCTTTGATCTGGGTGAAAATCGTCATCGCGGGGTTCCTTGGCACAGCCAAGCCCGAGGGGGAACCGCCCCGGTCAACGTGGCAGCACCAAGTCCTTATCCATCATGCGGTCGCGATCGGATATAGTCACGGGATGGGCAAGCCATCGAACCTCGTCATCCTCACCGGCGCGGGCATCTCCGCCGAGTCCGGCATTGCCACTTTTCGCGGCCCCGGCGGCCTGTGGGAGGGGCACCGGGTAGAGGATGTCTGCACCCCCGAGGCGCTGGCCGCCGATCCCGAACTCGTCCACCGCTTCTATGACCTGCGGCGCGTCGCGCTGAGGTCGGTCGCGCCCAATCCGGCGCATGGAGCGCTGGCGCGGCTGGATCGGGAATGGCCGGGCGGATTGCTGATCGTCACGCAGAATGTCGACGACCTGCATGAGCGCGCGGGCGCAAGGCGGTTGCTCCATATGCACGGTGCGCTCAGACAGGCGCTCTGCGCGGCCTGTGGCGAGCGGATGGCGTGGGACAGGGACCTGCCGCCCGGCACGCCCTGCCCCGCCTGCGCCACGCCCGCGATGCGCCCCGACATCGTGTTTTTCGGCGAGATGCCCTATCATATGGACCGGATCGAGACGGCGCTTTCACAGGCCGACCTGTTCGTCTCGATCGGCACCTCGGGCGCGGTCTATCCGGCGGCGGGGTTCGTGCGGATGGCGAGCGCTTACGGCGCGGCGACGCTGGAACTCAATCTTGATCGCTCGGAGGGCAGCGGCTGGTTCGACGAAAGCCGCCTGGGCCCGGCCGGGCAACTGGTCCCCGCATGGGTGGAGGAGGTGTTCAGCCGCTGACCGGCACGATGACTTCCCGGGCGCGCGGGGTCAGTCGCTCGACCGCCGCCCCCTGAAGCCCCCGCGCCGTCACCAGCACGCCAAAGGCGCGCGGATCGGGTTTGTTGAAGAGCAAGGGCTGGCCGAGCGCGTCGGTGACCCCCGCCCCCGCCTCGGACGCGATCAGCGCGGCCGCCGCGATGTCCCACTCATTGCCCCAGCGCAGCGTGGCGACCAGATCGGCCTCGTCGGCGGCGACCATCGCGATGCGCAGCGCAATCGAGTTGGGTTTGAACACCGCCACCAGATCGCGGTCGGCCTTGGGCAGCGCATCGACCGGAACCCGCGCACCGGGCATCTGGCGGCGATAGCCCGCGCTCAGCGTCCGTCCGTTGCGCGTCGCGCCGCCCCCCGCCTGCGCCAGCCACAACTCCCCGCGCGCCGGCGCGGCGAGCACCCCGATCACGGGAAGCCCATCCTCGACCAGCGCGACCGACACCGCCCAGCCCTCTCGCCCGCGAATATAGTCGCGCGTCCCGTCGATCGGATCGACCACCCAGACCCGGCGCGCCGCCAGCCTGTCGGGCTTGTCGGCTGTCTCCTCCGACAGCCAGCCCGCCTCGGGGATCAGCGCGGTCAGCCGGGCATATAGCATCCGGTCGACGTCCAGATCGACCTCGCACACCGGACTGCCCGGCGTCTTTTCCCATTGCTGGAAGTCGGTGCGCCAGCGGGCAAGCGCCATCGCCGCCGCCTCGCGCGCCGCCGCGACAACCGCCGGAACAAGCTCAGCCGCTGGCAACCGTCATTCCATCGATGCGCAGCGTCGGCACATTCACGCCGTAGCGGAACTCCAGATCATTGGCCGGTGTCATGGCGAGGAACATCTCTTTCAGATTACCTGCCACGGTGAACTCCGCAACCGGCTCCGCGATCCGTCCGCCAACGATCCGAAAACCCGCCGCGCCCCGGCTATAGTCGCCGGTGACGGGATTGACCCCGCTGCCGATCAACTCGGTGACATAGACGCCCTCGGCAATGTCGCCGATCAGCGTGTCGACCGGCACCCGGCCCGCCGCCATGTAGAGATTGCTGGTCGACACCCCCGGCGCACCGCCCAGCCCGCGTGCGGCATGGCCGGTCGGCTCCAGCCCCAATTGCCGGGCAGAGGCGGAATCGAGCAGCCAGGTCTCCAGCACCCCGTCCTCGACGATCGTGGTGGGGGACACGGGCAAGCCCTCGCCATCAAAGGGTCGCGAGCGCAGTCCGTGCGGGCGATGGGGGTCGTCCTCGATCCGAATCCCCTCGGCCATCACCCGCTCGCCCAGCCGATCGAGCAGGAAGCTGGTCCGCCGCGTGATCGCCGCCCCCGCGATCGCCGAGACGAGATGGCCGACCAGCGACGACCCGACGCGCGGGTCGAACACCACCGGCATCGTGCCGCTGGCGACCTTTGCCGGATCGAGCCGGGCGACCGCCCGCTCACCCGCACGGGCGCCGATCGCCTCGGGACTTTCAAGCAGGCGGTGTAGCCTGGCGCCGTGATGCGCATAGTCGCGCTGCATCCCCGCGCCTTCGCCCGCCAGCACGCTGACCGACAGGCCATAGCCGGTCGCGGCATAACCGGCGGCAAAGCCATGGCTGGTGGCCAGCGCCGACACGACGCGCGAGGCCGAAGCCCCGCCGCCCTCGGAATTGGTGACGCCCGCGACGGCACGCGCGGCTTCTTCGGCGGCGAGGGCGGCCGCGCGCAACTGCTCCGGGGCGATCTCACCGCCATCGTCCAGGTCCAGCATCGGCGGCGCGCCGTGCATCAACCGCTCCTCGGGCGCGAGCCCCGCCCAGCGATCCTCGGGCGCCTCGCGCGCCATGGCCACTGCCCGTTCCACCGCGCGGTCCATCGCATCGCCCGACAGGTCCGAGGTGGAGACGCTGGCCGAGCGCCGCCCGACGAACACGCGCAGCCCCAGCTCCTCGCTCTCCGAACGGCCCACATCTTCCAGCGCGCCAAGGCGTACCGAAACCTCCAGCGCGGCATCGGCGGCAAAGACGGCATCGGCGGCGTCGGCTCCGGCGGCACGGGCGCGGGCAACGATATCGGCGGCCCGGTCGCGGGCCTGTTCGGGAGTCAGCATGGCACGGGACTTAAGGGCGCGCGGGCCGGGATGCCAGTCCCGTCCGCCGCCCAACGGCTGTCACGCCCGCTACAATCCCGGCGAGGCCGTCGCACAAGGGCGGCACGCATGAACCGACCCGGTCCTGCCACGTTGGAGAAGGATGGAAAACCATCCCCTTGCCCCGCCCCGGCGACGGCCGCCCACCCACATGGCCGATGCGCGGATCGTTGCGGGGCCGATCGCGATGCGAGCGAGGATCAAGGTCAGCAGCGGCGGATTGCTGGCGATCGGCGGACTCGTCTCGTCGATCCTGCTGTCGACCGCGGTGCTGGTCGGCGTCTCCACCCGCCATCGCGCCCGGCGCACCGAGCCATAGGCCTCAGACCGGCGCGGCGTCCGCCCCCGCACCATAATGGTGCCAGGTGAAGATCGCCAACGCGCTGCGGTGCGGGCGAAAACCCTCTGCCAGCGCGCGCACCTGCTTCTCGGAGGGGCGCGTGTCATGGCCCAGGATCCGGCCCATCTCGATCTGCACCGCCAGGTCGCCCGCGGGCCAGATGTCGGTCCGCCCTTCGGCGAACAGCAAGTACACCTCCGCCGACCAGCGGCCGATGCCCTTCACCCGGACCAGTTGCGCGATCGCGTCCTCGTCATCCTGTGGCAGGTCGGACAGGTTCAGGCGACCGCTCGTCACCTCTTCGGCCAGGCTGCGCAGATAGCCCGCCTTTTGCCGCGATATGCCCGCACCGCGCAGGGCTTCGTCGGTGACGCCGTGCATGGTCGTCGGATCAGTCGCATCGCCCAGCAACTCGTTCAGCCGACGCCAGTGCGCATCGGCCGAGGCGACCGAAACCTGCTGGCCCAGAATCGTGCGGACGAGCGTC
This sequence comes from Sphingomonas sp., assembly GCF_039594485.1. Taxonomy (GTDB): domain Bacteria; phylum Pseudomonadota; class Alphaproteobacteria; order Sphingomonadales; family Sphingomonadaceae; genus Sphingomonas. Next base: position 116,444 of record NZ_JBCNNI010000011.1, on the reverse strand, counting down.
GCATAGCCCCGTGCGCGGATACGCGGCGCGGGATAACCGATCCGGGCCAGCGCCGCCGCGATGGCGGGCTCGGACGCGGCCAGCGCGTCCATGCTTTCGCGAATCTGTTCGGCGCTCAGCCCCATGATGCTTGATCCGCGCGCTCAGGCCCGGCAGAGCCGGTACCGACAAGGAGAATGGACATGCCCAAGCTTATCGTCGTGACGCGCGACGGGGAAGAACGCGAAATCGATGGCGAGGCCGGTCTGTCGGTGATGGAGGTCATCCGCGACGCCGGGGTGGACGAGTTGCTGGCGCTGTGCGGCGGGTGCTGCTCCTGCGCGACCTGCCATGTCCATGTCGATCCCGCATTCGCGGACTTGCTGCCCGCGATCGGGCCGGACGAGGACGACCTGCTCGATTCGACCAGCGAGCGCGACGCCACCTCGCGCCTGTCGTGCCAGTTGCCCTTCGGCGCGGCGCAGGACGGAATGCGGGTCCGTATCGCGGCGGAAGACTGATCGGGCATAGGCGCGGTCAACGCGGGAGGCGGGGCATCGGTCCCGCCCCCCTTTTTTTGCGCGCAGAGGCGCGGAGGACGCCGAGGTAGCGTCCTGCTGGGCGACGGCTGCGGCTTGTCCCGGAGATCGTGTTCACGCGGAAGCGTGGAGATGTCTGGCGTGGGGCGATCAAAGCCCGCTGCCACGATGATGAAGAGGCCTTGCGGCCAGATTCCCCATCTCCGCGTCGCCACGCGAGCAACAAGGCGGCGGGACCAAGCCCGCCGCCCGGAACCATCACCGCGCAGCGACCGCATATAATGCAATCGCCGCGGCGTTGGAGACGTTCAGGCTCTCCACCTTCGAACTGATCGGCAGCTTGGCGAGTTCGTCGCAATGCGCCTCGGTATTCTGGCGCATCCCCTCGCCTTCCGCGCCCAGCACGATGCAGATGCGCTGTGTCCCCATCGCCTGCGCCAACGTCTGATTGGCATGGCCGGTCAGGCCGATGCGCCAGAAGCCCGCCTCGGCAATCTCCTCCAGCGCGCGGGCCAGGTTCACCACGCGAATCCACGGCACCGTCTCCAGCGCACCGCTGGCCGAGCGCGCGACCGTGCCCGATTCGGGCGGCGCGTGCCGGTCCTGCGTCACGATGCCCAGCGCGTCGAAGGCGGCGGCCGAGCGCAGGATCGCACCGACATTGTGCGGATCGGTCACCTGATCCAGCACCACCAGCGGCCGCTGATCATCCTGCCCTTCATGCAGCAGGTCGCCCAGCCACATATCCTCAAGCGGGTCGACCTCCGCCACCAGGCCCTGGTGCGGCGCGTCGGCGGGGACCAGCCGCCCCAGATCGGCTGCCTCGGCATAGGTGATCGGCACCACCGGCGGCAGGTCGAGCGCGGCCAGCGCCTCGCGCGTGCCCCAGATCTTGCGCACGGTGCGGTTGGGATTGGCGAGCGCCGCTATCACCGCATGCCGCCCCCAGAAACGCGGGCGGTTGGAAGAGGCCTGGCTGGGGCGATGTCCTCGGCGTGCCATCAGTCGTCGGTATCCGTATATGCAAAGGGGTTGGTCGGTGCCGGTTGGGTCGGCACCGGCGGACGTGGCAACGCCTTGTCCGCATTCGCCGCCGCGAGCAAGACCCCCGCGAGCACGACCGATGCCTGGCGCATGTCCTCACCCTTCAAATGATCGAAGGTATCGGCCGAACTATGGTGGATTCGGCCGCCATAATCCAGCGGGCCCTGGATGAACTGGACCCCCTGCACGCCGACCGCCTGCATGAAGACATGGTCGGTGCCGCCGGTCGTCCGCTGCACGACATTGCCCGCCCCCAGCGACGCATAGGGCGACAGCCATTCCTTCAGCATCGGCACCGCCGCCGATGCCGGGCAGCGGCGGGGGTCGGGGCGGGAACGGCGGCAACAGGCAACAAGGCGATCGCCGCAACGGCGGCGAGCAAGGAAACGCGCATGGGACGGGATACCCCGGAATATCTGCTGTGCGCCAAAGGCCATGGCCCGATCCCCCGGATGCAAGCAACCGGATCGGGCGGGGATGCGCGAAAACGCACAAAACGGCGTTGACAGCCGCGCTCAGCTTCGGCATTGGGCCCGCCTCGCTCCGGTGGAGCGACACCCCGGAAGGGTGGCCGAGTGGTTAAAGGCAGCAGACTGTAAATCTGCCCGCGTGAGCGTACACTGGTTCGAATCCAGTCCCTTCCACCATCCCCGCCAATCGGCTAGGGTCCGATCACGGCGCCGGATATGAGCGGGTATAGCACAATGGTAGTGCAGCAGCCTTCCAAGCTGAATACACGGGTTCGATTCCCGTTACCCGCTCCATCACTACAGTACATCACTTCGAATGCACGGCGGCTTGTGTCCAGCGGGAAGGTTTAGCGCCGTCCCGCGCCGGATGGCCAAGCCTGCAACCCCTTGATAATGCCGGTCCGTGAATGAACATGGATCAATCCCATGCGCCGATCCCGTCGCCGTCCGAACCAACCTCCTGCACCACGCGGATCGGCAGGGGCACAGTCTGGCCGCGCTGTCGAAGGCAGCGGGCAAGAATGCGGCCTACCTTCAGCAGTTCATAGAGCGGGGCTCCCCCAAGGTTCTGCCGGAGGACGTGCGCCTGAAATTGGCGATGACGATGAATATAGACGAACGGCTCTTGGGAGCGCGGGAACCATGGAGCCCGGCCCCGGCTGGCGGAGAGTAGAGCGCCTAGTTGAACTAGGCGGCTTTATCACCCTGTCGGCCGCCGCCACGATTGCGGCGGGCTGGGCAGCGCTTCGCTACCTCATCGACGCCCATTAATCCGACCAGATGCCGGATAGCCTAAGCTGCCGGATCACCCCATTGGATGCGGCCGTTCGCATCGCCGGTCGCCACTTTCGGCCATCGCCTGCCGGAATATCTGTACGGCGAGTTCCACAACGATTCGATGATGGCGACGCATCATGCTATGGAACGTATGTAGAACATCAATTCAAGAGATTCGCGATGGCGCGTTGCCTCCTATGCACCAGCAATGACGAACAGGCCGCCTTGGAGCATCTGGCGGAAAAGCTTGCGATTAGCGCGTGATGGACGATCCCGCATGGATGAGTCTGGGCAACATGCGAGCCAACAATGTCCGCAACGTGCTGATATGGTGCGCGTGCGGCCATAGCGGCTCGGCAAGCGCGGATCGTTGGCCGGACGATCGCAAGGTTCCCGGCCTCAAAAGACATTTCCGATGCACCAAATGCGGCAAGCGGCCGAACATGGTGGTGCCGGACTGGACTAGAAAGACAAAGATTTGAAACGACGTCACCGAAAATAATATAGGCTGAGCCCACTTTTCGGTTGACGAATGTGGGCTCAGCCTATATTTATATTCTTGTCAGACGGCGAAGGTATCCTGCCCCAGCCCGCTGACAGACCTAAAGGAAAGTGAGCATGAACCTCACAATCCGGCTCCGGGTCTGGAAAGTGACCATACAGTTCACAATCCAGGCCTAAGAGCCCCCCGCCCCGGTCTAGCCACCGGGGCGGGGATAAGGTCGAAAATAAGGAACAAGGTGTGACCATGCAAGGCCATGAATTACGGGCGCTGCGAAAGAGCATGGGCATGACGCAGGGACAACTCGCGGCTGCCCTTGGCTTCTCTCATGGTTTCATCGGCGAGATGGAACGCGGCGAAAAGGCCATCGAACCCCGTACCATTCTTGCTCTGCGCGGCCTCCGCGCCGAACGCGAAGAGGACGTTACCGAACATGGCTTTCAGGTCACCTATGCCGATCGGGTGGACGCTTGGAACGTCGTTTTTGTCCACGACGGTTGGCGCGGCATGTTCGGTAAACGCGAGGTGGTTCTGTACGGCCATTTCAAGAACAGGCGTCATGCCGAACGCTGGGCGGCGGCACTGGAAAAGGCGGCTCGCCCGCGCCCACAGCGCAATCTACATCAAATTGTGATGGATGCGGTCAAAGACCTACGGGACGAGCCCCCCGGCCGTTAGCGCCGCACCCGCCTTCGCGGACACCACCGGGGCCGCCATCAGCAAGTGCATGGCCGTCGCGGGGTGCAGCCCATCCGTCGTATAAGCCGTCCGCACCACCGCACCGGCCGCGTGCGCTTTGGCAAAATTCACGGATAGCCCCTGCGACGTGCCCAGCCCTTTGACGGTCCACGTCCCATCGCCATTGGCCACGACGGACCGGAGATAGACAGTCTCGACATTCGCCGTTCCGGGCTCGATGACCAGATATTCGCCGACTTGCGGGGCCGTCCCGCCCGTCACGACAGCGCCCGTATTGGTGGCGCTGGTGGATGTGGTGAGCGCCGATGCAAGCGTGCCGCCGCCCGACGCCGAAAAGGGCGGAATCGCCCATTTCGGAATTCCCGTGCCATCGTCGGCCGCGCGGACCGGGACTGCGATATCGACCGTCTGCACGATCGGCGACGGCTGCGATCCCAGCCAAGCGTTCACCTTATCCAAGGCCGTTGGCGAGATTTCGCGCAATGTCTGGCCGCCAACGCTGGTCCACTGGTCAGTGCTGTTCGACTTGACCGGGATCGTGGATTGCATGACCGGAACCCCCGCATAGGTCGCCGCCAGCCATGCCCACCAGCCACGATAGCGGGCCTGCATCGCCGCCAGCGTCACCGCGTCGCCCTCGGTGCCGGTCAGGCCCAGCGTCCCCGGAGCGAAATCATTCCGGCCAAGCTCGCTCCATATGACGGTCATCGGCCACATCCGACCGCCGTTAAGCTGGTCCCTCGCAAAGCGCAGGATGGCATGACGGGCGGCAAAATAGCCGGGATCCAGCCGCATAAAATCGAGAACGCCCGCACCATGCGACGTGAAATTCCCGATCCCCACCCGACCGCCGCTTGCGTCGTCCAATCCCCGCGCGATCCCGCCGACGACATTACGCGGCGAGGCGAGATAGAGCGGGTCGTCGGCCTGCTGACCGATGCTGTCGGATAGGAGCAACGCGGATGCCTGCCCCTTGTAGGGCACCAATAGCTGAGCCGGACCGCTGAAGCCGTTCGACGCGAAAGTCGTCGAGCCGGAGATTGCGCCGCTTGTCCGCTCCGATGCCGTCGGCGACGCCTTCCACTTTCGGACCTCGCTGAAATTCGTCAACGCGAGCGATCCCGGCGATGGATTTGCGCCCTGCGGACGCTTCCCGCCGCTCGGCGTCGTGACCGAGTAGCGCAGCCATCGGGCATCCGGGGACGGCGGGATCCACAGCGCCGCGAAGCCGCCATCAGTCAGCGTCGCACTCGCAGCCCCGCCATAGAAGGCGAGCGACGTCGCCGTCCCCGCGCCGCCCGGCTGGGTAAAGACCGTGGCCCAGTCGATGACATTGGCATTACCCGGGAATCTCTCGCGTGCTACCGCGACATTGCCCGCCGATCCGGTTGATAGCGCGAAATTCGCGAAGATGACCCAGCCTCCATCCGGCAACGGCGGTAGCCATTGATCGACCGTCTCATTCAATTGACTGGAGGAAGGCGAAAAAAAGCCGGGCTGCACCGAAAAGCGCCACGGCGACGGGCCAAAGACGAACCGTTGCCCCGCGCCGCCACCAAAGGCGACAGGCGCGGGTGATCCCAGGATTTGCGCGGCGGCCGGGCTGGCGATGGCGATCCATGCCGCCAGCGCCATTGCGATCAGGCGGCCGATCATTGCGGCACCCGCGACAGGCCGACATTGCAGCCCGCCGTCCCGGACAGGGCGATATCGACCACCGCGCCGCCACCAAAGGACACGGCGGACCCGCCCGCCGAATCGGATGCCGTCTTGCTGAGCATCGCGGTCATCGTCGCACCGTCCGGTCCGCGATAGCGCAGCGTGACCGACCCATAGGTGGTGCAGGCCTGGGTCAGAATGTAGGTGCCACCCGTCAGCGTGGCCGGACTGGCCGGGACATTGCCGGATACCAGCTGGAACGATTCGACGCGGGTGGCCATGGGCAACGGCGTCGCCGCACTCACCGCGACACATCGGCCATCGCTCTGAACGGAACAGGGGGCTTGCATCGGCGCAAAGCCCGCCGGAGCCTGCGCGGACCCGGCGGTTTGCCCGAAGGCGGCGGAAGACCAGGCGAGCGCCAGCGCGCCCGCCCAAAGGGGCAGGATTTTCATATCTGTCCTTTCGATGATGAATCAGCAGCCCTTGGGGGCCGATCCGGTGGAGAGAATGGCGCGCTGACATTCGCGCTCTTGGGACACGGCGACGGCCCGGCGATTGCTCCGCTCGACGGCTCCGATCGCCTCAAGAAACCGCGCCGCCATCTCGCCCAGGACCGCGCGATCGATCGTGACCAGTTCGCCGGACGGCTTGGCGGTCAGCGGCTCCAGATGCTCGGTCCGGGTCAGGTCAGCGGGCAGTGACGGCAGGCTCGGCCGCTCGGTTCGCGCGATCGATGGCGGCATTGAGCGTGTCACGCATCCGCTCGACAGGAGCGGCAGGCAAAGCATCGCCGCCGACAGCGGGCGGGATATCGGAAATCGCATGGCGCAGATCCTCTATTTTCTGGCGGACATATCGGTCGGTCAGGGCATCGGCCCGCGCGGTCCGCGCGGCGATCGTCGCGGTACTGGCCGCCGCGCGACGCTCGTCCGTGCGCGCCTCGGCCACGCTGGCCGCATGGCTTCGCGCGGCTTTCGCGGTGACGCGATCGGACCCGGACCGCGCGCCGGTCAGATAGACGGCGATCAGCGCGGCCACGACGGCCGCGATCGCCAGCCCGATCGCGATCAGGCGGCCGCTCATTGCCAGCGCCCCGTCTGGCACATCCGCGCTTCGCGCTGGCGACGGGTCACGAGGCCGGGCAATTCACAATACAGCTTGCCCGCCGCGCCCTTGGTGCACCGCGCGCCCGCGATCGGCTTGGGCACCCGTGCCATCACGATATAGCCGATAAAGGCCTTGCAGCCCTCGGCCCAGCGCCCGGCCGCGAAATGCGCCGCCATCGGCGACTTGCCCCACCAGCCAGGTCCGGCATTGTAATGAAAGTCGCCAGCCGCCGCCAAAGCGGCCGGATTTTCGACCAATCGCGGCGTGGCCTGCGCGGCCGCCGTCATATGCTCGGCAAGCTCACTGTGCAGCCACTCCCGGCACCGTTCCCGCGTGGCCGTATCGCCGGGCTTCACATTCGTCGTGCGGCCGTTGCAGATGGTCCAGATTCGCGCGGGGTCTTGATAGGCATTGAGCCTCAAGCCCTCCGACGCATCGGTCAGCGGCAGGGCGATGGGCAAAGCCACCGCCACGGCCGCCGCGATGGCTGCGCCGATCGCGGTCTTAGCGCCCCGCTTCATCGCCCGGCCCTTTCTGTCGGATGATACGCACCACCGCGACGGCGACGGTCAGGAACAGGCCGATTTCCTTGGCATTGGGGATCAGCGTCTGCACATCGGGCGGCAGGGCCTGCCAGATGGCTTGCACCTGATCCGGCGCGGCCAGCAGGAATGCGAAGATGGCCGCCCCGAACGCGGACACGCGCACGGACCACCAGCGCCACGACTGGCGCCAGTTCGTAATCAATTTCATGGGATATCTCCGATATGGAGGTTTTGACGGCGACCGGCCGTCAGCGGTCAGGCTTGGTCAAAGGCATCGCTGATGCCGCGCACGCCGCGCGACAGGGCGTCTTGCTCCAAGGCGGCATCCGCCACCGCGACCAGATCGGTAAGAGAGGGAGAGGAAGCGGGCGGCGGATAGGCGTCCCGCAGGACGATGCCGATCGCAACGGGCCGGGCGCTGGCCCGTCGCCCGGACACCAGCCGCTCGACGGGAGGAAAGACCGTGATCAGCCAGCCGACGACGATCATGACTATTCCGCCGTCGATCATGGCCGATGCTCCTTGTCCGGGACCAGCACCTCCAATTTCGCTTCGATCCGCGCCGTCCGCGTATCGATCGATCGCAACAATTCGACCCGCTGCTCCAGCGCGTCGAGCCGCCGCGTATTGTCCCGCAGCTGACTGATATAGCCGCCGCCCGCGATCAGCGCCCCGGCGATGACCACCGCGAAGGACAGGACGGGTATCCAGTCTTTCCAGCCGGGCGCGGAAGGTGGGGGATCAGCCATGCTGCTCACTCAATGCCGCGACCATCTCCTCCAGGCGCGCGATACGACGCCGCTGATAGGCTGCTTCGACCGCCTGACATTCGTCATAGCGCAGGCCCCACCGTTCTCCCTCCTCATGGCCGGGCTGGGCGGGCGATGCGGGCGTGATGATCTCACCAGCTTCGTCGCGCTCCTCTTCGACCGCCGGGATTGCCGGTATCGCCGCCCATTCATCGTGGCAGAGCAAGCCCAGCGTCAGCGCGTCCAGTCCATGCGCGGCAAAAGCATCGCGCACCTGCTGCGCGATCAGGCCAAGATGCCACCGCGCCTCATCCCCCTTCGCCTGGACGGCATCGTTGAACTTGTAGCGCACCCACTGGACATCGCCCCAAGCGTCCAGCCAATCGTCCGGCACCTCGCCAATCTGCTGCTTTGCCCGTGCATCGGACGTGTTGATGGAGCCGCTGCCCGCATAAACAACCGAGAACCGCATCCCGCCGGTGCCGAGCGAACGCGCATTGTCCGACCCAGGCAGAAAGTTTCCGCTCTGGTCGAAGCGGCCATATTCGGTGATCGTGCCCAGGTCGTCGCTGACCCTGCCCCACGCCACCGTTGCAGAGGCAAGCGACATATACGAGTAACGGGAACCCGCTTGCCCATCCGCATTGCCGCCATAGAAATAGGCCGCGCCGGCCTGGGTCTGGTTGAATATCGCACCGGCATAGATATGCAGCTTTTGGGCTGGAGCAGTCGTGCCAATGCCGACATTACCGAGCCGATCGAGTCGCATTGCTTCGACCTCCTGGCCCTGCTGCAAGCGGCTGAAGGCAAGTCCGGCATTCGATCCGTCGCCCCCATGGCAGGTGCGGATCGTCGGGCCGAGGGTATACGCGCCCCACAGCCAGCGCCAGCCGGAGCCGAGCCCGGCGACGCCGTTCAGACTGCTCGCCACGGTGACGAGCCCATTGGACACGTCGGCCGCCGTCTGGATATGAAGTCGACCGGTCGCTTCAGTCGCACCGGCCGTACCGAGCCCGAGATTACCGGATTGGTCCATCAGCGCCCGCAGCGCGCCGCCCGTCACGAGTCCAAAGCGATTGTCGCCGACACGCCATAGCCCGGTGTCCTGGTCGGCAGTGAAGCGGATAGCGGGAGCCGCCGCGCTGCCATCGGGGAAATTGCCTTGCCCCACGCCATCGCGCATCGCCGCGAAGGTATTCAGCAGCCCCCCTGCCTGAAGGGCAAGGTCGCGGACATAGCTCTGCGTCGGCTGGATGGCATAGGCCTGCCCACCACCGCTCGCCGCCTGATAGGTGGTCACGAGCCGCAATTCGGTGGCCGACACGATTTGCGAGATTTCATAGCTGCGCCCGTCCGGGCCGATGAATGCATCGCCGCCGAAGATATTGGAGACGAAATCCGTCCCCGCACCCGTGACGACACTCGAGCCGTTGGCGACCGTGACGGAGCCTGCGCGATACCAAGACATATTTTACTCCTCGATGGCGACGATGGACAGGCGCTGAGAAGCCCCCTCCGAGAGCGTGAAGCCCCGAGAGAGAGACAGGCGCAGCGCGCGATTGGCAGTGGACTGGACGGGATCGAGTACGGTGAAGCCCCCGCCGATCGTGGCGGTGAAGGTGGCATTGCCGACCTCATTCGCGCCGGGGATCGGCCGAAGACCACGGAAGGTCAGCTGCTCGGTGGTGAAGCTCTTGTCCGAAAGCGCTTCATAGGATGACCCAAAAGACCGGCTAAGCGTGATCGTGGACGCCGTGCGCTCTTCGGTCTTGGAGCCGAAATAGGTGTAACCGCCGTCGCTGCTCGCCGCATCGAAGGCGGCGCGGTCCTGATCGAAAGCCGAAAGGCCGTCGTTCGTGGCCTGATAGGTGCGGGTCCATTCGGCATAATAGGACCAGCTGGCGATGTATTTGACTGGCTTGCCGTTCGATCCGAAGCTGGGCACCTCCGCGACGGCATCGCTCGCCAGGCTGCTCGACTGCCCCGGATTGCGAAGCGTGCCAGCCGACAGACTGCCGCCATAATAGGCGTCGCCGGTCGTCGTACGATACTCGATAGCATTGGCCCGGCTGCACTGGGCGATGGCCATGGTGGGGCCATACCACTCGATCAGGTCGCCAGCGACGCCGAAGCCGACACCCTGCACCTTCATGAACGTCCCCGTGTTAAAGACGACGCGGCCCGTTCCCATCTTCAGGTCGGTGTTGATCAAATTGAGACTGCCCGGCCCGGCCGCCGAACCGATCAATTTCCAGCCGACGACATTGCCATTGATATCGATGGCGAGGGTCGCCACCCCCTCCAGCTTGCCGGTGCGATCCGCCACAGCGACCAAGCCCTGCTCGATGCGGACGCCCGTGTCATTGATCCACCCGTCGACGCCATCGACACGCGCCCCGACTTGGACAATCGCGCGGGCATTAGTGCTGTCACCGTCGGCGACGACTTGCTTGAGCGATGCGACATCGCCCCGTGTCGCAGGCAGCCCGGACACCGGGTCATTGACCTGTGCCGCCAGGGTCTGGCGCGCCTCGGCCTCGGCCGATACCGCATCGGCGCGCGCCTTTTCTTCCCGTGCGATCCGGGCCACGGTTGCGACGATATCGGCCGCCTGCGCCGCGAATTGCGCGTCCAGCGCCTGAAGCCGGGAGGCGGTCGATCGGTCGAGGGCCGCTACGACCTTTGTCAGGTCTAGCGCGGCGGAGTCTGCCCTCTCCATCCGGGCGAGCAGGGCTTGCCGCGCCACGGCCGATGCTTGCTCATTGGCGATCATCGTCGTGGTCAGCTGCGTCTGGATTTGCACCATCTGCGCCTGCCGACGCTGATCGGCATCATCCCCCGCGATCAGGGCACGAAGGGACGCCTCGTCGGCTGTCGCGTCCCGCCTCGCCATCTGGCGAATGGTGGTCTGTGTGCCCGCCACGCCGCCCTTTGCGGTGATCAGGGCCTGATCCAGCCGCCCGATGGCGGCCGATTGCGCATCCGTCGTGACGCCCAGCGCCGCGATCGACTGCGCCGACACCTCATCCCCGGCGATGCGGGCCGTGGTCTCTGCGACCGTCAGCGCGCGGACCGCCGCCACTTCGACGGCCAGCGCCAGGCGATAGGTCGCCTCGGTCAGCAGGCCCGCGTCCATGCGCGTGGTAAGCTCCTGCCGTGCCTGCGCGACCTGGACAATCTGCCGCTGATTGGCGTCATCCCCCGCCAGCAGCGCGCGCAGCGCGCCTTCGGCCGCCTTGTCCGCGACCATGCGCGCCTGTCGCACCGTGACCGACAGCCCGATGGTGTCGCCGATCGCGCCTAGCTGCTGCTCCACGGCGGTCAGAGTCGCCCCCAGCGCATCGACCTGCGTCTGTGACGCCTTGGTCTGTACGAGGCCTTCCACGGCGTCGAGGGACTGCTCGACGGTCGACACGCGCCCACCGACTTGGGTCAGGGTGATCAGGTCGGCCTTTTGCTGGATCGTGGCATTCAGGCCGTCGATCGACTGCTCGGCCGACGCCAGTCGCGCAATGATCGGCTCAAGCTGCGCTGCCTGTTCGGGGTTCAGCACGGCCAGCGCGATTTGCTCGTTGACGTAATCCGTCGACGCCTTCGACGTGATCAGCGCCTTCTGCGCGTCCAGCGTGACTTCGGCCTTGGCCGTCCGGTCCACCAGCTGGTCGATGGCGTAAATGCGCACGATGCCGGTCACGGGATCGACCACGATCCCCGCATCCCGCATGACGGTCCGCGTCCGGTCCGCCTCGACCAACAGGCGCAAGGTCGCCTCGCTTATGCGCCCCGCATCCCGCGCGGCCTGCCGCTGGATCGCCTCCATGTCGAGCCGCGCCTCGTCCAGCGCGGCCAGTTCCTGTGCGTGACCCGCCTGGACTTCCTTGATCGCCGACACGTCCGTCGTGATCGGCTCAATCTGGGCAAGCTGGGCATTGACCGTCTGGGAAGGCGTGCCGCCAACGGCCGCAGTATCCCTTGCGACATTATCGCCGGTCTTGTCCGCGTGATCGGTCGGCTTGGTTCCCTTGGGGTCGCCCACATCCTCCCAATTGACGATCGGCGCGGCCTTGACCGCCGCGCTCAGCCCCTCGATCGACAGTGACAGCTTCGAAACATCCGCCCCGGCCTCGATGCCGAAATCCTTGAAGAAGCCATAGACGGTCAGGATATCCATTCCGTCTTTGCCGATCCAAAGCGCCGGGGTCGCCCGCACCGCGGCGATACGATTGGCGACCAGATCCAGCGCGTCCGTGCGGATCAGGGCCTTGGCGGCCATCCGCTTGGCCCACCCGCGCTTGACGATCGTCACCTCGCCGAAGTCGTCCACGTCCTTTCGGCTGAAATCGGTGATTCCGGCCGTCGGGCTGGCCTCGGTCAGCCCCAGCCCCACCAACTTGCCTATCAGCATCGTACCCACGGACACGTCGCCCGGCCCCGCGATCGTCACCTTGACCCGGCGCTTCTCCCCCAGATCAAGAAAGGTGACGGTGCCACCCGCCACCGCCTGCGTCCGATCATAGCCATCCGCCTCCACCCGAACGGAAGCGGCGATCACGTCCAGCAGGGCGACCGCCTGAAGGCCCTGGATTTCGATCGTGACGCCGATTTGACCCGGCGCGGTCGTGGCAGTGCCAAGCGCCTGGTCAAAGGCCGCCCAGCGATTGGACGGACCGATATCCAGCCATTCCGATCCGCCCGCCGCCGGGTCTTCCCCCGCATTGGCGATCACGGCCTCGTACACCCGGTGCTGGCGCAGCACTCTTGCCCCGACGACATAGCCGGTCCCGGCCGCCCAGGCGGGCGCGTCATTCTCCGGCACGTCCGACGCGATCAGCGTCGCATCGGTGACGGCGAAGGGCTGCAACAGCCGCAAGGTCGATTCGCCATCCGGTGCCGGATCGCCACCCGTGTCCGCCCCCGCTTCGCTTTCCGCCAGCCCTTCGACCGTCAGCGTGCAGAAGCTGAGCGGCGGGACCGCCAAGTCGATATCGAAATCCTTGTAAAAGCCATTGGGGCTCAGCCACGCGAAGCGATCATCCGCGACCCACCGCGCGGCCGTCGATCGCAGATCGGCCAGACGCTGCTGAAGCGCGGACGCCGATTCGAACGGCACACCCAGGCGCACCGACAGGCGGCGGGAGAAACCGCGCTGCACGACCGTCGTGACCCCGAAATCGTCGGTCACGCGACGGCTGAAATCGATGATTCCTACGCTCGCGCCCGTTTCCACGGTGCCCAGCGCGATACGCTCACCCGATGCGGTGATGACCTCCATCACGCCGCCCCCGCCACGCTGACCGCCTGACCACCATTCGGGGCGGTGACATTCTCCAAAATCTTGCGCGCCGCCCCCGTATTCCCGGCGGTCGCCGCGTGACCGGCCACATTCTCCTTGCGCAGTTGCTCGACTTCATCGCGCAGGCCCCGCAATTCGGCGATCAGATCGTCATTGGCGGGCGTGGCCGTGCCTTGCTGGACGCTCTGGGCATAATCGATCGCCGCCATGCCCGATGCCGTACCTGCGCCCCCCGTGACGGACGCGGTGCTGCGCCCCTGAATGGCCGCCCAGGTCGCCTCCAGCTGCGCGGCGGTCTGGGCGCGGATGCGGTCAAGCTCCTGCCGACTGGTGGCGGCATTCCCGGCCGCCGTCAGCAGCGCTTGCGACAGGCTGGGCAGCGTCTTGGCCGCATCCTGATCGCCGCCCCGCGCGGCTGCATTCGCGGCGTTGAATTGCCCCATCAGCGATACGAAGCCGCCGCCCGTCCCGGTATCGGTCAGGCCCCGGATGCGCTTGACCTCATCCATGATGCCGTCGCCCACATCGGACCACGCCTTTCGAAGCTCATCGGCCGCCTTGGCCGCTTCCTGCGCGTCCTGAATGGCCCAGATTTGCATCCGCAGGGCCCGGTTGCTCGTATCCAGCTTGGCCAGATCCAGCGCGCGGATGGCGGCGGTATCGCCATTCACCTCCAGCAATTTGCGCTCCAGATCGGCACGCTCGCTGGCGATATCGGCCGCGCTCTTGGCCCCCTCCATCGCCGATTGCAGATCGGCGAACGCCGGGGCGAGCTTGATCAGCGTCGCATAGGTCGCTTGCCCGGCCGCCGTGGACAGGTTCTGCGCCTCCACCAGCGATCGGAACGCCGACAGGCTGGCGGGCATGGTCAGCCCCAGGCTATCGAACACCTTGCCCAGCTGGGCGGTCTTGGCCGCCGACTGCTCGGCCTTGCTGTAATAGGCCTGGAAATAGGCATCCGTGGCGCTGGTGAAGGCGCTGGCGCTCTCGAACTGCGATACCAGCCCCATTTTCGCGTCAACGCCCAGCGCCTGTGCGGCACCGCCCAGCGCGTCGAGCGCGGTCGTGGCGGCTTCCACCGTCGACGCGACCCGGACCAGCGTTTCGAACGCCCCCTCCCCGACCTTCGCGAACCGCTGGAAACCGGGGAAGGCGGTATCCGCCATCCGATCAGCCGCCGCGCCGAAAACGGCGGTCAGCTTTTCCTGAATTTGCGTGCCGGTCAGGCCCTTCAGATCGATCTTGCCGATATCGACCACGAAGCTGTTCAGGCGAGTCTGGATATCGCCGGTCGCCACCCCCAGCGGTCCGGCCGCCGCGACGATCGCGTCATTGAACGCGCGCAGGATCAGCGTGAACTGGTTTTCCAGACCGCTATCGGCCGCCGCATATTGCGTCGAATAGGACTTGCCCGTCGTGATGCCGAGAAAGCGCTTCTTCTTCTCGATATCCGAATAATAATCGGCGTCGAACCCGGACGACAGGACACCGCCCAGCGACTGCGCCCGGCCGAACAGACCATTACCGACAACCGTCGCCGTGGAGCCGAACAGCGATTTCATGACGCTGCTGATCCCGCCCAGGATATCGCCGATGACGGGAATCTTGGACAGGAGCGGCCCGACCGCCAGCCCCAGTGGTCCGAGCACCAGCGACGCCGCCCCGCTTGCCAGCAGCGTGGGACCGAGCCCCAGCGCCTTGCCCAGCGCATTGGGCTGATAGCCCTCGGTGACGCCCGCCGAAGCATTGATATTGCCCGCGCGCACCACGACACTCGCCAGCCCGCCAATCTGGTTGTCGATCGACCGCAGCGACGCCGCCATGTCGCGCGCATAGACGGAGGTGACGGTATCGACTTCCTTCAGCGCATCGAGCGAGCGCTTCAGGCTTTCCGACTTGGCCGCCGCATCGCCCAGCACGGTCCCGGTGCCGCTATTGGCCTTGGGCAGATCGCCACCACCCTTGCCGAACGCCCCCGCCACTGACAGCCCGATCGAGGCCAGCACAGCCGCCGTGGCGGCTCCGGCCGCGATATTGAGCGGGAACGGCAGGCCCGCAATCGCCTTGGCCACGGCCTCGACGGCATGGGCAGCCGCCCGCGCCCCGCTCTTCGCGATGGCGCTGCCCGTCTCGATGGCATCCTGCGCGATGGCGCGGACGGACATGGCGAACTGCACAGCACGGAACGCCTTTTCGGCCGCCGCCATCGCCTCATAGCCAGTCGATCCATCGGCAAAGAACCCGCGCGCCGACGCCGCCAAATCGCCGTACATGGCGATTTGCATGGTGCTGGAACGGGCCGCGTACAGTGCGGAAATCTCCCGCTCCTTACGTGCCCGGACCTCCGCAACCGTGATTTGGCTGGCCTCGCGCAATTCCCGCTTTTGCCAATCGTTCAGCCGTTGGCGATCCGACAGGTGCCCGGCAAAGACCGTCGCCATATCGCCCAGCGCGCGCCCGGCCTCGCCAAAGGCTTCGGCCATGCCATGCCCGGCATTCTGGACATTCGCGGCAATGGCGTCGAACAGGTCCGCCTGATACTTCAAGCTGTCATTGTAGGCGTTGGTCAGCAGCTGAAGCTGTTGCTGATTTTCGGCAATCTGGACTTGCTTGGCGACATAATCGTCCGCGTACTTTTCCTTGAAGTCACTGGCGGGCAGGTCCTGCATGGCCTTCAATGTCGCCAACGCCCTCACCCGTGCGGCATCGGTCGCCCCGATCAATTCGCGCTCTTTTTCCAATTCCGCCAGCCGGCGATCGGCCGCTTCATCCGCCGCCGCGAAGCGCGCGCCGATCCCGGCCGCCCGGCCACTCGCCTGCGATTCGTGTAGCTTGTCCAACGCCCTTTGAGCCCCTTCCGCCTCCTTGGTCAGCCCACGCAGTTGCGCGGCTTCCAAGGCGGCCAGCAGCGGCAATTCGGCCATACGCTCGCGCAACATCTCGTTTGCGCGCGCGGCGGGGATCAGGCCTTCCGCCACCGCCGCATTCACCTCGGTCTGGATGCGTGACTGATCGTCCATCGACTGGATCGCCTTCGCACCGTCCGACACCCGTTGCGCGATCGACACCGCAATCTGGCGATTGACGGCCGCCTCGATGTCGCCGCGCTGGCGGATGGCATGGCTTTCCGCTCGGACTTGCGCCTCCGCGATCAGTGCGGCGGACCCGGAAACGCCATAGGCATCCGCCAGCGCATACAGGTTGCGGATTTGCGCCTCGACGGCCTGTGCATCGCGGACCAGCTGGGCCGCGTGGTCATTCTTCGTTCGGTGATAGCGCTCCGCAACACGCGAATAAGCGTCCTGCGCCTGTGTCTCGCGCTCCTGCTGGGTCAGTACCTGATTGCCCAGTTGCAGGCGGGTCAACTGTTGCTGCGCCGCTGCCTTTTCCGACTGGTTACGCGCCGCGCCCAGGCGAGCCTGCGCCTGCGCGATCATGTGGGCGCGTTCCTGCGTCGTGATCCATTGGCCCGACGCATTCCGGTTGGCGACGATCGTGTCGGTGACGGCCGCATAGTCATGGCGCAGGGCACCAATCTGGGCGGCCGTCAGGCCGGTGGTATCGGCCAGCCCCTTTTGCAGGATACGCTGCTGGGCAATCAGATCGTTGAATTGCTTCATGCCGCTGGTGTTGAGCGACTGTGACGCATTCAACGCGGCAATCTGATCCTGATTGCGGCCCGCTGCCACGTTCGGCCCCTTGGGCAGGGTGTTGCCGGTGCCGATCAGATCGACAGCCCAGCCCCCGACATTCTTCCGTAACCAGGCGTCATAGGATGCGCCCGCATTCTTGATCCGCTGATCCAGCCTGCCGAACATGACCGCGACACCGGACACGGCATCGCCCAGCATATCCATGACATGCGAAAGCCCGGTGGCCTCATGGCTGTTGGCGGCCAGATCGGCGGTCAGAATGCGGGTCAGGTCGGAGGCTGCCTTTTCGCCGTCCCCCTGCGCGGCCAGGGCGCGAATATGCTCATATTGCGCGCCGGTCAGCAGCCCCATCTGTTGCGTGAAGCTGTCGGCCGCGCGGGCCGGGTCCGACATGGCTTCGGCCAAAGCTGCCTGCGCGGCGGGCGCGTCCTGCCCAGTCAGCTTGGCATATTTTTCGACATTGGCCGCCAACAGGGTGATGGTCTGGCCGCTTTCGATCCCCGCCGACGCGAAGGCCGCGACGCTATCGCGGGTCGCCGAAAGCGAGCGGTTCCCCGCCGACGCGGCCGCCTCGGCGAACGTCTCTAGCTGCATGGCCGTCTGACCGGACGTGCGACCAAGCCCCGACGCCACTCCCTCCAGCCGCTTCATGGCCTCGCCATACTCGCCCAGCGCACGGCCCGCCGCGACGGCTGCGACGGCCGCAGCCGCCAACAGAATGTTGGTCGGGGTCAGATAGGGCTGCAACTTGGAAAAGCCGTTGACGACATATTCCAGCGCGTCCTGCCCCAGCTGCCGCATCGAAGCGGCCGCGCTGCCGCCCCGCGCCTCAATCTGTTGGAACACGTCCCAGATTTGCGGCCCTTGCTGAACGAGGATCATGAACGGATCCATGCCCATCGAGGCGGTGACACCCACGTCGGCCAGATTGCGCGTCAGGTTCAACGTTTCATAGGCGGTCAGGCGCTGCGCGTCGGTCATTTCCTCATGCGCGCCCGTCACCCGGTCCAACAGCGCCTGTTCCATGCGCAACTTGGCGGCATATTCGTCCAGCCCGATCGCACCCGCCGAAATCAGCTTGCGCGCATCCCCGATTTCCTTGTTGAACCGCTGTTGCGCGGCATAGGCCGGATCGATCGACGCGCGCAGGCGCTCGGCCGCCGACGCCATCATTTCATGTTCGCGCGTTGCGGCGATTTCGGCGGCCTCATGCTCGCGCAGGGCCGTCACCCCGGCCTTGACCCGCGCTTCGAACATCTGGTGCGCATGGGTGGCCGACCGCAGAGCCTGCGCCTCTTCCTCGGCCGCACGCGCCGCCAATGCGCTATAGGTGGCCCCGGCATCGGTCGCGCGCGGCTGGTTCATGCCGAAATTTCGCTCCAGCAGGCCTTGCAGCTGCGAACGCTCCCGCAGTTGGACAATCAGCGCCGCCTCAGCCTGCGCCCGCTCCCGCGCCGCCTCGGTCGCGGCCTTCGCTTCCGCCTCCGCGCGCGCTTCCGCCAGTGCCTCGGCCTCGAAACGCGCCCGGCGGGCCGCCGCAAGTTCCTTGCCTGCCAATTCGGATTCTGCCGCACGCAACCGGCCCGCCAGTTCGGTCAGGCCCTGTTGCTCGGCGCGCAAGGCCGCCGCCTCGACTTTGGCGAGCCGCATTTCTTCGCGAGTCTTTCCGAACGCTCCATTCTGGCGCTCAATCTGGGCAACCAGACGCTCACCCGCCTTCTCCACGGAATTATATTCACGCTGCGCGGCACGCGCAGCCTGCGACGACTCGGCGGCAAAGGTCCGCAAAGCGGTCTGCGCCCCGTTAAGGTTCAGCATCGACGCGGACGCGCGTTCAACCCGGTTGAACTCTTCGATCGCGTTGGCAGTCGCGCGATCGATCGCCGTATCCAGCCGCGCCAGCGCCTCGAAAGAACCGCCCGTATCGATATCGAAACCGACGCCAAGCGCAGCATTCTCGAAATTGTCCATTCGCTACGCCCCATAGAAAAAGGGGCCGCCCGGACGGGCAGCCCCTTGGTGAAAATCGAAATGGCGACGGTCAGGCCGCCAGCTTTAATCCTATCCGCGCCCGACGGCCGTCTACGCCTTTGGTGACGCCGATCGCGCAGGCGGTCAGCGCCTTACCGAAGGCGATGAACCCCAGCGTTTCCGCCGAAGTCAATCCGTGATCCTTCGACCAGCGCAGATAATCGTCGTACAGCCGCTGCGACATTTCCCGGTGGCCGGGGGCGGCGGAACAGCGCGCCTCCATCCAGTCCAGAACGTGCCGGGTCAACTCGGTCATCGCGGCGGGTGCGAACCCGAATTGCTCCGGCTCCGCGATCCGATCCGTGACGGCCGGCAACAGCCCCAGCGTCCGCCAAGCCTCCCGTGCCGCCCTCATGCCGAACACCAGCCGCGCCTCTTTGGCCAAGGCCAGCTTGGTACGAATGGCCTCATACTCGTCGGGCATTTCCGGGGTGCGGCTGGGCTCGATATCGGCCACGCCGTCCATGACGAAGCGCCCAGTCCGCCGAAGCGTCGGCAACAGGACGTTTTCGACCCAGCGGCGGAACGCCTTAGCCTCCGGCCGCTTCGATCCGAAGATACAGCGGTACATGCCGCCCTCGGAAACGATGGTCATATTCTGATCACCGCCAGGGGTACGCACCAAGTGCGTACCCTTTTGATCGTCGTCCAGCATCCGGGTCATATCGCCCGCAGAGCGATAGCCCAGCACCGCCGCCAGATCGCTGGCAACCCAATAGGGGTCATCCTCGCGCATGACGATGCGGATCGGCGCGCCCTCATAGGCGAACGCCATGGGAGCGACCGCCGTCATGCCGCCACCCTCTGGATATTGTCGCGAAGGACATTGAGCGTCGCGTGCACGCCGTCATCGATCCGGTCGAGATACGTATCCAGCATCCCCAGCAGCGCGTTCATATGGGCCGCCCGATACCGGACATAGACGGGCGTGATATTCCGATCGTCTTCTGCCTCCAGCGCCTCGACGGCCTCCGTGGCTGCCAGCAACAGCGTACGTATCGCGGAAATATCGAAATGGGATTGATCCGCCATCCCCAGCACCCGCGACATATGCGCCTGCTGCAGCTCAATCCGTATGATAGTTCGGGTCACATTATCGGGTGACGCATGGTCACCCGTGGCGCTATGCGCGCGATCAGCTCGTTGCATCGGGATACCTCCGTGCGATGGGTCAGAGCCGGGTGAAAGTTGCCTCTTTCATCCGGCTCGATTTTTAGGTACGGAAAAATAATGGATAATGCAATAGTCCGTACGGGAAAAAGAGGGCGACCGCGAACCAATGCGGCATCCATCCACCTGACCCTCACTCCCGATCAACTATCCCGCTTGGATACATGGATCGGGATGCAACCGGACCAGACCATGTCGCGCCCGGAAGCGATCCGCAGATTACTTGAACTATCATTACGCTAACATCGCACCCGACCAATGTTAAAAATCAATCTTAGGCTCAGGCTTTTTCATCGGCGCTTCTGAAACATCTGCATAATCGATTTCGGATACGTCTAATGTTGATCCGTACATTTTTGCTTTTAGTTTTCCTGTCTTGAAGCACCATGTAAAAACTGGGTTTTGCCTTTTAATACCAGTCTGACTGACCCATTTTTCTACAGATGACAAACACGGAGGCCCGTATTTTTTCTTAAACGCGTCTGTAATTATTCCAAAATAGATAGGGTCTGCTGAAATTCCAATTCGCACCATCCTATTATTTTCCGCAGAAACGTATGAGCTTAGAACTCTTACGCCTGCAACACGATCATCATCAGGTCCGCAAAATGTGGTCATCCCTGACTTATGACAGGTTGCCGCTTGCTCCGGCGTCATTTCTTGTCCAGCAACGAAACCTCTAAATTCAAAAGGCTTTAGAGCTACTGAGCTAGGCTTTTTTTGTGGCGAGGCCGAAGCCAAAGCCAATAACTGCATTGCAAGAATCGCGACCTTCATAACTCCCTCCCTGCTAACGGGAGGACACTATCCTAGCGAGTGTCCTTCCGCCATGAGCGGCACCGCAGATTGGGGATCATCATAGTGACGAAACCTTTCACCGATGCCGACATGGACGCCGTATCAGACACCCCGGAACTGACGGACGAACAACTTGCCTCCGCCCGTCCGTTCCGCGAAGCGCTGCCACAGCTTACCCCAGCAGGCGTTCAAGCGCCGCCCGTTCCGCATCAACGTCGGCCTGACTGACCGGCGCTTTCCACGGGGGCGGACAGGTTTCGGCTTCGGCCCGCCGCCCTTCCGCCAGATACTCGACGGAAAGACGGCGGATCGTCCGGGCCTCCCACGGGCAGAGCCGCACCCCCGTCATCTGGGACC
The DNA here is from genome assembly GCF_039594485.1 of Sphingomonas sp. Classification (GTDB taxonomy): domain Bacteria; phylum Pseudomonadota; class Alphaproteobacteria; order Sphingomonadales; family Sphingomonadaceae; genus Sphingomonas. The sequence continues at coordinate 95,069 of NZ_JBCNNI010000011.1, read as the reverse complement.
ACGCGGCGATGGTCTGCCAGCCAAGCGGCACGGTTCCCATGCCCGCCGCCTCCACCATCCCCATTTCGATGAATCGTTCGATCACATGGGGCATGGGGTTGGGCGGCATGGCGCTCTCCGCCGCCTTTTTCCCCATCGTCTCGGCCCGGCTGCGTTTTGTGGTGGCCGGGGCCTTCTCCCACCGCTCGGCCCGTCTGGACCCCTCGGGGGGCTTTGGCGTGGCGGCCAGCCACGCCATTTGCCGAACGTAGAGCGTCAGGCCGTCGCCGACGCGGGCTTGAAGTTTCCCCAGTCAGCCAGGAACCGCGTAATCTGGTTGACGATGAAGCCCAGCGCCGGGTCGGAATAGGTGGCACGGTACAAGTCCTCGCCCGACGCCTTGCCAGCGGGAGGATAGGCGAAATTCTCAAACGAGGCGGTCACTGCGGCGTAATCTTCGGCCGTCGTTTCGCGACGCTGATCGCTGGACATGGCCGAAGGCTTGCCGTCATTGTCCTGCGCCCGCTTCAGCGCGCGCTGCGTCTGACGTTCCTCGATCCGGGCATATTGCGGCGAGGCCGGACCGTAGAGGTGGATGCGGACAGGCTGCCCCTTGTAATAGAGCAGGTTGCCGCTGGCGTCCTTCAGGTGCAACGGGGCGGTATTGGCGACCGCCTGAGTGGTGATGTCGAGCATTGGAAACCTCTTTGCGGCGGGATTGCGCGGGATGCACCGACCCGCCCCGTCCCGCGCAACGCGGGGCAGGCCGATGCTCATGAACCGGCGGGGCCGGAAGGCGTTAAGAAGAGGGAGCCGGAACCTTGACCGGCTTGGTGCAGATTTCGAGAGCCGGGGCAGCGGTCAGCATCGTGTCCGCACCGTCTGCCGTTTCCGGCATCCCGAAAACGCGACCCTGAAAATAGCGCATCGCACCGTCTTGATAGGTGACGGCGAAAGAATACAGCTTCTGACTTTCGTCGTCGCCAGCCGTCTGCATCAGTGCTTGACCGGCATCGGCGCTATCGAGCGCCATCGTCGGCTGAAGCGCGCCGTAGTCGGGCGACCCCTTGTACTTCTGCTTGCCACCCTTGAGCGGCTGGAACTCAACCTTGGCGAAACTGGTCCCGAAAGTGCCCAGCTTCTCGGTCTGCCCAACCACCAGAAACGACAGCGCGGCGAACCCCGCCTTGTCCTGAGTGGAAGGCGCAGCGGCGGAAATGGCGAGCGTGGTGCCCGCCGCAGTCTGCGAAGTCATCGTGTTGCTACTCCTGTTTCAACGGCGGAAGGGATCAGGCCGCGTCGGCGGCTTCGGGCTGGGGCGGGCTCTGGTCTGCCTCGGTCGCCAGTCGAACGAGGCCTGCGGCCGCGTAATTGGCAAAAACACCCGCATCGATTTCCGGCATGGTGTCGGGCTCGCCCGCGACGCTGGCGGTGAAATTCTGCTCAAGCCCCGCGTCGGTGAAATCGCGGACGATGAAGGCTTTCTTCTTATTCGGCATGGTCATGCTCCTGTGAAGGCGTCGTAACTGACGCGGAAATCTTGGGTCTGCTCGTAGGTGTTGCCGGGACCATCCACGTCGGGACCAAGCCCCGACAGCAGAATGGTCACGCTGGATCCGCCCCCGATCGGGCCGACCCGATCGGCCCCGGCTTCGCGCACCTGACGAATGATGGCGCGCTGCTCGGCCCAGGTGGCGGCGCGCACCGCGACCGAAATCCGGTCGATGCAGCGCCGCGTCCCTTCGCGCCTCAGCATCTGCGGCCCCGTGCTGCTGACCGTGCGGACTAGAATGGCCGGCAGCGGCTGGCCCTCCGGCAACCGACCGCCCTTGATACTCTCGACAGGGACAAGCTGGATCAACGGAGCATAGCCGCACAGGACGGCCCCCATGATCGTCGCCCCGTCGATCACGTCCGGGATAGGCTGATCGGTCATAGATCATCGTCCATGTCGTCCGGCCCGATCCCCTTGCGGGCCAGGCGGGTGTTGATGAAATTTTGGGCCGCGCGGATTGCCTCGCCCTCCTTCACGTCCAGCGCCGGGCGCAGGAATGGAAAGGCACGCGATCCGGTATGAAAGACCTCTGGCCCCACCGGCTGGCCGCCGATAACTAGCGACAGCTTGCCCTTGGCATCGCGGAGCCGGGTGTTCAGCCGTCGCGCCCCGACGCCGCCCAGCGCGGCGATGAAGTGCGGCGATGTGCCGTATTCCAGCCAGGTGCCCAGCGAATAAGTGAAGCCTCGCTTGACCGTCACGACGACGCGGATCGTGTCGTCCGTAACCGGCCGGGCTTTCACGACGATCGCGGCGGCCACGCGGTCCGACTCGCACCGATCCCGCGCCTCGTCGGCGATGACCTTTGCCCCGGCCCGCGCCGCACCGGGCAGCAGCTTGGTCCGGCAATAGTCGGGGATCGCGGCCATATAGCGCTTGACCGCATCGCGCCCCGTGACCTTGGCCACGTTAGGCAGGGTTCCCGGCCGGGCTGTATTCCTCCACGGTGAACTCCAGCAGGTATCGCCGCCCGATTTCGGCGGGTCCGCCGACGATCTGGAGGATGCGACCGTCGATCACGAACCGCATCTTGGCATCGGTCCCCGCGCGATAGCGGATACGGATCCGCGCGGGCCGCTTGGCGGCGGGCTGTCCATCCGCCAGCCCCTCGCCACGGCTGGGCAGAGGGTCGCGGACCTCGGCCCATATATTGCCCGGTGTCACGGCCTCCCACGTTCCCTGACCCGCCCCCGAAAAGGAAGCCTTTGCCTTAGGCCGCTCCAGCCGCGCGCGCTTGTTCGGCCGAAACTCCGGCCGCTTGTCATAGCCGCCCATCAGCCGAAGCTCGGGCGGCAATGGGGGCCGACCAGATGGGTCAGTGCCGTTGTGCTGGAAAACGGGTTTTCCGGATTGTTGTACAGGTCGACCAGCGCGACCCGAATGCCATGCACGACCGGAGCGGGCAGCTGACCTTCCGGCCACCCCCCATCCCCGACCAGTGGCCGCTGCATGAAATCTGCAATGAACTGGATTGCAGTCGCAATCAGCGACTTCAGCAGATCGTCGCTGATTTCGTCATCGACCTTCAGCCATTCGCGGGCAGTGGCCAGCGAGACGATTTCCGCCATGTCGTGTCCTCTGCCCGCGCTGGATCAGGCTTGGGCAGCGGTCGAACCGCCCTTACCCTTCGGAGCCTCGACAGCCTCCGCAACCTCGGCTTTGATCAATTCCGCCTCGGTTTCCGCGTCGAAGGCCGCGACCTCATCCTGATTGTAAATGGTGCCCACCTGAGTGGTTTCGAGAAACTTGACCGCCATGATGGCCTCCAGAAATGGAAAAGGCGGACCCGACACGCGGACCCGCCTGAGATGGTGGGAGATTGATCGCCGGGCTTACGGTGCCCAGGTCACGCCCGTCAGGACCGCAGCTGCGCGATCGTAGCGCAGCTGCGTGTCATGCTCTTCGATCAGGCGGATGACCGTTTCGTCGTTCGAGAACGCTGCCCGGATCGTGCCGCCATCGTCATAGGCGGCCGTGTCCGACGCCGCCAAGGCGACCTGATAGGTGTCGCCGATCAGGAATTGCGACCAGTCGCCAAAGTACAGTTCCGACTCGTTGCCGCCCGCGCCCAGATTGTCAGGCACCGACGTCGTCTCGGCGATCTTGTAGCCCTTGAGCGTGCCGTTCGCCTCGATCGACGGATAGACCAAATTGCCGTTGCCATCGCGCAGGTTGGCCAGGAACTCCCGGACACGCGGACTCATGACCCAGCCGCAGCTGATCATGGGGACATTGGCGTTCTTTACCGCCAGCGTCATCCGCCCCAGGTCCGACGAAACGGTCACGAGGTTGGTGTTGGCGGTCATCGCGAGGACGTTACCGGCTGCAACCAGATTGCGGACGCCGGTTGGTGCAACCGAGCTTCCCGCACCGCGCAGGAACTGCTGGTCTTCCTTGACCGCCGCGCTGTCGAGCAGATCGTCACGAACCATCTGGTCCACACCATAGCTGGCGCGGCGGATCAGCTGATTCGTGATCGGCACCAGCGCCATCAGCTTCTTGGCGGTCATGTTCAGGTTGCCGACCTGCATGTCGGTGGTCGGCGCCGGAACACGTTCACCGACATACCCGGCCTGCGTGCCCGCCGTCTTCTTGCGCATGGTCAGGTTGCCATCCGGCATCGGCACGGACCGAGCGCCTAGATTGCGAATGACAACACGCGGCCGCAGCAGGTCGATGAAGTCGCGGCTATAGTCGGTGTCGACCAGATAGCCGCCCTTGGTGTTGGTCGACTGTTCCATGTTGGCAACAATCTGGCCGGTTTGATCACCGAACGTCTGCTGCGCATGGTTCGCCATGGCCCGCTGGTCATTGCCTCCGGTCGCAGCCAGCGAGAGTGCGATCCGGCCGACCATGACGCCGGGTTCCAGCTTTTCCTGCACGGCCGCCGGAACGCGACCGCCCGCACCCGCTCCGCCAGCACCGCCGATATCGATAGGCTTGGCGGCCGACGCCTTCAGTGCCAGCATCGATTCTTCGCGGCCGACCGCCACCTGAAGGCGATCAGCTTCCGCCTTATGCTTGTCGAACGCGCCCTGTTCCTCTGCCGTCAGGTCGCGGTTGTTATCGTTCGCGGCCGCGTCGAGGATCGCTTCCATCGACTGGACTTCGGCCGCCAGACTTGCCCGTAGCGCGGTAATGCGCATCGTCATTCTCCTTGGTGGATTACAGCCCGGCGCGCGCTTGCGCCAAGGCCAGGTGGTTCGCCGCGGCGGCCCGCCGGGGCGCTGCCGGAGGGGCGGTTCGGGCAAGCCGTCGGATCGCCCCGTCGAGGCCATCGGCCTCCACGCGGTCGACCATCCCGGCCGCCTTGGCGTCCTTCCCGGTCAGGGTGCCGCCCTTGCCGAAATCGGCCCGGACGGTAGCTTCAGAGACACCGCGACCCTTGGCCACGGTGCTGATGAAAACGGCCTCGATCGCGTCCAGCGTCGTGCGCATGGCGGCCCGGCCTTCCTCGGTGGAAAGGTCCGGGCGCTTGTTCGGGGCGTTGGTGCTGGTGATGTCGATCGAACGACGGCCCGACATGTCCGGCCCTTCCTGATAGGAAGTGGACATGCAAACGCCGATCGACCCAACCACGCCGGTTGGATCAAGACTGATCCCGCCCGACGCCTGACTGGCGATCCAGTAGACGGCCGAACAGCATTGCCCCGACACATGCACCGCCAGCGGCTTGGAAAAATTGGCGATGAAGCGCGCAAAGTCATGAACGCCAGACACGGCCCCACCGGGGCTATCGACCGTCACCAGCACGTTACGGACTTCCGGCGATGCCTCCAGCGCGCGCAGATCGGCCGCCACGGCGTCGAGCGTCGTCGCACCTGACGTGGCCAGCCCCCCGGCACGGGGGAAGACTGGCCCGAACATGGGCACGATGCCGACGCCATCACGAAGGGCGGCCGTGCGCGTTCCCGGTGCCCGCTCGCCCATTCGGGCCGTCGCATCCGCGAACCTCGCCTCATGCCCGTCCCGCTCCACCGCGATTAGCGACGGGTGATCCATCATGCGAAGGGCAATTGCCTCGATCGCGTCAAGATAGGCGGGCACGATCGCCCACGGCTCCGACCGGATCGCGGCCAGGACATGCTGGTTCATTCGTCTTCCTCGGACTGTAGGGGCGGCGCTGGCGGCCGTGGTGGCTGGGCAGGGGGCTGCCCTTCAATCTGCGAACCGGAACCGACGCGGTATTCGTCACCGCCGGGCCGGTCGTTCAAGTTCTCTTTCCGCCGGACGGTGTTGGGGTTCATGATCCCCTTGTCGATCGCGACGGCGTAGGCCTGATACCGGGTCAGGATATCGCCCTTCAGCATGGCCTCGGGCATGAACTCGAAGAAATGACCCTCATCCGCGAATTGATGGGTCATATGCGCCGCGCCGCGTTCGAAGTGCGCAAGCATCGAATACAGATACAATTCTAGGCTTTGATGCTCGATATTCGAAAAGGTGGCCCGGCTCAGTTCGAATAGGACATGGGGCGCAACACCGAATGCCCGCGCCACCTCCAGAACACCAAAGCCCCGCGACTCGATAAATTGCGATGCCTTGTTGTCGTGCGCCAAAAATTTGGCGTCCATTTCCTGATCCAGCACCGCGACAGAACCGGCGTTCTGCGGACCCGCAAAGCGCTGCTGCCAGTCGGATCGGATCGCCTCTTTGCCCGGCCGGTCAATCTTGGCCTTGGTGGTCAGAATGGTCGACGGCTGAGCGTTGTTCTCCCAAAAGCGCCGGGCAAACTCGCTGGTCGACGCGGCGGATTCGAACGTGTTGCCCAACAGCTTCAAGCGATCGATGCCGACCAGCCCGTCCCGGCTGAACCCCGGTACGAACCAAATGTCATTGCGGGTCAGGCGATCGCGCGACCCATCGGGCAGCTGCGCGTCATAGAACATCTCCAGCCCGTCCTGCCGGTCCCAATGCTGAACCGGCGCGATCCCGTCCGGCACCAAGCGGCTAAGAGCATTGGGGCGGTAAAGTTCGTCACGGTGGATGAAGGCCCCGAAGCGACCGCGCATCAGCAAATCGCCCATCATCAGCTCTTTCAGCAGATAGGCGGGCTGAACGGCGTTGGCGCTGGTCGACAACATCCGGGCTTGCGGCGCATCGTCGACCCGCTCTTTGCCCTCCGGCGTGTTCCGGTAATAATGAACGGGCGTCATGGCGTAGAGGCCGCACAACACCTCCAGCGCGCGTAGCACCGCAGGGACCGTCATGGCCCGCGCCTCACCCATGGGGGCACCCGAACGGCTACCACCCAACAGGTTGAGCACAGTCATGCCCTTGGGGTCGTTCAGCCCATCAGCACCTGCGATCGGCCCCGCCTGCCCAGCATCGCCACGGATGGCCCAACCGCGTTGCGCCGGAGGCATCGGCGCGGCCGGGGCGGCGTGGGGCGCATCGGCCCGGAACGCGCGCGCCGCGTTCCGGGCGCGATCGATAAATCCCATGCTCAAATCCCCGTATATTCGTATGAACCGGCCGCTGCCGGGTTCTCGGTCATCAGCATCACGGCGTTGAACATCGCCGCCAGCGGATCGATTTTGGCGCTGGGTGTGGCCTTCACGATGGCCACCGCGCTTGCGCCACGCGGCTCCATTTTCGCGTTGCCGACGCACCACCGCATCAGTTCCTTGCCCTCATGGCGCAGGGTCCGGGCCGCGACCTTCCGGGCCGCGCCCTTGATGGCAGCGCTCAGTTTGTAGCCCTGTCCGATCGACCGCAGCTGATTGTCGGGGTCGAAGTCCCTCGCGACCAGTTCGTCTACGATGGCCGACACGCCCACCGGGTCCAGCCCGATCGCGCCGGTTTCCGGGAACAGCCCGGCGTCACGCACCGTACACAGCACCTCCACGACACCGCGCACATCCTCGGTCAGTTCATGGTCGCCGTCATCGTCGGCTTCCAGATCGATCACCGCTTCATCCGGCATTTCACAACGGAACAGGGAACCTTCATCGACCAGCTGGTTGAGCATGGTCGCGATATCGGCTCGACGCTTCCAGACCACGGACCAGGCCCAGGCGCGGCACCAGACCAACCAGCGCTTGGAGCCTTTTTCCCGGCCGATCAGGCACAGCCCCAAAAGGTCATCAAGGCCGCCGCCATCGATCCCGGCCACGATGACTTCGCAACGCCGGATCAGTTCATCTAGCGTCAGCGCCGTATCGGCCGCCGCGTCCCAGAAATCCGCGCCGGTCCACCGATCCCGCGCAAGGCGGGTGCCGATTTCGACATTCAGGTGCTTGGCCAGGAACTTCTGTAAATCCCCCGGCGCGCCCGCGCGGGCCTCTGCCAACTTCTCTTCAATGTACTCAATATCAACCGACCGGCCGATATTCGGGTTGGTGATGTAGAAATTGTCAGGGTCGAGATAGGCTTCCGCGTCCAGCATCGCTTGAGGCCACTCATAGAGCATCCCCAACTTTCGCTTATTGACGATCGTCCCATCCCGGACTCCGCGGAACTGATCGAGGCGATCCTTGAAAACGCCGCGCGGCAATTCATCGCTATGCGTCGACAGGTAGACCGTAAAGCCTTCGCGCCGGGAAACCTGCCCGCCTGTGGCCTCCATAAGCATGGCGGATGCACTTGCCTGTTTCCCGAACTGCCATAATTCTTCGACCAGTACGAACGCGGCCTTTTTGCCGCTGACTACGCCCGCATCGGCCGACACCACCTTCAGTTCGGACTTGTTTACAAGATGCCGAATTTTCCGCTCGTGATCGACCGGGTAAAGGATTTCGAGCAATTCGGGATCGGCACGAACCATACCGGCCGCCGGGGTGAAGACATTGTCCGCGACTTCCTTGGTCGGGGCTAACACCAGCAATTCGGCCGAATGACGCCAATTGCGGATAAGCGCCGTGACCATGATCCCGGCCGCAATGGTCGACTTGGCGTTCTTCTTGCTGATCAGGAGCATGAACTCCCAGATCAGTCGCTTGCCCGCCTCCTCATCATAGGCCCCGAAGATTGCGGCGACGAAATCAAACACGAATTGCTCGCAGGCCTCGCCAAAGGTCGGCTGGCCGGGAACGTCCACGATGCGCAGGCCCTTGAAAATCTCCAGTGCGGCTTCCGCCTGATCTGGAAACAAAGGATCCATCGCAATGAGCGATTCCCCTGCGACGATCCGCCTTTCCCAATCCGGGCAGGCGGTCGACCACTCCAAAGCCATCAGTTGATAAGCCTCGGAGGCGGCGGGGGCGCGTACTTCCCACGGACTTGCGCCGCCTTCTGTTGGGCGGCGGCCTTTTTCCCAGGCTTGGCGGCTTTAGGCGGCGCGCCGTTCGTACCTCGGTTGGCGACCCGATCGGCCACCTGTTCAAGATGGCCCTTGTCCAGCCGCTTGAACAATTCCTTTTCCGCCGTGACGTTGCCCTCGGCCGCTGCGTCGTTCAGCCGCGCCAACTGCGTCATTTCCATGCGAAGCCGGGCATCCTTCCGTTTCGCGCACTCGGAAAAATAATGTTTGCGCAACGTAGGCACGGAAACCCCGATCGCGGTTGCGGCCTCTTTTTCGCTCAGGCCCCGCGCAAACGCCAAAAGGACCTTATTGGAGTTCTCTTTGGTCCGGCGATGCTCAGGCCGTCCACGGGCTTCCCTGTCCAACTGGACGGGATCGCCAAACAGGTCGACCTCCAAATCTTCGGCCACGAGAAAAAAATCTCCGAATGAGAGCGGTTGCGGTCTAGGGGGCGGGCCATCCCAGAGATTGACCCCACCCCCACCTGTCAGCGGGCGCGATGCTCTTGCCGTTGCTTCGCGCTGTCGTGGCAGGGCTTGCAGAGGCACCACAGGTTGTCCTGATCCCAGAACATGGCCTCGTCGCCACGGTGCGGTTCGCGGTGATCCGCGACCAGCTGCGACGTGTCAGGCTCGACGCGACCGCACCCCGGCCATTGGCAGGTGAACAGATCGCGTGCGAGGATGACCATGCGCAGGCGCTGCCACCGCGCCGTCTTGTACCAGCGCCGCCACGGCTGGGCGTCCCGCTCCCGGTCCCGCTCAACCCGCGTTGCGGGCGTGTCCCGACCGATCCGCGACCGCAACCCGTTGAGGCGCGGTTTCAGTCCTGTCAGTTTGACCATGCACCACCAACAGAAAGGGCGGCGAGGCCGAAGCCGCGCCGCCCTGAGGCTAAGGGGAGAAGTGGAAGCCGCGCCGTCAAAGGCCCGTCACCAACATATCGAGAAATACCCTCACAGAGGCCCGGAAACGAACAGCGATATTTTCATGTCCGGCCCTAAACCGGGTTGACATGTCCGGTCGCGGAAAACCGCCATTTCAGCCCCGCACAGCGTTGATACGCACCGTCAGCGCCCCCAGCACCCGCCCGTACCGCATCCGCAGCCCATCGGCCCCGTGCGTCTTGCCAATGGGCCGCAGCAGCTTCACCCACGACACCCGCGCCCGATCGCCGCCCTTGGCCAGCTGCGTCACCGCCAGCACCACCAGCCGCCGATCCCGATCGTCCGGGATCAGGCGCAGCCACGCCACCGCCTCGTCCCGCTCCTCCATCTCCAACCGGCTCAGTGGATCGCGCGGGATCGGCTTTTCATCTCGCGCGTCCCAGTCCCACCAATCCTTCTGGATCAGATGCCACGGCCCGTCGCTGGCGAACGGCCAATGGCCGCCCGGCATCCGCCAGCAAAGCCGCACCGCGTCCACCAAACGGGCCTCCACCGCCTCGAAGGTCAGGAACCTTCCGGCCCCGGAACCCTCGCTCTCAACCCTTCCGGCATTGCTGAAATCGTATGCCATTGGTTTTCCTATCTTTTTATTCTCAACCGGAAGGATTGGAAGGATAGGAAGGATAATCGTGATATTTCATCGTGCCCGCACATGCGCGCATATGCCCGCACCCTACGACAAAATGTTCAGAAATCCTTCCAACCCTTCCAAAGGCGCAGAAATCCGCCCTTTTTACCTTCCGGTGAAGGTTCCGGCACCCTTCCAACCGGAAGGATCAGTGTCGACTAAAGCGCATCGCCATCATCATCCTCGGGCGGCGCGGACGCAGCGGCGGGCGGTGGCTGGCCTGTCGAAGGCGGGACATCATCGTCGCGGTCCTCCAGTTTCAGCACCTTGCCGTTGATATCGACAAAGTCCTCCACCTGTTTGACCAGCTTCAGTCCCAGCCACTGCATCCCATCCGACGCCTTCTTTTGATAGCCCTTATCGGACATGGCGTTCGAAAAGCCCTTGTTGGACCATTCGCGCTCACCGGCCGCCTTGGCCCACGCCACAAAGACCTCATGCAGCTTGGACGACTGCACCCGACTGGCCGGGTCGGCCTCGGTACAAAGCCGCAGGAACCGCGCGATCGGGTCGCTCTGATCCCGATAGGCCTCGGTCGCCTGCGTGACACTGGCGGGCTCGACAAGCCCATGCGCCATGTAATCCAGCAACCCCTGCACCAATCGATTCAGGACGCCGGATGCCTCCCTGGACGTGATCTTGTGGACCAGATGCGGGTCTTTCTTTGGCCACGGAATGCCCGGCTCCGGTATCTCGATATTGCGCAGCCACGGAATCAGCTTCAGGCGCGACCAGATCCCGTCATCGGTATCGGGCACATTGAACTTGCTGTTCCCGATGATGATCAGCTTGAACTTCGGGATCAGGTTGAAGAACCCGCGATGCAGCATACGCACCGCCAGCGGCTCCCCGCCCGTCACCAGCTTGATCAGCCCGGAGTCGAGCGTCTCGTTCTTCCCCGGCTCCGACGCGCGCAGCATCCGCACGCCGCCCAGCTTGGCGAGATCGGGCGAGGCCGCATCCCCGCGTTTCTTCAGGCCCTGGTCAAGGAAAGACCCGATCGGAATCGTATCGGCATAGTCACCGGCGACATGGGTCCAGCTTTCCAGCGTGACGCCCTTGCCGTTCCGGCCGCGCCCCCACCAGAACCAGAGCTTTTGCTCGCTGGCATCGCCGGTCAGCGAATAGCCGCCCAGCTGGTGCAGGTATCGCCGCATCTCGGCATCGGGTTGCGCCCATTCGAAACTCGCGTCGTACAGCGGGCATGTCGCATCGGGATCATAGGCGACCGGAGACAGCTTGGTCAGCAAATCCTCCCGCCGATGATCGCCCAGCTCCACCACGGCCCGAACCGTCCCGTCGGGCGCGTCCTCTCGCCGGAACCGCAACGTGCCGTTCTGCACATTGACGGCGAACGCATCGTGATCGAACGCATCGATCGGCACCGTCAACCACCGCCGCGCCAGCTTGGCGACCGATGCGGGTTTGTCGACCGTCTCGGCCTTGCGCCCCCATTCGGCGATCAGCGAGGATCGAAGCCGCATGGTGCGGCCCACCAATATCCAACCGTCCAGCGCCACCGCATCGCGCTCGGCCGCCGCATCGCCCTCCGCCTCCAGATCGACAGGCACGCCGGTATCCCGCACCATCCGCGATTCATCCTGAATCGCGCGGATCGTGTCGAACACCGCCGCGATCACCTCGGCCGGTGGCGTCTTTTCGTCCTGGTCCAGCACGCGCCAGCGCCGCCCGTCCCAGCCCAACCAGCCCTTGGCGGTGGTATAGCGGAAATCCGCCCCCCACCGATCACGGAAGCGCTCGGCGATCCCGAAATCCGTCATGGGATACCCCGCACAGGCCAGCCCGGTCAGCATCGGTTCGACGGCGAACCCCTTGGCCCATCCGTCCGCCACCGCTCGCGCGACCCCACTGCCCAGCACCTCGGCATCCGGCCGCCCCTCATAGACGGTCGCCAGCGCTGCCAGCGCCAGATCCTCGCACAACAGCCCGGCCGCCACGCGCCGCCCGATTCCGAAGGCAAGCCGCCGGATCTCCTGCTCGACGGGCGCGCATCGCTCGACGGCGCGGCCCAGCCACGCCTCGGCCAGGCGCAGCACCCGTTCCCGCCCTTCCCGGCCCAGGTCGGGGCCGGTGATTTCCTCCCTTCCGACCCGGAAGGATCGGTCTTGTCCGGCCCCTCCCCCCGAAGCCGGGGCGGGGTCGCGCACGGCGCGGCGGGAGGGTGGAGCGTTGGAACGGCGGTTCGCTCTCTCTCGTGCAGCGGCCGCGATCTCGCTGAGATCGCGAGGGCTATCGCTTCCGGCTGACCAGCCGGAGTTGATCGTGGCTTGCAGCTGGGCCTCATCATCGCGGCCGGGATTGTCCCGCGCCGCCGATTCCAGCGAGGCCCGCGCCATCGTCGCATCGAGCGCCCCGGCCGCCACCAGCGACGACAGCTTCAACGCCGCCTCGAACAGTCGCTCATTGCGCTTTCCCGTGCCCGCGCGCCGGACCTCGCTCAATTCGCCGTCAAGCGCCGCCAGCACATATTTACGGATCGCAGCATCCTCACGAAGTGCCTGGTTAACCGGCCCATCCCGGACGACAGTCGGACCCGCGATATTACCTTTCGGCCGAACCGGCTTTGCCTTGCCAGCACGCAGGATTTCGACCAGCGCCGCAGGGCAGGCGGCAATCCGACTGATATCCAGATCGATCAGCCATCGATAATCGCCCGGTATCTCAACACCGTCGCCATCGAAATGGCTGGGCGGCGCGATGACGTACCCTCCAAGCCCTCGCACATCGATATGATCGGGCAAGCTCGTAGCATTCCCGATGGGATCGCCCTCGGGCATACGAAACCAATGATGCTCGCCGTCGGATCGCGTCACGGACACGAGCGTATCCGGCAAGTACTCGCCGTCCATCCGCGAGGCCAGTTCGTCTTTCAGCCCCTCCAGCGTCCACGTTACTTGCCCCGTGACTTCCTTCGTAGCCCGGTCGACAACATCATATGTGCCGGGATCGAAATCGATCAGCAGCAGCCCCGCTTTGCCAACTGCAACGCCGATCATCGCGTGCGGCCATCGGGTCCACCACTGGCGGATTTTCGCTTCGTCGGTGGTGGCCTTGCTCACGCCCCCTGATTTTGGGATCGGATTGCCCTGGGCGTCCTTGTCCCTCGGTAGCAGCGGCTGCTTATCGCGCGGGCTACAGGGGAAAACAGGCCAGCCAAGGCGCGCATAATGAAGCGCCGCCTGCCCCATCGGGCTAAGCGGTTTTTGCGAAGTCACAGGCTATCCCCCGGAACAATCAGATTACAGGACGATCCGGGCCGCGCCCGATCGTCGGAAAGGATGGCGGAGCGTAGCCCCCGATCAGGGCGGATCATCGCCCACCCGCCGCGCGGCCACCGCCCAGGGCGAATGGACATTCAGCCACTCTGCCGCCGCGATCGACGCGCGCGCCTCCAGATGCTTCGCGCCACTGGATCGCGTCGAAAGGATCGCCGCCCGATAATCGCCGGGCAGCAACGGCCAGCAGCGATCGCACACCGCCTGCCACTTGCGCCGCGTCAGCCCGCAGCCATGGACAGGGCAGAGGAAGGACGATGGACCCTTCACAGCAACCGCCCTTGCCGCTGGGCATCGGCAATGCGCTGACAAGCAATGTCGAAATAGGCGGCGTCTTGCTCGATGCCAACAAAGGACCGCCCGCAAAGGGCCGCCGCGACGCCAGTAGAGCCACTGCCCACAAAGGGGTCACAGACCTGTACGGCCTCAGGCGCAAAGGACAGGCACCACATCATGACATCCACGGGCTTCTGCGTCGGATGACATCGTGGCCCGTCCCGCAGCGCGGCCATGCCGTTATTGCACCGCTTCAACGCCTTCACCGAGACACCGGGCAGGCTGGTCCATGCCATCTCCCCATCGGAGTAAGACGGCATCCCGTTCAGCTTGTCCCAAAACAGCCAGCGGCCGCCCTGCGGCAGCAGATCGCTGAGGTAATTGCCGCCCCAGATGATCGCGGCGGGCGCAGCGTGAAGGACAATGTGGAGCAAGTCCGCATCCGGCCGCTCGGCGTCCCAATCGCCATCATAGACCTTGGACTGGCGCTTCCAGCGACCTGACGAATCGGTGCCACCGCCGCCCATGCCCTTGTCCTGACCGATGCCATAGGGCGGGTCGGTCAGGATCAGGTCGCATCGGCCGCACCCCGGAAGCACGTCCCGGCAATCCCCCAGATACAGGGTCGCGTTGCCGATCACCTCTTTGCGAAGATAAGCGCGCTCGCTCACAGCCCCGCCGCCTCGATAAGCGCGATACCGCGTTCGACACGCCCGCGCGCCTTGGCCGCCCGCTCCCGCGCGCGCTGCCGATCGGCCTCGCGTTCGTCTGGATCGCGCGCGACCTCCATATGGGCGCGATACAGCGCGAAATCGCGCCGAAGCGTCTGCGCCATCCGCGCCATCAAAAGCCCTTCCTGATGGTCATCCGGCCGGTGGACAGGACGATCGCCTGCCGATGCTCGGTCGGCCCGTGATTGATGATGGCGATCCGCCGATCCCCGGCCGTGCGCGCCCGCAACTTGCGCAGGGCGTAGCTCGCTTCGTCGGCGTGGCGCAGGCCACACCGCAGCGCCAATTGCCGGTCGGTGGGCAGCGGCTCGCCGATCGAAAGGCAACGCTCGATTTCGGCGAACACCCGCGCCTCCCGACTGGCATTGTCATGGATGGCGACAGGGCTGGGCAGGCGCTGGGCGACGTAATCAAAGCCCTTCCCATCCGCCCGACGGGGATGGAAGGTGCGGATCAACCCCATATCCACCAGCCTCCGCGCCGCCGTCCACACCGGCTGGTCACGCGGGGGTTCCTGCCCGGTCGCGAACACCACGCGCGCGCCCGGCTGGGCTTCGAAGGCCCAGGCGCGAAGCGCGGCCTCCGACGCCGCCAGCGTCGCTATCCCGGAATGGGCAACAAGCCCCCCCATGATCCCCTGCCCCTCGCCCGCTCAGGCTGCGACGCGGGAAATGGGTCGGTCGAACCAGCCGCCTTCGGGCTGGCAGGACCAGAAGCGTGACCAGACCGCACCGCCGGTCGCCAGATAGATGGCGCGCGCCAGTTCCTCGCCGGGGCGGATTTCACCGCGGATCAGCCGCTCGACGGTCGATTCGCTCGCTTCGATCTTGCGCGCGAACCGCGCCAGTTCCTGTGGCTTGT
Organism: Sphingomonas sp.; assembly: GCF_039594485.1. GTDB lineage: Bacteria > Pseudomonadota > Alphaproteobacteria > Sphingomonadales > Sphingomonadaceae > Sphingomonas. The sequence goes on along the minus strand of NZ_JBCNNI010000011.1, from coordinate 79,554 downwards.
CGGTGGTCAGATAATAGGCAAGGCGACGCGCGCCCTCGTTCGGCACCACGGCCGGAAGCGAAATCTTCATCAGCGATATCCCTCGGTTGAAACGTTGGCGACGATCGCGTCCAGCGCGACCGCGATTTCCAGCAATTGGCGGACCTCCCGCCGGATGTTGGTCTTTTCGACGCGATCGACCCGCCCATCGGCCAGCGCGCCGCAGATCGTCTGCGTCACGTCGCTGGCCTCCTTCGACAGGCGCCCCATCATGGTCAGCATGTCCGCGACAGAAGCCGGAGCCTCCGGCAGCGGCACGAACACCCCACCCATCACCGCGCACAGCGCCTGAGTGACGTGCGGGAAGCCCTCCCGGTCCCGCGCCAGCGGCTCCAGATCGGCGACGATATCGATCGGCACGAACGCTTCACGATGGTTCGGCGAGGCATAGGTGCTGAGCGTCGATTGCCCGACACGCGTGAAGCCGGCGGCCTTCACCTGCCCGCCAACGCCGGAAATCATCGCATCCGTCGCGCGCTTGAGGGCCAGGCGCTCAGGCGTCATGCTCGCCACTTTCAGGAAAGGACGAATCATGCTGGTTCAGCTGATCGGTGGCGCGCCGCGCGTCATGGCCATGGATGGCAAGGTAGCCATCCATGAAACCGTCGATGGCGAGGCCCACGGGTTTCTCCTGAAACCCGCTGCCGCCGCCACCGCCGCCGCCCGCATCCTCTCCGTCACTGCCGATTTGGTGGGCCGTGAAACCTGTATATTCCCAGTGGAAGCCCTCGAATTGTCGGGCGGCCATGTGATCGACGGCGAGCGCTTTGCCCGGCTGGTTCTGACCGTCCACGGTGCACCGCTTGCGGTAGAGTTCAACGCTACGCAGGTGGCCGAACTGGCGGCCGGTTTCGCCGCTGCGTCGCGGAAACTCGACGCGCCGGACAGCGATTGAACAGCTACCCGGCACCTCTCGCACACTCACCCGGCCCGCCACGATTTCCGCCGACAGATCGGTGACGCTCGACAGGTCGGCTCCGATGACCACGATGCGCGCATCGTGCGGAATCGCCGCCCCGCTCATGCTGGCACCTGTCCGATAATCTGGCGCGACATATTGGATGACGCCATGGCCACAGCGACCGTATCGGTTGCGTCATGATCCGCCCGTTCACCCGTCTCCCAGTCGATCGGAACGCCTTCAGCGGCCGCGATCAGCTTGAGATGGGCAAGGCGCGAAGTCGGGATACCGTTCTTCCGCCAGCTATGGACAGTCGACAGCGGCGTTTCAGCCTTGCGGCTAACGGCAGTCGTGCCGCCAAGCGCGTCGATGATGCGGTCCGATACGGTCGTCATGCGAACGTGATGCGATATTCGCATTCGAAGCGCAATAGGAATATGCGATTATCGAAGTTGCGACTATCGCAGTTCGTCGGAATGGTCTTGGGATGTTGACGCCCCAACAAATCCGCGCCGAACTTGCGTCGCGAAACATGTCCATCGCCGACCTTGCTGAGGCGATAGGCATGAACTCGAATTATTTGGGCAAGGCGCTGGGTGGCACACGCAATTTCAAAGCCAGTGAGATGGCCGCGATCATACGCGAATTTGCCACCGCATCCGCGTCTGAACCGGGACTTCGTAGAATACGGCTCTTAGGTGAAGTTCCCGCAGGCCGTCCTACTGAGGCTGAGCAGCGCGCAGGACGGTGGATTCCCGTTTCCGATCCAGAAACGCCGCCACATGCCTACGCCTTGACGGTCAAAGGCGACTCCATGGACTTGATCGTTCCAGACGGAACCACGCTTATTATTGATCCAGACGATAAAGCTTTATGGCCCGGTCGCCGATACGTCGTACAGACTGAAGACGGCCGGACCACATTCAAAGAATTTCAAGCCGATCCGGCACGACTGGTCCCTTGTTCATCCAATGATGAACACAAGGACATCATGCTCGGTGGTGAACCAATAACAATTCTTGGCCGGGTTTTTTCCTATACGATCCGGGATATACCGCGCCGGAACGGATAAGTTCATTCTCATGGACGGTTTCTATATTCGCGACACCGTCCAAAAAGAACCTGTGATCTTCATCAAAGCCACCCACGCCCGCTTCTATGGCATCGCGGCGGACTGCTGGCACCGTCGCCCGCCAAGGGCCCTTAGGAACACCAAACACGCTTACCCGATAGAACAGACTCACCTGACGTCCTCCCAAACGCGTCACCTGAACTGGAACATTGTAGGAACAAAATCCGATCGGCGTCAATATATGCGATAATCGCAGTTTCTGGATTGACATTGATAATGCGATAATCGCACATGATGGCTATGCCGCACAGAGCGGCAATGGAGGCCATCGTGCATCACCACCCTGCCGACCTATCCGGTCGCGTCCAACGCTGGCGCGCCGCACCTGAAGCGCTGCCCGCGATCATCCGCCGCCATCACACGGCGACCCCGCCCGCACGTCCTGCAATCCAACCGATCGCCCGCCCGCCCCGCGACGATCAGCCTAGCCCCGCCTTGCTCGGCGTCATCGCCGCCTTTGCGGCATGGGTCATCTTCTGCGTCGCCTGCGCCCTCTATGCGGGGGGCAGGTTCTGATGACGATCGTCATTTACGGCCCCGGCCGCACAGGCAAGACGCTCCACGCGCATCGTTTCGCGAAGCACTACGGCTGCACGCGCATTCTCGAAATCGATTCCATCTTCAATTACGGGGATTTGCTCCGCCCCACTGAAGACGGCACCGATTATCTGATCGATGATCGCTACTGCGATATCCTACCAGGGGCCGGGCAGCGCTGCTTGATCCTTTGTCAAGATATTCACGCAATACTGTGGGGATGGCCCAGACCCAATTCTAAGGCGATCCCCGTTCAGGAGGCACGCGCGGCCGTCGGACTGGAGCCGATACCCGAAGGCGGCTTTCCGCTGTCCGCCGCGACCGACCGCCCGACCGGCAAGCTGTCGCTGGCCCTGGGCGTCACCGTGAAACAGCCGACCTTCTACTACAGCTTGGCCGCCAATCTGGAGGATGCCGAGACATGGTACGGTCCGCACGCCAGCCGGAGCGATGCCATCATGGCCGCGCAGGCAAAGACCGACGAAGCCTTCTGGACCGCCATCGGCAAGCCGATGGAGCATGACCTGTCCATCTTCACCCCCGCCATGGCGGCGGAAGACGGCGCGATCGCCACGGCCTTCGACGACAGGAACGGCCAGAATCTGGGCGAGGACGGCGAAAGCGGCCCGACATGGTGGACCGAAGATCATGTCCGCGACCTGATCGACCGCCTGAACGCCACCTTTTCCGCCTGGGCGAAAGACCACGGCTACCACCGCGCATGGATGCTCGACGTGACAGATGAATGCCGCGTCGAACGGGGGTCGCGCTGATATGGCCCAACCTGATCACATCACCCGCGATATCGCCCGCAAATGCGGAGAGGACGTGTCTGCCGCGATCAAGCGCAATATGAGCTTGGCCGACACGCCCGCCGCCAAGCTGGCCGTCAGCCTCTCGGCCGCCTCGACGGCCCTGGGCAACGCCAGCGGCACGTACATGGCGATCCATGACGCCCGCGATCAGCCGCCGGTCCACCATCTGGCGGCCGCCGATGGCATCTGGCGCACGCTGCGCCCCATGGTCCTGAAGGCCATGGCCGATATCCACGCGGTCAAAGGAGTGGAAGAACCCGAATGGGTGCCATCCCCCAATCCCTTCGCACCCGTGGATATCCTGCCCGCCGATCGCGACGCCCTTTACACGGGTCTGATTTCGGCCGGGCATCCGGCCACCTACGCCCGCCACATGGCCTATGACATGCCGGACAGCGACGGCGGGTTGCAGATGCTGGCGCGCCACCGGCTGGCCCATGTCTCTCCCGCGCTGGACCACGCTTACACCTATCACCGTATCAACGAATTGATGGAGGAAGGCGGGTTCTGGAAACCGTGCACCGGCTGTCAGGAAAGCACGGACGGGTACGTTTCGACCACAGATTATCCCTATGACCCGCTTTTTCGATGCCAGCCGGGCAGCGGCTGTCATGAATGCGGCGGGATCGGCGTCCTTTGGGATGACGGGCGCGGCTATGCCGCCATGACATGGGATGAGGTTTCAGACCTCACGACCGATGAAGTAGCGCCGGTCGAGCCCACCGAATTGGCCTGCGCCGCGCTCGATTTCGTGCAGGATGTGCAGAACGTCCTCCTTAGCAAGGACGCCAATCTGCTGATCTTCCCCATGGCGTCGTTGGATCGCCTACTGCCCCTGCTGCGCCCTCAGCAGCACGAAGGAGGCGCAGCATGAGCTATCGCAGCACTCCGGCCTTTGCAGTCGGGGGCGTCTCTTGGCTCGCCTCAGAAGGCCGCACCAGCTATGTCGGCGACCCTACGCCGCCCGGCTGGCGCTGCTTCCACTGCAATGCCCATTTCACTGACCCTAAAGCGGCGTGGCGACACTTCGGCAATCCGACCGAATGCCTGCGATCCGCAAAATTTCGATCAGTCCCACAAGGATGGGTCGACCGGGCGATGCAAATTGAGGCCGCAGCTGATGGGCTGGTATCCGCTGCTTGCGACGCCATACAGCGCGCCCAAGAGGGATCGGGCCGCCTCTATGCTACGAATATCATCGTATTGGATGAACGGATCGCAGCGGTCTTAGAAGCCATCAATCTCCCCGAGCCGCCATTCCCCAAAGGCAAGGGCGGCTCATGATCGGCTTCAGCCTCTTGTCCGATGCCCAGCCGGACACCGCCGATCGCCGCCATTGGCAAGCGGTCCTTCGCGACCGCGAAACGCGCCGCGTCCTCTACGCCCCGCGCCTGCGCGATCAATGGTCGCAGCTAGCGCAGGCGGCCCAGCAGTTGCTGGCCAGCCGTCGCGAACGCGATCCGACCTCGATTGCCAAGCGCCGCATGACGCCCGACGCCGCCCGCCAGCGAGAGCGTGTCATGACCGCGATCGTCGCCATCTGGCGGGACGCGGAGCGCCTGGCCGAAGTCATCGAGCCGATCGACTGGCCGCGTGTCTACGGGGCCAGCTGGTCGGAAATCCTGATCGACCTGCGCGCCGTGGCCAAGGCCGCCGCGACCGGCCCCGATCAGGACATGGCCGCCTGCGCGGTGGCGCTGGCATGGCATTTCGAGCCCGTCATGCCCGGATCGATGCCGCATATCTGGATCGCAGCGGCCTATGTCCGTCATACCGCCCAGCGCGATCGGGAGGCGGCGTGATGGACGCGATCAGCTTTACGGCCCTTCGCATCCAGCATGGATTTGAGCCAATATGAACGCCCCTTCGCGCATTACTCGCGATTCGGGGAAGGATCACGATCCGGCCCTAGTCGAGTTCGTCAAAGCACTCGCCAGACAGGCCGCCGCCCGCGACATTGAACGGGCGCGACAGAGGAACAACGACAGTGCGGACCGTCATATACGCCCGGTTCTCCAGCCACCTTCAAAATAGCCGCTCGATCGAGGATCAGATTGCCGTCTGTCGCGAACGATGCGAGCGCGAAGGCTGGACCATCCTCGACATTTTCACCGATTACGCGATCAGCGGCGCGGCCGGGATCACCGAAGCCCAGCGCCCCGGACTGGCGGCCATGCTGGCGCGGGTCGAGGCTGGCGGCATCGACCAGGTACTCGCCGAATCCACCGACCGCATCGCCCGCCACCAAGGCGACAGCTTCGCCATTCGGGAACGGTTGAATTTCGCTCGCGCCCGACTGTTCACGCTGTCGGACGGCGAGGTGAACGACATTTCGGGCACCTTCAAAGGGCTCATGGATGCGCAGTTCCGCAAGGAGCTGGGCGCGAAAATCAAGCGCGGCCAGAAAGGGACGATCGCGTCCGGCCGCTCCCCGGCCGGGCTGGCCTATGGCTATCGCACCGCCAACCGGATCGACGCCAGCGGCCGCCCCGTGCGGGGCCTGCGCGAAATCGACCCGGAACAGGCCGAAGTCGTCCGCCGTATCTTTCGCCTGTTTGTCGAGGGACAGAGCGCCAGGGCGATTTCGGGCATATTGAACAGCGAAGGCATCCCCGGCCCACGCGGCAACATCTGGCGCATGTCCACGATCAACGGCGACGGCCCGCGCGGCAACGGCATCCTTCGGAACGAACTCTATATCGGCCGCCTGATACACAATCGCACCAGTAAGGTGGTCAACCCGGCCACGCGCAAGGTCGCAATCCGCGTCAACCCCGCCTCCGAGTGGATCACCGAAGAGGTTCCCCACCTCCGCATTATCGCGCAAGAGGATTGGGATGCCACCCGAAGCCGATTCGACCACACGGCGGCCAAGCCGCTCCATAGCCGCGTAAGGAAAAAGCGGATGCTGTCGGGGCTGGGCAAGTGCGGCGTTTGTGGCGGGTCGTGGAATGTGGTCAGCGGCGAACGGTGGGGATGCAAAACCAATCGGTTCGATTTGGGGTGCAGCAACACCGCGACCATATCGACCAAGCGCTATGAGGATCGCGTCTTGGCCGGGCTCAAGTCCAAGCTGTTGGACCCGGAAATCGTCGCCATATTCGTAAAGGAATATCACGACGAATATGCCCGCCGTGCCACCGAAAACCGTCGCGACACCGCCCGCTTTCAACGCGCAATCGAGGAAGCCGACCGGAAGGTGGCCCGCTTGGTCAGCGCCATCGCGAACGGCGCGGGCGAGTTCTCGGAAGTGAAAGACGCGCTTTCGCAGGCGCGACAGGACGGAGCCGCCGCCCGAGCGGCCCTAGCAGCGGTCGAGGCCCTGCCGGTGATCGCGCTGCACCCGACCGTCGCGGCGGACTATCGCCGCGAGGTCGAGCAGCTGCACACCGCACTGAAAGACCCGGCCGCCAAGGAAGCGACGATCCCCGCGCTTCGCGCACTGATAGACCGAATCATTCTAACCCCCGCGCCGGGCGGCCGTGGGGTGCTTATCGAAGTGGAAGGGCGATTGGCCTCGATCATCAACCTAGCCACTGGCGGGAGCCTCCCGCAGGCCGACGCCATGGACTTGCGCCCGGAAGGCGATGCCGCGACGGGATTGTACTCTGGTGGCCAGTTCGCTTTACCCGCTCCAAAAATCCCCCATTGCGAGTGCAGCAGCCTACCAAGCTGAATATGCGGGTTCGATTCCCGTGCCCGTTCCTTTCGTCGCACGACGCCATATCTGGATAAGTAACCGTCCCTGCGCCGCTTGACGCAAACGTCAATCGCCGTCACTCCCACCCGTTCGCCGGACAATCAGGATCAATATCATGGCATCGGTCAATTTCGACATCCCCCATGAACTGGGTCATGCCGAGGCACGCCGCCGCATCGAACAGGGCCTGCCCAAGCTGGAAGCCAAGATTCCCGGCGGCGGACAGGTCACGTCCGAATGGCCCGCCGACGACCGGCTGATGCTGACCATCATCGCCATGGGACAGACGGTGAAGGCCGATATGAACATCGCCGACCGCGCGATCAGCGGGACGGTCGCCATTCCGATGATGCTGTCGATGATGGCCGGCCCCATCGGCGAATTCGTGAAGACCAGCGCCGAGAAGATGCTGGCCAAGGCATAAGCCCTATCGGCCCAGCAAGCGGGAAGCCGACATCATCGTCGAAGGGGGTTCGGCCCGGACCCGATGCGCGCACAGCCTCGCGCCTGGCCGCACTTCCCGCTTGCCCGGCGCGACCCGACAGGCCACCATTTCGGCACCATGCCCACATTGCCCGCCGTCACCACCATCGCCCAGACCATCCAATTGTCGCTGGCGCCCGTCTTCATGCTCGCGGCGATCGGGCAGTTGCTGAACGTGCTGGCCGGGCGGCTGGCGCGGGTCATCGACCGCGCACGCGGGCTGGAGATGATGATCCACAAGATCGATGACGGCCCCGAGCGGATGCGCCACAAATGGGAACTGCGGCTGCTCGACCGGCGCATGTCGATCATCAACGCCGCGCTGTTCCTGGCGGTGTCGAGCGCGGTCATGGCCTGCATCGTCATCGCGGTGCTGTTCATCGCCAATCTCGGCAAATTCCATATCGGCACCTGGATCGCGCTGGCCTTCATCGTGGCGGTGACCCTGCTGATCCTGTGCCTGGTCGCCTTCATGATCGAGGTGCGCATCTCGCTGCGCGCGATCCATGTCCGCAAGGAAATCCTGGATTGACCGGCATTCCGGTCGAGCGCCGGGCGCTGCAACTGGTCGTCGCCATCGCCTGCCTGGTGCCTCTGTCGATCGGGGGGATCAGCGTCGCGGCCGGGCCGGGCTGGCTGGGCCATGCGCCCTCCATTCCCACCGACCTGGACAGCCAGTTCCGCTATGTCTCGGGCATTTTCCTGGGACTGGGGCTGGCCTTTGCGACCTGCATTCCCGGAATAGAGCGCAAGGGCGCGCGGTTCCGGCTGCTCGGCGCGCTGGTGATCGCGGGCGGCGCAGCACGGGCGCTGTCCTGGGCGATGGTCGGCGCACCGTCGATGGGGCATCGGCTGGGGCTCGCGATGGAACTGGGCGTCGTTCCGCTCCTTATGCTCTGGCAGGCGCGCGTTGCGCGACATGGCCTTTGATTTCAGGAGTTTCCGCGATGCGTTTCACCGACCGGTCCTTCCTCGTCACCGGCGGCAGCTCCGGGATCGGCCTGGCCACCGCGGCGCGCCTGATCGCCGAGGGTGGGCGCGTGCTCGTCACGGGCCGCAGCCCCGACCATATCGCCGAGGCGACCAAAGCCCTGCCCGGCGCGACGATCCTCACCCATGACGCCGCCGATCCCGCCGCGACCGGGCTGCTGGTCGACGCGGTACGCGACTTCGCGCCAAAGGGGCTGGACGGCGCCTTCCTCAATGCCGGGATCGGCCGCTTCGCCACGCTGGACGCGATCGATGCGGGCGCGTTCGACGAACATTTCGACCTGAATGTCCGTGCGCCGCTGCTCCAGGCGCAGGCGCTGGGTCCGTTGATGAAGGACGGGTCCGCGTTCCTGCTGATCGGATCGGGCACGGTCGGCGGCGGTCGCGCCGATGCGCTGGTCTATGCCGCCAGCAAATCCGCCGTGCGACAGGCCGCACGCAGCCTCGCCACCCAGTTCGCGCCGCGCGGGATTCGCGTCAACGTCGTCGCCCCCGGCGCGACCGAAACCCGGTTCCACACACGCGGCGGGATGAGCGACGCCGAACTCGGCGACTATAAGGCCAAGGTGTCGAAAGCGGTGCCGCTCGGTCGTCTGGGCAGGCCGGAGGATGTCGCGGGCGTTGCCTGTTTCCTGCTGTCCGACGATGCCGCCTATGTCACCGGCTCCGAATATCGGGTCGACGGCGGACTCACCATGGCATGAGTGGGAGGGGCATGAGTGGGAGGGGCATGAGTGGGAGGGGCATGAGCGGGAGGGGCATGAGCGCCCTGCGCCGGATCGCCAAGGGACTGGCGCTGATCCTCATCCTGATCGGCCTCGCCGCGACGATCGTGCCGCATTATCTCGACCGGCTCTATTATGAGGGACCGGAGAGCGGCCATTATGATGGCGCGCGCTTCTTCAACCCGGACGGCGACGCCGACACGCTGCGCATGCCGATGCGGGGCAGCCGGGGCGGCTTCCTCTGGCGGCAATTGACCGGTGATGACGGCCGCCCGGCCTGGCCCGAGACGGTGGCCGTCCGCCAGACCCGGCCCGAGGCGCGGGTCGAGGGGCAGCGCATGGTCGCGACCTGGATCGGCCATGCGACCGTGCTGGTGCAGACCCAGGGGCTCAACATCCTGACCGACCCCATCTATGCCGAGCGCGCCGGGCCGTTCGGCTTCGGTCCCAAGCGGGTGGCGAAGCCCGGCGTGGCGTTTGACGACCTGCCCCGGATCGACCTGATCCTGATCAGCCACAATCATTATGATCATCTCGATCAGCAGACGCTGAAAAGCTTGTGGCGGCGCGACCGGCCGCTGGTGGTCACCAGCCTGGGCAATGACAGCGTGATCGGACAGGTCGGCGTGCCCGCCACCGCGCTCGACTGGGGGCGCGAGAGGATCATCCGGCCGGGCGTGTCGGTGGTCGTAACCCGCAACCATCATTGGGGCAGCCGCTGGTTCGCCGACCGCAACCGGGCCTTGTGGTCCAGCTTCGTGGTGAAGCTGCCCGGTGGCAATATCTTCTTCGCGGGCGATACCGGGATGGGAGATGGCCGCTGGCCCGAGGAAGCCGCGAAGCTGGGGCCAGTCCGCCTCGCCCTGCTGCCGATCGGCGCGTTCCGTTTCGTGCCCGGCCAGATGGCGGCGGGGAGCCATGTCGGGCCGCCGCAAGCCGCGCAGATTTTCGAGCGACTGGGCGCGTCGACCGCGATCCCCATCCACTGGGGCACCTTCCGCCTGTCCTATGAGGCGTATGATACGCCACCCAAGCTGCTGGATGCGGCGATGCGGTGCTCTTGGTCAGGGGCGTCGCGGCCCGGCGCACGATTCTCCGCGGTCGGCTTGGGCGAGCCGGTGACGATCGGACCCGTCGTTGAACCTCCGCCCCCCGTCGTCGCGCTTCCCCGGCAGACCAGCGATGAGGAGATGCGCAAATGCCTGAATACACCACGGGTTCGGGCGCTGCGCTAAAGCGATTTGACCGTAACTTCCCCCCTCCCCTTCAGGGGTAGGGCGTTGCCGCGAACCGTGGAGCCTGTGGAGAAGCCCCACCCCAACCCCTCCCCTGAAGGGGAGGGGCCAGGGTCTGGATCGACCTCTTATTATCCTCGTCGTGCAGCCGTCGACGCCCGTGCCCTCACAGCGCCGCCACCGCCCCCGGTTTGAGCAGGTCGAGGATCGCCGCCGTCGTCGCCACCGCCCCGGTCACGATCGACGGCTCGGGCGCGATCTTGAACTGGGGGGAGTGGTGCGAGGCGATGGCCGGTCCGCCCGCCTTCGCCGCCGCCAGCGCTTCGGCAGGCGTGCCGCCGACCGACAGATAATAGCCGCGCACGCCGCTGTCCGGCTGGACCAGATAGGCGAAATCCTCCGCGCCCATCCCCTTCTGCTCGAAGGGCGTGACATGATCGGCGCCGAAGGTCGCCGCCATCACCGCGTTCAGCCTTTTGGCCAGCGCGGCGTCGTTGATCGTGGTCGGCGTTCCTTCCGTCACCGTCACCACCGGCATCTTGTCCTCGGGCATCCCGTTCAATTCGCCGATGCCGCGCGCGACCCGCTCGATCCCCGCGAGCAACCGCGCACGCTCCACCTCGTCATTGGCGCGCACCGTCACCTGCAGCTTCGCCTCGTCCGAGATGATGTTGTGCTTGAGCCCCGCATGGAAGGAGCCGACCGTGATGACGCCGGGCTTCAGCGGCTGCTGCTCGCGGCTGATCAGCCCCTGGAGCGCGACGACCAGTTGCGATGCCATATAGACCGGGTCCTTGCCCATATGCGGGCTCGCCCCATGCGCGCCGATCCCCGGCACGGTGATGTCGACCGAATCGGAGGAGGAATATTGAATGCCCTCCGACGCCGACACCGTGCCCGCCGCGCGCTCGGCATCGACATGGAAGGCGACGGCGTAATCGGGCTTGGGGAAACGGCTATAGAGCCCGTCCGCCACCATCGCCTTGGCGCCCCCGACGCGCTCCTCGGCGGGCTGGACGATGAAGACCACCGTACCCCGCCAACGATCCTTGAGCGCCGCCAGCCGACGCGCAGTCGCCACCATCGCGGTGATGTGCGTGTCATGGCCACAGGCATGCATCACCGGCGCCTCCACGCCGTCCACACCCACCTGCCGCACGGTCGAGGCATTGGCGAGCCCCGACTTCTCCTCGACCGGCAGGCCATCCATGTCGGCGCGCAGCAGGACGACCGGCCCCGGCCCGTTCTTCAGCACCCCGACCACGCCGGTCCCGCCGACCTTCTCGGTCACGACCATGCCCGGCACCGCGCGCAGTTCGGCGGCCATGCGCGCGCTGGTCTTCACCTCGCGGAAGGACAGCTCGGGGTTGCGGTGGAACCAGTCCCACAAGCGCCCCAGGTCGCGGTCGTAATCCGCCTTCACGGCGGCGGCATAATCCGGCTCGGCAAGCGCGGGCGTGGCGGACAGCAGCGAAGCCGACAACAGGGCGATGGCGATGACGTGGCGCATGAATTCCCCTTTTGCTGTTTTTCCGCGATGCTAACCCAGATCGACGGGTGACGAAACGGGAACAGATACCCATATTCATCCCCATGGCGATTCAGATCCGCACCACCCTAGACGAGCCCGAAACCGGGGTCAGCTTCGTCCCCCACCGCCCGTCGCGGCCCGAAAAGGCCGAAGGGGGCAAGCGCTTCGAACTGGTCACGGATTACACCGCCAGCGGCGATCAGCCCGCCGCGATCCGCGAACTGACCGCGGCGGCGCGCGCGGGCGACAAGGACCAGGTGCTGCTGGGCGTCACCGGATCGGGCAAGACCTTCACCATGGCCAAGGTCATCGAGGAATTGCAGCGGCCCGCGCTGATCCTCGCGCCCAACAAGATTCTTGCCGCGCAGTTGTACGGGGAGTTCAAGAGCTTCTTCCCCAACAACGCGGTCGAATATTTCGTCAGCTATTACGACTATTACCAGCCCGAGGCCTATGTGCCCCGGTCGGACACATATATTGAGAAGGAAAGCTCGATCAACGAGTCGATCGACCGGATGCGCCATTCGGCGACGCGTGCGCTGCTGGAGCGGGACGACGTCATCATCGTCGCCTCGGTATCCTGCCTCTACGGTATCGGGTCGGTCGAAACCTATTCGGCGATGATCTTCGACCTGAAAAAGGGTCAGAGCGTCGACCAGCGCGAGATCATCCGCAAGCTCGTCGCGCTCCAGTACAAGCGCAACGACGCCGCCTTCATGCGCGGTAATTTCCGGGTGAAGGGCGACAATCTGGAAATCTTCCCGTCGCACTATGAGGATTCGGCGTGGCGCGTGTCCTTCTTCGGCGACGAGATCGAGGAGATTGTCGAGTTCGATCCGCTGACCGGCAAGAAAGTCGCCAGCCTCAACTCGGTGCGCATCTACGCCAACAGCCACTATGTGACCCCCGGCCCGACGATGAAACAGGCGGTCGAGGCGATCAAGTTCGAGCTGACCGAGCGGCTGAAGGAGCTGGAGGCGGAGGGCAAATTGCTGGAACGCCAGCGGTTGGAGCAGCGCACCAATTTCGACTTGGAGATGATCGCCGCCACCGGCAGTTGCAACGGCATCGAGAATTATAGCCGCTTCCTGACCGGCCGCCTGCCCGGCGAGCCGCCGCCCACCCTGTTCGAGTATCTCCCCGAGAATGCGGTGCTGTTCGTCGACGAGAGCCATGTCACGATCGGCCAGATCAACGGCATGTCGCGCGGCGATCATCGGCGCAAGATCACGCTGGCCGAGTACGGCTTCCGCCTGCCCTCCGCGATCGATAACCGGCCGCTGCGCTTCAACGAATGGGACGCGATGCGCCCGCAGACGGTCAGCGTCTCGGCCACCCCCGGCAATTGGGAAATGGAGCAGACCGGCGGCGTCTTCGTCGAACAGGTCATCCGCCCGACGGGGCTGATCGATCCGCCGGTCGAGATCAAGCCGGTCGAGGAACAAGTCCAGGACCTGATCATCGAGGCGCGCAAGACGACCGAACTCGGCTATCGCACCCTCGTCACCACGCTGACCAAGCGGATGGCGGAGGATTTGACCGAATATATGCACGAGGCAGGGATCAAGGTCCGCTACATGCACTCCGACGTCGAGACGCTGGAGCGTATCGAACTGATCCGCGACCTGCGGCTGGGCGTCTATGACGTGCTGATCGGCATCAACCTGCTGCGCGAGGGGTTGGATATTCCCGAATGCGGGCTGGTCGCGATCCTCGACGCGGACAAGGAGGGCTTTCTGCGCTCCGAGACCTCGCTGATCCAGACGATCGGGCGCGCGGCGCGCAACGTCGATGGCCGGGTGATCCTCTATGCAGACCGGATCACCGGATCGATGGAACGCGCCATGTCGGAGACGTCACGGCGTCGCGAGAAGCAGATGGCGTATAACACCGAACACGGCATCACACCGCAGACGATCCGCCGCCAGATCGGCGACATCATCGCCCATGTTGCATCGGGCGATCAGGTGACGGTGCCGATCGACGAAGCCCGTCCGCACATGGTCGGCCATAACTTGCGCGCCTATATCGAGGAACTCGAAAAGAAGATGCGCAAGGCCGCCGCCGATCTCGAATTCGAGGAAGCGGGCCGGTTGCGCGACGAGATCCGGCAGCTGGAAAATGAGGAACTCGGCCTGCCCGTGCATGAGCAGAAGGCCCCGATCATGGGCCGCTCCAACGAGGGCAAGCCGGGCACGCGCAAGACGCGGTTCGGGAAGAGTAAAAAGTTCGCGAGCGGACGCAAGGCGAACTGAGGAGCAGCCCTTTCCCGCCCGAGACGCGGCCCCAGCGAAGGCTGGGGCCTTTGGCGACACAGGGGTTTGAGCCGCCAGAGATTCCGGCCTGCGCCGGGACGGGATGACGGGCGTCAGCCGAGGTCGAGATTCTCCGTCGTCACGCCATAATAACCCGCGACCCGGTCGGCATAAGCCTGATCGAAGACCGGCGCATTGTTGGCCCAGCTCGGCCCGCCCTCCAGCAGGCGACGATCGACGGTGATGACATATTGATCCCCGACTGGATCGAACTGAAGCAGGCTGAACGGCACGGGATAGAAGCTCTTGCCCATGCCCAGGAATCCGCCCAGCGCCAGCACCGCATGGGTAACGCGGCCCGAACGCTTATGCACCATGAAGGCATGGACGCCGCCGATCGCGTCGCCATCGCGGCTCTCCAGCTTCAAATGGCCCGAAACATTGGACTGAACCAGGATCAGGGTCGGCGTATCGTGATCGGCCATGCTTAACCTCCATTTGGTCAGATGAACCCGTCAGGCCGAGATGCGGTTCCGATGCCCGCTGCATCGGCACGCCCCGTCGCACCACGGGGTTGAGCCGGAAGCCCCCCTTCCCCATAGGCTTAGGGTGATGCGTCGACCGTCCCTTGCTTCCCTTGCTCCGGCCATGATCGGTGCTCTTGCTCTGTCGGGCTGTATTCCCGCCACGCCGCGTCCCGAAGCGCCGCCGTCCGTGCCACGCCAGGTCCATCGCCCCGCCCCGCCCGCGCCGCGCCCGGTGACGGGGGCGGACTGGCGCGACTGGCCGCTGACGCCGGGCGACTGGCGTTATCAGCGAACCGCACAGGGCTCGGTCGCGGTCTTCGGCACGGTGGACGCGACCCGGCTGTCGCTGCGTTGCGATCCTCGCCTGCGCCAGATCCATCTCGATCGTCCAGCCTCGGCCGCGGGCACGGTGACGATTCGGACCTCCAGCACGACACGCAACCTGACCGCCCGCGCGGTTGCCACGGGGGCGGAGATGCTGCTGCCCGCCGCCGACCCGCTGCTCGACGCGATGGCGTTCAGCCGAGGGCGCTTCACCATGGAGCAGACCGGCCAGGTGCCACTCGTCATCCCCGCCTATGCCGAGATCGGACGGGTGATCGAGGATTGTCGGGGCTGATCGGAAATGCCGGACCGGGCCGATCCGGCGGGCGCAAGATGTTCGGCCAAAGTCGATTGCATTACAAGTCTTGTTTATCGCGCGATGACTACGCACATTGCATTTGCGCACTTTGAAAGGGCGCGTTGGCTATCCACTAGCGAAAGGAGGTGATCCGATGTCTCATGGTTCAGCAATGGGGTCGGTTCAGTTCGTTCGGGGGACTGGCTTCTGACATCGATAGGCGCGGTGCGGGGGGTATCCTCCCCCAATCAACGGCCGTGCCTGATGTTCTGAGGCCCGCATGGTCTCCCGGGCTGGAGCTCTCCGGCCGCTGACCATGTTTAGGGGTTGCCGGGTCGTCGCGATGACGCCCCGGCAGCCTCTTTTCATTTCTGGGCATGGCAGAAGCCGTGGCCCTCAGCGACTATTTCGGCGATCGAGCATCCCGACCTGTGCCGGGATGACGGATCAATCCGCCTTTTCCTCGCGATATTTCATTTCCAGGAAGCGCCCGCGCGTCGACAGGCTGTCGAGATCGGCTTGCGCCAGACGCTGGGTCATGTCGCCGATCTCCTGTTCGATCAGCTTGAGGCCATCGACCAGCTGCGCGTCGGGCGTCCGGCCGTTGCGCTCGACCCGGCGTAGCGGTTCGGGCACGCGTTCATAGTCGCGCAGGAAAGCGGGGAGCTGCTCGCCGATCAGGCGACGGACCTCCATCGCTTCGGCGGTGTCGTTGTCGACGCCGGCAAGCTGCGGCGACAGCGTGTCGAGCCGCTGGCCGATCCGGTCGACCAGTTGCACAGCGGGCGCGGGCAGCAGCGGGCGCTGCGCCTCCAGCCAGCGTTCGGTCTGCGCGGGCAGCGCCTTGATATCCACCTGCGCCAGCTTGGCAGGACTGGGTGCACGCGCGGCCGGGGCCAGTGCAATGGCCAATGTCACCGCGATCATCAGCATCATCGCCGCCAGCGCGCCGAAAATGCCGATCCCGCCCGGCAGGATCAGGCCCGTCACCATCGCCGCGATCAGGATGACGGCATTGGCGATGGCGATCAGGATCACGCGCTGCAACGCCGAGCGAGCCCGTCGGCGGACCCGCTTGACCGTCTGTTGCGCGGTCCCGCGATAATCCTGCGAGATGCGCGCCATCACTTCGCGCGCACGCTCGATCTGGGCATCGACCTCGTTCGAGCGGGGGGTGCTCACTGGCTTACAATGCCTCCAGCTTGAACGACGAAGAGGAGGCCGCGTTCGTCAGTTGCGGATTCTGCGCCCCCTCGGCACGGGCGATATAGCCCTTCGACTTCTCGACCTCGTTGCCCAGCGTCGTGACCGTGGTCTTCATCGAATCCAGCGCCTTCAGCTTGAAGGTGTCGATCGCATCCATCGTGTCGTAGATATTCTGGAAGGCGCGTTGCAGCGTCTCCAGCGGGATGGTCGATGCGGCCGCCTGTTCGTGAATCTGCGCGGTCTGGCTGCGGAGCAGCTTGCCGGTCGAATCGATGATGTTGGCGGTGGTGGTGTTGAGCGCGGTGATCTGGTCGAGCACCAGTTTCTGGTTCGCCAGCGCCTGCGCGACGGTGACGGCGGTGCGCAGCGCCGAGACGGTGGTGGTGGAGGCGCGGTCGACGCCCTTCACCAGCTCGACATTGTTCTTCTTGACCAGATCGAGCGCCAGATAGCCCTGCACCGTGACCGCCATCTGGGTCAGCAGGTCCTGCGTCCGCTGGCGGGTGTAGAAGAGCGCGGTCTCGCGGATCGCCTTGGCCTTGGCGGGATCGGTGTGATCCAGCTCGTTCGCCGTATCCTCCAGCTTGGCGTCCATCGTCTTGGACAGATGGATCATCTGCTCCAGCCGCCCCATCGCGGTCCAGAGGTTCGCCCGCTCGGTATCGATCGCGGCATTGTCCATCAGCAGTTCGTCGCGGCCCGAGGACAGGCTCTTCAGGATCGCGGCGATATGCGTCTGCGACGAGCGATAGCCGTCGAAATAGTCGCGCATCTTGTTGCCGAAGGGGATGATGCCCAGCAACTTGCGCGGCGCGGACAGATTGCCCTGCTTGCCGGGATCGAGGCTTTCGACCACACGGCGCAGCTCGGTCAGGTCCTTGCCCACGCCCGTCTCGCCGTCCATCGCCTTGACCGGGCGATCGAGGAAGCGGTTGGACTGGCTGGCGGCCTCGCGGATTTCCTTCTGGCCCATCGCGGTGATCGCATCGACGCGGCGGCCGAATTCGGGGCTGTTGACGTCCTGCGCGATCAGTTCGGCGACGAAGCCGTCGACCTTCTGCTCAAGTTGCGTCCGCGTCTTGTCGTCGACGGGAACCAGCCCGGCGGCCTGGGCGGGCGCGACCGTGGGCACGGGATCGGGCGGCGTCAGAGTCAGCCCCTTTTCCCCGGTCACAGTCTCGACGGTCGTGGCCATTCCATAGTCTCCAAATGCCTTGGCCCTAGTGTGGAGGGGATGGCGCGGCGGTTCAAGTGTATTATAGGGATAATACTATGCCTCGCATGGTCGCGATGCCCATCCTTCGCTCGGGCAGGACGGCTCATGGGGCACGCCGCGCCTATCCGTCGAACAGCCCGTCCTGCGAGCCCGCCGGCGGATTCAGCCCCAGATGCTTCCACCCGCCCCCGTTCAGGATCCGCCCCCGCGCGGTGCGGGCGAGCAGGCCGAGCTGGATCAGATAGGGCTCGATCACCTCCTCGATCGTGTCGCGCGGCTCGGAAAGGCCCGCGGCGAGCGTTTCCACGCCCACAGGGCCACCACGATAGACGTCCGCGATCATCGTCAGATAGCGCCGGTCCATCGCGTCCAGGCCCAGCGCATCGACCTCCAGCCGGTTGAGCGCCTGGTCGGCGGCGGCGGCGTTCACGATCTCATGCCCCGCCACGCTGGCGAAGTCGCGCACGCGGCGCAACAACCGCCCGGCGATACGCGGCGTGCCGCGCGAACGCCGCGCCACCTCGATCGCGCCGTCCTCGGCAATGGGCAGGTCGAGCAGGCGCGCGGCGCGCGTCACCACGCGGGTCAGTTCCTCGACCGTGTAGAATTGCAGGCGCACCGGAATGCCGAAGCGATCGCGAAGCGGCGTGGTCAGCAACCCCTGCCGCGTCGTCGCGCCGACCAGCGTGAAGCGCGGCAGGTCGATCCGCACCGACCGGGCGGACGGCCCCTCGCCGATCATCAGGTCGAGGACGCGGTCCTCCATCGCCGGGTACAGGACTTCCTCGACCGCCGGTTGCAGGCGGTGGATCTCGTCGATGAACAGGACGTCGCCGTCCTCCAAATTGGTCAGCAGCGCGGCCAGGTCGCCCGACTTGGCGATGACCGGGCCGGAGGTCGCGCGAAAGCCCACCCCCATTTCGCGCGCGATGATCTGCGCCAGCGTCGTCTTGCCCAGCCCCGGCGGGCCGAAGAACAGCACATGGTCCAGCGCATCGCCGCGCCCGCGCGCCGCCTGGATGAAGACGCGCAGATTGTCGCGCGCCGCCTGCTGCCCGACAAATTCGTCCAGGCTCTTGGGACGAAGCGCGGCATCCACATCCTCGGGGCGGCGGCTGGCGGACAAAAGGCGGTCTTGGTCGGTCACGCGACGAGCCCTAGCGGCTGGGCGAGGCGGCTGTCGAGTTTCGGGTTCGGGGTGATACGGGCGAACATTGCGCGAACATAGCAGCGGATGCGTGCCAGGGACAGCCGCCCCGCGCGCGATGTTAACCGGGGTAGCGGACTCGGAGGAAAAATCGCGGTAATAGGGCGTATATGTCGCACGATGTCTTTCTGGCCACCGCCATTCCCCCCGCGCTGGATATCGCGCTCGCCCAACGATTCACGCTGCACCGGGACACACCGCCGCCGACCACCCGCGCGATCGTCGGCGGGGGGATGATGACGGTCGATGCCGCGCTGCTCGACCGGCTGCCCGAGTTGGAGATCATCGCGGTGCACGGTGTCGGCCATGACGGGATCGACCGCGACGCCGTCGCCGCGCGCGGCATCCGCATTGCGATCACCCCCGACATCCTGACCGATGATGTCGCCGATCAGGCGATCGCCCTGTGGCTGGCGGTCGAGCGGCGCGTGGCCGCGAACGACCGGGCGATGCGGATGGGCAACTGGACCGTGCCGCTGGGTCGCCGGGCGAGCGGGCGGCGCATCGGGATTTTCGGGCTCGGTCGGATCGGGCAGGCGATCGCGCGACGGGCCGAACCATTTGGCGGGGAGATTCTGTACACCGCGCGAGCGCCCAAGCCGGTGGGCTGGCGCTTTGTCCCCGATCTGGCGAGGCTGGCGGAGGAATGCGACGTGCTGTTCCTCGCCGCGCCGGGCGGGGCCGAGACGCGTGGGCTGGTGAATGCGGATATACTGGACCGGCTGGGATCGGAGGGTGTTCTGGTCAACATCGCGCGGGGCAGCCTGGTCGATGAGGATGCGCTGATCGCCGCGCTGGAGGCCCATCGGATCGCGGGCGCGGGGCTGGACGTGTTCGCCGAAGAGCCCGACGTGCCTTACGCGCTGCGCCGGATGAACCATGTCGTGCTCGCCCCGCATCAGGGCAGCGCCACCCGCGAGGGGCGGACCGCGATGGCGGAGATGGTCGTCGCCAATCTGGAGGCGCATTTCGCGGGGCGGCCGGTGCCGGGATTGCTGGGTTAGGGCCCCTCCCCCCCAGGCCTCGACGACGCGCCGCCCGGTGCGCGCTATTTCGCCGCCTTGCGCAATGCGAGCCGAACCAGCGCATCGAGCGATGCGTTCGCCCCCAGTTCCTCTTCCGCCGCCGCCACCGCCGCGCTCGCCTCGGCCGGGCGGAAGCCCAGGTTGAGCAGCGCCGACACCGCATCCGCAGCCGCCCCGACGGGCGCCGCCACGCCGCCGCCCGATCCGGGGGCCAGCACGATGCCGCCGACCTTGTCCTTCAATTCCATGACGATCCGCTGGGCCAGCTTCGGTCCGACGCCGTTCGCGCGGGCGACCATGGCCTTGTCGCCGCTGGCGATCGCGCGCATCAGGTCGGCGGGCTCCAGCGCCGACAGGATCGCCAGCGCCACCCGCGACCCCACACCCTGCACGCCGGTCAGCAGCCGGAACCAGTCGCGCTCGTCCGCGCTCGCAAAGCCGACCAGCCGGATCGAATCCTCGGACACCAGCATCTCGGTATGCAGCATCGCCGCCTCCCCGACCGGCCCGATGGCGGACAGGGTGCGCGCCGACGCACCGACCAGATAACCCACGCCACCGACATCGATCACCGCATGGTCGATGCCGGTGGAGTCCAAACGTCCCTTGAGATGCGCGATCATGGCGACGGGTTAGAACAAAACGGGGGTTTCGTCACGCCCCTCCCCAGCGTCGCGTGAAACGACAATCCCTAAATCGCCGAAGCCCGCCGCGCCATCGCGCGCGCGCTCGCCAGATGGTGCGCATGGGTGATCGCCACCGCCAGCGCGTCGGCCGCATCCGGTCCCGCCAGCTTCACGCCGGGAAGCAGGTGGCCGACCATCGCCTGCACCTGTTTCTTGTCCGCACCGCCGGTACCGACCGTCGCCTTCTTGACGATGCTGGGATGATATTCACCGACGACGAGCCCCGCCTGCGCCGCCGCCAGCAGGACGATGCCGCGCGCCTGGCCCAGTTTCAGCGTCGACTGGGCGTTGCTGTTGCCCAGCACCTCTTCGACCGCCGCGCCATCGGGCTGCTGCTGGCGGATCACGTCGTAGAGCGCGGCATGCAGGTTCGCGAGGCGACGCGGCAGGACCATCGACGGCTCGGTCTTGATCTGGCCGTTGGCGACGTGGCGCAGCCGGTTGCCCTCCGCCGCGATCACCCCCCAGCCGGTGGTGCCGAGGCCGGGATCAAGGCCGAGGATGATGGCAGGGGGAAGAGTCATTTCGCGTCTTTCGAAGGGGATCCTGGCGACATTGCTCGCCCCCCCCTTCCACCGGGCCAAGCCCGACGGTCCCCCTCCCCAGGCATGGCCTGGGGAGGATTTGGGATCAGGCGAGCTTTTCCATCACCTCGTCGGAGACTTCGTAATTGCCCCAGACGGTCTGGACGTCGTCGTCATCGTCCAGCGTGTCGATCAGCTTGAAGAGCGTCGCCGCCGCGGCTTCGTCGACCGCGACCATGGTCTGCGGACGCCAGGCCAGCTTGGCGCCTTCCGCCTCGCCCAGCACGGGCTCCAGCGCCTTGGCGACTTCGTGCAGATCGGCCTGCGCGGTCCAGATCTCGTGCCCGTCCTCCGACGAGGTCACGTCCTCGGCACCGGCTTCCAGCGCCGCCTCGAACACCTTCTCGGCATCGCCCGCGCTGGCGGGATAGTTGATCAGGCCCATCCGGTCGAAGCCATGGCTGACCGAACCGGCGGTGCCGAGGTTGCCGCCATTCTTCGACACCGCGGTGCGCACATTGGTCGCGGTGCGGTTGCGATTGTCGGTCAGCGCCTCGATGATGAGGCTGACGCCGCCGGGGCCAAAGCCCTCATAGCGGATTTCCTCGTAATTCTCCCCGTCGCCTCGCGAGGCCTTGTCGATCGCGCGCGCGATATTGTCCTTGGGCATCGACGCCGCCTTGGCCGCGTTGACGGCGGCGCGCAGGCGCGGATTCATGTCCGGGTCGGGCGTGCCCATCTTGGCCGCGACGGTGATTTCGCGGGAGAGCTTGGAAAATGCCGCCGAGCGCTTCTTATCCTGCGCGCCCTTGCGGTGCATGATGTTCTTGAATTTGCTGTGGCCTGCCATCGGTGCCTCTTGAGATGATCGCGCTCTCTACGACCGCGAAAGGGCCTTTGCCAACCCGTCGATCTTCGCCTCCAGCGCGTCGAGCCGTTCGACCACCACATTGTCCAGCTTGTGATGCAGCCGAAGTATGTCGATCTCGGCCCGCAAATTGGTGCGATAGTCGAGGCTGGCGGCCAGCCGGTCCTTCGCCGACTGCCGGTTCTGGCTCATCATGATGACGGGCGCCTGAATCGCCGCGAGCGTCGAGAGCATCAGGTTCAGGAAGATATAGGGATAAGGGTCGAAGGCCAGCCCGAAATGGCTGAGCACGTCCGAGTTGAGCAGCATCCAGCCCAGCAGGATCACCGAGAAGGTGATGATGAAGCCCCAGGAGCCGCCGACCGCCGCGACGCGGTCGGCCAGCCGCTCGCCCCGGGTCGAGGTTTCGTCCGCGACATCGGCCGCATCGCGCGCGCTGAGCTGGCCCGACTCGATATCGGCGATGACCTGCGTCTCTTCCTCGTCCAGTTCATGCGCAGGTTTGCCGAGCGTCCGGCGGGCGATTTCGGCGGCAGTCGACAGGGCCATGGGCAAGGGGCTCCAATGGAAGAATCAAATGCCTTGCTCCTTGGGGCGTTGATCGGCCAAACGCCAGAGTCATGACGGTACGCGTGGATATGGGAACCGATGAGCGTGGCTCGTCGGTGCCGATCGATCTTGAAGAGCTTCTGGCGACCCGCCTGCTCGTGCAGGGCAATTCGGGGTCGGGAAAGTCGCATCTGCTGCGCCGGTTGCTGGAGAAATCGGCAGGCCAGGTGCAACAGGTGGTGATCGACCCCGAAGGCGATTTCGTCACCCTGTCCAAGGCGTATGGCCATGTCGTGATCGAGGCGGGCGACTATGCCGAGCGTGAGGTCGGGCGGTTCGCCACGCGGATCCGCGAACACCGCGCCTCGGTGGTGCTGAGTCTCGAGGGGCTGGAGATCGAGGGGCAGATGCGCTGCGCCGCGACCTTCCTCAACGCACTGTTCGATGCTCCGCGCGAGCATTGGTATCCCGCGCTGGTCGTGGTGGACGAAGCACAGTTGTTCGCCCCCACGACGGGCGGCGAAGTGTCCGAGGAAGTCCGTCGCGCCTCGCTGTCGGCGATGACCAACCTGATGTGTCGCGGGCGCAAGCGCGGGCTGGCGGGGGTGATCGCCACCCAGCGGCTCGCCAAGCTGGCAAAGAACGTGGCGGCGGAGGCGTCCAACTTCCTGATGGGCCGCACCTTCCTCGACATCGACATGGCGCGTGCCGCCGATCTGCTGGGCATGGAGCGGCGGCAGGCCGACTCGATTCGCGACCTGGCGCGCGGCACCTTCCTGGCGCTGGGCCCGGCGGTGTCGCGGCGGCCGATCACGGTGAAGATCGGCGCGGTCGAGACCTCGGCGCGGTCGGGCAGCCCCAAGCTGACCCCCCTGCCCGACGCGCCTCCGCCGGACCTGCAGGAGCTGCTCTTCGCGCCGGTCGAGGAAGCCCCGACCCTGCCGATGACCTTCGACCCGCGCCCGCGCCGGGTGCCCGCCGAGGAACTGATGGCCGATCTAGGCCGTCCGCCCTTGCCGACCACCGCCGCCCCGCCCGCCCCCGAAATGGACGAGGCCGAGGTCGAGGCGATCTACGAACAGGTCCTCCGCGCGATCGTCGAGGACCCCGAATCGACCTTCCGCCCCGCCTCGGTCCTCTTCCAGGATTTCCAGGTGCGGTGCCGGATGGCGGGGCTGGCGCGGCCGCCGCTCGACCTGAACGGCTTTGCCCGGCGGCTGTCCTGTGCGCGGGCGGGGATTTTCGACGTCAACGATCCCGACTGGCAGGAGGCGCTGGCACTGGCGGCGATGCTGCCCGACGACATGCTGGGGGCGTTCCTGCTGGTCGCGCGTGCGGCGCGGGAGGGCCTGCCCTGCCCGCCGGATACCAAGATCGCCGAGACCTACGGCACCAGTTCGCTGGGCCGGGTGAAGCGACTGATCGCCTATATCGAGAGCCGCGACCTGTTCGTGTGCCGCACGGACCTGACGGGCAAGCGCTCGATCACGATTCCCCGGCTGGGCTGGACGACCCAGGCGGCGGAGATGGGGTGAGGGGAACACCTCCACCGCCCACCCCAAACAAAAAAAGGCGACGGAGCCACAAGCCCCGCCGCCCTTCGCATGCCAGAACCCGAAACCGGGATCAGATCATGCCCAGCGCCTTCATATACACTTCGAGGATGGCTTCCTCTTCCTGATATTCCTCGCGCTTCTTCTTGCGGATCTGCATGATCTTCTTGATCGCCTTGGGGTCATAGCCGCGTGCCTTGGCTTCGGCGAAGACATCCTTGATGTCGTCCGAAATACCCTTCTTCTCTTCTTCCAGCCGCTCGGCCCGCTCGATCAGCAGGCGCAGCTCGTCGGCCGTCACATTGCCGCTGCTGTCGAAATTCTCGTCCGCCATTCTTCTAACCCTTGTGAAATCCTGTCCGCCCCAATGAACCCGCCGCCACGACACGTCCCTCGCCTAAGGCAAGGTCGGTCCGGCGCGGATGTCGGGATCGGGGGCGGGTCTAGGCGCTAACGAGGCCGGGCTCAAGCGGGCTGTTATCGGTTCTTCTTCACGCTTTCGGCCATGCGGACCAGTTGCTCTGGCGTCGCCTCGCCCTGATGCTGCGCCTTCCACGCATCATAGGGCATGCCATAGATCGCCTCGCGCGCGGTCGCCTTGTCGACGCCCGCCGCCTCGCCCACCCAGTCGGACAGGCAGTTGCGGCAAAAGCCCGCCAGCCCCATCAAATCGACATTCTGCGCATCGGTCCGGTGGCGCAGATGCAGCACCAGCCGACGGAAGGCCGCCGCGGCCGCCTTGTCATCGATTGCATTCAATGCATCCACGGTATCGGCCATATTCATCGCTCCTAGGTTGATCGTAACGCATTAGGCTTTAGGACACAGGCCGCAAAGAAGCAGGATGTAAGATGACCCAGGCCCTCCCACCGCGTTCACGCAAAGTCCGCGTCCTCGCCACGCTTGGCCCGGCCAGCAGCGATCCCGAGACGATCGCCACCCTGTTTCAGGCTGGCGCCGACGCCTTCCGAATCAATATGAGCCATGGCGACCAGCAGTCCAAGATCCCGCTCATCAAGGCGATCCGGGCGCTGGAGGAGCGGTTCGGCCGCCCGACCACGATTCTCGCCGATCTTCAGGGCCCGAAGTTGCGGGTCGGCAAGTTCGCCGAGGGCAAGGTGATGCTGGAAACCGGCAGCACCTTCATCCTCGATCGCGATCCGACGCCGGGCGACGCCACCCGCGTCGAACTGCCGCACAAGGAAATCTTCGCCGCGATCGAGCCTGGCGCGCGCCTGTTGCTCGATGACGGCAAGCTGGTGCTGCGCGTCGCCTTCCATGACGATCAGAGCATCACCACGCTGGTCGAGGTCGGTGGTGCGCTGTCCAACAACAAGGGGTTGAACGTCCCCGACGTGGTGCTGCCCATGGCGGCGCTGACCGAGAAGGACCGTTCGGACCTGGCCTTCGCGGTCGAGCAGGGCGTGGACTGGATCGCGTTGTCCTTCGTGCAGCGACCCGAGGATCTGATGGAGGCACGCGGCCTCATCAAGGGGCGCGCCGCGCTCCTCGCCAAGATCGAGAAGCCGCAGGCGATCGACCGGCTGGAAGAGATCGTCGAGCAGTGCGACGGCGTGATGGTCGCGCGCGGCGACCTGGGTGTCGAACTGCCGCCCCAGGCGGTGCCGCCGCTCCAGAAGCGGATCGTCGAGGTGTCGCGCCGCATGGGCCGCCCGGTCGTGGTCGCGACCCAGATGCTCGAATCGATGATCCAGAGCCCCTCGCCCACCCGGGCCGAGGTGTCGGACGTGGCGACCGCCATCTATGACGGCGCCGACGCGATCATGCTGTCGGCCGAGTCGGCGGCGGGCGCCTGGCCGGTCGAATCGGTCGCGATGATGAATGCCATCGGCGTGTCGGTGGAAAGCGACCCCGGTCACGGCGAGCGCGTCCATTTCACCGCGATGACCCCCGACCCGACCACCGCCGACGCGCTCGCCGGAGCGGCGGCGCGGATCACCAACACCGTGTCGTCCAAGGCGATCATCTGCTTCACCTCAAGCGGATCGACCGCCCGCCGAATCGCGCGTGAGCGCCCCTCCGTGCCGATTCTGGTCCTGACCCCGCAGTTGGAGACGGCGCGCCGCCTGGGCCTGCTCTGGGGCTGCCATGCGGTCCACACCCGCGACGTCGAATCCTTCGAGGAGATGGTCGCCAAGTCCAAGCGCATGGCGCTACGCCACGGCATCGCCGAGGCCGGCAACCAGGTCGTGCTGATGGCGGGCGTCCCCTTCCGCACGCCGGGATCGACCAATGTGCTGCACGTCACCCGGATCATGGGTGACGAACTGGCCAATGCCGGGGACCGTAGCGACGAGGTGTAAATGCCCAGCCTGGGCCACCGGGCGGACAGACGAGGGGCGGCGGCGCGACAGGCGCACGCCGCCCTTTTTCATTTGAGCGGCAGGAACAGGTCCAGGACCGCTTCGTGCGCGGGCAAGTCGGGGGGAAAGCGAAAGGTGCTGGCAATAAAGGGGCAAGTCGCGCGCCTCCTCGCCGCTGGCGGATAGCCAATCGCGACAGAGATGGATCGCCGCCGGCTCCAGGTCATGGCTATGCCCCACGACCCGCAGAACCGCGCAGTGGTGCCCGCCCGGGATGGTGCCGCGTTCGATCCGCTCGCCCTTCGCCTCGACAGGACGATCGTTGCTCGACCGATCTTGCGCTTCGCTCGATAGCAAAAGGGGCGAGCATCCCGCGATGCCCGCCCCCTTCGTCCGTCCGGTGACAGCCGATCAGATGTGGATCGGCTTGCCCTGCACCGCCATGGCGGCTTCCTTCAACGCTTCCGAATGGGTCGGGTGCGCGTGGCAGGTATAGGCGATGTCTTCCGACGTCGCGCCGAACTCCATCGCCTGCGCGGCCTGCGCGATCATCGTGCCCGCCAGGCTGGAGATGATCCACACGCCGAGCACGCGGTCGGTCTTGGCGTCGGCGATGACCTTCACGAAGCCGTCGGTGTCGCGGTTGGTCTTGGCGCGGCTGTTCGCCATGAACGGGAATTTGCCGACCTTGACCTCGCCCTTCTGCTTGGCGGCTTCTTCCGACAGACCGACACCGGCGATCTCGGGCATGGTGTAGACGACGCTGGGGATGACATCGTGGTTCACGATGCCGGTCTGGCCGGCGATGTTCTCGGCCACCGCGACGCCTTCGTCCTCGGCCTTGTGCGCGAGCATCAGGCCGGGCGCCACGTCGCCGATCGCCCAGATGCCATCGACATTGGTCGCGAAGTCATGATCGATGGCGACCTGACCGCGCTCGGTCAGCTTCACGCCGGCAGCGTCCAGATTGAGGCCGTCGATATTGGGCTTGCGGCCGATCGCGACCAGCACGGCATCGGCCGACAGCGTTTCCGCCGCACCGCCCGCCGCCGGTTCGACCGTCACGGTCGCGCGGTCGCCCTCGACAGTGACGCCGGTCACCTTGGTCGAGGTCTTCAGCTCCATGCCCTGCTTCTTGAACAGCTTGGCCGATTCCTTGCGGACCTCGCCGTCGAAGCCCGGCAGAATCTGGTCGAGATATTCGACCACGGTCACCTTGGCACCCAGACGCCGCCAGACCGAGCCCAGCTCCAGCCCGATCACGCCGCCGCCGATGACGACCAGATGCTCGGGCACCTTGGGGAGCGCCAGCGCGCCGGTCGAGTCGACCACGACCTTCTGGTCGATCTCGACGCCGGGCAGCGGCGTGACGACCGATCCGGTCGCGATCACGATGTCGCGCGCGGTGACGGTCTGGTCGCCGACCTTGACGGTGCTCGCGTCCTGGAACGCCGCCTTGCCCTTCAGCCAGGTGACCTTGTTCTTCTTGAACAGATATTCGATGCCGCCGGTCAGCTCGCCGACCGCCTTGGCCTTTTCGGCGTGCATCTGGTCGAGGTTGAGCGTCGCGCCCGCGATCTCGACACCGAACTTGGCGAAGGTGCCGTGGCTCGCTTCCTCGAACAGTTCGGAGGCGTGGAGCAGCGCCTTGGACGGGATGCAGCCGACATTGAGGCAGGTGCCGCCCAGCGTCTCGCGCGATTCGGCGCACGCGGTCTTCAGGCCCAGCTGCGCCGCGCGGATCGCCGCGACATAGCCGCCGGGGCCGGCGCCGATCACCAGGACGTCATAGTCATACTCAGCCATTTGTCTCTCCCGTTCCCCGGCGTTCGGGGTCCAGCCTGCGGGCGCACCCGCCTCTACACAGTACGGACGGACCCTCGCAGTTGCGAGGGCCCGTATAGGTCACGAAACGATCAGAGGTCGATCAGGATGCGGGTCGGATCCTGGATCGCATTCTTCAGCGCGACGAGGAAGGTCACCGCCTCGCGGCCGTCGATGATGCGGTGGTCATAGGACAGTGCCAGGTACATCATCGGGCGGATCACGATCTGACCGTCCACGACGACCGGACGCTCCTCGATACGGTGGAGGCCCAGCACTGCCGACTGCGGCGGGTTGATGATCGGGGTCGACATCAGCGAACCGAACACGCCGCCGTTCGAGATGGTGAAGGTACCGCCCTTCATCTCCTCCATCTTCAACGTGCCGTCCTTGGCGCGCTTGCCGAAGTCGCCGATCGTCTTCTCGATGCCCGCGACCGTCAGGTCCTGCGCGTCGCGGATCACCGGCACGACCAGGCCATTCGGGGCCGAGACGGCGACCGAGATATCGGCATAGTCGTGATAGACGATCTCATCGCCCTCAATCGAGGCGTTGACCGAAGGAATGTCCTTCAGCGCCATCGTCGCGGCCTTCACGAAGAAACCCATGAAGCCCAGGCGGACGCCATGCTTCTTCTCAAACAGGTCCTTATACTTGGCGCGCGCCTCGATCACCGCGGTCATGTCGACGTCGTTGAACGTCGTCAGCATCGCGGCGGTGTTCTGCGCTTCCTTCAGGCGCTTGGCGATCGTCTGACGCAGGCGCGTCATCTTCACGCGCTCTTCCTTGCGCGCCGAACCGGCCGGGGCAGCCGCGGCGGGCGCAGCCGCCGGAGCCGGGGCGCTCGACTTGCTTGCGGCGGCGGCGGCGACATCTTCCTTGGTGATGCGGCCGTCCTTGCCGGTGCCCTTGATGGTCGCGGGGTCGAGGCCATGCTCCAGGACCGCACGACGCACCGACGGCGACAGCGCGGCGGGCGAGTCGCTCGACTCGTCAGCGGCAGGCGCAGGAGCAGCCGCCGGGGCTGCGGTCACGGCCGGAGCAGCCGCTTCGGTCTTGGCCGGAGCCGAACCACCCGCATCGACGGTCGCGAGCAGCGCACCGACCTGTACGGTGTCGCCGACCTTGACGGCATGTTCGCCCATGACACCCGCCACCGGCGAGGGCACCTCGACCGAGACCTTGTCGGTCTCCAGGCTCGCGATCGGCTCGTCGACCGCCACCGCGTCACCCGGCTGCTTCAGCCATTCGCCCAGCGTCGCCTCTGAGATCGATTCGCCCAGTACCGGGACCAGAACTTCAGTCGCCATTTCCATTTCCTCCGCCCGGCCTCTCGACCGGGGCTCTTACGCGGGCGGGCAAAGCGCCCGCGCCAGATTTTCATCCCTCCCCGGCTCGGTCGCGAACCGGGGAACTCGATAGGTTTCAGTCCGCCGCCGCCGTGGTCGGCTTGGCGGTGGTGTTGCTGCCCTCGGCGCGCGTCCGGCGGATTTCCTCGCGGACATTGTGGCCCAGCGCATCGGCGACCAGCGCGCCCTGCTCGGCGGTGTGGCGCTTCATCAGGCCGGTGGCGGGCGACGCCGCCGCCGCACGCCCCGCGTAACGCGCACGCTTCACGCTCGCACCGGCCTCCGCCAGCGACTCCTCGATCAGCGGCTCGACGAAGAACCAGTAGCCGTTGTTCTTCGGCTCTTCCTGTGCCCAGACCACGTCCTGGAGGTTGGGCATCCGCGCGATCCGCTTGGCCAGCGCATCGCTCGGGAACGGATAGAGTTGCTCGACGCGCACGATCTGCGTCGTGGTGTCGCCAGCCGCGTCGCGGGCCTCGATCAGGTCGTATGCGACCTTGCCGGTGCACAGGACCAGGCGCGTGGTTTCCGCGTCCGCAGCGCCGTTGGTGTCCGAGAGCAGACGGCGGAAGTGGCTGTCGCCCTGGAAATCCTCGGCCTTCGACACCGCCAGCTTGTGACGCAGCAGCGACTTGGGCGTGAAGATGATCAGGGGCTTGCGGAAATTGCGATGCATCTGGCGGCGCAACAGGTGGAAATAGTTGGCCGGGGTGGTGCAGTTCGCAACCTGGATATTGTCGCCCGCGCAGGACTGGAGGAAGCGCTCGGGACGCGCGGAGGAGTGCTCCGGCCCCTGCCCTTCATAGCCATGCGGCAGCAGCATCACCAGGCCATTGGCGCGCAGCCACTTGGACTCTCCGCTCGTGATGAACTGGTCGATCATGATCTGCGCGCCGTTGACGAAGTCGCCGAACTGCGCCTCCCACAGCACCAAAGTCTTCGGATCGGCGAGCGCATAGCCATACTCGAAGCCGAGCACGCCATATTCGGACAGCGGGCTGTCCAGCACCTCGAAGCTGCCATGCTCGACGGTCTTGAGCGGCACATATTTATGCTCGTCGGTCTGGTCGACCCAGACCGCGTGACGCTGCGAGAACGTACCGCGACCCGAATCCTGACCCGACAGGCGGACGCCGTAACCTTCCGACAGCAGCGAACCGAAGGCCAGCGCCTCGCCGGTCGCCCAGTCGAAATTCTCGCCGGTCGTGAACATCTGGCGCTTGGCGTCGAGCACGCGGTTGAGCGTCTTGTGGACCTGCAACCCTTCGGGGATCGTGGTCAGCGTGCGGCCGATCGCATCGAACAGCTTCTTGTCGAGGCCGGTCTCCACATTGCGGCGCCCCTGATCGGTTTCCTTGGGCGCGGACAGGCCCGACCAGCGACCGGCGAACCAGTCGGCCTTGTTGGGCTTGTAGCTCTGGCCCGCCTCGAACTCGCCTTCGCAGCGGGTGGTGTACTGCTTGATGTTCTCGTCGACCCAGGCCTGGTCCACCACGCCCTCGGACACAAGGCGCTTCGAGTAGATTTCGCTGACACCGGGGTGCGAGCGGATCTTGTTGTACATCAGCGGCTGGGTGAAGCCCGGCTCGTCGCCCTCATTGTGGCCGAAGCGGCGATAGCACCACATGTCGATCACGATGTCGCGGTGGAACTTCTGGCGGAACTCGATCGCCATCTTGGTGGCGAAGGTCACCGCCTCGGGATCGTCGCCATTGACGTGGAAGACCGGCGCCTGGACGCCCTTGGCCACGTCCGACGGATAGGGCGAGGAGCGCGCGAACTGCGGCGAGGTGGTGAAGCCCACCTGGTTGTTGATGATGAAGTGGACGCAGCCGCCGGTGTTATAGCCACGGATGCCGGAGAAGCCAAGGCACTCCCACACGATGCCCTGGCCCGCGAATGCGGCGTCACCATGGATCAGCACCGGCACCGAGGCCGAGTGATCGGTCAGGTCGCCCGCGATCGTCTGGATCGCGCGGGTCTTGCCCAGCACGACCGGGTTCACCGCCTCGAGGTGCGAGGGGTTGGCGACCAGCGACATATGGACCTTGTGGCCATCGAACTCGCGGTCGGTCGAGGTGCCGAGGTGATACTTCACGTCGCCCGAACCGCCGATGTCATCGGGGTTGGCCGAGCCACCGGCGAATTCGTGGAAGATCACGCGCAGCGGCTTGGCCATGACGTTGGCCAGCACGTTCAGGCGGCCGCGATGCGCCATGCCGAACACGATCTCGCGCACGCCCATCTGGCCACCGTACTTGATGACCGATTCGAGCGCGGGGATCATCGACTCGCCACCATCCAGGCCGAAGCGCTTGGTGCCGACATATTTCTTGCCGAGAAACTTTTCCCACTGCTCGGCCTCGATGACCTTGTTCAGGATGGCCTTCTTGCCATCGACGGTGAACTCGATCGCCTTGTCCTGGCCTTCCATCCGGTCCTGGAGGAAGCGGCGCTCCTCCACATCCGCGATGTGCATATATTCCAGGCCGACATTGCCGCAGTAATTCTTGCGCAGCGTCTCCACGAGCTCGCGAATGGTCGCCCATTCGAAGCCCATCGTGCCGCCGAGATACACCTTGCGGTCGATATCGGCGTCGGTGAAGCCGTGATATTCGGTCTTCAGATCCTCGGGAAGCTCACGCAGGCCCGACAGGCCCAGCGGGTCAAGGTTCGCAGCCAGATGGCCGCGCACCCGATAGGTGCGGATCAGCATCTGCGCGCGGATCGCGTCGCCCGCCGCCTTGACGATGTCGGCGGTCGAGGGGGCTGCCGCCGCAGCCGTCGGAGCGGGCTTGCCACCCTTGGCGGGCTTCGGGGCCGGTTCCATCTGGGTTGGGTCGAGGCCCGCCGTCAGATCGTCGGTCGAGGTCAGCGGCCAGCGCTTGTTCTGCCAGCTCGGTGCGCCCACGCCCTGCTCCAGACCGTCGAAAAAGGTCCGCCAGCCCGCGTCGACCGACGCGGAGTCGGCCTGATATTTGGCATAGAGCGTTTCGATGAAGGCAGGGCTGACGCCCGCCGCGATATCGCTGAAATCCTGGCCTTCGTAGCCCATGAGACGCTTCCTCGACCGCTCGTCTTCTTCATGATCGCCACCCCGGCACATCCGCCTGGGGTCCGCAGCCGCGAGCGGCCCGCCTGCCGCCACGGACCCCGGCGGGTGTGCCGGGGTGACGCGATACGCCTTACTTGTTCAGCACCGACAACAGGGTCGAGCCGAGTTCCGACGGCGAAGCCGCGACCTTGATCCCGGCCGCTTCCATCGCCGCGATCTTGTCCTCGGCGCCGCCCTGGCCGCCCGACACGATCGCACCGGCATGGCCCATGCGACGCCCCGGAGGCGCGGTGCGACCCGCGATGAAACCGGCCATCGGCTTCGAACGGCCGCGCTTGGCCTCGTCGCGCAGGAACTGCGCGGCTTCTTCCTCGGCCGAACCACCGATCTCGCCGATCATGATGATCGACTGGGTTTCGTCGTCCGCCAGGAACAGCTCCAGCACGTCGATGAAGTTGGTGCCGTTGACGGGGTCGCCGCCGATGCCGACCGCGGTCGTCTGGCCCAGGCCCGCATTCGAGGTCTGGAACACCGCTTCATAGGTCAGGGTTCCCGAGCGCGACACGACGCCGACCGAGCCCTTCTTGAAGATCGAACCCGGCATGATGCCGATCTTGCACTCGCCCGGCGTCAGCACGCCCGGGCAGTTCGGACCGATCAGGCGCGACTTCGAACCCGACAGGGCGCGCTTCACCTTCACCATGTCGAGCACCGGAATGCCCTCGGTGATCGCGACGATCAGCGGAATCTCGGCGTCGATCGCTTCCAGGATCGAGTCGGCCGCGAAGGGCGGCGGCACATAGATGACCGACGCATCGGCGCCCGTCTTCGACTTGGCTTCGGCGACGGTGTTGAAGACCGGCAGGCCGATATGCTCGGTGCCGCCCTTGCCCGGCGTCACGCCGCCGACCATCTGCGTGCCATAGGCCAGCGCCTGCTGGGTATGGAACGTGCCGGTTTCACCCGTCATGCCCTGGGTGATGACCTTGGTGTTCTTGTTGACGAGGATGCTCATCCGTCGGTTCCGTCCTTGTCCGCCCCGGCGAAGGCCGGGGCCCAGTTGCGATACGATTATGGCAGTGCGATGCGATCATAGAGGTCGTCCCAATCGGGATTGAGCCCTTCGATCTCCCGCAGCTTCCAAAGCCGCTTCCAATTCTTCATCCGCAGTTCGCGTTGCCGCGCCGCTTCCCAACTGCCATGCACCTCGTACCATACGAGCCGATGACAGCGGTTATCCCGCGTAAACCCAGCCACCACGTCATTGCGATGTTCCCATACGCGCCGCGGCAGATTGGTCGTTGAGCCGATATAGATCGTCCCGTTCCGACCGCTGGCCATGATGTAGACGAAGGCTTGCGCTTCGATCACCATGGCCAACCCAACTGGGCCCCGGCCTTCGCCGGGGCGGTGTCATTCCTTCAAATTACGCGAGGCTCTCGTCGATGCCCTTGCAGGCGACGAGCAGTTCCTTGACCGCGTCGACCGAAACCTGAAGGTTGGCCTTCGCCTCGTCCGACAGATTGACCTCGACGACCTTCTCGACGCCGCCGGCGCCGATCACGACGGGCACGCCGACATAGAGGTTGTCGATGCCATATTCACCCGACAGGTGCGCCGCGGCGGGCAGTATGCGCTTCTGGTCGTAGAGATACGCCTCGGCCATCGCGATGCCGCTGGTGGCGGGCGCATAGAAAGCCGAGCCGGTCTTCAGCAGCGCGACGATCTCGCCGCCGCCGCCACGGGTGCGCTTGACGATCTCGTCGACCTTTTCCTTGGTCGAAAAGCCCATTTCGATCAGGTCGCTGACCGGGATGCCGCTGACGGTCGAATATTCCAGGACCGGGACCATGGTGTCGCCATGACCGCCGAGCACGAAGGTGTTCACGTCCTTCACCGACACGCCGAATTCCTCGGCGAGGAAGTGGCTGAAGCGCGCCGAGTCGAGCACGCCGGCCATGCCGACGACCTTGTTCGCGGGAAGCCCCGAGAATTCGCGCAGCGCCCACACCATCGCGTCGAGCGGGTTGGTGATGCAGATGACGAATGCGTCGGGGGCGTTGTTCTTGATGCCCTCGCCGACCGCCTTCATCACCTTCAGGTTGATGCCGAGCAGGTCGTCGCGGCTCATGCCGGGCTTGCGCGCGACACCGGCGGTCACGATGATGACATCGGCGCCCGCGATGTCGGCGTAATCGTTGGAGCCCTTGATGTTCGCGTCGAAGCCTTCGACCGGGCCGCACTGCGACAGGTCGAGCGCCTTGCCCTGGGGCACACCCTCGACGACGTCGAACAGGACGATATCGCCCAGCCCCTTGAGCGCGGCGAGGTGCGCCAACGTGCCGCCGATATTACCGGCACCGATCAGCGCGATCTTCTTGCGAGCCATTCCAATCCTACTCCGTAGTGGACGTGCGTGATTGGTCACGCGGCCTACGCCTATTGCGGCGTCGGGGCAACCGTTAATCCATAGAGTTTAAGATTTTAAACGATAATAGTTCGCAAGTGCATTAATGCGTGATCTGCCCTTCATCCGAGCCATGGCCCTGGGCCAAATACTCCTCGGAGCGCATCTCTTCGAGGCGGCTGATCGTCCGTTCGAACTCGAACCGACCGTCCCCCGTTTCATAGAGTTCGGCAGGCTGGGCGTCGGCTGCGGCGAGCAGCTTGACCTTGTGTTCGTAGAGTGCGTCGATCAGCTGGACGAAGCGCGCCGCCTCGTTGCGGTTCTCGGGCCCCAGCTTGGGAATGCCGACCAGAATGACGGTGTGGAAGCGCCGCGCGATCGCCAGATAGTCCGCCGCCCCGCGCGCCTCGCCGCACAGCCGCTTGAACGAGAAGACCGCCACGCCCTTCAGCGCCTTGGGAACGTGCAGCACCCGGCCACCGACCTTCAAATCCTCGCTCGGCACATGCGCGGCATCCTCGACCGGATAGTCGGTCAGGCGGAAGAACGCCGCCGACAGCGTCATCGTCGCCTTGGGCCCATTGGGCACCAGCCAAGTATCGAGCCGCCCCAGCCGATCGCGCCGGTAATCGGTGGGGCCGTTGAGCGCCAGCACGTCCAGCCGTTCCTCGATCAGCGCGATGAAGGGCAGGAAATGCTCACGATTGAGCCCGTTCTTGTAGAGGTCCCTGGGCGGACGGTTGGAGGTGGTGACGATCGTCACCCCCGCCTCGATCAAGGCGGTGAACAGCCGCGACAGGATCATCGCATCGGGGCTGTTGGTGACCATCATCTCGTCGAACGCCAGCAGCCGGGTCTCCTCGGCCAGCGCGGCGGCGACCGGGGCGATCGGCTCGCCCGCCTGCTTGGCGCGCTCGGTGGCGATGCGGGCGTGAACCTCCAGCATGAACTCGGCGAAATGGACCCGGCGCTTGGCCTCGACCGCGACATGGTCGAAGAACAGGTCCATCAGCATCGACTTGCCGCGCCCGACATCGCCCCAGAGATAGACGCCCTTGGGGGACGGCGCACCCTTGCCGGTCAGCCGCGCGAGAAAGCCGGTCTTTCGCGGCGTTTCGAGTTCGATCGCCAGCTGCGCGAGTCGGGCGGCGGCGGCGGCCTGTTCGGGATCGGGGCGAAGCTCTCCGGCTTCGATCAGGCGGCGATAGGCGTTGAGGATGTCGGGCATTGTGGCGTCGATGTCTGCCCTGCCCTGCCGCGCGTCAACCCCTATCCCCCCTCACCCTTCCTTCTCCCATGGCAAGAGGGAAGGAGGCGCGTAAGCGCCGGAGGGGTGAGACGGCCCTGACGATCGGAGCAGAAACAGAAAGGGGGCCGTTTCCGACCCCCTTCCCGTTTCCATCGAAACCGATCGAATCAGATGATCCGCTCGGCTTCCATCTTCTTGATCTCGGCGATCGCCTTGGCCGGGTTCAGACCCTTGGGGCAGACATTCGCGCAGTTCATGATCGTGTGGCAACGATACAGGCGGAACGGATCTTCCAGTTCGTCCAGACGCTCGCCGGTCATCTCGTCGCGGCTGTCGGCCAGCCAGCGATAGGCCTGGAGCAGGATCGCCGGGCCGAGGAACTTGTCCGAATTCCACCAATAGCTGGGGCACGAGGTCGAGCAGCAGGCACACAGGATGCACTCGTACAGCCCGTCGAGCTTCGCGCGGTCGTCCGGCGACTGGAGCCGCTCCTTGCCCGAAGGCGCGGGCGACACGGTCTGGAGCCACGGCTTGATCGACGCATATTGCGCATAGAAATGGGTGAAGTCGGGCACCAGGTCCTTGACCACGTCCATGTGCGGCAGCGGGGTGATGCGGACCTCGCCCTTCACATCCTCGATCGCGGTGGTGCAGGCCAGGCCGTTGCGGCCGTCGATGTTCATCGCGCACGATCCGCAAATGCCTTCACGGCACGAACGGCGGAAGGTCAACGAACTGTCCTGCTCGGCCTTCATCTTGATCAGCGCGTCGAGCACCATCGGGCCACATTCGTCCAGATCGACCTCGAACGTGTCGTAACGCGGGTTCTGGCCCGAGTCGGGATCGTAGCGATAGACCTTGAACTTCTTGATGCGGCCCGAGGTGGTCGCGCTGTGCGTTTCGCCCTTCTTGATGACGCTGTTCTTCGGCAGGGCAAATTCGGCCATGGTCACAAACCCGCTGGATGGGCCGACAGGCATGTCGGCAAAGGATCGCCCCCGCCGATACATGACAGGGGCGCTTGTCGCAAATGTCTTGACCGATTTAGGCGTGGCTTCAGATCACATCAAGCACGAGGCCCAGCTCGCGCGCCTCCTCGGCATCGATATACCAGTTGCTGCGCGCCTTTTCCCGAAGCGTCTCGAACGTCACCTTCGAGCCGTTGACGATGGCCCGGAACCCCTCTTCCTGGATCCGCACGGACTGCTCGATCTCGTTCAGCTTGGCCTTCAGCACCACGGGCAGGTTGGTCAGCGGGCCGGACAGGTCGATGCTGCCGCTCATCTGCCGTTCGTGCAGCATCAGGCGCGTGCCGCGGGTCAGGAAACGATGCTCGACGGGAAAGGCGGACATCAGGGTCGCCCCGGCCGAATAGACCGCGACCTTGCCAAGGAACAGCGTGTCGCGCCCCGTATAGTCGCGCAGCAGCCGGATCGAGTCGCCCATCGCGCGCGCCATTTCTGGATCGCCGCCCAGAGTCGTGATCGACACCACCAGCGGCCCCTCGGCGGGTGCGGCGTCGAGCTGGTCCTTGAAGCCGGCATACATCACCTCATCCACCGTGCCGTAAAGCTGGATGTGGGGGCGGGCGAGCAGCGGATAGTTCACCGCATTATTGGGCAGGTCGTGCATGACGCAGCGAACCGGGAGCGGGGGCGAAGGTTCCCCGATCGCCATCATCCCGTCCAAGACTGGAAGCCCTGGCGGCTCCTTTCCGATCGTCGAGAAAGGCCCCGGCCCGCGCCGGCGCGACGATGCCTAGGAAACCGCCTTTGCACGGGCATGGTCCTGCGTCCCATGCGTCACCACCTCATCCCCCGTGACGATCTCCGCCACCGGGATATCGGGCAACGCCTTGATCTGCGCGTAAAGCGGCGCGAAGTCCGTCTCCAGCGTGATCTGGAGCAGTTCCTCGTAACTGGGGATGACGAAATAATTTTGCTGGAAATCGTCGATCCGATACTCGGTCCGCATGACCCGGGCGAGGTCGAAACCGATCCGGTTGGGGCTCGGATCCTCCAGCGCGAAACGGCTTTCGGAATAGCTCGACACGATGCCCGCGCCATAGATGCGGAGGCCGCCGCCCTCGCGCACCAGCCCGAATTCGACCGTGTACCAATAGAGCCGCCCGAGATATTTGAGCGCATCCATCCCCAGCGCCCGCTGACCGCCCCGGCCATAGGCGGCGAGATAATCGGCGAACACGGGATCGGCGAGCATCGGCACATGGCCGAACACGTCGTGAAAGACGTCCGGCTCCTGAAGATAGTCGAGCTGGTCCGGCCGCCGGATGAAATTGCCCGCGACGAAGCGGCGATTGGCCATATGGTCGAAGAAGACGTTGTCGGGCACCAGCCCCGGCACCGCGACCACCTGCCACCCGGTCAGTTTCATCAGGCGCTGCGACAGTTCCTTGAAATCGGGAATACCGGGCCGCGACAGCTTCAGCACGTCGAGGCCGCGCAGATACGCCTCCGACGCACGACCCGGCAGCAGCTTGGATTGACGCGCGAACAGCGTATCCCAGGTCGCATGATCTTGCGCGGTATAATGCTCCCACCCCTGCGGGATGGTCCAGTCGGCACCGGCCCCTTCGGGCGGAGCCGCGAGAACATGGGTATCCTGTGCCATTCGCGGAGCCTATCATGAAGATGGTGACAAATGAAACCACATCGTGGCGACGCGTGGGCAGCGTTGCAAGAGGCGTGCTGGCGTCCTTCGCGCTGCTGCTGCTCTGCTATTTCGCGACGGGCTCGATGTTCGGCGCGATCCCCCGCGCGACCATCGCGGCGCCAGCCGCCGGACCGGATGCCGTCACCATCTTCATCGAATCGAGTGCGGTCCATACCGCGATCATCGTGCCCAAACAGGCCGCCGGGGTGGACTGGCGCGACTGGGCGCGGCCGGAGGATCTGCGCGATCCGCGCTATGCGGGCTTTCCCTATCTCGCCATCGGCTGGGGCGAGGCGGGCTTCTTCCGCGAGACGCCGCACTGGCGCGATGTCCGGGCGGGGACGATCCTTCACGCCGCGCTGGGCAGCGAGCGGACGATGATCCATGTCGATCACCTCCCGCTGCCCCGCGCGAACGGCAATGATGTCCGCATGGTCCGCCTGTCACCCGAAGCCTATCGCCGCATGGTGGCCTTCATCCAGGCCAGTTGGCGGCGAGGCGGGCCGCATTATCCCGGCTATGACGTCTATGATGCCTTTTACGAGGCGAAGGGGCGGTACAGCGCGCTGTACACCTGCAATGGCTGGACCGGGGATGCGCTGGCGGCGGCGGGGTTGCGAATGGGGTGGTGGACACCCTTTCCCTGGACGGTGATGCCATGGCTGTGATCCCACCGCCCTCCAAAGCACTCTGCGCCGCCGAACTGCCCCGGGCCTTGTGGATGGGGGCGACCTGGTGGCGACACCGCGCCGAACTGGCCGCCGCCCCACCGGGAGACGGGCGGACGGTGATGGTGCTGCCCGGCCTGTTCAATACGGATCGGTCGAACGTCGTGCTTCGCCGCTATCTCGCGACCAAGGGCTATCGCGCGCATGGCTGGGGCCTGGGCCGCAATCTGGGGGTGCGCAGCGTCGGGCCGGACGCCGGACGACTGATCGCCCGGATCGAGTCGCTGGCGACGGATGGTGGCCCCGTCACGCTGATCGGCATCAGCCTGGGCGGGATCATGGCGCGGATGGTGGCGCAGACGCGGCCCGATCTGATCGCGGGCGTCGTCACCATCTCCTCGCCCTATGCGGGACCGCCGCGCGCGACCAATGTCTGGCGCGCCTTCGAACGGCTGACCGGCGAGCGGATCGACGACCCCAGCGTGATCGCGCGTTCGGCGGCGATCGCGGGGCCGCTCCCCTGCCCCTCCGCCGCGATCTGGAGCCGCAGCGACGGACTGGTCGCCGGGATCATCTGTCGCGACGAGGCGACTCCGGCGATCGAAGTCCGCTCCAGCCATTTGTGGGTGCAGCACCGGCCGCAGGTGCTGGCGGCGGTGGCGGCCATCCTGGCGGGATGGCCACCCGTCACCGATCAGTCATTGGCGGCGCGATAGCCGTCATAGCCTTGCTGGCCGGGTTGGCCCTGCTGATCTTGCTGGCACTGGTCGGGATGCTTGCGGCACTGTTTTTCATATTCGCGCCGCTCGCGGCCCTCGCGCGCTTCCTTCTTGCGCATCTTGCGGCCGTAATTGCGATCGGCCTCGTCCTGGCTGGTCGTCGTCCAGTCGACCACTTGCCCCGCCGCCTGGAACGGCGCCTTCACGACGCTGGTGACCGTCTTCACACAGCCTCCGGTGGCGAGCGGCATGGTCAGGGCGGCGAGGGTCAGGACGAGTTTACGCATGGTTACAGGGTCTTTCAGCGAGCGCGCAGCGCGGCGTTGCGCGTTTCTACGCCGATTTGCGGAAAATCAGTGAAGAATCCGTCGATGCCCTGGCCCAGCGCGGCCGCGATCTCGCCCGCGACATCGCCATGCGCCTTGGGATCGGTGCCCCGGCGGAACGTGGGCCGCACGAATTTATTCTCCGCGCGATAGGTCCAGGGATGGACGCGCAGCCCCGCCGCGTGCGCATCCGCCACCAGAGTCGTGGGGGCATCGCCGCTCCACAGCATCGCCTTGTCCGGCCCGATGCCCCAGGCATAGGTCGCAACCTGTTTCAGCCCCTGGGGCGTCATCATCGCGGCATAGCTGGGCGCGGCACCGTCCGCCGGACCGCCCTCGCCCGCGACGAGCTGAATCAGGCGGATGCCGGTCATGGTCTTCAGATGCTTCAGGTTATCCACCTCGAACGACTGGATGAAGACCGGCGCATCGGCGGTCTTCCACCCCGCCTTGTCCAGCGCGGCGACGAGCGGCGCATCGGTGCCCTTGCCGATCGCGGCGAAATAGGTGGGGTGTTTGGTTTCGGGATAGATGGCAATCGTCCGCCCCAGTTCCTTCGACCGTTCCTTGGCCAGGGCGATGATCTCTTCCAGCGTCGGAATCTGGAATTGCCCGTCATAGGCGGTCGAACGAAATTGCGGCAGGCGTTCGCGGGCGCGCAGCGTCTTCAACTCCGCCAGCGTGAAATCCTCGGTGAACCAGCCGGTTTCGCTCTGCCCGTCGATCGTCTTCGTCGTCTTGCGGTCGGCGAATTCGGGGTGCGACGCCACATCGGTCGTGCCGGAAATCTCATTCTCGTGCCGGGCGACCAGATGCCCGTCCCTCGTCGGCACGAGATCGGGCTCGATCACGTCCGCCCCCTCGCGGATCGCAAGGTCATAGGCGGCGAGTGTGTGTTCGGGCCGCTCTCCGCTCGCGCCGCGATGGGCGATGACGATCGGGGGCGAGAGCGGTTTCGACGGACCGGCGGACATCGCCTCACCCTGCCCGATCATGAGCGACGCGGCAATGAGAGTGGTTCGCAACGGGAAACGCAAGGAAATCATGGCGTTTGTTCATCCAACTGTAATCCCAAGGGGATGGCGCGATGCATTTCACAATCAATGGTCAATCGCATGACATCGAGGTCGATGTCCGCACCTCGCTGCTCGATCTGTGTCGCGAACATCTGGGGCTGACGGGTTCCAAGAAAGGCTGTGACCATGGCCAGTGTGGCGCATGCACGATGCTGGTCAACGGGCGGCGGATCAATAGCTGCCTGACGCTCGCCGTCATGCATCAGGATGACGAGGTCACCACCATCGAGGGGCTCGGCCAGCCGGGCAACCTCCATCCGATGCAGGATGCGTTCGTGCGGCATGACGGGTTCCAGTGCGGCTATTGCACGCCCGGGCAGATCTGCTCGGCGGTCGGGATGCTGGCCGAGGTGGCGAAGGGCTGGCCCAGCCATGTCACCGAGGATCTCGGCCATGCCGCGCTGACCGAGGCGGAGATTTCCGAACGGATGAGCGGCAATTTGTGCCGCTGCGCCGCCTATCCCAACATCGTCGACGCGATCCGCGAGGTGGCCGGGCAAGGCAACCGCAATCCCAATGAAGATGTGGGTCGGGAGGTCGCGGCATGAAGCTCTTCGACTATGCCCGCGCCGACTCGATTTCGACCGCCACCCGCGACGGCGCGGTGCCGGGGGCGCGCTTCATCGCGGGCGGCACCAATCTGCTCGACCTGATGAAATTGCAGGTGGAGACGCCCGACACGCTGATCGACATCAGCCGCCTGGATCTCGGCGAGATCGAGGACCGCGAGGATGGTGGCCTGACCATCGGCGCGCTGGTGCCCAATAGCGATCTCGCCGCCGATCCCCGCGTGATCGCGCATTATCCCGTCCTGTCGCGCGCGCTGCTCGCGGGCGCCTCGGGACAGTTGCGCAACAAGGCCTCGACCGGCGGCAATCTGCTCCAGCGGACGCGTTGCTATTATTTCTACGACCCCGCTTGCGCCTGCAACAAACGCGAGCCGGGCAGCGGATGTTCGGCGATCGGCGGCGAGAACCGCATCCTCGCCATCCTCGGCACCTCGGACCAGTGCATCGCCACCCACCCCAGCGACATGGCCGTCGCGATGCGTGCGCTGGACGCGGTGATCATCACCCGGAAGCCCGATGGCGACCGCCGCCGCATCGCGATCGGCGACTTCTACCGCCTGCCGGGCAGCACGCCCGAGATCGAGAATGTCCTGGAGCCGGGCGAACTCATCACCCATGTCGAACTGCCCCCCGCCCCCAAGGGGCGACAGGCCTATCGCAAGGTGCGCGACCGCGCCTCCTATGCCTTTGCGCTGGTGTCGGTCGCCGGGATCGTCGCGGTCGAGGGCGGCAAGATTGCCTCGGCCCGGCTGGCGTTCGGCGGCCTCGGTCCGATGCCGTGGCGCGACGAGGCGGTGGAAGCCGCACTGGTCGGGCAGGCACCGACCGACGTGGCCTTCAACGCCGCCGCCGATGCGCTGCTGGCCGACGCCAGGGGCCATGGCTCGAACGACTTCAAGATTCCGCTCACGCGCCGCACGCTGATCGCGACGCTCCGCGAACTGACTCAGGAGGGCTGATCCCATGTTCGGCTTCGGCAAGGACGACACGCATTCGCTGACCATGGATCAGCCGCATCCCGACAGCCTGCTCGATACGGGCGTGCAAGGGGTGATTTCCAAACCGCTCGACCGGGTGGACGGGCCGAAAAAGGTGACGGGCACCGCCACCTATGCCGCGGAATATGCCATCGAGAATATCGCGCACGGCGTGCTGGTCGGCGCGACCACGGGCCATGCCAAGGTCAAGGCGATCGACGCCGATGCGGTGAAGAGCATCCCCGGCGTGATCGACGTCATCACCGACTATGCCAGCTTCATCCGCAACCCGCAGCAGGGCGGCGAGACCGAGGCCCCGACCCAGGGCGTCCGCACCGTCGACTATTTCGGCGAGATCATCGCGATCGTCATCGCTGAGAGCTTCGAGGTCGCGCGCGACGCCGCCAAGCGGCTGAAGGTCGAATATGAACCGCTCGACGGGGTGTTCGATTACGAAGCGAACAAGGATCAGGCGGAACCCGCCCCCGATGGCCTGATCAAGGGCCATTACGACCAGGGCGATTTCGACAAGGCGTTCGACAATGCCGCGGTCAGGATCGACGTCACCTATACCACCCCCAGCCAGAATGCGGCGGCGATGGAGCCCCATGCCTCGATCGCGGTGTGGGAAGAGGGCGCGCTGACGCTGTACGGCGCCTATCAGATGCCGACCTCCGACGCGCAGCAGCTCGCCAAGGCGCTGGGCGTGTCGCAGTCCAAAGTGCGGATCATCTCACGCTATAT
This sequence comes from Sphingomonas sp., assembly GCF_039594485.1. Lineage (GTDB taxonomy): Bacteria > Pseudomonadota > Alphaproteobacteria > Sphingomonadales > Sphingomonadaceae > Sphingomonas. The sequence continues at coordinate 35,268 of NZ_JBCNNI010000011.1, read as the reverse complement.
CGGCGGCGGCTTCGGCGCGAAGCTGGGCATCGCCCCCGAAAGCGTCGCCGCCGCCATCGCCGCCAAGCGACTGAACCGTCCGGTCAAGGCAGTGATGCTGCGCCAGCAGGTGTTCGACGCGACCGTCCGCCGCTCCAACACCGAACAGCGGATGCGGCTGGGGGCCGAAGCGGGCGGGCGGATCGTGGCGCTGGGGCATGAAGCGATCACCGCCAACCTGCCGGAGGAGGATTTCTTCGAGCCCGTCGGGATCGGCACGCATTTCCTCTATGCGGGCGAGAATCGGCGGATCAACCATGACGTGGCGCGGCTGAACTTGCTGCTTTCGGGCTCGATGCGCGCGCCGGGCGAGGCGGTCGGCATGGTCGGCCTGGAATGCGCCATGGACGAACTGGCCGAGGCGATCGGCATGGATCCGATCGACCTTCGCAAGGTCAACGATCCCGAGCAGGATCCCGAACTGAACGTCCCCTATTCATCGCGCAACCTGACCCGTTCGCTGGAGGAGGGCGCGAAGCATTTCGGCTGGGACAAGCGGCAGGCGGCAGGCCAGCGGCGCGAGGGCGACTGGCTGATCGGCATGGGCGTCGCCGCTGCCTGTCGCTCCAACCAGTTGCAGCAGTCCGCCGCCAAGGTGGAACTCCACCCTGACGGCAGTGCGACGGTATCCTCGGCGATGACCGATATCGGCACGGGCAGCTATACGATCATGGCACAGATCGCCGCCGAGATCCTGGGCCTGCCGGTCGAGCGGGTGACGATGGCGCTGGGCGACACCAACGATCCCCCCGCCGCCGGGTCGGGCGGATCCTGGGGTGCGGCATCGGCCGGGTCCGCCGTGTACCTCGCGGCCGAGCGGGTGCGCGAGAAGCTGGCCAAGGCGATGGGCGTCAAAGCGGACGGCCTGACGCTGAAGGACGGCATGGCGATCGGCGACAATCGCTCGGTGCCGCTAACCGAATTGGTCGGCAAGGACGGCCTGTCCGCGATCGGCGAGATCAAGCCGGGCCAGCAGGAGAAGCAGTTCAGCCAAGCGAGTTACGGTGCGCATTTCGCCGAAGTCGGCGTCAATGTCGTCACCGGCGAAGTGCGGGTGCGGCGGATGCTGGGCGTGTTCGCGGCGGGACGGGTGCTCAACGCCAAGACGGCGCGCTCGCAATGCCTGGGCGGCATGACCTTCGGCATCGGCACCGCGCTGACCGAGGAACTGATCCACGACCCGCGCACCGGCAAGCTGGTGAATCATGATCTGGCCGAGTATCATGTGCCGGTGAACGCCGACGTCCCCCAGATGGAAGTCCATTTCCTCGACGAGCGGGACATCCATGCCAATCCGATCCACGCCAAGGGCATCGGCGAACTCGGCATCTCGGGCGCGGCCCCGGCCGTGGTCAACGCCATCTACAACGCCACCGGCATCCGGGTGCGCGAGATGCCGGTGACGCTCGACAAGCTCCTCGAGCACCTGCCGGCGCTTTGATGAGCGACAATGAACGGGTTCTGGCCGCCGCGCGCGAATGGCGCGGTGCGCCGATGGCGATTGCGACGGTGGTGTCGACCTGGGGGTCGGCACCACGTCCGCGCGGCAGCCACATGCTGGTCCATGCCGATGGCCGGTTCGAGGGATCGGTCTCGGGCGGCTGCGTCGAGAATGACATCCTCCACACCGCCGCAGAGGTGATCGCGGGCGCGCCGTTCCAGGTAAAGCGCTACGGCGTGGCGGATGCCTCCGCCTGGGAAGTCGGTTTGCCCTGCGGCGGCGAGATTGCCGTGATGGTCCAGCCGGTGTCGGCGGACGGCTTCGATCCCGAACTGTTCGACCGGATCGCCGACGCTCGGGAACAGGGCCGCTCGCTGACCGTCACCACCGACCTCGCCACCGGCAAGGCGGACCTTCGCCCGATCGAGACGGGCGAAGTCTTCGCCAACCGCTATGACCCGCCACGCCGCTTGCTGATCGTGGGCGCGGTGCAGATCGCGCAGAGCCTGGCACAGCTTGCGCAGACGCTGGGCATCGAGACGGTGGTGATCGACCCGCGCGCGCGCTTCCTCACGCCGGAACGCTTTCCCGGCGTGACGCTGGACGATCGCTGGCCCGACGAGGCGGTCGCCGCCTATGCCCCCGGCCCCGCGACCGCCGTGGTGACGCTGAGCCACGATACCAAGATCGACGACCCGGCCCTGGTCGCTGCGCTCGCCCATCCCACCGCCTATGTCGGCGCGCTGGGGAGTCGGCGCAGCCATGCCGCGCGGCGGGAGCGTCTGGCGGCGATGGGCGTTTCCTTGTCAACGATCGACCGGATCGATGGCCCTGTCGGCCTCGATATCGGCGCGATCGGCCCGTCGGAGATCGCGCTGTCGATCGCGGCGGCGATGATAGGAGCCTTTCATGATCGACGCTGAGGATGTGGTTCTGGTCCTGCTCGCGGCGGGACAATCGAGCCGCTTCGGACTGGAGAACAAGCTGGAGGCCGAATTTCTCGGCAAGCCAGTAGGCTTCCATGTCACCACCGCGCTGGAGAGCATTCCCTTTGCCGACCGGATCGTCGTGACCGATGGCTGCCAACTCGACTTCGCCTCGCGCGGCTACCGTGTGATCCACAATGACGATGTCGCGCGGGGCATGTCCTTCTCGCTGCATCTCGGCATCCGGGAGGCGATCAAGACCGCGCCCAAGGCGATCCTGATCGCGCTGGCCGACATGCCGCGCGTGACCGCAGCGCATATCTATCGCCTGTTCGACGCCTTTGACGGACCGGACGCGGTCGTCGTGTCGAGCAATGGCGAGCATCCGACCCCGCCGGGCGTCTTCGGCGCGGGCCGGTTCGACGACCTGTTGAAGCTGGAGGGCGACGAGGGCGGCCGTAAGCTGGTCGCCGGCGGACGCCATGTCGTCACCGCCCCCGCCGAGCTGATCGACATCGACACGCCGGAGGATCTGGAAAGGCTACGCCAGCTCGTCCACGCGCCCGAGCGGATCACTCGTGGCGTAGCGCATCGATCGGATTGAGCGCCGCCGCACGCCGCGCGGGGAAATAGCCGAACACCACCCCGATCACCGCCGAAATCGCAAAGGCGACGATGTTGATCTGTGGATCGAACGTCCATGGCACCTGCATCACCGGCACCAGCACCGCGATGATCGCCTGCGCCAGGATCAGGCCGACGATCCCGCCCAGGCAGGACAGCACCACCGCCTCGACCAGGAATTGCATCAATACCTCGCGTGCGACCGCCCCGATCGCCAGGCGGATCCCGATCTCGCGCGTCCGTTCGGTAACGGACACCAGCATGATGTTCATGATGCCGATGCCGCCGACCACCAGACTGATCGCCGCAACCGCCGCGACGATCCGGGTCAGCATCGTCGTCGTGCTGGTCAGCGTGTCGCTGATCTGCTTGGTGTCGAAAACGTTGAAATCATCTTCCTTGCCGCCCGAGATGTTGCGTCGTTCGCGCAGGAGATCGGTGAGCGAAGCCTGCACCGCCGCCGTCGAATAGGCCTGGTCGACGCCGACCAGCATCAGGCGGATATCGCGGCTGCCAGTGAAGCGGCGCTGGACCGCCTTGATCGGCATGAGGACCACATCGTCCTGGTCGCCGAACCCGCCCTGCCCGCGCGTGGTCAGCACGCCGATCACGTCGCAACTGATCGCGCCGATGCGGAACCGCTTGCCGACCGCGTCGGTGCTGGGGAACAGGTTCTTCCGCACGGTATTGCCAATGATGCACACCGCCTTGCCCGCCCCCTGCTCCGCCGGGGTCCAGAGCCGCCCCGAGGCCAGCGGCCAGGGCTGCACGGTGAAATAGCCGAGCGTCGTGCCGGTCACGGTGGTCGACCAGTTCGCGCCCTCATAGATGGCGGTGGCGGTCGTCTGCGCCTGGGGCGCGACCGCCGTCACGCCGGCGATCTGGTCGGCGATCGCCTCGACATCCTCCGGCTTGAAGTCGGGCGGACGCGGACCGCCACCGCCCCGCCCGAACCCCTGGCCGGGGCGAACCTGGAGGATGTTGGTGCCCAGTGATGAGATCGACTGCTGCACCGCCGCCGTGGTCGCCTTGCCCAATGTCACCATGGTCACGACCGCGCCGACGCCGATCACGATGCCGAGTGTCGTCAGGAAGGAGCGGAGCAGATGCCGCCGGATCGACCGGATCGCGAGAAGAAGCGTGGTCCCGAACATCAGTGCCCATCCATTTCCGGCACGACGCCGGGCCGATGCTGCGCCTCGATCCGCTCGACCAGCCCGTCCTTGAAATGGATGACGGTGCGCGCGAACGCCGCCATGTCCGGTTCATGCGTGACCATCAACACGGTGATGCCGCTGTCCTGGTTGAGCCCGGTGAGAAGCTCCATGATCTCCACCGAGCGTTCGGAATCGAGATTTCCGGTCGGCTCGTCGGCGAGCAGCACGTCGGGGCTGGTGACGATGGCGCGCGCGATCGCGACACGCTGCTGCTGTCCGCCCGACAACTCGGCAGGGGTGTGGTCCCACCATTGGTCGAGCCCGACCTTCTCCAGCGCGGCCATGCCGAGTTCGCGCCGCGTCTTCTTGTCCTCGCCCCGATAGACCAGGGGCAGCTCGACATTCTCCAGCGCGGTGGTGCGCGACAGCAGGTTGAACCCCTGGAACACGAAGCCGAGATAGCGCCGCCGGAGCATCGCCCGCTGGTCGCGGTCGAGCGTCTCGACATGATGGCCGCGGAACAGGAAGCTGCCGCCGCTCGGCACGTCGAGGCAGCCCAATATGTTCATCGTCGTCGACTTGCCCGATCCCGATGGCCCCATCACCGCCACGAAATCGCCCGCCGCGATGTCCAGATCGACGCCCTTCAGGGCCTGGAACTGGGTCGCGCCGCTGCCATAGACCTTGGTGACGTCGCGCAGGCGGATGAGGGGGGCGTCAGCGGCCACCACCACCCCCGCCGCCCTGTCGGCCCTGACGGCGCTGGCCTGGCTCGCGCGCGGCGCTCTGGTCGCCCGACAACTGGGCGGTGATCACCTCCATGCCCGGTTTCAGCCCGCCCGACAGCACTTCGGTCATCGATCCGTTGGTGTCGCCGGTCACGATCTGGATCGGCTGCGGCTTGCCGTCGCTGCCCTTCACATAGACCGTCTGGGTCGCGCCGCGCTGTACGGTCGCGGTGCGTGCCGCGCGATCACGGCGCGGACGGAAGGTCAGCGATCCGGCGATGCCGCCGCCACCCTGCCCCGCACCGTCCGACGGCTGGAAGCGCAAAGCCGAATTGGGGATCAGCATGACGTTCTGCTTGGCCGAGGTCACGATGTCCGCCGTCGCAGTCATGCCGGGGCGCAGTTGCAGGTCGGGATTGGCGACCGTCAGGTCAGCGGCGTAGCTGACCACCTGCCCCGTGGTCGATGTGCTGCTGGCCGTCGAGGACGAGGAGGAGGTCGCCGCGCTGACCGTCAGGTTCGAGCCCAGATCGACCCGCGTGATTGTCGCCGGGAAGGTCCGTCCGGGAAAGGCGTCGACGGTGAAGTCGGCCTTCTGCCCCACCTTCACCTCGCCGACATCGGCCTCGTCGATGGCGACCTCCAGCTTCATCTTGGTCAGGTCTTCGGCGATGACGAACAGGGTCGGCGTGTTGAACGACGCCGCGACCGTCTGGCCGGGATCGACCTGCCGCGCCAGCACCACGCCCGAGACGGGCGAGCGGATGATCGCGCGTTGCCGCTGGGTCTGCGACTGGGCGAGCTGCGCGCGGGCGGCGGCGACATTGGCCTCCGCCACCCGTAGCGCCGCGACCGCGCGCTGGGCATTGGCACGCCCGGTCTGAAGCTCGGTTCCCGACGGCACGCGTCCGTTCGACAGCTTATAGACCTCTTCCAGTCGACGAAGCTGCGCCTGGGCCTCGGAAACGGTCGCCTGCGCCTGCGCGACCTGCGCCTGATTGGCGGTCAACGTCGCCTGCGCCGCACGGATCTGGTCATCGATCTGTTCGGGGTCGATCAGCGCGAGCGCCTCGCCCGCCTTCACCCGGTCGTTCACATCGACGACGACCTTGGTCACGAGGCCCGAAAGCTGCGAGCCGACCGTCACCTGATTGGTCGGGGCCAGTTTGCCGGTCGCCGAGACGGTGACGGTCAGGTTGCCGCGGGTGACCGGAACCGTCGCATAGCCCGTCCGGTCCGAACCGCCCAGACAGCTTTTCAGCAGCACCGCCAGCAGCACGACGCCCAGGACGACGACGCCCCATTGCCCCCATTTGCGCCAGCGGGGCTGCGGCTTTACGCCCAGGAAATCGTCGAGAGTCTGATCGGCCATCAGCGGTTGTCCGGGGTTTGGGGGGCGCGCGGCGGCGCTTCGGGAATGGTGTTCGCGTCCCATCCGCCGCCGAGCGCGGCGAATAGCGACACTTGCGCGGTCGCCGCGTCGGAGCGGGCCTGAACCAGTCCATTCTCCGCCGAGAGCAGCGCCGCCTCCTGCTGCGACAGGGTGGTGAAATCGGTCAGGCCCGACCGATACTGGCTGCGCGCCAGCAGGGCCGAGTTGCGGGCGGCGTCGAGCTGGATCGCGAATTGCCGTTCCCGCTCGCGCGCGGTGTTGAGCGCGACGATGGCGTTCTCGACATCCTCCAGCGCGGTCAGCACGGTGCCCTGATAAGCGGCATAATTCTGCTCGGCGAGGGCCTGTGCGTTGCGGACCTGGCTGCGCAGGCGGCCGCCGTTGAAGATCGCCTGGGTCAGCCCGGCGAACAGGCTGCCGGTGATCGCGTCGCCGAGCGACCCGAGACTGGTCGCCGCGGTGTTGATATTCCCGGACATCGCAAGCGCGGGATAGAGGGCTGCCTGCGCCACCCCGATCCGCGCGGTCGCGGCGGCAAGGTTGCGCTCGGCCGCGCGTACGTCCGGGCGGCGGCGCAATATGTCCGCCGGGATGCCGACCCCGATCACGGCGGGGCCCTGCGGGATCGGCCGGACCACCTCCAGCCGGGCCTTGAGCGCGCCGGGAGCCTGGGCGGTCAGCACGCCCAGGCGCGACACGGCGGCATTATATTGCTGCTCGATCGTGGGGATGGTTGCGGCGGTCTGCGCACGCTGCCCCCGCGCCTGTTCGGCATCGAGCGAGGAGACAAGGCCGGCGCGCACCCGGAAGCCCGCAATCTCCAGATTATCGTCCTGCAACGCCAGGCTGGCCCGCGCATTGGCGAGCTGCGCCTGATAGGCCCGCGCGAGCACATAGTTGCGCGCCAGCTCGCTCTCGACCGTCAGCAGCGTGGCGGCATAGGTGAACCCGGCCCCTTCATAGGTCGCGCGCGTCGCCTCGACGGTGCGACGCAGTTCGCCGAACAGGCCGAGCTGATAGCTGGCCGACAGGCCGACGGTGTAGCTGTTGCTGCCGCCGCCACCGCCGGTATCGACCACCGTGCCGTCGGGCAGGGTAAAGCTGCGCCCGCCGCCGCGCAGATTCTCGTTGCGCTGATAGCCGGTCGAGCCGGAGACGGTCGGGAGCAGCGAGGAACGGCTCTGGACCAGGCTTTCGCGCGCCTGGCGCAGCCGGGCGACCGCCTGCACGACGTCCGTATTGGCGACCACCGCCTGCTCGACCAGTTCGGCCAGCAGCGGATCGTTGAACGATCGCCACCAGCGGCCGAGATCCTGCGCCTGCGCATTGACGGCGGGCACCGACCATGTGTCGGGCACTCCCAGCGTCCGCGGCGCGGCGGGATGATAATCGGGACCGACCGTACAGCCGGACAGGGCGGCTGAGGCCAGAAGAAGGACGCGGGCGCGAGGCTTCATGGCCGCGAACCTGCCCGGCGGTCGCGGTCACGTCCAGTCCGTTTATGTCGCAAATTGTGACGAACAAAGGAAATTGCCGTCACAGGAAGACGCGGGGATCCTCCCCGTGAAGCCGCCGGGCTGCTCCCCCCTGCCAGAGGAGATGGCGAGCAGCAGACCCGAGAAAGGGGCATCGCCGTCCGCGATCGCCCCTTGCAGGGGAGGAATTCTAAGGACTTACCGCCCCACCCAGTCCGACACCTGCTGCGCCACCTGGTTTGCCGCCTGGTTGAGCGCGGGCCCGACGCTCTGGCTGTCGATCTTGCCGACCGGCACCCGCGCCTCGAAACGGCGCTTCTCGACGACGGTCTGGCCGTCGCGGATCAATGCCGCGTCATACAGGACCACCGCATCGCGCCGGGTCGCATCCAGGCCGAACTGGCGCAGTTCGCCGCCCAGCCGGTCGCCCGGATCGGTCACCGATTCACGCGCCGACAGCACGACACGCCCCGCCCGCGCGGTCAGCGTGTCCGCCATCAGCCGCGCGAACAGCCGCGACGGCGGCTCGGCCCATTGCGCATCCTTCACATAGGCGATGCTGGTCGCATTCTCCTGCACGGGCACGCGGGCCGTCGCCAGTTCCTGCGGCACGGTCGGCACCTGGATGGTGATCGACTTGCCACGCCCCGAATCCTGCGTCTGGCCCACCACCGGCGCCGACTGCGCCTGCAAGGTCAGCAACGAGGGCGGCGGCTTCGCGCCGAAGCTGATGCAGCCCGCCAGCGGAAGCGAAGCCATCAGAACGATCAGCGGAGTCTTCATGACGGTCCTCATCGGCTTCCTCACTTGCCCTTATAGTCCGGCAGCTTCTGCTGCCCGATCAGCGACCCGGCCCCCTGCTGGTCGACCTTTTCGGCGACCGCCGACAGCGACTGGGTCATCACGCGCAGGTCACGCACCAGACGATCCACCTCCGGCACGGTCTGCTTGGAGAAGGTCTGCAGGCCCGGCCGCGCATCGCCGATCGCCGAGTTCAGCGTGTCGGCGCTCTTCTGGGCCGAGGCGATCGCCTTGTTCAGATTGGCCATGGTCGGCTTCACATCCTCGGCCAGCAGGCCGTTCGTCGTCGCCGCCAACTGCCCGATCGACTGGGCCGCGTCACCCGCCTGCTGGATCGCCACGCGGGTCTGCGCCAGCGTCGCGGCGATCTCCGGCCCGCGATCGGCCAGCGCGTCGGTCAGGCGGTTGGTGTTGTCGAGGATGCCCGCGATCGACGCCTGGTTGCGGTCGGACAGCAGGCCGGTCAGCCGCTCGGTCAGCGTCGACAGCCGCTCCAGCAACTGCGGCGCGGAATTCAGGATCGCGCCGATGCCGCCCTGCTTGGTCGGGATGACCGGCACGTCATAGGGGCAGACGGTCCGGTTCTCGGGCGTCGGGCAGGCGATCGGCGGCGCGCCCTTGCGTGCGCCGTCCAGCGAGATGGTGCTGGTGCCGGTGAAGCTGGCCGAGATCGATGCGGTCGTGCCCTGAAGGATCGGCGTCTGGTCGTTGACCGCGACGCGCACCCGCACGAACTGCGGATCGGGGCGCCACAGCGCGATTTCCTTCACCTGTCCCGACGGCACGCCCGAATAGGTGACCGCCGAGCCCTTCGCCAGGCCGTCCACCGACTGGCGGAAGAAGATGTCATATTCCTTCTCCGACGTGCCGCCCAGCCGGGCGATCCAGACGGTGAAGATGGCCAGCACTGCGAGCAGGATCAGCACGACAGAGCCGACTAGGACGTGGTTCGAACGGGTTTCCATCAGCGTGTCCCTGCTTCGCCTCTCGCATGGGCATCGGCCGCATTCCCCTGCGAATGCTGGCCGGTGGAATGGGCTTCGACTTCGGTGGGGTGGCGCGCCGCCTCCGTGTCGGTCGAACGGGGCCGGACATCGGCGACCTCGTCCTTGGCGGCGATGGCGGCACGGCCGCGTGGCCCCTTGAAATATTCCTCGATCCACGGATGATCGAGCGCGATCAGTTCGTCGATCGTGCCGACCGCGATCACCTTCTTGTCCGCCAGCACCGCCACCCGGTCGCAAATGGCATAGAGCGTGTCGAGGTCGTGGGTGATCAGGAAAACGGTCAGCCCCAATGTCTTCTGGAGCGACGCGATAAGCTGATCAAAGGCCGCAGCACCGATCGGATCGAGGCCCGCAGTCGGTTCGTCGAGGAACAGAAGCTCCGGGTCCAGCGCCAGCGCGCGGGCAAGCCCTGCGCGCTTCTTCATGCCGCCCGACAGCTCGGCCGGGTATTTGGGCCCCGCATCGGCGGGAAGGCCAGTCATCACCACCTTGTAGGAGGCGATCTCGTCCATCAGCGCCGGGGGCAGCTCGCGGTAGAATTCGCGCAAAGGGACCGCGACATTCTCGGCGACGGTCAGCGTCGAGAACAACGCCCCGCCCTGGAACAGCACGCCCCAGCGCTTGCGCACATCGACCGCCTCGGTTGCGTCGCGGCCGATGGTCGGCTGGCCGAACACGGTGATGTCGCCCTCATCGGGGGTCTGGAGGCCGATGATCGTGCGCATCAGCACCGACTTGCCGGTGCCCGAGCCGCCGACCACGCCCAGTATCTCGCCCTTGCGCACGTCCAGGTCGAGCCCGTCGTGAATGACCTGCTCGCCGAAGCTGTTGCGCAGGCCCCGGACCCGGATGAGGATATCGTCCTGCTCGGCCATCAATCCCATCCGATCCAGGTGAAGAAGACCGCGAAGAACGCGTCGAGCACGATAACGAGGAAGATCGCCTGCACCACCGCCGCCGTGGTGCGCAGGCCGACCTGCTCGGCGTCGGACTTGACCTGCATCCCCTGGAAACAGCCCGCGATCGCGATGATCGCGCCGAACACGGGGGCCTTGATCAGGCCGACATACAGGTCGGTGATCGGCACCACCTCGCGGATGCGCGCGATGAAGGTGACGGGCGGGATGCCCAGCGACACCGCGGCCAGGAAACATCCGCCGATCATCGCGATCAGCGAGGAATAGAAACCCAGCAGCGGCATCAGCGTCACCGCCGCCAGCGTGCGGGGCAGCACCAGCGCCTCCATCGGCGAAACGCCGATGACGCGCATCGCATCGATCTCCTCGGTCAGCTTCATCGTGCCGAGCTGCGCCGCGAAGGCCGAGCCCGACCGCCCCGCGACCATGATCGCGGTCATCAGCACGCCCAGTTCGCGCAGCGTCAACCGGCCGACGAGGTTGATCGTGAACACCTCCGCGCCGAACTGGCGAAGCTGGACCGCGCCCTGTTGCGCGATGACGATGCCGATCAGAAAGCTCATCAGCCCGACGATCGCCAGCGCGGTGACGCCGACCGTCTCGAACTCATGCACCACCGCATTGAAGCGGAAACGGCGTGGATGGCGAATCACCGCCAGCGCCGCCAGCGTCGTCGCCCCCATGAAGCCCAGCAGGCCGTAGAGCGTCTGGAACGCCGCGACCACCGCGTCGCCCACCTCGCCAGCCACCCGCGCAAAGGGGCTGACGCCCGCAGGCCGCATCGCCACCGGCTGATCCGCCTCGACCACCTTGTCGATCAGGTGGCGCTGATCGTCGTTCAGCCCTTCGATCCGCGCATCGTTGCGGGCGGCAAAACGGTGGATCAGCCAGGCGCCGACCGTGTCGATCCGTTCCACCTGCGACAGGTCGAGGCGTCGGACGGCCCCATCCTCGCGGTCCAGCCGCTCGGGCAGGTCGCCCAGCGTCGCCAGCGACAGACTGCCGGTGAAACGCAGGGCGCCACCGTCCGCCGGGTCGTGCTGATAATCGGCCTTGGCGTTCATCACCTGCCTCTTTGGGGGAAAGCGGGGGCATCGACAAGGCGCTTCGTTCCAACGACGAATCGTGCCCGGAGATTAATTATACCAGGTCGTGACGTTTTCAAAGCAGCCTGTCCACCATGTGAAGGATCAGGCCGACGCTGCCGCCGACCAGCGTTCCGTTGATGCGGATATATTGAAGATCGCGGCCGACCGCGTTTTCCAGCCGCGACGTCACGGTCTGGGCATCCCAGCCGCGCACCGTTTCCGACACCAGCCGGACGATGCCGTCGCCATAATCGGCCGCAATTCCCACCGCCGCCCGGCGGACGAACCGATTGATCGTCGCCGCCAGCCGGGGATCGCCCTGCAATGTCTGGCCCAGGTGGCGCAGCGTGTCGCCCAGCCGCCCGGCGGTCACCGCCTCCGGGTCGCGCGCCAGCCGGAGCAGCGCCTCGCGCGCCTGCTCCCATAGGCCGTCGAGCCAGCGCTGCATCGCCGGATTGGCGATCAACTCGTCCTTCATTGCCTCCACCCTCGCACGGGTGCGGCGGTCGTGTTGCAGGTCCCAGGCCAGGCGATCGAGCCCTTCCTCGATCTTCAGGCGCAGCGGATGCTCACGATCCTCCGCGACATCGTGGAGCAGCTTGTGCAGCCCGTCGATCAGCTTGTCGGCGAGCGTCTCGTCCAGTCCGGTCCAGCGCAGGATCGCCCCGGCCCGCTCATGCACCATCGCACGGACGATGGGTTCATTCGCCTCCAGCGCCTTCGCCGCCCAGCGCAGCACCGCATCCATGAGGGGCAGATGCCGTCCCTCGGCGATCGTCGCCTTCAGGAGCTGGCCCAGGATCGGCGACACCTCGGTCGCGCGCAGCCGTGATCCGATGCCCGCCTTGACCATCCCGCCCAGCCGCTGCGGGTCGAAGGCAGTCAGCATCTCGGCGAACAGGCGTGACGCGCCGCGCCGGATGCGCCCGCCCTCCTGCGGCGGTTGCGCCAGCCAGCGCCCCGCCGCCCCCGCCACGTCGAGCCGAACCATCCGGCGTGCGACGACGCGTGGAATCAGGAAGTTGGCGCGCAGGAAACTGGCCAGCGTCTCGCCGATCCGGTCCTTGTTGCGCGGCACGATCGCGGTATGCGGGATGGGCAGGCCCAGAGGGTGGCGGAACAGAGCCGTGACCGCGAACCAGTCGGCCAGTCCGCCGACCATCGCCGCCTCGGCAAAGGCGCGGACGAAGCCCCAGGCGGGGTGGATCGGCTGGGCCGCGCGGGCGACGAGAAACAGGGCCGCCATGCACAGCAGCAGTCCCGTCGCCACGACCCGCATCTTGCGCAGGGCGGGCGGAACGGGCTGGCTACCCCCCGGTCGCGCGGTCACTTCCATCATTCATGACAATTCGCGAGCCGCGGCTTTGTTCAAGAGGAATCTTTCCCGAGCGTAACGAAATCGGGCGCCAGGCCCGTGAAGGACGCCCCTCACTCCGCCGGATCGTAACCCAGCTTTCCCGGCGCGGGGGGCAGCGCGGGGCCGCCCGCTGGCCCCTCGATCACTGGCCCCGCCCCCCGTTCGTCGCCGGGCGTGTAGGTCAGCAGGCGCCGGCCGAGGCGCGGACCGATCCAGCGCTCGATGCCGACCGCTAGGCTGAACGCCGCGGGCACGATCAGCAGGGTCAGGATGGTCGACAGCGCCAGGCCGCCGATCACCGTCACGCCCATCGGGCTGCGCCACGATCCGTCGCCGCCCAGCGACAGCGCGGTCGGGACCATGCCCGCGACCATCGCGACCGTGGTCATCACGATCGGCTGGGCACGCTTGTGGCCCGCATCGAGCACCGCATCGCGGATCGGCACGCCCTTGGCGATCTCCTCCAACGCGAAGTCGATCAGCAGGATCGAGTTCTTGGCGACGATGCCCAGAAGCATCAGCAACCCGATATAGACCGGCAGCGACAGCGGGTTGCCGCTGAAATACAGCGCCAGCAATCCGCCCAGCGGTGCCAGGAGTAGCGAGGCCATGTTGACGAAGGGCGGCAGGAAGCGGCGATAGAGCAGCACCAGCACCGCGAAGACCAGGAAGACCGCCGAGATGATCGCGGTGAAGAAGTTCTTCATCATCTCCGCCTGCATCTTGGCCTGGCCCAGCACCATCTCGCTGACCCCCATGGGCAGGTTCTTCATGACCGGCAGGTCGTGGACCTTCTTCATCGCGTCGCCGCTGATCAGGCCCTTGGCCAGGTCGGCGCCGACCGTCACCTGCCGCCGCTGGTTCACACGGTCGATCTGCGTCGGCCCCGCGCCCAGGCCGATATCGGCGACGACGCTCAGCGGCACCGAGCCGCCGGTCTGGGTCTGCACCGGCAGGTTCTGGATGGTCGACAGCCGCGCGCGGGCATTCTGGTCCAGCGCGACGCGGATCGGCACCTGACGATCCGACAGCGAGAAGCGCGCCGAATTCTGGTCGATATCGCCCAAAGTCGCGATGCGGATCGCGCTCGACAGCGCCTGCGTCGTCACGCCCAGATTGGCCGCGAGGTCGAGGCGCGGGCGGATCACGATTTCCGGCCGGTCGAGATTGCCGACGATGCGCGGTGCGACGAGGCCGGGGATCGTCCCCATCTGCTCGACGATCTGGTTCGCGGTCCGGCGCAGCACCGCGGGGTCGTCGCCGCCCAGCGTGATGGTCAGGTCGCGCCCGCTCGATCCCCAGCCGAACTGCGACTGGAACGACACGCGCGCATCGGGAATCGCCGCCAACTGGCCCGCCAGCGAGCGTTCGAAGTCGGTGCTCTTCATCGAGCGATCCTCCTTCAGCGTCGCGACCACCCGGCCATTGCCAACGCTGGTGCGCGAATAGACCGATTCGACATCGGGCTGTTTCTTCAGGAACGCGGCGACGCGGCGGACGACCTGATCGGTCTGGGCCAGCGTGGTGCCGGGCACCATCTCGATCTTGGCGACCGCCTGGTCATTGTCCTGCGGCGGCTGGAAGGTCTTGGGAATGATCGCGAACATCGCGACGGTCAGCATAAAGGCGCCGAAGCCGATGCCGATCACCCACAGGCGATGGTCGCGGAACCGACCCAGGATGCGACGGCCCCCCCCCCGCCGCACCCCGTCGGCCGGCCGGTCATAGCGCAGCGACCAGCGCAGCGTCGCCATATAGGCGTCCATCAGCCACCCTTCGCCGTGGCTGGCATGGCCCGCCGACTTCAGGAAATAGGCCGCGATCATCGGCGTGATCATGCGTGCCACCGCCAGGCTCATCAGCACCGAGACGACGACGGTCAGGCCGAAATTCTTGAAATACTGGCCCGGCACGCCCGGCATGAGGGCGACCGGCAGGAACACCGCGACGATCGCCATGGTGGTGGCGAGCACCGCCAGGCCGATCTCGTCCGCCGCGTCGATCGACGCCTGATAGGCGGATTTGCCCATGCGCATGTGGCGGACGATATTCTCGATCTCCACGATCGCGTCATCGACCAGCACGCCCGCCACCAGGCTGAGCGCGAGCAGGGTCATCTGGTTCAGCGTGAAACCCAGCAGATCCATGAACCAGAAGGCGGGGATCGCCGACAGCGGGATGGCCAGCGCCGATATCACCGTCGCGCGCCAGTCGCGCAGGAAGAGGAAGACGACGATGACGGCCAGTACCGCGCCCTCGATCATCGCGTGGATGGCGCTCTCATATTGCGCCTCGGTATATTTCACGCTGTTCGAGCGGAGGACGAACTTCACCTCCGGGTTGCGCTTTTCCAGCTCCTTCAGCTTGGCGACCGCGCCGTTATAGACGCTGACGTCCGAGGCGCCCTTGGCCCGCTGGAAATCGAAGCTGATGACCTGTCGCCCGTCGACCGCCGCCTGCGAACGCTGTTCGGCATAAAGGTCGCGGACGGTGGCGATGTCGGCCAGTCGCACGGTGCGCCCGCCGCGCACATTGATCTGGGTCTGGCCGAGGTCATAGGCGTTGCGCGCATTGCCCAGCACGCGGACCGCCTGCTCGGTGCCCGCGATCTCGGCGCGGCCACCGGCGGCGTTGAGGTTGGTCATGCGAAGCTGGGCATTGACCTCGCTGGCGGTCAGGCCCTGCGCCTGCAACTTCAGCGGATCGAGGATGACGCGGATCTCGCGCGTCACGCCGCCGTTGCGGATGACCTTGGAGAGCCCGGGAACCGACAACAGCTCCTTGGTGACATTGTTGTCTATGTACCAGCTCAACTGCTCCGGCGTCATGTTGGACGCGATCGCCGAATAGCTGGCCAGGTCGTTATCGGTTGAATCGATGCGGATCACCTGCGGCTCGAGGATTCCGTCGGGCAGCATCGAGCGGATCTGGGTGATCGCGTCCCGCGCGTCGCTGACCGCGCGGTCGATCGGCGTGCCGATGTCGAGCTGGACCAGGGTCTGCGACTGCCCCTCGGTCACGGTCGAGGTGATCTGATCGACGCCCTGGAGGTTCCGCAACGCCGCCTCGACCCGCTGGGTGACCTGGGTCTCCAGTTCGGTCGGGGCCGCACCCGGCTGGTTGACGAGGACGACGACGATCGGGAAGTCGATATCGGGGTCGTTGTTCACGTCCATCCGCATGAAGCTGACGATCCCAGCCAGCGTCAGCGCGACGAACAGCACGATCGGCGGAACGGGGTTCCGAATCGCCCAGGCCGAGATGTTGCGGAAACTCATGTCACTTGGCCTCCCGGCCCTCGAGGATCGGGTGGACCGCCTGGCCCACCGCCAGGAAGCCACCCGCCGAGCGCACCACCCGCTCCGTCCCGGTCAGGCCCGAGGCGATGGTCACGCCGTCGTCGGACACCTGCCCGATCTTGATGTCGCGGCGCGCCACCTTGTTGTCGGCGCCGACGATGTAGACGAAGCTGCCCTTGTCGTCGCTCTGGATCGCCGAGTCCGGCAGGACCGGCGCACGGCCCGCACCGCCGCGAATCGTCGCCGACGCGAAACCGCCCGGACGCAGCGCCGGGTCATAGGCCAGCGCGATGCGCGCCACGCCCTGGCGAGTCTGGGGATCGATGACCGGCGACACCTGCCACACCTCGCCCTTGAAGCTCTTGTCGCCGCCGACCGGCGTGACCGTGGCGGGCGCCCCGACGGCGAGGCCGACTAGATCGGTCTCGGCGAGTTGGGCGCGCAGCTCCATCTGGCCGCCCATCGCCATGCGGAACAGGACGCCGGACCCCGAACTGACGATCTGCCCCGGCTCGGCGGCGCGGGTCAGGATCAGGCCCTCGGCGGGCGCGCGGATATCCAGGCGACCGTTGCGCGCCTGCGCTTCCTTATAGGTCGCCTGCGCCGCGCGGACGCGGGCGGCGGCGGCATCCCGGGTCGCCGCCCGCCGCTGGAGATCGGCCTTGGAGATGAAACCGCGATCGACAAGCTGCTGCGCACGGTCGAGTTCGGCCTGCGCGATCTGCTGGTCAGACTGGGCGACGGCGACCTGGGCCGACAGAGCGGAGGCGGTCTGCGTCTGGACCGAGCGGTCGACGGTCGCCAGCACCTGTCCCGCGCGGACCCACTGGCCCGGTTCGACCAGGACGCGGGTGATCATGCCGCCCTCGCCCGCGACGCCGACGGGCATCTCGCGACGCGCGGCCAGCGTGCCGGTGGCGGAGATCACGCGGCTGACCGCCTGCTGCCCCGGCACGACGACGGTGATGTTGGGCACCTGCGACGCCGATCCGGCTGCGGCCGAATCGTCATGCTTCTTCGGGCCGAACATCCACCATCCCGTTAGCGCCAGCACCAGGACCACCACGACGATGCCGATCCAGCGCCCCCGCCCGGTGGTCTTCGGCCCCTCCAGCCCCAGTTGCCGGCCGCTACCGATCGCCCCCGTCTCGTAATCCATGTCCGTCATCGATCCCCAGTCCGCATCCATCGTGCGCATGATTCCGCGCAGGAGGCGCTGTTCGCCACCGTGTTATAGGAACATAGCACACCACTCAAGACTCTTTCCCTAATCTCGATCATGGCGGCTCCAAGATGACGGCCATGCGTTGACGCCGGGCTTCGGTCTGGCGCGTTCATCGCGCGTTCTGCCGCGAGACTGCAAAGCCCCGACAACATCACAAGGGAGATGATGATGAGAAAGTTCATGTTGGCCGCCATGGTGGTGCCCGCGATTCTGCCGGGCGCGGCACTGGCCCAGGCCCTGCCCGCCCCGACCACGGTCGAGCCGCTGGTCCCTGCGGCAGGTACCGTCCTCGACGTCTCGGCCGAGGGGCGCACGACCCGCGTACCCGACCTCGCCACGATCCGGGCGGGCGTGGTCAGCCAGGGTGCGACCGCCGCCGCCGCCCTGTCGGACAATGCGCAGCGCATGGCCCGCGTACTGGCGGCGGTGAAGCGCGCCGGGGTCGCGGACCGCGACATCCAGACCGCGACCGTGCAGTTGCAACCGCAATATCGCTATGGCGACAATGTGCCGCCGACGATCACCGGCTATCAGGCGACGAACACGTTGAGCATCCGCTTCCGCGACATCGCCAGGTCGGGCACGGTGCTCGACGCGCTGGTGGCACAGGGCGCGAACCAGATCGACGGCCCCAATCTGTCGATCGACAATCCCGATGCCGCGCTCGATGAGGCGCGGACCGACGCGGTACGACGCGCCCGAGCCCGCGCCGAGCTCTATGCCAAGGCGGCGGGCATGCGCGTCGCGCGGATCGTATCGATCACCGAGAATGGCCAGGATGCCGGCGGACCGGAACGGCCGATGATGCTCCAGGCGATGGCCCGCGACGCCGCGCCCAAGACCAGCATCGCCCCCGGCGAGCGAGACGTGACGGTCAATGTTTCGGTCCGCTTCCTGTTGAACTGACGCCCCCGCCCCCATCGCCGGACCGGCATGGGGGCAAACCCGTCGCCTCGGGCATCAGGCTAGGACCCAATGCCTGACCATACCCGGAACATGAAAAAAGGGCCGCCCGGTCGCCCGGACGGCCCTTTTTGGTCCGCTCTGTGGCAGTGGATGCTTAGCGCACCCGACCGCGACGAACGAGGTTCACGATCGCGAGCAGGACGACGGCGCCCAGCAGCGAAACGAGGAACGAATAGAGCGACAGACCGGCATTGTTGATCGAGCCGCCGGCAAAGATCAGACCGCCGATGAACGCGCCGATGATACCGACGATGATGTTCAGGAAGATGCCCTGCTGGGCATCAGTACGCATGATGATGCTGGCCAGCCAGCCAATGACACCACCGATGATAAGCCACAGGATAATACCCATTGTCTTTCCCTCCGTTGGGCCCGCGAGCGGGACACGTAGGGCAAGACGTGCGAATGGTGATTATTGTTCCGTCCCCGTACCGTCGATTCGATGAAGCGTTGACTGTGTCAACGATTTAATCGGTCAGTATTTCTGCTGGCGCTCATAGAGCGAGCGATAATGCTGGATGCGGGTGACGCGCAGGCCGGGCATGCCGGAGCGATCGATGGCGCGCTGCCACCCCGCGAATTCCTCGACGGTCAGGCCATAGCGGTCGCACACCTCGTCCACCGACAAAAGGCCGCCATTGACGGCCGCGACCACCTCCGCCTTGCGGCGGACGACCCAGCGGGTCGTGCTGGGCGGCGGCAGGCTTTCGAGCGTCAGCGGTTCGCCGAGTGGCCCGATTACCTTTGCGGGGCGGATTTTCTGGTTTTCGATCATTATGCAACCTCGTCGGGGCTCCCCACCCCATGTCCGTCTACATTTCGTCTTCAAGGACCTTTGTAACACCGGCCCTTGAACATCGCCTAAAACCGGAAGGTTAACGCATCATTCAATCCTGCTCCACAGCGTCAGAGCCCGTGCCACCTGGCCGTTGAACGCCCCGTCCAGCGGCGCGAACAGCACCGGATCGACAGGCGCACGGGCGAAACCCGCCTGTACCGCCGCGGTCCGGCTCGCCGCCTGTCGCGCTGTCGCCCCGACCATTAGCACCGCCAGATCGGGCGGCAACACGGTCAGTTCGGTTTCCCGTTCGAACCGGGTAAAGCTAAGGTCCAAAAGCGTGATCCGTTCTGTTGATCAGCCCTCTTGCTAACCACTGGGTATGAAAGCCGGGTAAAGGCAGGAAAGCATTCCGCCTTTTTTTCATCCCGGCGTCATCCCTGCGGGGGTCGTCACGGCGCATTCTTTGCATGCTCCATCGGAAAAGCGTATGGGACAGCCCATGGAGCAGATGGTGGATTTTCAGCTTGGGGGCGATCCCCGGGCGCGGCGGATCGTGGTGGCGATGTCGGGTGGCGTCGACAGTTCGGTCGTGGCCGCGCTCGCCCATGCCACGGGGGCCGAGACGATCGGCGTCACGCTCCAGCTTTACGACCATGGCGAGGCGGTGGGCCGCGCGGGGGCTTGCTGTGCGGGGCGCGACATTCGCGACGCGCGCGCGGTGTGCGACCGGCTGGGCATCGCACATTATGTCTTTGATCACGAAGACAGTTTCCGAACCCAGGTGGTGGATCGCTTCGCCGACGAATATCTGGCGGGACGCACCCCGATCCCTTGCGTCCAGTGCAATATGGGCCCGAAATTCACCGACCTGCTGACGCTCGCCCGCGATCTGGGCGCCGATTGCCTGGCGACCGGCCATTATGTCCGCCGGGTCGAGGGGGCGGCCGGTGCGGAACTGCATCGC
Organism: Sphingomonas sp.; assembly: GCF_039594485.1. Classification (GTDB taxonomy): domain Bacteria; phylum Pseudomonadota; class Alphaproteobacteria; order Sphingomonadales; family Sphingomonadaceae; genus Sphingomonas. The sequence continues at coordinate 15,080 of NZ_JBCNNI010000011.1, read as the reverse complement.
GGGGCCGATCCGGCGCGCGACCAGAGCTATTTCCTGTTCGCCACGACCCAGGCGCAGCTCGATTTCCTGCGCTTCCCGCTCGGCGCCCTGCCCAAGTCGCGGGTGCGTGAGATAGCCGCCGAACTGTCCCTGAGCGTCGCGGCCAAGCCCGACAGCCAGGATATCTGCTTCGTGCCCGATGGCGACTATGCCGGACTGGTCCGCAAGCTGCGCCCCGAGGCCGAGACGCGCGGCGACATCGTCGACCTGTCCGGCGCCAAGCTGGGCGAGCATCGCGGCCTGATCCATTACACGGTCGGCCAGCGGCGCGGGCTGGAGATCGGCGGCAGCCCCGAGCCGCTCTATGTCGTCCGGCTGGAACCCGAGACGCAGCGCGTCGTCGTCGGCCCGCGCACCGCGCTGGCGGTCGAGGCGGCGCGGCTCACCGCCATGAACATATTGGGCCCGCTCGACGGCCCGCTCTTCGCCAAGGTCCGCTCGATGGCCAGGCCGGTCCCGGCGCGGATGGTCGGCGACCGACTGGTCTTCGACGCGCCCGAATATGGCGTCTCGCCCGGCCAGGCGGCGGTGCTGTATGACGGCGATCGGATCCTGGGCGGCGGCTGGATCGCGGAAACCGAGGCGGCACGCATCGCGGCCTGAGGCGTTCGGACAGCCATGACCGGACCGACCATCGAAGAGCTGCGCCGCCAGATGGAAGCGGCCGCCGAACGCCTCGATTTCGAGGAGGCACGCGCCCTGCGCGATCGGATCAATCTGCTGCGCGGCGGGGCGGAGGATGCCGATGTCGACACCAGCGGCCTGACCCGCCAGCAACCCGGCGCAATGGGGCTGGGCACCAGCCAGTCCCGTCCCGAACGCCCGGCCGGCTGGGTGCCGCCCAGGAAGCCCGATCCGATGACCAAGGGACGTGGGCGACGCCAGGGATAAAGGCCTGCCGGTTACCGCCGCGCGGCAAATGCTCCGCGATATTCGGGCTTCACGGCCGCGATGATCGACCGGGTAACCGGCAACGTCACCTCATACGCCCCCTCGGCATAGGAGCCTGCGACATAAGGATCGGCGATCAGGCCGATCCGATCGATTGCGCGGCCGTTGCTCGACCCCAGCAACAGGGTCAGGTCCTTGACCGGCGGACAGACGTTCATCGACGAGACGCTGCCCTGATTGCGCCGCCGCTGCTCGGCCCGGAGGCGCGCGCAATAATCGGTGCGCACGGCCGCCTGGAGCGCGGCCCCCGATCCGAAGACCGATTTCGGCTCCAGCCGCCGCGCCGCCCGCTTGTCCCAGACCAGCCCATAGGAGGCGGGCGAGCCGTGCGCGCCACCAGTATAGTCGTAACTGTCGCCCGACAGGCTCAGGAAGCGCGGCGTTTGCGTCACGAGCTTCCAGCTCTTGTCGAAGGAATAACGACGATAGGGATAACCGGCCTTGCGCGCCTCGCGCCGCGCCGCTGCGCCATCGCGCGCGGTCTTGGCCTGGAGCCGGGCACGATCGGCGTCGAGCCAGTTCTTCAGTCCCGCGATCCGCGTCGCGGCGGCGGGATAGCCATAGCTGAATTCGTAATCGGCGGTCTTCGCCTTGCTCGACACGTCACTCGCGATCGCCGGACCACTTATCGCGGTCAATATCAGGGCGGCCGTCAACCTGCGCATCATCCGTCTCCCTTCGAAATCGCCCATCGAATAAACCGAAGAGGCTGTACGGCCCATGACCGGCGGGAGTTCCGCTTGCCCGGCCGGGAATGCGAACATATATCGAACACATGGCGCAACTCGACACCCGTGAGAAGCTGGCGATCCTGGCGGACGCCGCCAAATATGACGCATCCTGCGCGTCGTCGGGCACGGCCAAGCGCGACAGCCGCGACGGCAAGGGCATCGGTTCGACCGAGGGGATGGGCATCTGCCACGCTTATGCGCCCGACGGGCGCTGCATCTCGCTGTTGAAGATCCTGCTGACCAATAGCTGCATCTTCGACTGCCATTATTGCATCAACCGCAAATCCTCCAATGTCCGCCGTGCGCGCTTTACCGCGCAGGAAGTGGTGAACCTGACCCTCGCCTTTTACCGGCGCAATTATATCGAGGGGCTGTTCCTCTCCTCGGGCATCATCCGATCGTCCGACTATACGATGGAGCAGATCGTCGAGGTCGCGCGGTCCCTGCGCGAGGATCATGGCTTTCGCGGCTATATCCATCTGAAGACGATCCCCGATGCCGATCCCGCGCTGGTCCGGCTGGCCGGCGTTCATGCCGACCGGGTGTCGATCAACGTCGAACTGCCCACCGTCGGCGGTCTGAAGCGCCTTGCGCCGGAGAAGGATTCGGCCCGGATCGAAGGCGCCATGGCCGATGTGAAGACCGCGATCGACGATCGGCAGGACGCGGCCAAGCGGTACAAGTCCGCCCCCGGCTTCGCGCCCGCCGGGCAGTCGACCCAGATGATCGTCGGCGCGGACGCCGCGACCGACCGCGACATCGTCGGACGCGCAGCGACGCTCTATGACCGCTTCGCGCTGCGCCGCGTTTATTATTCGGCGTTCAGCCCGATCCCCGATGCGTCTGCCGTCTTGCCGTTGCAACGCCCGCCGCTGATGCGCGAACATCGGCTCTACCAGTCCGACTGGTTGATGCGCTTCTACGACTATCAACCGCGCGAGGTCGCGGCGGCGGCCGATGAGGCGACGGGCATGCTGCCGCTCGACATCGATCCCAAGCTGGCCTGGGCGCTGAAATTCCGCCAGCATTTCCCGGTCGATGTGAACCGCGCCCCCCGCGAGATGCTGCTCCGCGTGCCGGGTCTCGGCGTGAAGGCGGTGGACCGGATCATCGCCTCGCGCAAATGGCGCAAGCTGCGGCTGGTGGATGTCGGGCGGCTGACCGTCTCGATCACCAAGCTGCGCCCCTTTCTGATCGCAGAGGATTGGCGGCCGGTCGCGCTGGCCGAGCGGGCGGACCTGAAACCGCTGGTCAAGCCGCAGGGCAGGCAGCTCGAACTCTTCGCCTGAGTGAGAGTGATTCGCGGGTGAAACGCCCGTCGGGCTTCGCCGTTTGGCTCCGCGAAGGAGAACGCATCATGGCCACCGCCGACATCTATGCCGATCTGAAGCGCGATCACGACAAGCAGCGCGTGATGCTGAAGGAACTCGCCGAACTCAAGGGCGACAGCGCCAAGCGCAAGAAGCTGTTCGAGACGTTCCGCATCGAGGTGCAGAGCCACGCCGCCGCCGAGGAGGAATCGCTCTACGCCACCATGCTCGGAGAGCCCGAGCTGCGCGACGACGCCCGCCATTCGGTGTCCGAACACAAGGAAATCGACGATCTGCTGGGCGAGATGATGGACCTCGATTTCGCGTCCGACGAATGGGAATCGAAGTTCTTCCACATGCGTCATCGCTATGAGCATCATATTGATGAGGAAGAGGAAGAGATGTTCCCGGCCGCCGAGAAGGAGCTGGACGACGCGACCGAGGAAAAGCTCGCCGACATCTATGAAGAGCGCAAGCCGATCGAGGCCAAGGAGGCCAAGGCCAACCCGCCCGGCGGGGACGAACGCGATTGAGTCTGGACCCGGTTGACGTCGAACGGCGTCCTTCCCTTGCAGGGGAGGAATGAGGGGCAATGCGGATCATCACCCTCTCCGCCCCCGACGATTTCGATGTCTGGCGCGAGGCGGCACGCGGGCTGATCGCCGACAGCGTGCCGCCAGACCAGGTCGTCTGGCAGGTCGGCGACCAACCTGCCGACCTGTTCGGCGCGGTCGCGGACGAAGCCATTCCCGGCAATGCGCCGCGCTTCACCGTCTCGCGCAATTTTCTCGACCTCGCGCGCAGCGTCGTCCTGGCCAACGATCCCGAGCGTTTCGCGCTGCTCCATACCGCGCTCGATCGGCTGCGGCGGCAACCCCGGCTGATCGAGGATCAGGCCGATCCGCTGGTCCGCCGCCTCGACCGATTGGCCAAGGCGGTGCGGCGCGACACTCACAAGATGCGCGCCTTTCTCCGCTTTCGCGAGACCGAGGATGCCGACGGTCCGCGCTATGTCGCGTGGTTCGAGCCCGAACATCACATCGTCCGCGCCAATGCAGCGTTCTTCGTCAACCGCTTCACCACGATGCGCTGGTCGATCCTGACGCCAGAGGTCTCGCTCCACTGGGACGGCCAGACGCTGAACGAAGGCCCCGGCGCGACCAAGGCGGACGCGCCCGAGGGCGACCCGACCGAGGCGGTGTGGAAGACCTATTATGCCAGCATCTTCAACCCCGCCCGCATGAAGATCGGCGCGATGCTGAAGGAGATGCCGCGCAAATACTGGAAAAACATGCCGGAAACCGCGTTGGTCCCGCAATTGATCGCGGGCGCGCAAGCGCGGGAGACGGGCATGATCGATACCGCCAGGGCGGACATGCGCGCGGGGCGTGGCCGCAATGCGCAGGCGGCCTGGGCTGCGTTGCGGGACGAAGCAATGGGCTGCACCCGCTGCCCGCTCTACGCGCCCGCGACGCAGACGGTGTTCGGCAAGGGCCCGGTCGACGCGGCACTGATGTTCGTCGGCGAGCAGCCCGGCGACCAGGAGGATCTGGCGGGCCATCCCTTTGTCGGCCCGGCCGGACAGGTGTTCGACCGCGCCGTGGCCGAGGCCGGGATCGACCGCGCGCGGACCTATGTCACCAACGCGGTCAAGCATTTCAAATTCGAACCGCGCGGCAAGCGGCGCATCCACAGTTCACCCAATGCGGGCGAAATCCAGGCATGCCGCTGGTGGGTCGCGCAGGAACGCCTGCTGATCCAGCCACAGGTAACGATCGCACTGGGCGCGACGGCGGCACGGTCGCTGTTCGGCAAGGTCATGGCCATCGGACGTGAGCGGGGCAAGGCGCTGACGCTGCCCGATGGCGGCACCGCCTTCATCACCGTGCATCCCAGCTATCTGCTGCGCCTGCCCGATCCCGAGGCAAAGAAGGTCGAATATGCGCGTTTCGTGGAAGAGCTGAAGCTGGCCGGGCAAGCCCTTCGCTAACGGGATCGCGCCTTTATCGAAGGGCCGAGACACCGTGCAGGTGCCTTACATCTCCCGAGGGTCCGGCCCGATCCGCCCCTGCGGATCATCCAGTGCGTCGATCGCCGCCATATCCTCGTCATCCAGCGTCAACCCGGTCGCCGCGAAATTGTCCACCATATGCGCTGCATCCGCGGCCTTGGGGATCACCGACAGGCCATGCGCGAGATGCCAGGCCAGCACCACCTGCGCCGCCGAGCGGCCATGCCTGTCCGCGATCCGCACGATCTCCGGCAGGGTGAGCAACGCGCCGCCCCGCCCCAGCGGGCTCCAGCTTTGCGTCACGATGCCCCGGGCTTCGTGATAGGCCCGCGCCTCGCGCTGCTGGAAACGCGGATGGAGTTCGATCTGGTTGACCGCGGGCACCACGCCCGTCGCCGCGATGATCCGGTCGAGATGTTCGGGCAGGAAGTTCGACACGCCGATCGACCGGGCCTTGCCCGCTTCGCGTAAGCCGATCAGGCTCTGCCACGCCTCGACATAGGCGTCTTCGGCGGGCACCGGCCAGTGGATCAGGTACAGGTCGACCGCCTCGACGCCGAGCAGCGCAAGGCTCTCGTCCAGCGCCGCCGCCGCGTCACGATGACGATCGTTCCACAGCTTGGTGGTCAGGAAGACGTCGGCGTCGCGAATGCCGTCGCCTGCCCCGCGCTCATTGCCATAGATGGCGGCGGTATCGACCAGCCGGTATCCGGTATCGAGCCCGCGACGCACCACCAGCGCGACCTGCGAATCCGGGATTTGGTAAGTGCCGAGCCCCAATCGGGGCAGGCCGCGTCCGTCATTCAGGGTCAGCATCGTCATGCCGTCCCAAACCGGTCGGCCCCTCATGCGGTTCCGATTGACCCCCGTGCGGGGATCGCGCAAGTCGCTGGGCCCATGGTCGAACATATTCTTTCCGCGCTGGCGAGCTTTGCCATCTGGGTCATCTCCACCGGCGGCTATCTGGGCGTCATGCTGCTGATGGCGATCGAAAGCGCCTGCATTCCGCTCCCGTCAGAGATCATCATGCCGTTCGCTGGCTATCTGGTGTCGACCGGCCATTTCAACCTGTACCTCGCCGCGACGGCGGGCGCGCTGGGCTGCAATCTGGGCTCGATCGTCGCCTATGAAATCGGCAAGCGCGGCGGGCGGCCCGTTGCCGAGCGCTGGGGCAAATATCTGCTGATCGGGCCGGGCGAGTTGGACGCGGCCGACCGCTTCTTCGCGCGCTATGGCCCGATTGCGGTGCTGATCGGGCGGCTGCTGCCGATCATCCGTACCTTCATCGCCTTTCCGGCCGGCGTCGCGCGGATGAAGCTCGTCCCCTTCCACCTCTATACCTTCATCGGCAGTTGGCCCTTCTGCCTGGTGCTGGCGATCATCGGGCGCGAACTGGGCGAGAAGTGGGATTCGGACCCGCGCGTAAAGGCATTCTTCCACCGTGCCGACCTGGTGATCGGTGTGGTGCTGGTCGTGCTGATCGGCCTCTATATCTGGCACCGGGTGCGCGGGCTCAAGCGCCACAGCCGCTGAACCAGCCATAGGGCCAGCGGGATCGCGACCGCGGCCCATAGGAACAGGCCGTCCCATGTCGTCCATCCCCACCATTCGGAGGGGATGGTGCGCAGGTCGCCGATGCGGAAGCGCTGCTGGATCACCGCCTGCCACCAGGCCCAGCGATAGGTGGGCGGCGCGAAGATTTCGGCCGACGCGATGGTCAGGTTGATCGCAATCGAGCCGATCAGGAGCAGCGCCAGTCCGCTGCGCCACCAGAGCGACCGCGCCATTGCCCAGACCGGCGCCAGCCCCAACGCTGCCATGCCTGCCAGCGGCATGGCATGGCGCGGCCCGGTGGCGTTCCCGCCGTCCCAATAGACATAGGCCGCATTGACCAGCAGCGCGACCAGCACGACCCCGACGGCGGTCAGCGCCAGCCCGCGCGTCTCCCGTTCCTCGGCCAGCCGCCACAGCCCGATCGGGGCGAGCAGCATGATGGGCGCGACCCAGATCAACCCGCGTGTCGGCCCGATCAGGATTTCGCGCAGCACCGCCGCTTTGGGAAGGGTCAGGCCGAACAGCCCCTGATTCATCCCCTCGAACCCGACCACCCCCGAATAGCCGATCCGAAACGGCGTCCCGAAGGCAAAGAGATTATAGGCGAGCAGCGGCATCAGCCCGATGATCCCCGCCGCGATCAACGGCCACAACGCGCGTGGTGCATGCCGGTGCCGCCATGCCGCCCACAGTCCGATCAGCGATCCCGCCAGCACCGCCTGATATTCGACCACCACCGCCCAGCCGAGCGCGAGCCCCGCCACGGCCAGCCCACGCGCACCACCGCGCGCCACCCCGGCCGTCGCGATGACGAACAGCGCCGCCACCGTCGCATGGCCGAGCAGCGTGGTGGAATAGCCCCAGATCGGCGTGCCCAGGGCATAGCCGAGCGCCGCGAACAGGCCCGCCCCCGCCCGCCCCGTCAATGCCGTGCCAAGGTCGAACAGCAACAGCGCCGCGATCGCAGTCAGCAGCGCCGGGCCCGCCGCTGCGGCAACCCGGGTACGCAACCGCAGATAGTCGACGAACCCCGGATCGAGGGTCGTCAGGGCGTGGCGATCCGCCCGGTCCCCGGTCACCCCATCCACCGCCGCCACCGCCGGGATCGCCATCAGGGTCATGCCCGGTGCCTTGTCCAGATAGGCATGGGCACCGAACCGCGCCTTGTCGATGGTCAGCGGTGCGAAGGGGTCGATGGTCGCCGTCCCGTCCTCGACCATGCGGATCGCGGCGAAGAGTCGCGTCGCGTTGTTGGGATTGAACTCCCATGATCCGAACCATGCGGTCGAGAACCAGATCAGCAGGAACAGGCCGATCCGAACGGGCCCCAGTTCCCGATCGCAGGTCATCGATGCTCTCCTCGTTACGGTTCGCCATCACGGCAAGAGCGCCGGGGGCCCCTTCCGTCTGTTTACGCGCTATCCGGGCAGGATCGGCAGGCAGGTGGTCGACTTGATCTCCGACAGCGCGACGGTCGAGTTGATTTCCTGAACCCCCGGCAGATTGGACAATCGCTCGAAGAACAGCCGTTCATAGGATTCGATATCGGCGGCGACAATGCGGAGCAGGAAGTCGACCGATCCCATCAGCACATAGCATTCCATCACTTCGGGCAGTTCCCGAATCGCGGCGGTGAACTCGTCCAGATTGGCGCGACCATGGGCGTTCAGCTTCACCTGCGCAAAGATCTGCGCCTTGAGGCCCACCTTGGTCCTGTCGACCAGCGCCACCCGCCGCTTGATGATCCCGTCACGCTCCAGCCGGTCGATCCGCCGCCAGCAGGGCGAGGCGGACAGCCCCACCGCCTCGGCGATCGCGGCGGTCGACAGGCTCGCATCCTCCTGGAGCAAGGCGAGGATCCGACGCTCCCAGATATCCAGTTCTTCCGGCATGAAACACCGAATATTCGGCAATACCAGGTCGTTTCAACCCAAATTCTGTTGTTTGTCCATGAAATGCGGTCAGTTTCCCTTCCCTGAAGCGGCTAATCTGCGGTCAGCCATTTCAGGGAAGTCCATCCATGCCCAAGCATCACGACCGCCGCGCCCTTCCGCCCGAGGAAGTCGTTCCCTTTCACGACCCGAACAGCGGCGCGCGCGGGGTGATCGCGCTTCACTCGACCGCACTCGGACCGGCGGCGGGGGGATGCCGGCTGTGGCGCTATGCCGATGATCAGGCCGCGACGGTCGACGCGCTGCGGCTGGCGGAAGGCATGGCGTTGAAGAACGCCCTGGCCGACCTGCCGCTGGGCGGCGGCAAGGCGGTGATCCGCCTGCCCGACGGCCCGTTCGACCGCACCGCCCTGTTCCGCAGCCTGGGCCGGGCGGTCCGCGAACTGAACGGCCGCTATGTCACCGCCGAGGATGTCGGCACCTGTGTCGCCGATATGGAGGTCGTCGCGGGCGAGACGCATCATGTCGCGGGGTTGCCCGCGCGGGGCCGGGGGCCGGGAGGCGATCCCTCGCCCTGGACCGCGCTGGGCGTCGTTCAGGCGATGCGCGTCGCGGTTCGGCACCGGCTGGGCGCCGAACTGTCCGACGTCACCGTCGCGGTGCAGGGGCTCGGCCATGTCGGCTATGCGCTGTGCGAATTGCTGCACGGCATGGGCGCCCGCCTGATCGTGGCAGAACCGCGCAGCGAGATCGCGGCGCGCGCCGCCGACCGGTTCGGCGCGATGGTGATGAGCGGGCGGGCGCTACTGTCGGCGCGTGCCGATGTGCTGGCCCCCTGCGCGCTGGGGGCCGTACTCGACGCGGACACGGTGCGCGGCCTGCGCGCATCGGTGGTGTGCGGCGCGGCAAACAACCAGCTCGCGACCGAGGATATGGCCGAGCGGCTGGCCGAGCGCGATGTGCTCTACGCCCCCGATTTCCTGGTCAATGCGGGCGGGATCATCAATGTCGCCGGCGAATATCTGGGCTGGAAGGCGGCCGAGGTCCGTCGCCGCGTCATGGCCGTCGGTTTCCGCATGGAAGAGGTTCTGGCCCGCGCGGCCCGCGACGGCACGGTGCCGCACCATGCCGCCCGCGACGTGGCAATGGACCGCATCGCGACCGCGCCGCGCCAAGTGGCCGTGGCGGCATGACCAAGACGGGGCGGGACATGGGTTGAGACTGATGGACTGACGTGAAAACGGCGCGCCCCGCCCCGCCCCGCCCTTCGCTCGCGCCGTGCGACGTCGAAGGGCGGGCACGGCCGGATCGGGGACCGGGGTCAGCGGTCGCCCGCTGCCTCCTGCCGCCGCCGGTCGGCGTTGATCGCTCGGTTCTCGCGAGCACGCTGGGCGAAGCAGCCGGTGGCACCGCCCGCGCCGACCGCCGAGCAGCTGCCGATGCTGTTGACGCCGGTGCCCTCGTTGAGCGTCCCGGTCGCGCGCGCCGCCCAGCTCTCATTCTGCGGCGTCACCTGCAATTCGCGCAGTTCCTTGGGGACGCGGAACTGTTCCTCGGCACCGCGACGCACGCACACGACGATCTCGTTGCCGTTATTGTCGGTGGGGCAGCGTTCATTGCCGAACAGGGTCAACACGCCGTTGATCGGCGCGTTGCGTGACACCTCGCCGGGGGCCTCGGGCGGCTTGACCCTGATCGCGCCGGGGGCGGCCACCTGCTGCGCCAGCGCCGGGCCTGCCGCCGCCACGACGCCAAGACCCGCCAGTATCGCCGCGCGCCATGTCCGATCGATCATCCTCTCTCTCCCGTCGATCCGCGCGTCAGACCCGCTTGGCCGCGGCGATCGCGACCTTGCAGCCCAGACGGATCATTCCATACAGCATCGGATAGGCGATCGCCTCCTCCGCACCGGCGCCAAGGGCGTGATCGCGATGCTCCAGCTCCTCGGCCTGGAAATCGGCGATCGCCTCCGACAATTCGAGGTCGCTGTCGCCCAGCTGGTCGAGCTGCGCCTGATAATGTTTGTCGATCTCGGTTTCGACCGCCGCGGTGCAGGCCATCGCCGCCTTGGGGCTGATCGCCGCGGTGATCGCGCCCAGCGCGAAGCCCGCCTTGTCCCAGAAGGGCTGGAGCAGCGTCGGCCGCACGCGGCGCTCCGCGATCATCCGGTCGAAAAAGGCGCGGTGGCGCTCTTCCTGCTCGGCCATGTGATGGATGGCGCGCGAAAAGGGATGCCGGTCGCCCAGCACCGCGAGCTGCCCGGCATAGATGCGGGTCGCGCCATATTCCCCGGCCTGGTCCACCCGGACCATCGCCTTCATCGGTTCCCGCCGGTCGCCCGGCATCCAGCGGAGCTGGCTCATCGCGCCTTCCTCATCAACACCAGGATCGTCACGGCACCGCCAAGCGACAGGATCGCGTTGAACCCGGCCAGCGAAATCCCGGCAAAGGTCCATTGCGCCACGTCGCAGCGGATGACCGGCGCATGCATGATCGCATTCAGCCGGTCGGCCGAGCTCAACCCGTCCAGGTTCACCGTCGAGGTGCAGGCGGTGAAGCCCTGCCACCAGCCATATTCGACCCCGGCATGCGCGACACCGATCGCCCCCGACACCGCAATCAACAACGCCGCAAGGATGACAAGCGATCCCCGGATGCTGCGCTGGCCGACGAAGAAGGCGGCGAAGGCGGGCACCAGCGCGGCATAATGCGGCCAGCGCTGCCAATGGCACATCTCGCACGGGTAAAGGCCGCCGATCAACTGGCTGCCCCAGGCACCCGCCAACAGCGCAGCGGGCAGCAGGAAGGCGATCCAGTTCGCCATGCATTCGTTGCGGGTGCGCGCTGTGGTCATCTTACTTCACCGGCGGCTTGGTAGCGGCGGCGATCTGGGCAGGGCCGCCCAGGCGCGCAATGGTCTTCAGCGCGTAATAGAGCTGGAAATCCTCGATCCCCTGTTTCTTCAGCGCCTCGGGCGTCATCGCGAAGCGCGGATCGGGCTTGGTATCCTCTTCGAGGATGGCGTTGTCGGCCTTCACCTCATTGATCAGGTGGCGACGCAGATCGGCCTCGCGGAAGACGGGGCGCGTCTTGTAATCGGGGTCGGAAATCTCCGGCACCTTGATATCGGGCTCGATCCCGCCCTCCTGCACCGAGCGGCCCGAGGGAGTGTAGTAGCGCGCGGTGGTCAGGCGCAGCGCCGTCTCCGGCCCGAGCGGCAGCAGCGTCTGCACCGATCCCTTGCCGAAGCTGCGCTCGCCCATCACCAGCGCGCGGTGATGATCCTGGAGCGCGCCCGCGACTATCTCCGACGCCGACGCCGTGCCCGAATTGGTCAGGACGATCACCGGCAGGCCATGCGCGTCGTCGCCTGGCTTCGCATAGTAGCGTTCGATATCGTTCTTCTCGCGCCCGCGCTGCGACACGATCTCGCCATGGTCGAGGAAGGCGTCGCTAACCGCGATCGCCTGGGTCAGCAGGCCACCGCCATTGTCGCGCAGATCGACAACATAGCCGAGCGGCCGGTGGCCCAGCGCCTTGTCGATCGCCATGATCGCCGCGCGCGTGTCCGCGCCGGTATTCTCCGAGAAGGTGTTGATGTTGATATAGCCGACATCGCCCCTCACTTCCCACTTCACCGGGCGCTGGACGATGACCTCGCGGGTCAGGGTCAGTTCGATCGGCTTGTCGCGGCCGGGACGCACGATGGTCAGGTTGATCTTGGTGCCCGGCTTGCCCCGCATCTGGCCGATCGCCTCGTCCAGCGACTGGCCGTAGATCAGCTTGCCGTCGATATGGGTGATATAGTCGCCCGACTTCACCCCAGCGCGGCCCGCCGGCGTATCCTCCTGCGGCGCGATGACCTTGATCGCGCCATCCTCCATCGACACGGTCAGGCCCAGGCCACCATAATTGCCTTCGGTCTGGATCTTCAGATTGTCGAAGTCGAGCGCGTCGACATAGCTGCTATGCGGGTCGAGCGCGGCCAGCATACCCTGGATCGCCCCCTTGATCAGCGTGTCGTCATCGACCTTGTCGACATAATCGGCCTTGATCCGGTTATAGACGTCGAGGAAACGGTCGAACTGACGAACGGTGGAACTGTCCACCGCCGCCATCGCGGAGGTCGTGATCGGCACCATCGCCAGCGCACCGACAATCGCAGTAGCAGTCAGAAGCGGACGTTTCGGAAGCGAACGTCCCAAGAACGAGCTGGGCATCGAGGGTCCTGGACCAGAAAGGATAGCCGCCTGTGTAGCGGGAAGCCGGACGCAATCAAAGCGCAACCGTGCTGAACGGGGGCTGAGCGGTGGGCGGGGAAAACGGCCGGAGGCGATCCGGGCGACGCCCCGTCGGTTGGCACCACCCCGCCTTCATCCCGCGATCGCGGCGATATCCATCGGTCGCCCGTCACGACGCAATTCCACCGTCACGCGGGGTTCCACGCCGTTCGCGCCACGCCCGGCCTGGCCCAGCACCGCCCCCGCCTCTACCCGCTGGCCCGGGCGAACGGCGATTCCGCCCAGGCCGGTGATCAGGCTGGTCCAGCCCGCGCCGTGATTGACGATGACGATCCCGCCATAGCCCCGGAACCGCGCGGCATAGCGCACCTCGCCCCCCGCCGGAGCAACGACCACGGCACGCGCCGCCGTCGTCAGGGTGATGCCGCGCGCGCGCACGCCCGCATCCGAAATCTCGCCAAAGCCCCCCGCGACCCGCCCCTTGACGGGCAGGCGATAGGTGCCCGCCGCGATCGCCGGACCGATCACCCCCGGCGCAAGGGGGCGGGCGACCGGGCCGGGCAGCGCGATCAGGTCGCCCGCCGTCACCTTCGCCTCGCCCCGCTCGGCCATGCGGTCCACGATATCACGCGCCGCCTCGCCCAGCGCCAGCGCCCGGTTGGACTCGTCGACCGCCACCTGACCCAGCACCTCGGCCCGGCCGCGATGCGCCGCCTCCAGCGCGGCCAGCGCGCGACGTTCGCTCTCCAGCCTGGCCATGGTCGCGGACAGCGCTCGTGCCGCCAGCGCCTGCTGTGCGCGCATCCGCCGGGTCCGCGCCAATTCGGTACGGACGGCCGCCGAACGCTGGGCGATGACGGGGGCGATGGTGCCGAATACCGCCCGGACATGCGCCAGATCGGCGACCGATCCCGGCTGCGCCACCGCCGCGATGGTAGGACGCGCCGCCATGGACTGCATCGCCGCCAGCAGATGCGCGAGCGGCGCCTGCGCCCGGGCCAGCCGCGCCTGCTGCCGGACCAGCAATCCCGCCACCAACGCGAGGCGCGCCCGCGCCTCCGCGACCTCCGCCTCGGCCGCCGCGACACGGGCCGCCATGGCGCGCTCCCTGGCCTGGGCGATCGCCGCGGCACCCCGCTCGGCACCCGCCTGGGCATCCAGCGCCGCCGCGCGCTTCTGCGCCGCCGCCGCGCCGGCGCGGGCATCGGCCAGGCGGCGCTGGTCGGTGACGACATCGGTCGTGCCCAGCAGCGCCAGCCCCGCCAGCGCCGCGCCCCAACGTCGCCGCCGGGCCATCCCGCTCATCCCTCGCGGTGATAGGGGTGATTGGCCAGGATGCTGGTCGCGCGGAACAATTGTTCCGCCAGCATCGCGCGCGCCATCATGTGCGGCCATGTCGCGCGGCCATAGGAGATGAGCAGATCGGCGCGCGCGCGATCGGCATCCTCGAACCCGTCGGCCGCACCGATCATGAAGCGGCATTCACGCACGCCATCGTCACGCCAGCGTTCGAGCCGTCTGGCGAAATCCATCGAGGAGAGATTCTCCCCCTTCTCGTCCATGAGGACCAGGCGCACCTGTCCCTCCAGCGGAGGAACCCTGCCGCCGGTGTCGGGCAGTTCGGTCAGCTTGGTCGGCCAGCCGATCCGCCTGATATAGCGATCGACCAGTTCGGCTTCCGGCGAACGGCCGATTCGCCCGCGCGCGACGATATGCAGCAGCACGGGCGACCCCTCAGGGTGTCAGAGGTTGCGGTCGGCGGGGCTCGCGGGCGGAGTCGGCGCGTCGCCGAACGCCCACATGCGCTCCAGATTGTAGAAGGTTCGCACCTCCGGCCGGAACAGGTGGACGATGACGTCATTCGCGTCGATCAGCACCCAGTCGGCGGTCGGCAGGCCTTCGACCCGCACCGAACGGCCGAACTCGGCCTTGATCTTCTCGGCGAGCTTCATTGCCATGGAGGCGACCTGCCGGGTCGAACGACCGCTGGCGATCACCATGAAATCTGCGATCGACGACTTGCCCGCCAGCGGGATCGAAATCGTCTCCACCGCCTGGTCGTCGTCGAGCGAAGCGAGGATCAGGCGATGCAGCGCCTCCACCTCTTCGGGATCGGACGGACGCGGCGATTGGGGGGAAGTGGCCAAGTGAGCTCCTGTTCAGGGGACGTTTCGGCCCATATGCCGAAACCAGTCCGGGTCGCGGGCCCGAAGGCCCGTGGCGGAAGTCGGGTCGGGGCGGAAGCGCAACAGCACGAAGGCCGGCAAACTCCACATCGTCCAGTTCTTCGCCTGGCCCGGACGCCTCTGGAAACGTCTGAACCAGCCCAGCGCGGGTGTCGCGTGGGCGGC
>NZ_JBCNNI010000010.1:0-130056 GCF_039594485.1 Sphingomonas sp. | reverse complement strand
CGGTGCCAGGACCATCGATGACCTCTGGAAAACCGTCGGATCCATCTGCGACCTGTACGACCCCCACGAGTGCCGCAACTACTTCGCCGCTGCCGGATATGCTTCCGATTAAACGCTCGGTGCTCTAATCCCATCCCGGCACCAGATCGGCATCGATCGCGATCGTCACCTGCCGCCCGACGATGAGCGGATAGGCGGTCATCCCGAAGTCCCGCCGGTCGATCCGTGTCGTTGCCGCGATATGCACCGGCTCGCGGCCCGTCATCGCGGCGAAGTCCCGGGAGAAGTCGACCGCCAGGGTCGCCGGGCGGGGCACGCCGCGCGCGGTGATCGTCCCCGCGACCTGTGCGCTATGCGGTCCGGTGCGGGTCATGGACGAGCCATGGAAGGTCACGCGGGGATATCGCTCGACATCGAAGAAATCGGCGCCGCGCAAGCGCGACCGGGTCAGCGAATCCCCTGCCTCCAGGGCCTGCGCATCGATCCGCACGTCCAGCGTGACGGCCTGCGCATCGCGGTCGGAGAGCGCCACCCGACCCTCCAGTCTGGGGAAGCGCGCCGTCTTGCTGCCCAGGCCGAAAAAGCCGACCCTGGCCTGCACCCGCGCATGGGCGGGATCGATGCTATAGGCGAGCGAAGCCGGCGCGACCGCCGATCCGGTGCTGCCCACCAGCATGGCCGCCATTGCGATGGCCATTCGCGTGCCAATCCCCATGCCCGTTCGTCCCATGCTCGAAATGGCGGCTCCCTTCCGATAAGGGCGGGATATGGCCAAGCTCTATTTTTACTATGCCAGTATGAATGCGGGCAAATCGACCATGCTGTTGCAGGCCGATTTCAACTATCGCGAGCGGGGGATGAATACGATGCTGTTCACCGCCGCGATCGATGACCGCTTCGCCTATGGCACCATCGCTTCGCGCATCGGCCTGTCGCAGCCCGCCACGCCTTTCCAGGCGACGACCGATCTGGAGGCTTGTGCCCTGGCGCGTCATGCGGAAACGCCGCTGGCCTGCATCCTGGTCGACGAGGCGCAGTTCCTGACGCCCGAGCAGGTCGACCAACTGGCACGGCTGGCCGACCGGCACCGCATTCCCGTTCTCTGCTATGGCCTGCGCACCGATTTCAAGGGCCAGCTCTTCCCCGGATCGGCGCGGCTGCTGGCGCTGGCCGACACGCTCAGCGAGATCAAGTCGGTATGCGTCTGCGGCGCGAAGGCGACGATGAACCTGCGCGTCGATGGACAGGGCCGCGCCATCGCCGAGGGCGCACAGACCGAGATCGGCGGCAATGATCGCTACATCGCCCTGTGCCGCCGCCATTTCGGCGAGGCGCTGGCGGGGGCGGTGGTGCTTGAGGCGCCGTCCTTGAGATAGGGGCCAAGCCTGACTAACGCCTGCGCGATGCATGGATGGATCATACTCGACAAGCCGCTGGGGCTCGGTTCGACGCAAGGGGTGAGCGCGGTCAAGCGCGTGCTGCGCCAGGGCGGCTATGGCAAGGGGATCAAGGTCGGCCATGGCGGCACGCTCGATCCGCTGGCGACCGGCGTGCTGCCGATCGCGGTGGGCGAGGCGACCAAGCTCGCCGGGCGGATGCTCGACAGCGACAAGGTGTATGACTTCACCATCCGCTTCGGTGTGCAGACCTCGACGCTGGACGCGGAAGGCGAGGTGGTCGCCGAGAGTGACGGGCGCCCGACCCGCGAGGCGCTGGAGGCCGTGTTGCCGCGCTTCACCGGGCCGATCGAACAGGTGCCGCCCGCCTATTCCGCGCTGAAGATCGATGGCGAGCGGGCCTATGACCTGGCGCGGGCCGGCGAAGAGGTGGTGCTGGCGAGTCGCAGCGTGACGATCCACAGCCTGACACCCACCCCAGGCCCGGTCGCGGAGGATCTGGAAGAGGTCACCCTCACCGCGCATGTCTCCAAGGGCACCTATATCCGCTCGCTCGCCCGCGACATCGCGCTGGCGCTGGGTACGGTCGGGCATGTCACCATGCTCCGCCGGATCAAGGCGGGGCCGTTCACGCTGGCGTCTGCGATATCGCTGGACAAATTGAACGAAATGGGGCAGGCGCGCGGGCTTGAAGACATACTCCTGCCGCTGAGGGCGGGGCTGGACGACATCCCGGCTCTTGCTCTCGACCCCGACCAGGCAGGGGCGCTCCGTCAGGGGCGTGTGCTGGTTGGGATTGCCGCTGACGATGGCCAATACTTCGCGATGCTGGGCGACCGCCCGGTGGCGCTGGTCGAGGCGCTGGACGGAGATGTCCGGGTCGTTCGTGGCTTCAACCTCGATTGAAGAAAGGATCACGATGTCGATCACCGCTGAACGCCGTCAGGAAATCATCAAGGACCATGCCCGCGCCGAGGGTGACACGGGTTCGCCCGAAGTCCAGGTCGCGATCCTGACCGAGCGGATCCAGAACCTGACCGGTCACTTCAAGACCCATGCGAAGGACAACCATTCGCGCCGCGGTCTGCTGATGCTGGTCAACAAGCGCCGTTCGCTGCTCGACTATCTCCGTCACAAGGACGGCGAGCGCTATCTGGCGCTGATCGCGAAGCTCGGTCTTCGCAAGTAACAAAAAGGGCACCCCCCACGGGGTGCCCTTTTTTCGTCGACTGGTGTATGAAGGCATCGGCCGGCCGGATGGCGCGAATGAAGCGCATCCCAAAGCCTCTAGTCATCAACCCCGGCGAGAAGGCCGGGTAGAGCAATCGGAAGGGCGGCAATTCGGCCGACCTCCAGAGCCAATCTTGGCTCAACCCATAGGCCCCGGCGGGATAGGCCCGTCGGAGTGAAGGAAATTCCATGTTCAATACCAAGAAAGTGGCCATCGAGTGGGGCGGCAAGACGCTGACCCTCGAAACCGGCAAGGTGGCCCGTCAGGCCGACGGCGCGGTGATCGCGACGCTGGGCGAGACGGTGGTGCTGTGCGCCGTGACGGCCGCGAAGACCGTGAAGGAAGGGCAGGACTTCTTCCCGCTCACCGTTCACTATCAGGAAAAATTCTCGTCGGCGGGTCGCATCCCCGGCGGTTTCTTCAAGCGCGAGCGCGGTGCGACCGAGCGTGAGACGCTGATCAGCCGCCTGATCGACCGTCCGATCCGCCCGCTGTTCCCCGAAGGTTTCTACAACGAGATCAACTGCATCTGCCAGGTGCTCTCCTATGACGGCGAGAATGAGCCCGACATCCTGGCGCTGGTCGCCGCGTCGGCCGCGCTCACCATCTCGGGCGTGCCCTTCATGGGCCCGATCGGCGCGGCGCGCGTCGGTTATGTCGATGGCGAGTATCAGCTCAACCCGACCGACGCCGAGGCGCTGGCCGGTGACCTGGACCTGGTCGTCGCCGCCACCCACAATGCGGTGATGATGGTCGAATCGGAAGCCAAGGAGCTGTCCGAAGAGGTGATGCTGGGCGCGGTCATGTTCGCGCACAAGGCGTCGCAGCAGATCATCGACGCGATCATCGACCTGGCCGAGCAGGCCGCCAAGGACCCTTGGGAGCTGAAGGTCGGCGACGACCAGAAGGCGGTCAAGGCCGAGCTGAAGAAGCTGGTCGGCAAGGACATCACCGCGGCCTACAAGCTGACCGACAAGCAGCAGCGCCAGACCGCGCTGGGCGAGGCGCGCGCCAAGGCGAAGGCCGCCATGGCCGACCGCACGCCCCAGGAGCAGCTCGTCGCCGCCAAGCTCGTCAAGAAGCTGGAAGCCGAGATCGTCCGTACCGCGATCCTGAAGGACGGCCGCCGCATCGACGGTCGCTCGACCACCCAGATCCGTCCGATCGAGGCCGAAGTCCACTTCCTGCCGCGTTCGCACGGTTCGGCGCTGTTCACGCGCGGCGAGACCCAGACGATCGCGACCACGACGCTGGGCACCAAGGATGCCGAGCAGATGATCGACGGCCTGAACGGCCTGTCGTATCAGCACTTCATGCTGCACTATAACTTCCCGCCCTATTCGGTCGGCGAAGTGGGCCGCTTCGGCGCGCCGGGCCGTCGCGAGATCGGCCATGGCAAGCTGGCATGGCGCGCGCTGCACCCGGTGCTGCCGTCGAAGGAGGAATTCCCCTACACCATCCGCGTGACCAGCGACATCACCGAGTCGAACGGCTCGTCGTCGATGGCCACCGTCTGCGGCGGTTCGCTGTCGCTGATGGATGCGGGCGTTCCGCTGAAGCGTCCGGTCTCGGGCATCGCCATGGGCCTGATCCTGGAAGGCAAGGATTTCGCCGTCCTGTCCGACATCCTGGGTGACGAGGATCACCTGGGCGACATGGACTTCAAGGTCGCCGGTACCTCCGAGGGCATCACCTCGCTCCAGATGGACATCAAGATCGCCGGTATCACCGAGGAGATCATGAAGGTCGCGCTGGCGCAGGCCAAGGAAGGCCGTGCGCACATCCTGGGCGAGATGAACAAGGCGCTGTCGTCGACCCGGACCGAGCTGTCGGCGCATGCGCCGCGCATCGAGACGATGACGATCGACAAGTCGAAGATCCGCGACGTGATCGGCACCGGCGGCAAGGTGATCCGCGAGATCGTCGCCACCACCGGCGCCAAGGTCGACATCGACGACGAGGGCGTGATCAAGATCAGCTCGTCGGACGGCGCGCAGATCGAAGCCGCGATGAACTGGATCAAGGGCATCGTCGAAGAGGCCGAGGTCGGCAAGATCTACAACGGCAAGGTCGTCAACCTGGTCGATTTCGGTGCGTTCGTGAACTTCATGGGCGGCAAGGACGGTCTGGTCCACGTCTCGGAGATCAAGAACGAGCGCGTCGAGAAGGTCTCCGACGTCCTGAGCGAAGGCCAGGAAGTCAAGGTCAAGGTCCTCGAGATCGATCCGCGCGGCAAGGTCCGCCTGTCGATGCGCGTCGTCGACCAGGAAACCGGCGCCGAGCTGGAGGATAATCGTCCGGCCCGCGAACCGCGTGGCGATCGTGGTGATCGTGGCCCGCGCGGCGACCGTGAAGGCGGTCGCGGTCCGCGCCGTGATGGCGGTGATCGTGGCGGTGAGCGCGGTGGCGAAGGCCGCAGCGGCCCGCGTCGCGACCGTGGCGACCGTCCCCGCCGTGAGGGCGGCGAACAGGGCGGCGCGCCCGAATTCGCTCCGGCCTTCCTGACCGGCGATCGCGACTGATCCTTATCTTCGGATGACGGACAAGGGCTCGGGGGAAACCCCGGGCCCTTTTTCGTTGGGGGGTGAGCCAAGTCGAGGACTACGCCGCACCCTCACCCCGAATGCCCATCCATCCACCGCGCGATCGCATCCACCACTTTGTCCTCGATCCCATAATAGCCGTGCGGGGTCAGCGAGCCGCAGTCATTGTCCGACCGGGTCACCCCACCGGATACGCTCAGCATCGTCGCGTCCGGGCTGTGCGTCATCGCGGCGGCGATGCGCGGTGCATGGTCGGGCGGCGCGACCTTGCAGGAATCGTCGCGATTGGCGACGACCAGCGCGGGCACCCGCACATCTTGCGGATCGGCGTCGAACACCGTTTCGTGGCTGCCGCCCATCACCGATACCGATTCGGTCAGCACCACGCCCGCGATGCTGCCCGGCGCGGCATGCGCGGCGCCGTTCATCGCCGCGATCGATCCCTGGCTGGTGCCCAGCAGGAAGACCGGCCCCGGCCCCTGACGATGCGCCAGCGCGACCAGGCGGTCGATCAGTTGCGCATAGGCGGGAGACCTTCGGACCCCGCGCAGATTTTGCCCGTCGATCGTATCGGGGATCAGGACGCCATAGCCTCGTGCGTTCCACCGGCCTCGCGTCCGCACGACGAAGTTGTCACCATGTCGAATCGCGCCGTCCTTCGTCAGGCCGATATCGCCCGCGCCGCCGGGCAGCATCACGACCATTCCCCGCATGGTGGCGGGTAGCGAGACAAGGATGCGCTGAACGGCTCCGCCCGGCAAGGGAAGCGCGACGACTCGGGCCTGGGGCGCAACTGCCGCCGATGACGATCCGCCGGCGAGCGCTACGGCCGCGAGCAATAAGGCGATGCGCGGAAAGACAGCCATGGCGATGGTCCGAACGATGACTCCGCAACGATCATCGGACGCGCAGGCTGAACGGGACGATAACGGAAAGCAGGCCCTCAGGCGGGGTCCTTGGCCCTTTCATGCGCGCTATAGCCCAGCCGCGCATGGCCCTGCACCGGCCCGGCGACGTCGGCGACCAGATAGAGCGGCCGCCGCTTCGACTCGATATAGAGCCGCCCGAGATATTCGCCGATCATCCCCAGCACGAACATCTGCACCGCGCCCAGGATGACGGTGACCAGCATGGTCGAGGTCCAGCCCTGGACCGCCGTGCCTGTCAGCCAGCCGATCGCGATATAGACCAGCAGCAACAGCGAGGCGGCGGTCAGCGCCAGCCCGATATGGCTGGCCCAGCGCAGCGGCGCGGTCGAAAAGCCGGTCACCGCGTCGAAGGCGAGCGCGATCATCTTGCCCAGCGGATAATGGGTCTCGCCCGCATGGCGCTCGGCGCGGTCATAGGGGAAGGGGACCTGGCGAAATCCGACCCAGGCGACCATGCCGCGGATGAAGCGCGCCTGTTCGGGCAGCGATTGCAGCGCGTCGAGCGCGCGCCGGCTCATCAGGCGGAAATCGCCGGTGTCGAGCGGGATCGGCGTGTCGGTCAGCCGGTCGAGCATCCGATAGAAGATCGCCGCCGTCGCCTTCTTGAACAGGGTTTCCCCGGCCCGCTTGCGGCGCACGGCATAGACCACGTCCGCCCCCTGCGCCGCCATGGTCGCGCGCATGTCGGTGAGGAGTTCGGGCGGGTCCTGAAGGTCGGCGTCGATGATCAGGATCTGCTCGCCCGCGCACAGGTCCAGCCCGGCGGTCAGTGCGAGCTGGTGCCCGTGATTGCGCGACAGGTTGATCGCGACCAGATGCGGGTCGGTAGCGGCCAGACGCTGCATCACCGGCCAGCTCTCGTCGCGCGAGCCATCGTTGATCAGGACGATCTCATAATCCTCGCCCACCGCCGCGCGTGCCGCGCCCGAGATGCGGGCATGCAGCACGTCCAGGCAGGCGGCTTCGTTATAGCAGGGGACG
Organism: Sphingomonas sp.; assembly: GCF_039594485.1. GTDB lineage: Bacteria > Pseudomonadota > Alphaproteobacteria > Sphingomonadales > Sphingomonadaceae > Sphingomonas. Next base: position 122,975 of record NZ_JBCNNI010000010.1, on the reverse strand, counting down.
ACGACGGACAGGGCAGGGCGCTTCATGACGCCGCCGGTTTAGCGGCGTCGGAGGCGTCCGTCACCCGTTCACGACCAGTTTGACCAGACGGCCCGGCGTCAGTGCCTGTTCCGGGGCCAGCCCGTTCAGCGTCACGAACCGCTCGCGCTTGTAATCGGGATAGGCCATGCGCGCCGACAGGCTGTCGATCGTGTCGCCCTGGCGGACGGTGACGATGCTGATCTTCTTGCCGCGAATGGCGTTCGCCTGTGCCGTTGAGAGCGGCGCGACCGAGGCGAGCAGCGGCTGGAACGGTCCGATGCCCGATCCGGCGGGCGTGACCAGGGTGAAGGTGTAGATGGCCGAGGGGAAGCGATAGGCCACCACGGTCGCATCCACGGCGCGATTGCTGGCGGCGGCGCGGGTCGTCACATAGGCATAGGGGATGCCGTTCGCCGTGCCGTTCTGCAACTGGCCGGTGGGGGTGCCGGTGCCGAGCTGGCCGAAGCGCCGGGTGATCGCCTGGCCCAGATCGCTGCCCTGTGCGAGCCGCATCTCGGCCTGTCCGCCCTGGCCGACGATGGTCACCGCGTCGCTGCCATTGGCGATGCTGTAGCCGCTGGGCGCGGTGAATGTCAGCTTGAGGCCGGGGTGGCGGAAGGTCTGGCCCTCGACCACGCCCTCCTTGGGATCGTCGCCGTAAGGCAGGCCATCGAGCATTCGCAGGAAGGCAGTATCCTGCGGCGGCGTGGTTTCGGGGCGGCCGGTCGCCTGCGCCAGTGCGGCGGCGCGGCGGACCCGGTCGGCGCTGTTGGGATGGGTCGAGGCCCAGGTCGGGATGGCGTTGGCGTCCTTGCCCGCCGTGCGCGCGGCAAGGTTGCTCGACGCGGCCAGCGAGGCGAGCATGTCGGCCGAGGCATAAGGATCATATCCGGCGGCGGTCATGTAGCGGATGCCGAGGCCGTCGGCCTGATATTCCTGATCCCGTCCGTATTTCAGCGTGTAGAGCTGCGCGCCGGTCCCGACCAACTGAGTGGCGATATTGCTGCCGGTCAACAGCCCCGCGCCCGCCGCAAGGATCGATCCGATGGTCGAGCGGGTGTTGCGGCTCTGCGAATGGCGCGCGGCGACATGGCCGACCTCATGCCCCAGCACCGAGGCGAGTTCCGCCTCCGAATTCATCAGCGCGAGCAACTGGCGGGTGACATAGATATAGCCGCCGGGAATGGCGAAGGCGTTCTCGACCGGCGAATTGAGCGTGGTGACGGTGAAGTCGCCCTGCGCATTGGACAGGCCCGACTGGACCGCGACGCGCTTGCCGACGCGCTCGACAAAGGCCGCCTGTGGGCCGGTGTAGCGGCCGCCATATTGCTTGACGAGTTCGGGGTTGGCCTGTGCCCCCTGCGCCTTGTCGGAGGCGGAGATCGACCGAGTCTGCTGGGCGACGACCGGGGCGGCGACAAGCGCGAGCATGGCGGCGGCAGTTGCGAAACGCATCGAAGAAGCTCCCTGTTCGGACCTTTCAAAGCGCGTGGCGGGCGCGGGTTCCAGCTTTTTGTTACGGGCGCGTCATTCCTGTTTTAGGATTTTGGCAGTTTCTAAGTTCCCCGGCGAAGGCCGTGGGCCATTTTCCTTGTCGCCAATGGTGCGCCACGGGGTGCGGGGAGAGCCTATGCGCTGCGCCTGCGATCAAGCGTCGCCACTGGGCCCCGGCCTTCGCCGGGAAACTTGGAATGATTTTCTCCGCGCCCCTGCGCGAACCAGATTAAACCCGCTCCACCGAACTCACCACATCCGCCGCGCGCAAGGCCGCGATCAGACGCATCAGGTGTTGCAGGTCATGCACCTCGACATCGATCAAATTGGTGTGGAACCGCGTGTCGCGCGTATCCAGCCGGACATTGATGATGTTGGCCTTATGCTGGCCGATGATCGTCGCCAGGATGCCCAGCGCGCCGGGTTCATTCTTGACCATGACCGAGATGCGCGCGGTCGCGCCTTCGCTGTCGTCGCCCCAGGAGACGTCGACCCAGTCGGTTTCCTCGTCGGTGCGGTCGGCCAGTTCGGCCAGCACCGGGCACTGGATGGCGTGCACCTCGATCCCCGCATCGGGACGGCGCAGCCCGACGATGCGGTCGCCGGGCACCGGGTGGCAGCATTGCGCCAGATCATATGCGACGCCCGGCGTCAGTCCCTTGATCGAAATCGCGCTCGACTGCGGCGGAAGCGCCGCGACATCCGCCCCCGCCGATCCGGGCATCAGCGCCTCCATCACGGCGGCGTCGGACACCGTCCGCCGGGCGATCGCGATCATCAGATGCGCCTCGTCGGGCATCTTCAGCCGTTGCAGCGCATGGGTCAGCGCATCCGGGCCGATCTGCGCCGGGAGACGGCGGACGATATCCTCATAAAGCTTGGTGCCGAGCGTCACCTGCTCGGCGCGTTCGGCATGGCGCAGATGGCGGCGGATCGCGGCCAGCGCCTTGCCGGTGATCGCCAGGTTCAGCCAATTGGCCTGCGGCGTCTGTCCGGCCGAGCGGAGAATCTGCACCTGGTCGCCGTTGGAGATGACGGTCGACAGCGGCACCACCCGTCCGTTGAGCTTGGCCCCCACCGCCTGGTCGCCCAGATCGGTATGGACGGCATAGGCGAAGTCGATCGGCGTCGCGCCCTTGGGCAACTGGATCAGTTCGCCCTTGGGGGTGAAGGCGAAGATGCGATCCTGGTACATCGCCATCTTCGTATGCTCGATCAGCTCTTCGGGGCTGCCCGAGGTGTCGAGAATCTCGACCAGGTCGCGGATCCAGCTCACCTGCGCATCGTGGCGGGTCGCCTGCTTGTAGGTCCAGTGCGCCGCCAGGCCGAAATCGGCCTCGGCATGCATTTCGGGCGTGCGGATCTGGATTTCGATACGCGCATTGTCGGCATGGATGACGCTGGTGTGCAGCGATCGGTATCCGTTGCGCTTGGGGGTGGAGATATAGTCCTTGAACCGCCCCGGCACCATCGGCCAGCGGCGATGGATAAGACCCAGCGCGCGGTAGCAATCCTCCTCGGTCGGTACGATCGCGCGGAACGCCATGACGTCGGACAGTTGCTCGAAGCTGATATGCCGCTCGTTCATCTTGCGGAAGATCGAGAAGGCCGATTTCTCGCGCCCCGTCACATCCGCATCCACCCCGCCGCGCGACATCAGCAGCTTCAGGCCCGAGGCGATCTTGGAAATGCGGTCGCCGCCGCCTTCCTTCATCTGCGCGAGCCGCAGCGTGATCGACTCATACGCCTCGGGTTCGAGCTGCTGGAAGGAGAGCATCTGCATCTCCTTCATGAACTCGTACATGCCGATCCGCTCGGCGAGCGGGGCATAGATGTCCATCGTCTCCTTCGCGATGCGGCGGCGTTTCTCCGGCTTGGCGATGTGATGGAGCGTGCGCATATTGTGCAAGCGATCGGCCAGCTTCACCAGGAGGACGCGGATATCGTCCGACATGGCGAGCAGGAACTTGCGCAGATTCTCGGCGGCACGCTCGCTTTCGGTTTGCGCCTCGATCTTGGACAGCTTGGTCACGCCATCGACCAGCCGCGCGACATTGGGACCGAACAGCCGTTCGATCTCGTCATAGGTGGCGACGGTATCCTCGATCGTGTCGTGCAGGATGGCGGTCGCGATCGTCTCGTCATCCAGATGCAGGTCGGTCAGGATGCCGGCGACCTCGATCGGATGGCTGAAATACGGGTCGCCCGAGGCACGCTTCTGGCTGCCATGGGCCTTCATCGAGAAGACATAGGCACGGTTCAGCAGCGCCTCGTCGGCCTGGGGGTCATAGTCGAGCACGCGGTCGACGAGTTCATACTGGCGGAGCACGAAATCAGATTTGCGGGGTAGGGGTACGCATTGCAACATTTTTGATGCGATCAGGGTGATCGGGTGCGTTTGTTGGGGGCGTTGCGGGGATCACTCCCCCATAGCCTCCGCCGCCAAAGACTCCGCTTCGATCAACAGATCGTCGTCCGCGCTTCCCGTCGCCACGCGCTCGCGCCCGATCAGCACCAGCACCGGCACGGCGAGCGGGCTCACCCGCTCCAGATCGACATGCAACATCGTGCCCCCCGCCCGGTCGAGCAGATTGGCCAGCCGTCCCACATCGGTCATCCGCGCCCGCGCATCGTCCCAGGCCGCCTGGAGCAGCAGATGGCCCGGCTCATATTTGCGCAGCACGTCGTAGATCAGGTCTGTCGAAAACGTCACCTGCCGTCCGGTCTTGCGCTTGCCGGGATGCTGGCGCTCGACCAGCCCGCCGATCACCGCCACTTCGCGAAAGGCGCGCTTGAGCAGATGCGATTGCTGCACCCAGTCGACGAACTCGTTTTCGAGGATGTCGGGCGAGAAGAGGCTGGCCGGATCGGTCACCTTCTCCAGCCCATAGCAGGCCAGCGCATAGTCGCTGGCGACGAAGCCCAGCGGCTTCAGCCCCTGCGCTTCCATCCGCCGGGTGATCAGCATCCCCAGCGACTGGTGGGCATTCCACCCCTCGAAGCTGTAGGCGACCATGTAATGCCGCCCTTCGCGCGGGAAGGTCTCGACCAGCAACTGGCCGGGGCGGGGCAGGACCGAGCGGCGGTCCTGCATCTCCAGCCAGTCATGCACGTCCGCCGGAAAGCGATCCCATTCGCGCCGGTCGGCGAGAAATGCGCGCACCCGGTCGGCGAGGCTGGTCGACAGCGGCATCCGCGCGCCGCCATAGGTCGGGATGCGCGCAGGCCGGGAGGTGGCGCGGACGATCAGGTCCTCGCCGTCGATCGACTCCACCTCCAGGCTCAAACCGGCAAAGAAGAAGGTGTCGCCGGGGGCGAGGGTGGCGGCGAAACCTTCCTCGACGCGGCCCAACTGGCGGCCGTTGCGGAAACGGACCTTCAGCATCGTCGCTTCCACGATGATCCCGGCGTTCAGGCGGTGCTGGGCGACGAACTGCGGATGGGTGACGCGCCACAGGCCGTCCGGCTGCTGCACCAGCCGCTTGAACTTGTCATAGGCTCTGAGCGCATAGCCGCCGTCCGCGATGAAGCGCAGCACCCGGTCGAACGTTTCGTCGTCCAGCGCCGAATAGGGCATGGCCGAGCGGATTTCGTCGAGCAGCGCGCCTTGTTCGAACGGCGCGGCACAGGCACACGCCATGACATGCTGCGCCAGCACGTCGAGCGCGCCGGGGCGGAAGAGGTCGGGGTCGAGCTCGCCCGCCTCCACCGCGTCGAGCGCCGCGCGCGCCTCCAGATATTCGAAGCGGTTGCCGGGAACCAGGATCGCGCGGCTCGATTCGTCCAGCCGGTGATTGGCGCGGCCGATCCGCTGGAGCAGGCGTGACGAGCCCTTGGGCGCGCCCATCTGGATCACGCAATCGACATCGCCCCAATCGACGCCGAGGTCGAGGCTGGCGGTGGCGACCAGCGCGCGGAGCTGCCCGTCTGCCATCGCGCCTTCCACTTTCTGGCGCGCCTCCAGCGAGAGCGAGCCGTGATGGACGCCGATCGGCAGGCTCTTGTCGTTCGCCTTCCACAGATCCTGGAAGATGAGTTCGGCGAGGCTGCGCGTGTTGCAGAAAACAATGGTGGTCCGGTTCGCCTCAATCACCCGCATCACCTGCGCGGCGGCGTAGCGGCCCGAATGGCCCGCCCAGGGGACGCGGTCCTCGGGCAACAGGATGGAAATATCGGGCGGTGCACCGGGCTCGCCCATGACTAATCCCACGGCATCGATATCGCCGTCCGGGGCCAGCCAGGCGCGATAGCCGTCCGGGTCCGCCACCGTCGCCGACAGCGCGACGCGGCGGAGTTCGGGGGACAGGTGCTGCAACCGCGCCATGCACAAGGACAGCAGATCGCCGCGCTTGCCGGTGGCGAAGGCGTGGACTTCATCGACCACGATCGTCTTCAACCCCGCGAACATGGTCGTGGCATCGGGATAGCTGAGCAGCAGCGACAGCGATTCGGGCGTGGTCAGCAGAATGTGCGGTGGCTTGACCCGCTGCCGCGCCTTCTTGTCCGACGAGGTGTCGCCGGTCCGCGTCTCCACCCTTATGTCGAGGCCCATTTCCTCGATCGGGGTCACGAGGTTGCGGCAGATATCGACCGCCAACGCTTTCAGCGGCGAGACATAGAGGGTGTGCAGCCCCTCGGTCGGATGCTCGATCAGTTCGGCCAGCGTCGGCAGGAACCCCGCCAGCGTCTTGCCCGCGCCCGTCGTCGCGACCAGCAGCGCGTGGCGCCCGGCGCGCGCCTGCTCCAGCATCGCCAACTGATGGGTGCGCGGGTGCCAGCCCTTGGCGGCGAACCAGTCGGTCAGGGCGGGCGGAAGGGAACCGGGCGGCATCCCGAAGGATATAGGTATCATGGTCAAGCTCGGCGACTGGATACAGCCCCATAAACACGGGATTTACGTGGCCCCCGCCGATATGTGGGTCGATCCCTCCGAGCCGGAGGCGCGCGCGCTGGTGACGCATGGCCATGCCGACCATGCGCGCGGCGGGCATGGCACGGTCTGGGCGACGCCGGAGACGCTGGCGATCATGGCGGCGCGCTATGGCCCGCAGAACGGCGTGGGCGTCGGCTATGGCGAGACGATCCGGCTGGGCGAGGTGGACGTCCGCTTCGTCCCGGCGGGCCATGTGCTGGGATCGGCGCAGATCGTGCTCGACCATCGGGGCGAGCGGGTGGTGGTGTCGGGCGATTACAAGCGCCGCGCCGACCCGACCTGCGCACCGTTCGAGCCGGTGCCATGCGACGTGTTCGTCACCGAGGCGACCTTCGCGCTGCCGGTCTTTCGCCACCCGGAAACGGGGGACGAGATCGACAAGCTGATCGCGCGGCTCCACGCCAATCCGACGCGCTGCGTGCTGGTCGGGGCCTATGCGCTGGGCAAGGCGCAGCGGGTGATCGCCGAATTGCGCGCGCGGGGGCATGAGGCGCCCATCTATCTGCACGGCGCGCTGGCGCGGTTATGCGCGCTCTATCAGGAACTCGGCGTCGATCTGGGCGAGCTGCGCATGGTCGCGGACACGCCCAAGGCCGAGATGGCGGGGCATGTCGTGCTATGTCCGCCCGGCGCGCTCAACGATCGCTGGTCGCGGCGGCTGCCGGAGCCCATCACCGCCATGGCCAGCGGCTGGATGCGGGTGCGCCAGCGCGCGCGGCAGAAGAATGTCGAACTGCCGCTGATCCTGTCCGATCATGCCGATTGGGACGAACTGACCCGGACCCTCACCGAAATCGCCCCGCGCGAGGTGTGGGTGACGCATGGGCGCGAGGAGGCGTTGGTCCATTGGTGCGAGACGCGGCAGATGAAGGCGCGGGCCCTGGCGCTGGTGGGATTCGAGGATGAGGATGATTGAGGGCCGGTCACATGGCCCTCACGCCATTGCCAAGGGTCGCGCCGGTTCCGCCACCGCCGACCCCGGCACCGCGAACACGCCCTTGCGCGCCAGCCGTTCCCCCGGTTGCACCTTGGCCGTCTCCATCGCCAGCAATGGCGCGAGCAGCAGCCCCAATGTCACTGGCGACAGCCACGCGCCGAGCATCGGGTTCAGGAACGACACCGCCAGCAGCACCACGCCGACGCCCAGATGCCAGCGATAGCGCGGCATCACATCCGCCGCCGCCAGCCCGTCGCGCACCCGGCTCTGCGGGCTCCAGCCCGACGGCTTGCCGCGCACGATGTTGATGAGATCGATCGTCTGGGTCAGCGCGATCACCGGCGCGGTCAGGATCGACAGCGGCACGTCAAGCGCCACCGACGCCAATATTCCCCGCGCGCCGCCATAGCTTGCCCGACGCCCGGCATCCGCCACCACCCAGATGATGCTGAGCAGCTTCGGCCCGAACAGCAGGATCAGCGTGACGACCAGTACCTGGGTCGAGGTCACCGCGCGCACCGTCGCGGCATCGTCGGACAGGCTCTGCGCGATCGAGGTAGCGATCAGGATCAGCCAGGCGGGCGACATCAGATAGGCGGAGGCGCCGATCAGCAACTGTAACCGGCTGATCCAGTGGAAACCGCTCGCGCCCAGCAGTCTCAGATGCTGGATATTGCCCTGTGCCCAGCGCCGGTCGCGAACCGCCTGGTCGATCAGGGTGGGCGGGAACTCCTCGAAGCTGTCCTCGACCATCAGCATGTGCAGCCGCCAGCCGCGCCGCCGCAGCAGCGCGGCCTCGACCATGTCATGGCTCATGATCGTGCCGCCGAACGGAGGGCGTCCGGGCAGCTCGGGCAGGCCGCAGCTTTCGGCAAAGGCGCTGATGCGGATCAACGCATTGTGCCCCCAGAAGGTCGACTCCGATCCCGACCACCAGACCAATCCCGCGGTCGAGATCGGTCCGTAGAATCGGCTGGCGAACTGCATCCAGCGTTGGAAGAAGGTCGTCGCGCCGATGATCATCGGTACGGTCTGCAGCAGCGCGATCGAGGGGCGCTGCGCCATGACCTGCGCCATGCCGATGATCGTGTCGCCGCCCATCAGGCTGTCCGCGTCGAGCATCAGCATGAAGTCATAGGCCGCGCCCTGATGGCGCACCCAGTCGGCGATATTGCCCGGCTTGCGTCCGACATTCTCCGTTCGGCGGCGGTAATAGAGTGGTACGTCAAGCCGGGGGGCCAGGCGTTCCCAGGCCGCGCGCTCCTCCGCCTCGGCCGCTGCGCCGGAATCGGACAGGACGAAAAAGGTGAAGTACCCGGCCGCACCCGCCCGGCCGATCATCGTCGCCATCCGGGCGATCCGGTCGAAGACGGCGTCGACATCCTCATTGTGGACCGGCACCAGGACCGCCGTCCGCGCGGTCAGTGGCGCCCCGTCGCGCGGGGCCGCCACGATCCCGGGATGCGCGCGCGAGATCAGCAGCACGAAGCCGATCGCCGCCGTCACGAAGCCGAACGAGATCCAGGCGAACAGCGGGAAGAACAGGAGCAGCAGCAACCCGTCGAGCAGGTTGAACCCGTCGCTGAGCAACGCCTCCTTGACCGAGGCCGATGCCGCGGTCGCCAGCAATCCGGTCAGCAGCACCAGCAGCAAGCGCCGCGTGAGGATGTCGTCGGGCGCGAGATTGACCCCGGCGCGCGGCTCCGGCGCGGTGTGCGGCGGCGGCGGACCGTCGAACCGCTGCACCGGCATGACCAGCGGGGCGGGCGGCGGCATCGGGCCCGGCGGCGCGGTCATGGCAGGAACACGGGGGCCAGCACCGTCTCGGTCAGCGTCTTGTCCGCGCGCTTCAGGAACAGGCGGACATCGGCGGGGGCCCCGCCACCCGGCGGCCCCTCCGGCGCGATGTCGGCGGTGACGCGCCAGCGGTCGGTCTGGCCGACCACCGGATAGGCGGCCTGGGCCAGCAGCTTGCCGCGCGTGACGGAGATGTCGGCGGTGACGCCGCTCTGCCGGTCTAGCCCGGCCAGCGCGGGGCCGACGAAATCGACCACCAGCTTGCGTGCGCCCGGTATCGGCTCGGCACCCGGCCGCCCGGCGGCGCCGGTCCATCCGTCGACCGCGTGGGCGATGGCGGGCACCACGGTCGGATCGGTCGAACCCCAGCTCAGCCGATAATCGAACTGCCGCCGCTGTCCCGCCCGGGGGGCGTCGGCCGGGTTCCAGAAGGCGACGATATTGTCGACCGTCTCCGAAGCGGTCGGAAAGGCATACAGCATGACCTGTCCCTGGCCCCAATCCCCCTGCGGCTGTACCCACAGATTGGCGCGACGGTCGTAAAAGGCGCCATCATCCTGATAATGGTCGAAATCCCGGTCGCGCTGGAGCAGGCCGAAGCCGCGCGGATTGCTGTCGGCGAAACTGTCGAGCGTCGGGCGTGGCGGATTGACCAGCGGCCGCCAGATCCGCTCGCCCGCGCCGGTCAGCAGTGCGAGACCGTCCGAATCGTGGATCTCGGGCCGCCAGTCGCTGCCCGCCGTCCGATTGCCCTCGCCATACCAGAACATGCTGGTCGCGGGTGCAATGCCCAGCCGTTCGACGTCGCGGCGGAAGAACAGGACGGCCGATACCCGCTGTTCGACCCCGTTCGCGCCTTTTTGCGATTCGATTCTATAGGCGCCGGCGACACTCGGTCCGTCGAGCAGGGCATGGACGGTATAGCCCTGCGCCCCCGTCCGCTCGATCCAGAACTCGGTAAAGGCGGGAAATTCCTCGCGCCCGTCGATGCCGGTGTCGATCGCGATACCCCGCGCCGAAAGGCCATATTGATCCTGTCCGCCCGCCGTGCGGAAATAGGAGGCCCCCTGAAAGGCCAGCCAGTCGCTGCGTCCGTCCGCCGTCATCGCGCGGAAACCGGCAATGCCGAGCGCGGGGGCGTGTCCCGCCTCGGCAGAGAATAGCGAGGGCGAGAAGGGGATGCTGCGCGCCTGTCCGTTCTCGACGATATGGATACCGACCGGATTGGGCGCATAGCGGCCCAGCGGAAACAGGCGGATGCCCCCGGCCAGCGTCCGGTCGTCGCGATAGCGGATCGTCCCCACCGCATCATAATCGATCGCCGCCGCCGCCGCGACCTTCGCTTGGGGCCGATAGGGCCGACGGGCCAGCGCTTCGGCCTGCGCCTGAAGTGCGTCCCATGAAAAGCCCTTGGGCGCGCCGGTGGGCCCCGTCTTCTGCGCATGCTGCTGCGCGTGCGCCGCGAGCGCAGGCGTCACGCCCAGCACGGCCAGGGCTGCGACCAGTTCGCGTCGGTTGGCGTGCGTCATCGGCTCGCGCATCTCCTTCGGTGGGGCCGGGGATCGGGCTTCCTGATCCGGGTGAACGACCCGATCGGATGGTGCAACGCAACATGCGACGATCGGTTGCCTGAGCACCATCAGATGCTCCGCAACGACTATGGTATAATATATTTGACTTATAACCTTCTTAGGTCCAAATAGATGCAATAATACGAGAAGGGGGCTTCTTCATGAATGGAAATTACAAGCGCTTGGCCGTTTCGGCTGGCGCGATTGCCGTCGCTTTGCTTTCAGTTTCGCCGGCTTTCGCACAGGATGCGGCCCAATCCACCGCGCCGGATGCGGCCAAGGTGTCTGATGCGTCTGCGGAGGGTGATGTCGTCATCACCGGCACGCGTCTCCAGCGGCCCAATCTGGCGAGCAACAGCCCGCTGGCGGTCGTCGATGCGGCCGAAATCCGCTATCAGGGCGCGGTCCAGATCGAGAATGTGCTGAACCGCCTGCCCCAGGTGACGCCGGATTCGAACGAGAATGCGTCGAACGGGTCGGACGGCACCGCGCGCGTCAACCTGCGCAACCTGGGCAGCAACCGGAATCTGATCCTGATCAACGGCCAGCGCATGCTGCCTGTTCAGGCCAATGACCTCAACTTCGTGCCTACGGCCCTCATCAAGCGGGCCGATGTGGTGACCGGCGGCGCCTCCGCCGTGTACGGTTCGGACGCGATCTCGGGCGTCATCAACTTCATCCTGCGCGACGATCTGGAAGGCATCCGCACCGACGTCCAATACGGCTTTGCGCAGCACACCAACGACAATGACTATGCGCGCCGTATCCAGACGAACGCCAATTATCGTCTGGCCAACCGCAATGTGCTCGACGGGCAGAAGCTGGACGTCAACGTGGCGTTCGGTACCAACTTCCCCGATGGCCGCGGCAATGTGACCGCCTATTTCGGCTATCGCGACACCAAGCCGGTTCTGCAGGCCAATCGCGACGTGTCGGCCTGCGCCGCCGATCCGGCGGGCTTCACGGCCAAGGGCAACACCGACCTGGCCTGCGGCGGGTCGAGCAACAATCCCTATGGCCTGTTCGATCCCCAGACCGGCCCCAGCGCCGATCTCGGCCGGTTCAACAACACCAAGGATGGCGCGCGAACCTGGGTCCCGTATGATTCCAGCTTCCGTTACAATTATGCGCCGCTGAATTACTTCCAGCGCAACGACACCCGTTACACGGCGGGGGCCTTTGCCAAATATGAAGTGACGCCGGCCATCGAAGCCTATGGCAGCGTCATGTTCATGGACGATCACACCAACTCGCAGATCGCTCCGTCAGCGTTGTTCCAGGGCTATACCTACACGGTCAACTGCGACAATCCGTTCCTGAGCGCACAGCAGGGCAACATCCTGTGCGGCAGTGCCTATGGCACCTCGGCGACGCAGGATCTGTATATCGGTTATCGTCCGGTCGCGGGCAATGCGCGCCCGCGTCGTGACGACCTGCGCCACACCGATTACCGTTTCTCGGGCGGCATCCGCGGCCAGATCGCCGATGGCATCCGTTACGACGCCAACGCGCTGTTCTCGACCGTGCTCTACAACGAGACCTATGAGAACGACATCGACCCCAGCCGCGCGAATCGCGCGATCCAGGTGGTGAACGTCAACGGCGTTCCGACCTGTAAGTCGGTCGTCGATCGCAGCGATATGCAGTGCGTGCCGCTCGACATCTTCCGCTACAACGGCATCTCCGACGCGGCGTTCAACTATATCTACGCGCCGACCTCCACGCGCGGCGTCGACAAGGAAACGGTGCTGAGCGGCAATATCAGCGCCGATCTGGGCACCTATGGCGTCAAGTCGCCCTTCGCCGACTCGGGCGTCGGCTTCGTGCTGGGTTTCGAGCACCGCTATGAAAGCCTGGAGTTCAAGGCCGACGCGCTGGCGGTGCAGAAGGGCACGACCCAGACTTCGGGCCGGTTCAGCGTGAACGAACTGTTCGCCGAGCTGGAGGTGCCGCTGATCGAAAACCGGCCGTTCTTCAAGGATCTGTCGGTGAACGCGGGCTATCGCGGTTCGGACTATAGCAACCTGTCCAAGATCGTCTCGACCTACAAGGCCGAGCTGTCCTGGGCGCCGAGCAGCGACATTCGCTTCCGCGGCAGCTACAACCGCGCGATCCGCGCGCCCAACGTGTCGGAACTGTTCAGCCCGCAGTCGAACGGCAACGTCAACGCGAAGGACCCTTGCGCCAATGATCCGGGCGTGTCGCCCACCGCTTCGCTCGCCCAGTGCCAGCGTAGCGGCGTGACGGCGGCGCAATATGGCCGCATCGCACCGTGCCCGTCCGACCAGTGCACCGGTCGCGGCGGCGGCAATCCGCTGCTGAAGCCCGAAGAGGCCGATACCTATACGGCGGGCGTCGTGCTGACCCCGAGCTTCATCAAGCGCCTGACCCTGTCGGTCGATTATTTCGACATCAAGGTGAAGGGCTATATCGGCTCGATCCCGGTCAGCCAGACGATCAGCCAGTGCATCGCCACCGGCAATCCGTTCTTCTGCAGCCTGTTCCAGCGTGATCCGCGCAGCGGCATCATCTTCGGCGATCAGGGCTATATCGTCTCGACGACGCAGAATACGGGTTCGCTGCGCACTTCGGGCCTCGATATCACCGGCAGCTATACCCAGCCGCTGGGGGCGTTCGGTCGCGTGAACATCGACTTCCTCGGCACCCGCCTGCGCAAGCTGGTCACCGAGCCACTGCCGGGTCTGGGCTCCTATGACTGTGTCGGCTTCTTCGGCCCGACCTGTGGGCAGCCTCAACCGAAATGGAAGCACCAGGCCCGCTTCACCTGGTCGGACGCAGCCTCGGTCGGCACGATCTCGCTCAACTGGCGCTATACCGGCGGCACGAATCTGACCAACAATTCGACGATCGCCGACTTTGCCAGCGACCCGTCGATCATCAACGCCCGGATCAAGGCCTACAGCTATTTCGATCTGGCGGGCACGGTGAAGGTGCAGAAGGGCATCGTCTTCCGCGCCGGCGTCAACAACCTGCTCGATAAGGATCCGCCGCTGATCCAGTCCGGCCTGCTGGCCTCGTTCGGCAACGGCAACACCTATCCGGGCGTGTATGATGCGGTGGGACGCACCGTGTTCATCGGCCTGACGGCGGAATTCTGATGCGGAGAAGGGGGTGGCCGGCGTGCCGCCCCCGACCCTGTTGGAATGGTTTTACCCCAGCCTGTCCCGCCCGGTTCGCGCCGAGCGGGACTTTTTGCATGGGACAGGGGACGGCCCGCCAGGACCGATAAAGGTCGCTGGGGGAGGCGGGTGTTCCGGTTCAGCGCGCCTCGGCGAGGATTTTCCCGGCCTCCGCGTCCGCCCAGTCGAAGCCGCCGGTGACGCGCCAGATTTCCTTGCCGTCCGCGCCGTACAGGATCGTGGTCGGCAGATTGGCCTTGTAATGGACGCTCAGCCCCAGGTTGGGGTCGAGATAGATGGGCAGCGCGTCCAGCGACTTGCCAGCAAGGAACGGCTTCACCTTGGCGGCGCTGTCCTGCGCCACCGCAATCACCGCGACCTTGCCCGACAGGCGCTTGGCGGTGGCGGCCAGCGTCGGCATTTCCGCCACGCAGGGGCCGCACCAGGTAGCCCAGAGGTTCATCAGCACTGGCTTGCCCCGGAAATCGGCCAGGCTCGTGGCCTTGCCGTCCAGGCTGGTGAAGGCCAAGGTGGGGGCCGCCTCGCCCTTATGGCTGCGGTCGACCGCGCTCACGGGCCTGGGCGCTTCGGGCGCGGAAGCGGCGGGGACCTCGCCCCCCGTCACCTCTCCACCCGTCACTTCACCGCTTGAAACTTGCGTGTCGGAGGTGTTGGCGGCTTGCTCCGGGGCGGGGCTTTGCTTATCGCACCCGGCGACCATCAGCCCCAGGAGACAGGCGATCACGGTACGCGACGACATGGGCGGCTCCAACGCAATGTGGGGCGGGCGCTTCGCAGAAGGTCCCGCCGCGGTGATGCGCGAGATAAACGCGTCCATCCCCTTCGACAAGCGACTGTGGAAACAGGACATCGCCGGATCCAAGGCGCATGTCGCGATGCTGGGCAAACAGGGCATCGTCTCGGCCGAGGACGCGGCGACGATTTCCGCCGGGCTGGACCAGGTGGCCGAGGATTATGCCGCGAACGGCGTGGCCGAGGACCTGACCCTCGAAGACATCCATATGCAGACCGAGGCGAAGCTGGCCGCGCTGATCGGTCCGGTCGCGGGGCGTCTGCACACCGCCCGGTCGCGCAACGACCAGGTGGCGACCGACTTCCGCCTGTGGGTCCGCGATGCGATCGACGAGACGCTTGTGGCGCTGGGTGCCCTGCGCGAGGCGCTGCTGACCCGCGCCGAGGAACATGCCGACAGCGTGATGCCGGGCTTCACGCACCTTCAGTCCGCGCAGCCGGTGACGCTGGGCCATCACCTGATGGCCTATCACGAGATGGTCGTGCGCGACGCCAGCCGCTTTGCCGATGCGCGCGCGCGGATGAACCAGTGTCCGCTGGGCTCGGCGGCGCTGGCCGGGACGGGCTTTCCGGTCGACCGGCACGCGACGGCGGCGGCGCTGGGCTTTGACGGGCCGACGCGCAACTCGCTGGATGCGGTCAGTGACCGGGATTTCGCGATCGACTATCTGCAGGCGGCGACCAACTGCTCGCTGCACCTGTCGCGGCTGGCCGAGGAGTTCGTGCTCTGGGCGTCGCAGCCCTTCGGCTTCGTCGCGCTCAGCGACCAATGGTCGACGGGCAGCTCGATCATGCCGCAGAAGCGCAACCCCGACGCGGCCGAACTGGTACGCGGCCATGCCGGACGGATCATGGGCTGCATGACCAGCCTGATGGTCACGATGAAGGGCCTGCCGCTCGCCTATTCCAAGGACATGCAGGACGACAAGCCGCCGGTGTTCGAGGCGCATGACCTGCTGGCGCTGTCGATCGCGGCGATGACCGGCATGGTCGAAAGCGCGACCTTCCGCACCCCGCGGATGCGGCAGGTGGCGGAGGCGGGCTTCTCGACCGCGACCGATCTGGCCGACTGGCTGGTTCGCGTCGGCGGCATTCCCTTCCGCGAGGCGCATCACATCACGGGGCGCGCCGTGAAGCTGGCCGAGGAGAAGGGCGTGATGCTCCACGAACTGTCGATCGACGCGCTGACCGCGATCGACGCGCGGATCAACGACGGCATCTATGACGTGCTGTCGGTCGATGCCTCGGTCGCCAGCCGGGTCAGCTTCGGCGGCACCGCGCCCGCCAATGTCCGCGCCGCCATCGCCACCGCACGGGGCCTTCGCCCGTGAGGCGGGCGCTGGTCCTGCTGGTCGCACTGGGCCTTGCCGGTTGTGGTGCGGCCAACAAGCTGCAACCCGCCAAGGGCGACAGCCTGCCCGTCGCCCCGCGCGGCGCGACCGCCACGCCGACGCCGCAGCAATTGCTGACGGCCACCCCTCAACAACGCCCGCAACGCTCCGACGAACTGCTTCGCCAGTCCGAGGAACGCCGTTCGGACGATTTCGATTTGCCCCCCCGCTGATGGATCATTTTCATTTCTCGAACGGCGAACTCCATGTGGAGGATGTGCCCGTCGCCCGGATCGCCGAAGAGGTCGGCACCCCGGTCTATATCTATTCCGCCTCCACCTTCCGCCGCCATGCGCAGGTGTTCCGCGACGGGCTCAGCGCCCTGCCGCGCGTCCATCTGGCCTATGCGATCAAGGCGAATCCCAACCTCGCCGTGCTGCGCGTTCTGGCCGATGAGGGCTATGGCGCGGACGTGGTTTCGGTCGGCGAGATGCGCCGCGCACTGGCGGCGGGGATGAAGGCCGAGGATATCGTCTTCTCCGGCGTCGGCAAGACCCGCGCCGAGCTGATCGCCGCGCTGGAGGCCGGGATCGGCCAGTTCAACCTGGAGCTGGAGGAAGAAGGCGCGGTCCTTGCCGAACTGGCCCATGCACGCGGCCTCGTCGCTCCCGCCACGCTGCGGGTGAACCCGGACGTGGATGCGGGCACCCATGCCAAGATCTCGACGGGCCGCAAGGAGAACAAGTTCGGCGTGCCGATCGACCAGGCGCTGGGCATGTTCGACCGTCTGGCGGGCCTGCCGGGCATCGACCTGAAGGGCGTCGCCTGTCACATCGGCAGCCAGTTGGGCGATCTCGCGCCGCTCGAGGCGGCGTATCGGCGCATCGGCGAGCTGGTCGCCGAGCTGCGCGGCGCGGGCCACCGCATCACCCGTGTCGATCTGGGTGGTGGTCTCGGCGTGCCCTACAAGCCCGACGACGTGATGCCCGCCCCCGCCGCCTATGGTGCGATGGTGGCCGCCGTGACCAAGGACTGGGACGTCGAGCTGATGTTCGAGCCCGGCCGGGTCATCGCGGGCAATGCCGGCGTGCTCGCGACCGAGGTCGTCTGGGTCAAGCCCGGTGTCGCCAACCCTTATGTGATCGTAGATGCGGCGATGAACGATCTGGCGCGCCCTGCGCTCTACGACGCCTATCATGATTTCGTCGCGGTCAAGCCGACCGGCGAGACGATGATGGCCAATATCGCGGGGCCGGTGTGCGAGACGGGCGACACCTTCGCGATGAACCGCCAGATCGACGCGGTGAAGGCGGGCGACCTGGCCGTGTTCCGCACGGCGGGGGCCTATGGTGCGACCATGGCCTCGACCTATAACAGCCGCCCGCTCGTGCCCGAGGTGATGGTCGAGGGCGATCGCTATGCCGTCGTCGCCGACCGCATCGCCGCCGAGACGATCATCGCCGCCGAGCGCGTGCCGGAGTGGCTGAAGAAGTGACGTCGGCGGGGCGTGGCCCTTTGCTCCCCCGGCCTGTCTCGGGGAGGATGGGGTGAGCCTCGCCAGCCTGCCGCTGTTCGTCCGGCTGGGCGGGCGTCCGGTGATCCTGCTGGGCGATGGCGAGCCCGCCGAGGCGAAGCGGCGCCTGCTCGACCGGGCGGGCGCGCGGGTCGTCGGCGAAGAGGCGCAGGCCGCACTCGCCATCGTCGCGATCGAGGATGAGGACGAGGCGCAGGCTGCGATCGCCCGGCTGAAGGCGCGCGGTGTGCTGGTCAATGCGGTCGACCGCCCGGCGGCATGCGACTTCACCCTGCCCGCGATCGTCGAACGGGGGCCGGTGATCGTCGCGATCGGCACCGGCGGCGTGTCCGCCGGGCTGGCGGCGGCGTTGCGCCAGCGGCTGGAGGCGTTGTTGCCCGCCGGGCTGGGGGCTTTGGCGGAGGGGCTCTACGCCGCGCGCGCGGGATTGCGGGCGCGCTTCCCGGACGCGGCGGAGCGGCGGCGCGTGATCGGGGCGGCGCTGTCGCCCGGCGGCCCGCTCGACCCGCTGCGGGCGGAGGGCGATGTGTCCGACTGGCTGGCGGGCGCGGATCGACCGGCGGCGAGGGTGGAGGCGTTCGTGCTGACCTCCCCCGATCCCGACGACCTGACCCTGCGCCAGGCGCGCGCGCTGGCCGCCGCCGACCGGGTCTATCACCGTGCCGATGTGCCGCCCGCGATCCTCGACCGCGCGCGCGCCGATGCGGTGCGGATCGAAAGCGATGCCGCGCCCGGCGATGCGGTGGAGGGACAGGTGGTCGATCTGTCGATGGCGGCGCGCGCGTGACCGGGTTCGCCTATCGGATCGAGAACGGCGCGGCCCAGGCCATCGATGTGCGACAGGCGGTGTCCGACAAGGCACGGCTGGTCTGGGTTCATCTGGAGACCAACGATGCCGTCGCGCAAGGCTGGCTGCGCGACGACGCGCATCTGTCGCACTATGTCGTCGATGCGCTGACCGCGACCGAGACGCGGCCCCGTTGCGAGGCGATGGGCGAGGGGGCATTCCTCAATCTGCGGGGGCGGAGCAGCGAGCCGCTCGACAGTTCGGACCTGCTCGCCTCGGTCCGCATCTGGGCGGTGAAGGGCCGCGTCTATTCGGTCACCCGCCGTCCGCTGATCGCGGTGGACGCGGTCCGGCAATGCGTCGAGCGTGGCGAGGTGCAGGACCCCGGCGACCTGATCTCCGCCTTCGCCACCGCGATCACCAGCGATCTCGACCCCGATGTCGCGGGGCTGGGCGACGATCTGGACGATTGCGAGGAGCAACTGGACGAACACCGCGTCTTCCAGCTTCGCCGGACGGTCAGCCGGGTGCGCGTCGCCGCCATCGCCTATCGCCGCTTCCTCAATCCGCAGCGTGCGGCGCTGGAGAAGCTGGCGGCCCTGCCCGGCGACTGGCTGGCCGATGACGACCGGCTGCACCTGTCCGCCGCCGCCGACCGCGCCGCGCGCATGGCCGAGGAGCTGGAATCGATCCGCGAACGGTCGGCGCTGATCCACGAGACGCTGACCGACATGCGCGCCGAACAGATCGACAATCGCGCGCTGGTCATCTCGATCGTCGCGATGGTGTTCCTGCCGCTGACCTTCATCACCGGCCTGTACGGGATGAACGTCAAGAACCTGCCCTATGCCGAGGAGCCCTGGTCCTTCGACGCGATCCTGGGGGCCTGCGCGCTGATCGCGGCGGGGATCGTCATCTATTTCGTCCAGAGGCACTGGTTCCGGCGGTGACCTGCCCCGCCCGTTCGCGCTGAACGGATAGCTGGGGTGGGGAGGGGGCGGCCGCCCCTTACGACACGGCCTTCGCGCTGTTCATCCGGCGCACGGTTTCCCAGGCTTCGGCGATATCGGCGATGTTGGTCGCGACGTCGCGGAAGACCTGCGGATCCTGGTCGAGCGAGCCGTCGACGATCTGCCGCCGCGCGCCCGCATAGAGCTTGGCGAAGGTGATCGACATCTCGCCGCCATTGTCGAAATCGAGGCCCGCCTCCAGGGCGAACAGGATGGCGGTGGCGCGTGTCACCCGCTCGCTCTTGCGGGCGAGCTGGCCATGTTCGGTCGCCCAGGCCGCCGAGCGGAGCGCGGAGATGAGTTCCTCGTACAGGAGCTGGACGAGCGCGGGGCCGTCCGCCATCGCGGTGCGGCCGACGACGTCGATCTGGCGATAGGTGGCGGCGGGATCGGCGAGCAGTCCGGTTGCATAGGCCATGTCAGCTGCTCTTCGTCCACATCTTGACCTGCTGGTCCATGAAACTCTGTATCGACTTGTAGCTCGAAACACGGGCGTTCATCGCGGAGAACTGCGCCGTCATGCGATCCTGGGTCGCGTTCTGGTCGTCGGTCAGATCGCTCTGGGCCAGGCTGTTGTCGCTCTGCGCCTTGGTCAGCCGCTGCGACGTCGCGCCCAGGCCATAGATGGAGCTGGTCGCGGCCATCTGGATCGAGTTCAGCTGGGCCGACAGGCCGATCAGATTGTCGCCGCTCGACTGGAACATCTTCTCGACGGCATCGGGATATTGCGACATCACCTGGGAGAGGCGGGTCGCATCGACCTTCAGCGTGCCGTCCTTGTTGGTGCCGACGCCCAGATCGGCCAGCGTCTGGGGGCCGGGCGCGCTGCCGTCGCCGGGCACGATCTTCATGGTGGTCAGCCGACCCAGCGACTGGGCCAAAGTGCGCGTCGCCACATCGGAGCGCAGGTCGCCGGTCACCGGATCGAGTTCCTTGTTCAGCGCGGTGATATTGTCGTTGAAGGTCGAGACGAAGCTCGACACGATCGAGGTCAGGGCTTCGGTCGGCCGCGTTCCGGTGAGGGCGACCGCGTTGGTCGATACCGCGTTCAGCGTGATGTTCACGCCCGCGACCAGATCGTTGACGGTGTTGCTCGTCCGCTCGATCGACACGCCATCGACGGTCAATTTGGCGTTGCCCGCGGTCGAGGTCGTCTGCGTGCTCGACCCGCTGCCCACGTTGAATTTCGACAGGCCGGCGGTCTGCCCTTCCGTGGCAGTGATGGTGAAGCTGTTCGCCGAGCCGGTCTTGCCCGTGAAGGACAGGAACGCCTTGCCGTCCGCATTGGTGATGACCGAGGCGGTGACGCCGGTATTGGCGGCGTTGATCTTGGACGCGATCTGATCGATCGTCGGGCTGGTACCGTCGTCGAAGGTCACGTTGACCGCATCGTTCGAGCCGACCTTGATCGACAGGGTGCCGGTGCCCATCGACTCGCTCGGATCATAGCTGGAGCTGGTCACGCTGGTCTGCGCGGTCGCCAGCGCATTGACCGTGATCGATTTGGACAGCCCCGACAGCTTCGCACCGGGTTGCGTCGTCACGCTCAGCACGGCCGCGTTGCTGCTGGTCGCCTGGGTCGCGAGCGTGCCGCCCTTGGCGAGCGTCGCGAGCGAGCTGGCGAAGTCGGTGATCGAGCTCATGACCGTCGACGCCGCCGAGATCTGGGTGGTCAGCGTGTCGGCCTTCGCCTTCAACGCGGCGGTGCGCGCGGCGAACTGCGCCTGGACCAGCGAGGGGACCAGCGCAGACAGGTCGATGCCCGAGCCCGTCTGGAGCGAGGTGAACAGCGCCTGGGCGGCGGACTTGGTCGCGTCGGTCGTCGACTGGGTGGTGGACGTGCTGGTCGCCGTGGAGGACGACGAGGTAGAAGATATGGTCGTCATCGACGGAGCTCCTGCACGCGTTCTCCGACGTTAACGGCCATAAGCGTGCCTTTTTTAGCGGGATGCGACGAACGGATCGTCATTGCGGTATGCCGTTTTCGTCGAAGCGGGCGCCGACCGGGACCTCGACCGGCGGCTGCGACGTGCCGCCCGCCCCCGCATTGAGGCCGAAGACGAAGGCGAGGACGACGGCGATCGCCTGGTACAGGTCGGCGCGGACTTCCTGGCCCTCGCGGCTGGTATAATAGACCGCGCGGGCGAGCTGGGGATATTCCAGCACCGGCGTCGCCAGTTCGGCCGCCATCTCGCGGATGGCAAGCGCGGTCGCGCCGCGGCCCCTGGCGACGACCACCGGCACCTCGTCCTGGCCGCGCTCATAGCGCAGCGCGACCGCGAAATGGGTCGGGTTGGTCAGGATGACATGCGCTTCCTGCACCGCCGCGCGCACCGCCCGGCGCGACATCTCGCGCTGCTTGCCCCGGATATGCGCCTTTGCCTCGGGATTGCCCTCGCTTTCCTTATGCTCGTCCTTGACCTCCTGCTTGGTCATCTTGAGCTTGGAGAAAAGCTGGAAGATCTGGAGCGGCACGTCGAAGCCCGCGATCAGGATCAGGCCGAAGCCCATCACCAGCAGGATGGTGATGAAGGTGCCGCCCAGCGAACCGATCGCGCTGTTGAGATCCGATTGCGCCAGGCCCAGTGTGGTGTGCGCCGATTTCCACAGCATATACGCGCCGATCGCGCCGAGCAGCACGACCTTCAGGAGCGACTTGCCGAGTTCGGTCCAGCCCTGTGCGCCGAAGATGCGCTTCAGGCCCGAGGCGGGATTGAGCTTGGAGGGCTTGGGCGTCAGCGCCTTGGGGTTGAAATGGAGCGCGCCCAGCCCCGCCTGCGACGCGATGGTCGCGACGATGGTGACCGCGAACAGCGAGGCGAGCGAGGGAGCGAGCTTCCAGCCCGCTTCGGCGAGCGGCCGGAACGGCTCGAAATCCTCGACATCGGCACGGCCGAACTGGAAACTGGCGGCCATCACCGCCTTGCACGCGCCCAGCAGGGTCGGCCCCGCGAAGATCAGCCAGGCAATGCCCGCCATCATCACAAGTGCGGCGGCCAGGTCGCGGCTGCGCAGGATCTGCCCGTCGTCGCGCGCCTTTTGGCGGCGCTTCTGGGTTGGGGCTTCTGTTTTCTCGCCACCCTCCGACATCAGCCGAGCACCAAGGTCTGGGTGGCGGACAGGCCCTCGCGGATGATGACCAGCATATAGTCACCCATGGCGGGGAAGGCGATGGCGATGGCGATGACGCCGATGAACAGCGCGGCGGGCAGGCCGACCGAGAAGAGGTTGAGCGAGGGTGCGGCGCGGCTCATCATCCCCATGACGAGGTTGAGGCACAGCAGCAGGAAGCCGACCGGCAGCGCCAGCAACAGTCCGGCCAGGAAGGCATAGCTGCCGAACAGCGCGATCGCGCGGAACTGCGCCGGGACCATCCAGGCATGGCCGGGGGGCAGCGCCTCATAGCTCTTCACGATCGTATCGACGAGGACGAGGTGCCCGTCGACCGACAGGAACAACAGGGTCAGCATGACGGTGAAGAACTGGCCCAGCGCCTGGGTCGAGCGGCCGTTGAGCGGATCGACGGTCGCGGCGAAGTTGATCCCCATCGACCCGCCGATCAACTCGCTGGCGACCAGCGGCGCGGTGAAGGCGACCTGCAGGATCAGGCCCAGCGCCAGGCCGACGATCGCCTCGGCCGCGACCGACATGATGGTGGGCAGCGCGAAGATGACGGGCGGCGGCACGACCGGATGCGCCATGTTGACCAGGAAGGCGATGGCTCCGGCCAGGCTGACGCGCACGGGCAGGGGGATCGACACCGCGCCGAACACCGGCGCGGTGATGAACGCCGCCCCGACCCGGATCATGATGAACAGGATCGCCCAGGCCTGCGGCTCGATCGAGAGGCCGAAGCCGAGCATCCTACTTGACGAGATCCGGGATGCGCTCGAACATGCTGACGGTGAAGTCGCTGAGCAGCCCCATGATCAGGCTGCCGAAGATCAGGATCGAGACGGCGACGACGATCAGCTTGGGGACGAAGGACAGGGTCTGTTCGTTGATCGAGGTCGCGGCCTGCACCATGCCGATTACCAGGCCCGAAACCAGCACGGGCAGCAGGATGGGGGCGGCGGCGAGCGCCAGCACCCACATGGTCTGGTTGGCCAGCGTCAGGAAATAATCGGCGTCCATGATGCGGTCTTCGTCCTGTGAGGCGGTTTTTCGTGGCCGTCGGCGTCACTTCGGGCTGACGCGATCATGGTCGATATTGGTTAACGAAGGCCTGTCGCGCCTTGGCACCGCTTACGTCGCGAAACTGTTCGCCAGGCTGCCCATGGTCAGCGCCCAGCCATCGACCAGCACGAACAGCAGCAGCTTGAAGGGCAGCGAGATGATCGAGGGCGACAGCATCATCATGCCCAGCGCCATCAGCACGGTGGCGACCACTAGATCGATGACGATGAAGGGCAGGAAGATCAGGAAGCCGATCTGGAACGCGGTCTTCAGCTCCGACGTCACGAAGGCGGGCAGCAGCACCGAATAGGGAATGTCGTTGGGGCTGGCATAGGGGCCGGACTTCGCCATTTCGGCGAACATCGTCACGTCCTTGATCCGGGTCTGCTTGGCCATGAAGGCGTGGAGCGGCGCGCCAGCGGCCTTGATCATCTCGGTACCGGGCAGGCGGCCCTCGGCATAGGGCTGGATCGCCTGGCTGTTCATCTGGCTGATCGTCGGGGCCATGATGAACAGCGAGAGGAAGACCGACAAGCCGATCAGCACCTGGTTGGGCGGCGTCTGTTGCAGGCCCAGCGCCTGGCGCAGGATGGCGAGCACGATGACGATTCGGGTGAAGCTGGTCATCATCAGGATGATGCCCGGCAGGATCGTCAGCAGGCCCATGATGATCAGGACCTGGAGCGACAGGCTCAGCGAGCCCGAGCCGCCATTGCCACCGCCGCCAAGCTGGCCGATCGCCCGGTCCACCGCGTCGCCGACACCCGGTGCGGGGGCGGCCGCGGGCGCCGCCGGGGCGACCTGGGCAAAGGCGGGCATCGCGATCACCAGCGCCAGCAGCAGCGCCAGGACGATCCAAAGCGGTTGCAGGCTGCGTGTCGGGGCGGTGCCGGCACGTGGCCGGATCAGCGCGGGGCCGGTCCCCCGGCGGGTCACGGAGATGGTCATTGATCGAACTTCTTCGGCGCGAAGCGCGAGACGAAATCGGTGGCGCGGCGCGGCGCGGCGGGCGGCACCGGTCCTGGCGTGAGCGACGCGGTTCCGCCGCCCTCCACCTTGTCGACAAGCTGCACGCCGCCGCGCCCGACCGAGACAAGCAGGTTGCGCCCCTCGAACTCGATGACCGCCAGGCGCAGGCCGGGCGAGATCATCATCGTCTCGCGGACATGGATCAGCCGCGTCGCGGGCCGCCCCGGCATCCGGCTTTCCAGACGGCGCCAGAGATAGAGGCAGCCGATCATCAGGCCGCAGATCAGCGGCAACAGGATGACCAGCTTCAGGATGTAGGACCAGAGCATGGCGGGGATCAGCCGCGCTTGTCGGGGTTGACCAGCTCGGTCATGCGCACGCCGAAGCGGTCGCCGACCGTCACCACCTCGCCCCGGCCGATCAGCGTGCCGTTGACCAGCACGTCGAGCAGCTCATTGGCCTGGCGGTCCAGTTCGATCACGCTCGATTCGGACAGCGCCAGCAGCTCGCGCAGGGACAATTGCGTCGAACCGATCTCGACGGTCAGCTTGACGTCGACGTCCTGGAGCAGCCGGAAATTGGCCGCCACCGAGGTATCGACCGAAAATCCGCCGGTCATATCGTTCATTCTGCAGGTCCTTCATAGGCGGGAGCCAGTCCGTCGAGGGACCGGTTGAGCGAGGTAAGCTGGACGGCGGCGCGGCCATTGGCGGTGCCGACCGTACCCATGCCGAGCAGATCGCCGCCGACCATCACCGGCACTTCCGGGCCGAAACTGATCGGGATAACGTCACCGGTCTTCAGCTCCATCAGGCGCTGGAGCGAGACGACGGGTTCGGCGAGCACCGAGCGGACCGGGAAGCGGACGGTCATCACCGCGCGGGTCAGGTCGCCGCGCCAGGTGGGATCGGCCTCGGCCTGCCGGTCGACCACCTTGCCCGTCAGGGCGGAGCCGTGCGGCTTCATCGCGCTGACCGGATAGAGGATATCGATCATCGTCGGGCGGCGAACCTGTCCGGCGATGCCGAAGCGCGTGACGATCATCGCATCGTCCGCCTCGATGCCTTGCAGCATGGCGGGCGAGGATTCGGGGCGGCCGGGATGGAAGTCCAGCCGGGCGAGCGATTCCCAGGCGTTGCGCAGCGGCGTGGCGATCATGCCGCCCAGCCGGGTGATCATCGCATCGGCCGCGGGCGAGAATTCCGCGGGCAGCGGATCGGGCACGCTGCCCGTGCCGCCGAAGAACAGGTCGATCAACGACAGGCTGAAGCTGCCGTCGATGACGATCAGGGCCTGCGCATCGGGTGGGGAGGACGCCGCAGTCGAGGTCATCGCCATCGGCAACCAGGCGCTCAGTCCGTCACCGCGTTCCGCCCGGTAATCGGCGAAACGCTGGACGACCAGCGGCTCGGCCCAGCAGCGCAGCTCTTCGCGAATGAGGGATTCGAACAGGCCCCGCAGGCTCCGCGCCAGACGCGCGGACAGATGCTGCATCGTGTGCAGATCGCCGAACGGATTGAGCTTGGCCGAACCCAGCACGCCATGATCGGCGGTGCCGGGCTGTTCCCGATCGCGCTCGCGTCGTTCAACCTGAGGGGCGGCGTTAACCATGCCTCACTGAACAACGAAATTGGTAAAGTAGACGTTAGCGACCCCCCCGAATCCTTCCTTTTGACGAAGAATCTCGTTGATCGAGTCGACCAGCTTGCGCTGAAGCTGGCGCTTGCCCTCGCTGGAGAACACCATGTCCTCATTGGCGTCGCCCAGCGTCATCAGGATCGCCGAGCGGACCGCCAGGTCGTTGGTCTTCAGATTGTTGATGACCGTGTCGTCATAGGGCGTCGACACCGCCAGGCCGACCTGGATGATATGCACCGAGTCGCGCATGTTGGACGTGAAGTCCTTGGGAAGCTGGTAATAGTTGGAGGCATAGCGCTCGCCGCCGTCGCCGATCGGCGTCTTCATGCCGACATTCTCGTGCCCGCCGCCTTCGCCGCCCTCGCCACCGCCATGGCCCCCTTCGCCGCCCTCGCCGCCTTCACCACCGGAACCGGCACGCTTCTGCTCGGACTTGGGCACCAGCTTGGGGCCGGGATGGCTGGCATCGGCCTCGGCTTCCTCCTTGGCGGCCTTGTCCTTTTCCGACGACCCGCCATGGCCGCCGATCAGGCCCGAACTGGCCGCATAGAGACCGGCTCCCACGCCGCCGCCCAGCAGGACGAGGACGCCGACGACCATGACGATGATCTTGCCCAGCTTGCCCTTCTTCTTCTTGGGGGCATCCCCGGTTTCGGCTGTCACTTTCGCGTCGCTCATATGTCGGTTCCTCAGGCGATTCGGGTGGAAGAAGGCGAGGCGGCGTCGGCGTTCGAAGCCGTGGCCGTCTCGGAAAACGGGTTGGCGCGGGTGCGCGCAGGCGTGCCGGGCGCGGGATAGGGCTGGGGCGCGGGGCGCTGCTCGCCGCCGGACTGGCCGGCGCCGCCGCCGTTCACGGCCGTCTCGCCCAGCCGCATGCCCTTTTCCTCGGCCAGGCGGTGCAGCACGGGCTGGGCATCGGCGAGCAGGGTCGCGGTACCCGCCTGTTCGGCGGTGAAGTGGATATGGGTGGTGCCCTCGTCCTGGCGAATCGCGACCGCGACGCCGCCCAGCGCGTCGGGCGAAAGCTGGATTCGCGTATCGGCGGTCGCGGCATCCTCGCTCATCCGGGCGATACGGTCGATCATGGTCTGCGGCCAATGCTGCTGCGTCATGTCGAGGGGGGCCTGATCGCTGCCCCCGGGCGCGGCCGCGACCGGCAACATGCCGTCGGTGGCGCCCAGCGCGGCGGGATCGATCCCGGTCGGGGGCGCCGGATTCGGCGCGTCCCCGATCTCGTCTTTTCCCCCGGTGGTGGTGGACAGGCCGCGCAGGGTTCCGGCGAACAGACTCATGATCCGTGCATCCTGGCCCGGCACCGTCACGCTCAGCGGCCCCGGCGGCACGATGGCGGACGTCAGGGGCAGGCGAGCATCGAGCGGCCTGCCCAGGATGGCAGGGTCGGCGACCGGCCGGAAGCTGGGCCTGCTGTTGGAGTCGCCCGTATCGGTCGTTGCCATGCCATTGGCCCGGGCCAGCATGTCGAGCAGCGCGGTGTCGACCTTGGCCCCGCTTGCCGAACCCCTGGTCGCGGTGTCCACCGGCGCGCCCTGGCCCGGCGTGGCGACGTTCACTGGCCCCTGTGTCCCGACGGCGGACGTCGAGGGCAGGGCCGTATCGAGCGGCGCGGCCGGGGCAGAGGAAACGGCCACCGGCCGCAGGGCAGGCCGGGAAGCGGAACCGTCCGTGCCGGTCGCTGCCGTTCCATGGGCCTGGGCCAGCCTGTCGAGCAGCGCGGTGTCGAACGGGGGGGACGCTTCGGCAAGCCCGGCCGGGACGGTGGCGATGGTGTCGGTCGCCACCGTGACGGTGTGCTGGCCGCCGCGTTGATCGGTGGAGCCGATTGCCGAAGCGATATCTTCGCGAGAGCCCGCCTCCGCGCTTTCATCCGGTGCGATGGGGATGTCGATCGGCGGCAAGGGGGCAGGTTCTTGCCGCATGGCATTGCCGGTCATGCCGCCGCTGCCGTCCATGGTATCTGAGGCGTCGTCGTCATCCTTGACCGACCTCGGGTCGGCTTGCGACGCGGGGGCCGTCGATTTGATGCTCAGAAGGTCGGCAAACTGCATCCTTTGCCCGGGCACGCGGTTGCGGGCGGTCAGCGCCCGGCTGGCGGGCGGCGTGTCGGTCGCGAGGCTGATGGGGATCGATGACATGACGAGAGCTTCATCAGCAAGGATCGTGCCGGTTTCGCGCATGGCGCCCGGCGGTGGCGGGCATATCTTCCAGCGCGCGCATCTCGGCACGGATCGCGGCGGCGCGGGCCCGTTCGAGCAGCTTTTCGACCGCCGTCTGGTCGCGCTTGGCATCGCGGGTCTGCTCGGCGGCGCGGGCGGCCTGTTGCTCGGCGGCGGCGATCCGGCCCTGCGCCGCGTCGGACGATTCGAGCAGGCGGTGGCGGAAATGCGCGCTGGCCATCAGCGAGGCCGCGGACATGGGCGGAGCCGGGGCGGGGGTCACCGCCTCGACCAGTTGCGTGATACGGTCGGATAGCTGGTGTTCGCTCGCCAGCCGCGCCTGCGCGCGTGCCTCGTCCGCCATGGTCAGGTTGAGTTGCAGGGTGCGGACCCGGTGGAGCCGGTTCAGCATCGTCTGTTGTCGGGTCGCCATGATGCGCTATCCCCGGATCAGGCGCCGGGCTGACCGAACACGCCGACCAGTTCCTCGACCGCATGGTCGAGCGGCACGATCTCATCGGCGTCCTGGCGGATATATTCCATCACCGCCGGGTGGCAGGCGATGGCCGCATCGATCGCCGGGTCCGCGCCCGCCCGATAGGCGCCCATCAGCACGAGGTCGCGATTCTCCTCATAGGTCGCCAGATGACGGCGGAGCGTGCGGGCGGCCATGGCATGGGGCTTGCCGACGATATCGGTCATCACGCGGCTGACCGACGGGCCGATATCGATCGCCGGATAGACGCCGCGTTCGGCCAGATGGCGGTTGAGCACGATATGGCCGTCCAGGATCGAGCGTGCCGAGTCGACGACCGGGTCGTTGCCGTCGTCGCCGTCCGCCAGCACCGTGTAGATGGCGGTGATCGAACCGGTGCCATGCGCATCGGCGCCCGCGCGCTCGATCAGGTTGGGCAGCATCGCGATGGCCGATGGCGGATAGCCGCGCGCGGAGGCGGGCTCGCCCAGCGCCAGCCCGATCTCGCGACCGGCATGCGCAACGCGGGTCAGCGAATCCATGATCAGCAGGACCTTCTTGCCTTCGGCGCGAAACGCCTCGGCAATGGCGGTGGCGCGCAGGGCCCCGCGAATGCGCAGCACCGGCGAGTGATTGGCGGGCACCGCGACCACGACCGAGCGCGCGCGCGCCTCGCCCGCGACCTTGGTTTCCAGGAAGTCGGCCACCTCGCGGCTCCGTTCGCCGATCAGGCCGATGACGATCACGTCCGCCCTGGCGGCGCGTACCATCATGCCGAGCAGCACCGACTTGCCGACGCCCGATCCGGCCATGATGCCGACGCGCTGGCCCTGGCCGATGGTCAGCAGGCCGTTGATCGCGCGGACGCCGACATCGAGCGGCTCGCGCACCCGGCCGCGATCGAGCGGCGACTGCATCTTGCCCGCCAGCGGCCAGCGTCCCGCGCCGCGAATGGGGCCGAGGCCGTCGATCGGCTTGCCCGACCCGTCGACCACGCGGCCCAGCATTGCCGCGCCGACCTCTGCCTCGCCCGGAGGGCCGAGCGGGCGCACCGGCGCACGCGGGAGCAGCGGGGCGGGACCGCCCAGATTCATCAGGAGGGTGCGGCCGTTGCGGAACCCGATGACCTCCGCCTCGACCCGGGCTTCGGCCGTATCGCCGATCGCGCAGACGGTCCCGACCGGCAGCGTCAGCCCGACCGCCTCCATCAACAGCCCGTCAAAGGAGGACAGGCGGCCGCAGACGGTGGCGCGCGGCGAGAAATCGGCCTGGGCCAGCGTTTCCAGATAATCGACGGTGAAACGGTTCAGCATGACGGTACCTGCACCTTGTCGATCACCTGCGCGAGCTGGTGCAGCCATTGGGTCGGGCCGTCCTCCACGATGGTCGAGGCGCTTTCCAGCACGAAGCCGCCGCGCTCGATGGTCGGGTCGCCGACCGGGAAGATGCTTTGCGGCACCCGACCCTGGAGCAGCGGGACGTCGTCGGGATGGACGCGCAGCATCGCCGATTCATGGCTGTCGGCGAGCAGGTCGATCGCCCCCTCGATCCGCGCGGCCAGGCGGTCGGCGTCGATCCCGACCTCGCCGACCAGTCGGGTGACGAGCGCCATCACCGTCTGGCGGAGCTGGGTCGCCATCAGGTTGCGGTCGATGCGCGAGGCCATGGCCTGCGCGATGCCGTCGACCAGCTGGCCGTCGCGGGTCTGGGCCTCGAACAGCGCCTGATATTCGCGGGTCGCGGTATCGACGCCCTGGGCATAGCCCTCGGCATGTCCGGCGGCGCGGGCTGCCTCGATCGGATCGGGGGCGGTTTGCGCGGTGCTCGGATTCTCGCAGGCGGCAAAGGGGTCCCAGCCCTCCGTCGGATCGTCCTGGCGATTGGCGGGATGGAAATGGCGGGGACGCGCCGTCGCATCCGGCGCGGAATCACCCGCGCCGCCGGGTACCGGCGAGCGCGGACGGAAGGAGATCGGCCCCGAGTCCAGGTCGATGCCCAGGCCCGCCATGTCCGACCGGGCGAATCCGCCCGGCGGGGCGAAGGCCTGGTGCAGCGCGGCGGCGGCGGCGTTCTGGCGGGCGGAGAAACCGGCGACGAAATCAGACATAATCGTCCTCGCCGCCGCCCATCATGATCGTTCCTTCCTTGGCCAGGTTGCGCGCGACGGCGATCATCGCCTTTTGCGCTTCGAGCACTTCGGACAGCTTCATCGGCCCACGACCTTCCATTTCGTCGCGGATGCCCGCCGCCGCCCGCGAGGACATGCAGCCCAGGAAGCGTTCGCGCGCCGCCTCGTCCGCGCCCTTGAGCGAGCGGATGAGGATTTCGCCGTCGACATTGCGGATGAGGGTGCCCAGATTCTTGTCGTCCATCTCCAGCAGGTTCTCGAAGATGAACAGTGCCTCCTCGATCTGCTTGGCGACGTCGCGGTCGATCTTGAACAGCTTGGGCATGACCCGCTGCTCGGTCGACTTGCGCGCGCTCGACAGGATCTTGGCGGCCTCGCGCGAACCGCCCATCGCCAGGCCGTTGCCGCCACCGGCGCCGCCGCCCGCATTGCCGCCACTGGCATGGCGGGACAGCACGGCATTCAGCGTCTCGATCGCCTGTGGCGTCACCGGCCCCAGCCGCGCGACGCGGTGGAGGATGTCGGGCTGCATCGTCTCGGGCAGCAGTTCCAGCACCTGGCCCGCGACGGTGGGGTCGCAATTGGCGATCAGGACGGCGCCGATCTGCGGATGTTCCTTCTCGACGATCTTGGCGATGTCGGTGGCATCGAGCCAGTCGAGCATCTCGATCTCGCACTGGGCCTCGGGGGGGACGATGCGCGACAGCACGCTGCCCGCCCGTTCGGGGCCGAGCGCGCGGTTCATCATGTTTTCGACCAGCGGCTTGGGCTGGAAGGCGATCGAGGCCCGGGCGCGGGCGCAGCCGACGAAATTGTCGAGCACCGCACCGACATCGTCCTCGCTGACATCGGCGATCGAATACATCGCCTTGCCCAGCTCGCGAACCTCTTCGGGGTCCAGCTTCTGGAGGATGGCGGCGGCCTCGTCCTCGCCGACCAGCATCATCAGGACGGCGGCGCGCTCGACCCCGGAATAGACGCGGGGGCCGTCGGCGGCGCTCATTCCTGGGGCTCCGGCATGCGGATCATGTCACGGATGGCGAGCGCGGCACGCGCGGGATTGTCGCGGGTGAAGCCGCGCACCTTGACGATCCGTTCGTCGAGCACGGTCGATTCCTCGATATCGTCCAGCGTCACCGGCGCCTGCACCTCGATCTGCTCGCGCCCGTTGGTCGGGGCGTTGCTCACGCTGATCCCGGCGGCGGCCAGCGCGGCCAGCGCGGTGGCGTCGATCGGCACGGCCACGCCGTTCACGCCGATGATCATCGGCGTCCCGTTGGGGCCGGTGACGATCTGGCCCGGCTGGCCGGACAGGTTCGACTGCGCGCCGTCGGCGGCTCCCATGGGCAGCGCCCTGGTGGCGGCGGCCTCGTCCTTCTTCTTGGTCATCGCCTTCAGTAGCGGCCGCACGCCGAGCAGCAGGACGAGCAGCGCGATGATGAGCGCGGTCGCATTGCGGGCGACGACGGGCAGCCAGCTATTGTCGTACCATGCCCGCTTGTCCTCGATGGTGGCGTCGGCGAACTTGCGGCTGATGACGGTCACATTGTCGTTGCGCTGCGCGTCGAAACCGACGGTCGACTTCACCAGGTCGGAAATCTGCGTGATCTCCACCTGGCTGCGCTTGCCGGTGGC
The DNA here is from genome assembly GCF_039594485.1 of Sphingomonas sp. Classification (GTDB taxonomy): domain Bacteria; phylum Pseudomonadota; class Alphaproteobacteria; order Sphingomonadales; family Sphingomonadaceae; genus Sphingomonas. The sequence continues at coordinate 90,412 of NZ_JBCNNI010000010.1, read as the reverse complement.
GGGGTCGCGCAGCAGGACCGCGACGGTCAGCCGCTTGATCGAACCCGGCGCGGCGCGAGTGACCGAAACTTCCTTGTTCAGGTCATAGGCGCGCTGGAAGGCGTCCGACTGCTTCTCCGGGTTGACGCCCGGACCACCGGCGACGGGCTTGCCGTCGGCGGGCGGCGTGCCCGGCGCACCATTGGCGGGTTGCGGCTGCTGCAGGGTGCTGGCCGGCGGCGGCGTGTTGGACAGCGCACCCGGAATCCCGCCCGGAGTGGTCGGGTCCTTCTGGTTGCCGGTCCAGTTGCCTGTTTCGGCGCGCAGCGCGCCATCCTTGTCATAGCGTTCGCGGGTCGCGCTGGTTTCGTCCAGATTGACCTCGGCCTGCACCTCGGCGCTGAAATTGCCCGCGCCGACCAGCGGGGTCAGTAGCTGGACGAGCTGGGTGCGGTATTTCTCTTCCAGGCGGCGCTGGAAATCGATGCGGCGATCGTCGCCGGTCGCGCCGTCCGCGCCCTTCTTGGACAGGAGGCCGCCCATCTGGTCGACGACGGTCACATCCTCGGGCTTCATCCCCGGCACCGACGAGGCGACGAGGTTGACGATCGACTGGACCTGCGCCTCGGACAGCGAGCGTCCGGCATTGAGCTTGAGCACCACCGAGGCGGATGGCGAGGCATGGTCGCGCACGAAGACCGAAGCCTCCGGCATGGCGAGGTGCACGCGCGCCTCGGCCACCGCGTCGATCTCCTGGATCGAGCGGGCCAGCTCGCTCTCGCGCGCCTGGCGAAGCCGTTCGCCCTCCACCGCGCGGCTGACGCCCATCGGAAGCTGGTCGAGGATCGCATAGCCGCCGGGAGCCTGCTTCGGGAGCCCCTGGCCCGCCAGCAGCATCCGCGCCCGGGAATAATCCTCCTCGTTGACGGTCAGCGCGCCGGTGCCGTCGTTGATCTTGCTCTTGATGTTCGCCGCCGACAGAGCGCTCGTCACCGCCTGCTTGTCGGCGTCCGAGAGATTCTCGAACAGCGTCTTCTGCGTCGGGCTGGACAGCGCCATCCAGGCGAGCGCGGCGGCGGCGATCAGTCCGATCAGCAGCGCCATCGGCGCGGAGCGGCGCACGGCAGGCTGCGCCATCACCGACTTGATCTGGCGAAGCGGGTTGGCGAATTTTTCCGGCAGCGGCGGCAGGGCCGGTGCGGGACTGGTCGATGCGGGGGTGAGGGCTGTGCTCATCTTACACCGGCATGCTCATGATGTCCTTGTAGGCGGACAGGAGTTTGTTGCGGACCTGCAGCGTGGCCTCGAACCCGACCGACGCCTGCTGGCGGGCCATCATCACCTTGGCGATGTCGACGGTTTCGCCGCGTTCGTAGGATTCGGACAGGCGGGCGGCCTGTTGCTGGCCTTCGTTCACGCCCTTCAGCGCGGTTTCCAGCGTGTCGGCGAAGGTCGCCGGGGCGGCCGGGGCTTGAGTCTGGGCGGCCTGTGCCGCCTGGTTGGCACCGGCCTGGCTTGCCGCCTTGAGCGCCTGATTGCGTTCCAGGATCTGGGCGCGCAGCGCCATCACCCGGTCGACGCTCATCGCGCCGCCGACACCGCCGACGCTCATGCCATCATGGCCCGGCTAGAGGGACGGATGATCTCCTCGCCCTGCTCGCGCGCCTTGGCCAGGCGATAGCGCAGCGTGCGCTCCGAAATACCCAGGCGCTTGGCGGTCTCGACCCGGTTGCCGCCGCACGCGGCCAGCATCTCGCGGATCGCGGCGAACTCGCTCATCTGCACGACCTTGCCCAGCGTGGCTTCCGCGGTCGTCACGGTCAGCGGCATGTCATCGGTGTCGTTGGCGACCATCGGGCGGTCGAACACGATATGCTCGGGCTCGATGGTCGCGCCGCCCGCGAAGAGCAGCGCGCGCTGGATGACGTTTTCCAGCTCGCGGACATTGCCCGGCCAGTTGTGCGTCGCCAGCTTCTCGATCGCGGCGGCGCTGGGCCAGGGCATCACGGCACGGCCCAGGGCGTGGCGCAGGATCATCGTCGCGGCGAGCGCGGGGATGTCCAGGCGACGCTCGGCCAGCGGCTTGGTGGTCAGCGGGAAGACCGACAGGCGGTAGTAGAGGTCGGCGCGGAACCGGCCAGCGGCCACCTCGGCCTGAAGGTCGCGATTGGCGCAGGCGATGACGCGGACATCGACCGACTGCGGCATCGACGCGCCGAGCGGGATCACCTCGCGCTCCTGCAGCACGCGGAGCAGCTTGGCCTGGAGCTGAAGCGGCATCTCGGCGATCTCGTCGAGCAGCAGCGTGCCGCCATCTGCGGCGCGGAAGAAGCCTTCGCCCGCCTGCGCCGCACCGGTGAACGCGCCCTTCTGGTGCCCGAAGAGCAGCGCCTCGAGCATCGATTCGGGCAGCGCGGCGCAGTTGATCGCGACGAACGGCTTGGCGGCGCGGCTGGACTGTGCGTGGATGGTACGGGCCAGCACTTCCTTGCCGGTGCCGGTCGGGCCGTTGATCAGGACGGTGATGTCCGACTGGGCGACACGCTCGGCCAGGGTGAAGAGCGCCAGGCTTTCTGGATCGGCGGCGGTCGGCATCTCCGGCCCCGCGACCAGCGCGCGGACGAAGCTGTTGCCGACACCCGCCTCGCTCGACGGATAGGTCACCGTGGTCGGGCGGCCGTCGCGCATCGGAACGATGGCAGGGACCGGACCATCGCCGACGATCACCGTGCGGGCGGGATGCGTGATCGCATCGCCCGGGGCCGCCAGGATCATGTCCCCGGCCTGCACCGGCGAATCCGGTTCGGCGATCGCCAGACCTTGCGCCCGCAAGGCGGAGATCAGCGCATATTTCTGCTTAACCAGCGCGGGAGTGGGGTGAATCGACGGCATCGGTGGGAAGTCCTTTCGCGACTCCCGAATGCGGCATCTTTGGTAAAACCGTGGTTAATACGGCAATCACGACGGCAAGTTTTTTCCGGGCGCGGGCGGGCGGATGCGCAGGTGCGATCGCCCGCGCATAAAACGGCAAAACCGGCAAAACTTTACGGCGAATATTTGCCGGGCGGCGGCTAAAACCTGCCGGAATGCGGCCGTTCTCCACTTCGACGGCTCGACGGTCCCAGGGGACAGCGAGGGACCCGTCAGGCTATTCGGAGGATGAACGATGACTGTTATTGCGACGAACGTGAATGCGATGCGCGCCACTGCCGCCAGCAACCTGGCCCAGAATGCGCTGAGCGTGTCGATGCAGCGCCTGTCGACCGGCAAGCGGATCAATTCGGCAGCGGACGACTCGGCGGGCCTGGCGATCTCCTCGTCGATGGCCTCGCAGATCCGCGGCATGGCGCAGGGCATCCGCAACGCCAATGACGGCATCTCGATGGCGCAGACCGCCGAGGGTGCGCTGGACGAAGTCAACAACATGCTGCAGCGGATGCGCGAGCTGAAGGTCCAGTCGACCAACGGCACCTATCAGAGCACCGATACCGCCAACATCAACAACGAGCAGCTGGCGCTCGCCAACCAGATCAACAGCGTGCTGGGCAATACCACGTTCAACAAGAACAAGTTGTTCGACTCGGGTGCCGCGACCGGCTTCACCATCCAGACCGGTGCGGGCACCAACGATACGGTGACGCTGAAGTCGACCGATTTCACCGGTGGCACGAACGGCAATGCAGCCATGAAGGCCGTGACGGGTGGCGCCGGTGGCACCGCGCCGACGGCCACCTCGGTCGGGGCAGTGACGCTCGACCAGTATGACTCGGCGATCAGCGCGGTGGCGACGGCCCGTGCCGGCCTGGGTGCGACGCAGAACCAGCTTCAGTCGGCGGTCAACAACACGACCTCGACCATGACCAACCTGTCGGAGGCCAAGAGCCGCATCGAAGACACGGACTTCTCGGCCGAAACGACCGCGCTCGCCAAGGCGCAGATCCTGAGCCAGGCGTCGACCGCGATGCTGAGCCAGGCCAACCAGTCGCAGCAGGGCGTGCTCAAGCTGCTCGGTTAATCCCCGGCTCGGGGGTTTATCCCCTGAACCCCCGATAACTGTTCCCCCGCTATTTCAATGAGATGGCGGGGGGCAGCCAAAAGAATTCGTCGCCCGCTGCACTTTTTTTCCTAAAGTGCGGCGAAAGGCGGCCGTTTTCCGTGGTGGCAGCTCGACCTTCGCCTTGGGGGCGGCGGAGAGCTCCAGCCTTGGAGAACAACCATGACGGTGATCGCCACCAATATCTCTGCCTTACGCGCCGCCAACGCATCCGTATCCGCCCAGACCGGTCTGGATGTGTCGATGAACCGCCTTTCGACCGGCAAGCGGATCAATTCCGCCATGGACGACGCGGCCGGTCTGGCCATCACGTCCTCCATGACCGCCCAGGTCCGTGGCATGAATCAGGGCGTTCGCAATGCCAATGACGGCATTTCGATGGCGCAGACAGCGGAAGGCGCGCTCCAGGAAGTCAGCAACATGCTCCAGCGGATGCGCGAGCTGGCAGTGCAAAAGGCCAATGCGACCTATTCGACGCAGGACAAGACCAGCATCACCGTCGAACAGGACGCCCTGTCGGCCCAGATCTCGACGATCCTGACCAATACCACGTTCAATGGTCAGAAGCTGTTCGACGGCACCGCGGGCAATGCCGGATCGGTGCAGATCCAGGCGGGCGCGTACAGTACCGATGCGCTGACCATGACGTTCGGCAATTTGAAGACCGACGCCACCCTGACCACCATCATCGACTTCACCAATTCGAAGCTCCAGTCCACCACGCCGCCGACCCTGGAGGATTTCGACACCGCGATCGCCAAGGTGGCGAATTTCCGGTCTGGCCTGGGCGCGGTGCAGAACCGGCTGCAGTCGGCGATCAACAACCTGACGTCCAACGCCACCAATCTTTCCGCCGCGCGTAGCCGGATCGAGGATACCGATTACTCGGTCGAAACGACCGCGCTCGCCAAGGCGCAGATCCTGAGCCAGGCGTCGACCGCGATGCTGAGCCAGGCCAACCAGTCGCAGCAAGGCGTGCTCAAGCTGCTCGGACAGTAATTTCCGGTTCCTGAGCGCCCTGGCACCGCGCCCCCACTCGGGTGCCGGGGCCAACCGGCTGCGCCATTGCGGACCGGTTTGCAGGACAAACCCCGGCGGCAGCGATGCCGTCGGGGTTTATGTGTTGCAGGGCCAATTCCAGACGATCAGAAAGTCAACCGGGTCGGGCCGATCGAATCCCGTGCAAAGGCGATGATCCGTTCATTGATATCGCCATCGACCTCTCCAGGCACGACGTCGAAAGGCAGGTCGCCCAGTTCTTCCTTCGCCAGACGATAGGCATGATGGGCTGCGGACTCGGCATCCGGCGTAGGCCCTTGCGTTGCAATCAGGATGTCGCGCGGCGTGATCTGGTTCCGGTCGAGCAGATATTCCAATCGCTTGCGCCAGTGCGCCGCATAGTCGACGATCGCCATGGGGCGTTTGTGGCCGAAGGACAGCGGCCGGATGGCGCGCAGCCGATCACCCCGATGCGCCAGCGGGAAGCGGACCGAAACCACCTCGTCGTCGATCTCGATCTGCTTGAAAAAGCCGAGATGGCGGCGCTTGAGGGCCTTGCGAATATCGCGGGTCAGGGCAACTTCCGGCGTATCGGTCGAAAAGTCGCGCTTGACGAAGCGGCCATAGAGCTGCGCCACGAAATGCGAGAGGGGCGGATCCGCCTGCGCAACGCGCGGTTCGCTGAAGCGGATGCTGGATTCCCGGCGCGTGACGATCTCGTTGAAAGCCTGCTCGCCGTCCCATGAACCATAGCTGGGCAGAAACTCGCTGATCCGTCCCAGTTCCAGTTCGAGCAGCGCGACCGCGCCGGCATAGGCGGCATAGCCCTGTTCGTCGAAGAAATGGCGGATCCGCGAAAAACGCTTGGGCGCGATCTGATATCCGATCTGGCCATGCGCAACATCGACGGCAATAACGCCGATATTCGCGAATTCCTCGGTTTCGGCAAAAGGGCTGAACCGAATGATCGCATAGCGATAAAGCGTCTTCATCCCAGTTCCGCCCAGAAAGACGGATCGGTTCGCCGATCCAGCATGCTGGCGATATGATCGAGCATACTGCCCTGTCCGTCCAGCCATTCCTCGGGCAGGCTATCCAGGATGGCGGGGAGGAGAGCCTGCGCGTCGGTCATTCGCTCGTTGATCCGGCGGCACAGTGCATCGCGGTTGCGCAAGCCGCTCCACGCGCTGCGTCCGGCATGGAGCGGTAGCTCATGTCCGGGATCGTAATCCAGCGCAAATGCGAGATTGTGATCGATCGCGACGAGCTGGCCATTCTCCAGTCGCACGAAAAGATTGGGATTTCCGCCATGTTCCGTCAGTGACCGGTCGCCATTCCCGATCCAGTGATCAAAGATGTAGAGCTGGGCCAGCAGCACCGCGGGTTGCGCATCGAGGGTCGCCGGAGTTACCGGTTGCACCGCTTCCTGCCAGGCGGATGCGAAGACCAGACCTTCGCCGATCGCGCGCGCCGCACGCGTTTCGCCATGATGGCGCAGAAGCGATCCCGGCATTCGGCCAATGACGAACGGTGGGATCGGCAGGCCCATGGCCTGGCCCAAACACCCTGCCACGACCTCGGCGACCAGCCCATGGGGCAGGGCCTGGCGCCCCTTGACCGCATAGAGTTGATCATCCTCGAGCTGACAAAGAAAAGGATGTGTCATGCCACTGTCGATCGGCCGGACGATCTCGACAATATCCAGGGTATCGAGCGGAAGCGCCATCGCGCTTCAGCCTATCAGCTTGTCATGACGACGGCCATGACCCGTAATGGGAAAAAGCACCCCCTCACGCCTGCGCGGCGAGCGCCTTTTTCAGCTTGGCGTGGGCCGCGCTCTTGATCTGGCAGATGCGCGCGGCGCCGACGCCCAGCACCTGGCCGATTTCCTCCAGATTGAGTTCCTCGACATAATAGAGCTGGATCACCAGCGCCTCGCGCTCGGGCAATCCGGCGATCGCGGCGATCAGCGCGTCGCGCAGGTCGCTTTCGGCGAGTTGCTCGAAGGCGTCGGGCGTGTCGTCGGCGAACCAGGGCAGATCGTCCGAATAGACATCCTCGATCGCCTCCATCCGCACGGCCTCCGCGGTCCGGTATTCGGTGCGCAGGCGTTCGACCGTGACGCCCAGCGTCCGCGCGACCGCTTCGTCGGTCGGGGCCTGGCCGCTCGCCTGGGTGAGGGCGGCGACCGCCTTGGCATAGTCGCGGCGGCGGCGCATCGCCCCGCGCGTCGTCGTCGCCTGACGCCGCAACTCATCGATCATCGCCCCGCGCAGCCGGGCCTTCAGATAATGGCCGAACTCGACCCCGCGCTCCTCGAACGAGGCGGCGGCCTCGACCAGCGCGACCAGGCCGACCTGCACGAGATCCTCGACCTCGATCAGGTTCGACATCGAGCCATGGACATGCCACGCGATGCGCCGGACCAGCGGCAGGTGCTGGCGGATCAGCGCGCCCGGATCGCCCCCGGCACCGCGTTGCGCGGGACGATAGGTGATCGGCTTGTCGGCCATGGTGGGGTTGGCCAGCGCGGGATCGAAGCTCGCCGGATTGATCGGCTGGGCGTTCATGAATGCGCCGCTGAAAGGGTGCGAGGTCATGCAGCAATCGCCTGTTGCTGGGAGTGATGGGGGGCGCCGATGACGGCGACGACTTCGACCGGCTTGTCTTCCGGTACTTCGAAGAAGGAGAGGACGGGTGTGTCCGGCAGGCAGGTGCGCAACAGCTTGCGCATCGCCAGACGCACGCCCGGCTGGACGACGAGGGCAAAGGGCTTGGCCTCGGCGATCAGGGGCTGGGCGGCCTGGGTCAGCGCGGTGGTGATCCGCTGGCCCAGATCGGGTTCGATGACATGGCGGCGCGACACGTCGGCGCGCATCGCCTGGCCCAGCAGTCCTTCGAGTTGGGCGTCCAGGGTCATGACGCGCAAGGGTTCGCGCACGCCGCACAGCTTCTGGACGATCAGCGCGCCGAGATTCGGGCGGATCATCTCGATGATGTCCTCGGCGTCCTGCGACTTCTGCGCGGCGACCGCGATGGCCCCGGCGATACGCCGGAATTCCTTCAGGCTGATATTCTCCGCGAGCAGGCCCTTCAGCACCTGGGTCAGCGTGGTCAGCGGCAGCGGCGTCGGGCAGAGCGAGGCGGCGAGTTGCGCGGCACGTTCCTTCAGGCCGTCGAGCAGCGATTGCACCTCGTCGGGGCCGAGCAGTTCGGATGCGTTGGTGGACAGCACATGGTTCAGATGGGTCGCCATGACGGTGCCCGGATCGACGACGAGATAGCCCATGCCCGTGGCGGCATCGGCATCGCCCTTCAGGATCCAGGTGGCGGGCAGGCCGAAAGTGGGGTCCTTGACCGGCTTTCCATTGAGCGTGCCGAAGGCCTGGCCGGTGTCGAGCGCCAGCATCTCGTCGGGCGACACCTGATCCTCCGCGGCGACGACGCCGTTGACGAGGATGCGATAGCTATAGGGCGCCAGGTTGATGTCGTCGCGGACGCGGGCCTGCGGCACGACGAAGCCCAGATCCTTGGACAATTGGCGCCGGACGCCGGTGATGCGCGCCATCAGCGGGGCTCCGCGACGCTCGTCGACCAGCGGCACCAGGCCATAGCCGATGTCGATATGCACCTGCATGCCGTCGATGACTTCGTCCCAGGCGATGCGCGAGGGGTCGACCGGCTCGGCGGCGGGCGGTGCGGCGGCGATGACCGGGCGCTTCTCGATCTGGCGCAGCTTCCAGGCGGTGAACCCGGCAATGGCGGCGGCGGGCAGCAGGACGAGATGCGGCATGCCGGGCAGCGCGCCGAGCAGGCCCAGGATGACGGCGACCGGAATCCAGGTCTTGGACGCGCCGAACTGCGATCCGATCTGGCCGGCCAGATCCTTGTCGGACGAGACGCGGGTGACGATGGCGGCGGCGGCGATCGACAGCATCAGCGAGGGGAGCTGCGCGACCAGCGCGTCGCCGATGGCGAGCAGGATATAGGTCTTGGCGGCGTCGGCGACGCCCATGCCGTGGCTGACCGGGCCCAGGATCAGGCCGCCGATGACATTGGCCGCCAGGATCAGCATCGCGGCGACCGCGTCGCCCTTCACGAACTTGGACGAACCGTCCATCGATCCGTAGAAATCGGCTTCGGTCGACACCTCGACGCGGCGCGCCTTGGCCTGGTCCGGGGTGATCAGCCCGGCGTTCAGGTCGGCATCGATCGCCATCTGCTTGCCGGGCAGGGCGTCCAGGGTGAAACGGGCCGAGACTTCCGACACGCGACCCGCGCCCTTGGTCACCACGATCAGGTTGATGATCATCAGGATCGCGAAGACGAAGAGGCCGACGACATAATCGCCGCCGATCAGGAAGGTGCCGAACGCTTCGATGACATGGCCCGCCGCGCTCTCGCCCTCATGGCCATGGACCAGCACGATGCGGGTGGACGCGACGTTCAGGCCCAGGCGGAACAGGGTGGCGAAGAGGAGGACGGTCGGAAAGGCCGAGAAGTCGAGCGGCTTTTCCGCGTTCAGCGCGACCATCAGCACGGCCAGGCTGATCGCGATATTGGCGACGAAGAAGATGTCGAGCAGCGCCGGCGGGATCGGCACGACCATCACGAGGACGAGCAGCAGGATCGCGGTCGGCAGGGCCATGGTCCGGCCGCTGGAGAGGAGCTTGCCCATTCCTTAGCCCCCCATGCTCGCGAGCATCATGTATGCCAGGCGGGCATGATCCGGTTTGGGCCGCAGCACGCTGTCGCCGGTCGCGGCGCCGCCGCGCAGGCCGAGCTGGCTCATGGTGCTGTTGGCCCAGGCGATCGCATCGGCGGCGCTTTCATTGTTGCCGGTGACGACGGTGGCGTCCCCGTTCATGCCGGACAGGGCGAGGGCCTGGGCGGCGAATTGCAGGTTGGCGGCGCGCGTCTCATCGCTGTCGGTCTGCGTGTCCGACAGCTTGGCGGCGAAGCGGTCATAGATGTCGGACAGCGAGCGCGGCTGACCGTTCGAGGTATAGAAGACCGAGCGGTTGGCGCGGGCGGCGGCGGGAAACAGCGCCGCACCGCTCGCCTGCGGGTTGCTGGCCATCGTGCCCAGGAACCTGGTCGCGCCGCCCAGGCCCAGGAAATGCGCCATGTACAGGTCGGTGCCGTTGGCCTCGCGGCCCAGCGTCGATTCCAGCGCGGCCTTGTTGTCCGAGGCATGTTCGGCCGCCATCAGCGAGGCGGCGGTGGGATCGTTGCGCAGGCCCATGATCGCCGAGCGCGAAGCACCGGCCACATAATAGCGCCCGCCCGACTGGCCGATCGCGTCCGCCGCCCAGCCCAGGCCATGTTCGGCGCCATGCTTCTTCAGCACCGACAGCCAGCTCTGCTCGACAAACTGATACAGCCCCGAGGCCGAGGAGGTGCCCGCCCGCGCATTGGCGTTCAGCCCCGACTCCAGCTTGGCCTGGCCGAGCAGATAGCCGAAATCGACACCCGTGCGGCTGGACGCCAGCGCGATGGCCGATTGGACTCTGGCTTGAGAGACGGGTTGGACGGTCATGCTGTTTGGTTAAGGCCCTTGTTCGGGCTCCACACAGCAAGGGGCGTGCCAATTCAGTCCGGTGCCGGTTCCGGCCAGGCGTAAAAACGGCAGTGGGCAGCAAAAAAGCCCGGAATCACCGGGCTTTGGTTCATCGGGGCAGGGTTGCGGCGGGGCGGGTAGCGGAACGTGGTGCCGCCCTGTCTCCGGCCGATCCGGCAAAGCGGCAAGGCCTTGCCGTCCGGCAAGCGGCAATCAGGCGTAGGCGCGCATCATCGGCCGATAGCCCGCACCGGCATCGCCGGTCAGGGTCTGCAACCGGCGACGGACATTGGCCGCCATCAGGTTGACATAGATGCGGCAGGTCTCGTTCAGGCGATTGGCTTCGTCGGCCAGTTCGCGCAGTTCGGGGCCGGCCGGGCCGGTGCCCAGCGACGCGACCTCCTCGATCGCGGCCAGCTTGTCCTGGGTCGCGCGCTCCAGGCCGGCGACATCATTGACCTTGAGGGCCGCGATCTCACGATGAAGGGCCTCGATGACCCGGATCAGGGCGTCACGCCGCGTCATTGTCGCTCCAGCTCAGCTTCAGGGCGATCATCTGGTCGGCGATGGTCGCCGGCAGGATCGGAAAATTGCCGTCCGCGATCGCCTTCTTGATCTGGGCGATACGCTCCTGATTGACCGGGGGCTGCGCGGCCATGACGCTCGCCAGCCCACTCAGCGCGCTCGTATTGCCTTCTGTCGCCGTAGAGGCGGTCTGTGCACCGACCGGGGCGGTCCCGGCGGCCGTCGCGGAGGCGTGCGTCGACACGGCGACCCGCGCGACCCTTATATCCCCGGCATTCAGCCTTGACGTTGAAATTTCCACCATGCCCGCACCTATCGGTTTCGCTGACATTCCATGAAACGGCCGGGCGGTGAAATCCTTTAGTCGTAAAATCGCGCATGCCGACAAACCTGTCCGATCACTCCGCCCGCTTATTCGGACCAGCCGGGCAGGGTGGCGCGGCCGCTGGCCAGTGCGACGGCCTGGATCGGCTGGCGCGCGGAGTCGATCTTGACGAGGAAATGCGCGCCCGGCGCGGCATCGGCCATGGCGACACCGTCGCGCGTGATCGAGAAGCCGTCCGATCCCGCCTCGATGATCACCGGGTCGCCGCGCCGGATGACGGGCTCCTGCTTGACGGCGGCGATGGTCATGGCCGCCGGCGCAGCGACCGCGCGCGGCGCGGCGAGAACCGGGACGAAGATGCGCCATTGCGGGCTGGAGCAGGTGACCACCACCGCGTCATGCGTGTCGGTCCGCCATGACAGCGCGACCGTCGGGCATTGGGCGAGCTTCAGCCGGGCATCGATCGCCGAGCGGGCGCCGCCCTCCACCCCGATCGGCCGCCCGGTAAAGGCGGCCACGGCGGAATCGAGCGCGGCGACATTCTGAAAGCCGGCGGCGGCCAGCAAGAGGGGCAGGATCATCGGGGCTTCCTTCGGGATTCACCGGAAAAGACGAGGGTGACCAGGGCGTGTCGCCGCCCGGGCGCGGTGGCGGTCGACAGGATCACGCGGTCGGCGGCGGCCGGGCCGATCAGCGCTGCGGCGGCGCGCGCCCGGTCGGCGGCGAGTACGATCGCGCTGCGGCTCACCGGGTCGACATCGGCGGGGCTGCCGTCGGTCGCGCCCGTGATCGACAGGCGAACGCGCGGATCGGCCAGCGCCTCGCGCGCCCAGCGGCCCAGATCGGCATCGGGCGCGACCGGGATCGCCGAGCCGGGGGCGAAGTGCAGGGCGGCGGCGGCCACCGGCATGATCGGCGCAGGGGTGGGGGCCGGGGCCGGCTGCGTCAGGCCCGCCGGACCGAATTCGGCACGCAGGCTGTCGGCCAGGGCGGGGCGGCGATCCTTGCCCATCGCCTGCACCAGCACCAGGAAGCCGATCAGCAGCAACGCCAGATCGGCCAAGGTCACCAGCCAGAGCGGGCGGCTGGGGGTAGGGGCGGGGTAATCAAAGTCGGTCATGCGACGGTCGCCAGCGGGCGGCGCGGCGGCGTGGGGCCGCTGACACCGGTGATCGGGGCCTCCCGCGCGGCGAGCGCGGCAAGCGGCAGTTCGATCCGTGCGCGTTCGAACGCCTCGATCCTGGAGGCGCGGCGCAGGCGCATGGCGATGGGCTGGGCGACCATGTTGGCGAACAGCGCGCCATAAAGCGTCGCGAGCAGCGCAATCGCCATCGCGCCACCGATACGCTGGGGATCGTTCATGGTCGCGAACATCGCCGCCAGCCCGATCAAGGTGCCCACCATGCCCATGGCCGGGGCCGCCTCGGCCGCCCCCGCCCAGATATCGGCGACCGCCATATGGCGCTCGATCCGGGCGAGGCGCGCCTGGCGCATGCGCGAGGTCACCGTCTCGGGCCGCTCGCCATCGACGATCGCGCCGATCGCCTCGGCCAGGTCGGGGTCGGTGATGACCGAGCGGTCGAGCGTCACCACGCCGTGCCGCCGGGCGATCCGGGCCAGATGGGTGATCTGTTCGAGCAGCGGATCGGCCGACCAGGGCGCGCGGCCCAGCACCCGCAGCGCGCGGACGCTGCGCCGGGCATCGCGCCACGGCGTGCGAAGCAGGGTCGCGACCAGCGTGCCGCCGAGCACGATGGCGAAAGCGGCGGGGTCCAGGAAGTGGGAAAGAGGCGGCAATCCGTTCATGCGCCCGTGCTTTGCAAGCGGCGGGCCAGTTTCATGCCTTGCCTGTCGCCGCGGGCTCGCCCCTGCCGTCCCCGCCAGCGCCTTGCCGCCGCTTTGCCGCCAACCGGCAAGGTGGCGGCAAGGCATTGCCGGATGCGGGGTGCCGTCGATGGCCTTCCGGGCCTCTCCCCTTCGCGGGCGTCAAATTGGCACGGCTGTTGCGTAACCTTCGCCTGCGCCGCGAGGGTGCACCGGAAAGGAGGTTTTGACGATGGCCAATGAGACACTGTTCGGCGTGCACGGCGCCGCTCTTGAGGTTCGGGCGCAGCGGATGGGTGTGCTGGCTTCCAACATCGCCAATGCCTCCACCCCGGGCTTCAAGGCGCGCGACATCGATTTCAAGGCGGCGCTCGCCGCGGTCGAGGGCGGCCAGGCGGACAGCCAGGGGATTGGCGGGGCGACGAAATATCGCGTGCCGATCCAGACGTCGCTCGATGGCAATACGGTCGAACTCAACCAGGAGCAGACCGCCTTTGCCGAGAACGCGGTCCAGTATCAGACGACCTTGTCGTTCCTGAACGGTCGCATCGCCACCATCACCCGCGCGCTGAAGGGCGAATGACCATGGGCGAGGCTCCTCTTTCGATCTTCCAGGTTTCGGGGCGCGCCATGTCGGCGCAGCTGATCCGCATGAACACCACCGCGTCGAACCTGGCCAATGCCGGGGACGTCACCGGCTCGGCCGACACCGCATACCGCACGCTCAAGCCGGTGTTCCGCACCAGCTTCGATGCCGCGACCGGCCTGTCGACGGTCGATGTCGAGCGGATCGTGACGGCGGGCGAAGGGCCGACCAAGCGGCACGATCCGAACAACCCCTTGGCCGACAAGGACGGCAATATCTACGAGGCCGCCGTCGACGAGACCCGCGAGCTGGTCGACATGATGGAGACGGCCCGCACCTATCAGAACAATGTCGAGGTGATGCAGACCGCCAAGTCGCTGATCCTCGATACCCTCAAGCTGGGCCGCTGATCATGACCACTTCCACCACCCTGGATTCGACTCTCGACTCGCTCGGCGTACGTCGGTCTGGCGCGGCCAGCGGCTCCACCGCGACGACCACGACGAAGAAGTCGGACACGCTCGACCAGTCCGCCTTCCTCAAACTGATGACCGCGCAGTTGCAGAACCAGGATCCGTTCTCGCCGATGGACAACACCCAGATGGTGGCCCAGATGGCGCAGTTCTCCAGCGTGGCGGGCATCTCCGAGATGAACACCACCCTGACGGCGATGGCCGCCAAGATGAGCGGCACGACCAGGGCCGACGCGATGAGCTATGTCGGCAAGACGGTGCTGACCGCCGGATCGGTCGCCTATGGCCGGACCAGCGGCGGCATTGCGGGCGCGGTCGAGCTGGACAGCGCGGCGTCGAACGTCTCGGTCACGATCGCGGACGCGCAGGGCAATCCGCTGAAGACGCTGTCGCTGGGCGCGCAGAAGGCGGGCACCGCCAGCTTCGACTGGAACGGCAAGACCGACAGCGGCCAGGACGCGGGCAGCGGCCCCTTCACCGTCACGCTCAACGCCAATGACGGCGTCTCGGCCGTGTCGGGCCGCCCGCTGGTCTGGGCGCCGGTCCAGTCGGTGTCGATGCCGAGCAGCGGGGATCCCGTCCTGACCGTCGCCGGCCTCGGCCAGATCAACATCTCCGCCGTCCGCTCGGTCGGCTGATCCCCTTTCCATAGAGGAAAATCGCCCATGTCCTTCTATACCTCGCTGAGCGGCCTCCAGGCTTCGCAGACCGATCTGGCCGTCATCTCGCACAATGTCGCCAATGTCGCGACCAACGGCTTCAAGAAGAGCGACGCGCAGTTCACCGACGTCATGGCCGCCAGCTTCGCGACCGATCCCACCAAGCAGGTCGGCTCGGGCGTGATGGTCAAGGCCAATCGCCAGCAGTTCAAGGAAGGCAATTACAACACCACCGCCAACGCGCTGGACCTCGCGATCCAGGGCGACGGCTTCTTCGCGGTGCAGTCCCCCGGCAAGGGGCCGCTGCAATATACCCGCAACGGTGCCTTCCAGGTCGACCAGCAGAATTATGTGACCGACGTCAATGGCGGTCGGCTGCAGGTGATCCCGGTGGACGTCGACGGCAACCCCACAGCGACCGGACTGGACGGGCTGACCAGCCTGCAGCTTCCCGCGACCAGCGGCCAGCCCGTCGCCACCAAGAAGGTGTCGATGGACCTCAATCTGTCCTCCACGACGGTCGCGCCCACCATCGCGTTCAACCGGTCGAACATGGGCAGCTACAACAACACGACGCAGACCAAGATCTACGACACGTCGGGCAACGCCATGACCCTGACCAACTATTATGTCCGCAAGCCGCTGGAGAAGGACGCGCAGGGCAACGACATCCCGACGGCCGACGGCAGCAGCGCCTGGCTGGTCTATAGCTTCGTCGACGACCAGCAGCTCACCACCAATGGCGGGTCCACCAATCCCGTCCAGCTGACCTTCGACGCGAACGGCAACATGACCGCCCCGACCAAGGCGGTGGCGTTCGACTCCTTCACCCCGCACACCTCGACGACGGCGCAGCCGCTGTCGATCGACTATACCGGCACGTCGCAGGCGGGGTCGATCTTCTCGGTCGCGTCGCGCACCCAGGACGGCAAGGCGATCGGCACCCTGTCGGGCCTGTCGGTGGGCAATGACGGCCTGATCACCGCCTCCTTCTCGAATGGCGAGACGGCCAAGCTGGGCAAGGTCGCGCTGGCCGATTTCGTCAACATGCCGGGCCTGCGCCAGCAAGGCGACAGCTATTGGCAGGCGACCGGCCTGTCGGGCAATCCGGTGATCGGCACCGCCAATCAGGGCTCGTACGGGGCGATCCGGTCGAGCACGCTGGAAGGCTCCAACGTCGACATCACCGAGGAACTGGTCAGCCTGATCTCGGCGCAGCGCAATTTCCAGGCGAATGCCAAGGCGCTCGATACCGCCAACCAGATCTCGCAGGCCATCTTCAACATCCGCAGCTAAGCGAAGGCGGGGGCTAACAGGGGACAGCGATGGACAAGCTGGTCTATACGGCGGCGACGGGCCTGCGCGCACACATGGCGGCGCAGACCGCGATCGCCAACAACATGGCCAATGCCTCGACGATCGGATTCCGTTCGGACCGGGTCGTGTTCGACCGTATCGACCTGAAGGGCGGCGGCGCGGCCTTCGAGGCGCGGATGCCCAGTGCCGAGGAAGTGACCGACGCCGACCGCGCACCGGGCACCGTGCAGCAGACGGGCAACCCGCTGGACGTCGCGATCGCGACCGGCACCGCCTGGCTGGCGGTGCAGGCGCCCGACGGGTCGGAGGCCTATACGCGTCGCGGCGACCTGGAGGTGACGGCCTCGGGCGTGCTCCAGACCGGCGACGGCTTTCCGGTGGTCGGCCAGACCGGCCCGATCACGGTCCCGCCCTATAATTCGCTGACCGTGGCGCCCGACGGTACGGTGTCGATCGTGCCGCTGGGCTCCGGCTCCGACACGCAGCCGCAGGTGATCGACCGTATCAAGCTGGCCGACACGCGCGGGTCGCAGACGGTCAAGGGGCTGGACAATCTGCTGCGCGTGAAGGGCGGGGGCGCCTTGCCGCAGGACATGGACGCCACCGTCCAGGCGGGTGCGCTGGAAGGCTCCAACGTCAACATGACGCAGACGCTGGTCGACATGATCGAGAACCAGCGCAGTTACGAGGTTCAGGCCAACCTGATGAAAGAGGCCAAGTCGATGGACGAGAACAGCGCATCGCTGATGCGGCTGCCGAGCTGAGGATTAGAGAGACATGTCTTCCGCCGCCATGCACGTCGCGCGCACCGGGCTCGATGCCCAGGATATGCGCATGCGGGTCATCTCGAACAATCTGGCCAACGTGAACACCACGGGGTTCAAGCGCGATCGCGCCGCGTTCGAGACCCTGGCCTATCAGGTCGTCACCGCGCCGGGCGCGGCCAGCTCGACCGAGAGCAAATATGCGACCGGCCTGAACCTGGGCACCGGCGTCCGCGTCCAGGGCACCGCGCGCATCAACACCCAGGGCGCGATGCAGACCACCAACAACAGCCTCGACCTCGCGCTCGATGGCGATGGCTATTTCCAGGTGCAGATGCCGGGCGGCACGCTGGGCTATACCCGCGCGGGCAATTTCTCGCGCTCGGCGGAGGGCCTGCTGGTCACGTCGGAAGGCTATCAGGTGATGCCGGGCATCACCGTGCCGGAGGGGACGACCCAGATCACCATCGGCACCGACGGCACCGTCTCGGCGACCTTGCCGGGCCAGACCGCCCCGGCCGAGATCGGCCAGATCCAGATCGCGAGCTTCCCCAACCCGGCGGGCCTTCAGTCCAAGGGCGACAACTACCTGACCGAGACCGCCGCCTCGGGCGTGGCGAACATGGGCGTCGCGGGGCTCGAAGGGCGCGGCCAGATCCGCCAGGGCATGCTGGAGGGCTCGAACGTCAATGTCGTCGAGGAACTGGTCGACATGATCGAGACGCAGCGTGCCTATGAGGTCAACTCGAAGATGATCAAGTCGACCGACGAGATGCTCCAGTACGCGAACCAGAATCTGTGACCATGGCGAGCCGCATCCCCCTTCCGCGCGTCGAATATGCGATCGAGCTGGCGCTGGCCGCGGCGGCCGGTGCGATGGTCGCCGCCGCGATGCTTCCGGCCCCGGCCCAGGCGAGCCTCTTCGGCAGGAAGAAGCCGGTCGAGGACTTCACCACCGTTCGTCCCATGGCCACGCCGATGGCGCCGCCCGCGCAGCCGACCGGAGGGATCTTCCAGGCGTCGGACGGCTATGCCGCGCTCTACGAAGGCTGGCGCGCGCGCCGCGTCGGCGACCCGCTGACCATCGTGCTGGTCGAGCGGACGGCGGCGTCCAAGTCCGCCGGGTCCAAGCTTGGCTCGTCGGGCGATCTGGGCCTGGCCCCGCCCACCACCGGGCCGCTGGGATCGCTGCTGAAGTCGACCGACATCGGCATGAGCGGCAGCCGCAACTTCACCGGATCGGGCGCCGCCGACCAGTCCAATTCGCTGTCGGGCGAGATCAGCGTGACCGTGGCGCAGGTGTTCCCCAACGGCACCATGCTGGTCCAGGGACAGAAGCGCGTGACGCTGAACCGCGGCGACGAATTCATCCAGATCAAGGGCCTGGTCCGCATGGCGGATGTCGGCATCGACAACCGGGTCGCGTCGACCCGCGTCGCCGATGCGCAGATCGCCTATACCGGCAAGGGGGACGTCGCCCGCGCCAGCCGTCAGGGTTGGCTGAGCCGCTTCTTCCAGGCCGTCAGCCCGTTCTGAGGCAGGAGACCGATGATGTTCCGCTTCCTCGCCATCCTTCTCGCCGGCCTTTGCATCGCGGGTCCGGCCTCGGCCGACCGGATCAAGGATCTGGGCGGGTTCCAGGGTATCCGCACCAACCAGTTGACCGGCTATGGCGTCGTCGTCGGTCTGCCGGGCACGGGCGACGACAATCTGGAATATACCGTCCAGTCGCTGAAGGCCGTCGTCTCGCGCTTCGGGTTGCAGCTTCCGCCCAATGCCAATCCGGGCATGAAGAATGCCGCGGTGGTGATGGTCACGGCCGAACTGCCGCCCTTCGCCAAGCCGGGGCAGAAGCTGGACATCACCGTCTCCTCGATGGGCAAGGCCAAGTCGCTTCGCGGCGGCAGCCTGATCCTCACCCCGCTTCAGGGTGCCGATGGCCAGATCTATGCGATGGCGCAGGGCAATCTGGCGGTTGGCGGCCTGGGCGCGGAGGGCGCGGACGGATCGAAGATCGTCGTCAACGTCCCCTCCACCGGCCGCATCCCGGAGGGGGCGACGGTCGAGCGGGCGGTCGCCACCGGCTTCGACACCGCGCCGACCCTGACCTTCAACCTGGCCCGCGCCGACTTCACCACCGCGCAGAATGTCGCGCAGGCGATCAACGCCCGGCTGGGGATGGGCAGTGCGCAGGCGATGGATGCCGTGTCGGTCGCGGTCCGCGCGCCGATGGGCGCCGATGTCCGTGCGACCCTGATGTCCGAGATCGAGAATCTGAACGTGGCCTCGGCCGAACCGCCTGCCAGGGTGATCGTCAATGCCCGCACCGGCACCGTCGTCATCAACTCGGCGGTCCGGGTCGGTCCCGCCGCGGTCACCCATGGCAAGCTGACCGTCAAGATCGACGAGAATCAGCGCGTCAGCCAGCCCGGTCCGTTCAGCGGCGGCCAGACCGCGATCACCCAGAAGTCGGGCGTGTCGGTCGAGGAGGAGCGCCGTCCGATGTTCGTCCTGGCCCCGGGCCCCAAGCTGGCCGATATCGTCAAGGCGGTGAACGCGATCGGCGCGGCCCCGTCCGACCTGGTCGCCATCCTCGAAGCGCTGAAGGAAGCCGGAGCCCTCAAGGCGGAGTTGATCGTCCTGTGACACAGAGCATCGCATCCACCCCCGCCGCCGCGCCGATCACCGGATCGGTTTCCACCGATACCAAGCGGCTGGCGAGCGGCGCCAATCTGGACAAGGCGGGCACCCAGTTCGAGGCGATCTTCAACGGCATGATGCTGAAGGCGATGCGCCAGACCAAGCTGGGCGACACGCTGTTCGAGTCCAAGGCGCTCGACACGTTCCGCGACATGCAGGACCAGCAGGTGGCGCAGACCATGGCGGAACATGCGCCGATGGGTATCGGCAAGGCGGTCACGGCGTTTCTCGCCAAATCGAAACCCGATCTTAACCACGCATAACCTATTCCGAATCGCATGAGCGACCTGCTCTCCATCGGCGCTTCGGGCGTGCGGGCGTATCAGACCGCATTGACGGCGGTTGGCGAAAACATCGCCAACACCGGCACGGACGGCTATTCGCGTCGCTCCGTCGATGTTCGCGAGGTGACATCCCCGGGCGGGGTCACCGCCAGCCGCCTGACGGCGGGCGGTGGCGTCATCGTGACGGGCATCGCCCGCGCCACGGACAGCTATGCGACGGCGAGCGTGCGGACCGCGACCTCGGACCTGCAGCGGACCGAGGCGGCCGCGGTCTGGCTCAATCGTATCCAGGACGTGATGACCGGGGACCAGGTGTCCGACCGGCTGACCAGCTTCTTCACGGCCTCGCGCGCGCTGGCGGCGGACACGACCTCCAGCGCGCTGCGCACCACCATGCTCGAATCCGCCAAGTCGGTGGCCCAGGCCTTCACCGCGACGGACAGGGCGTTCGACGCGATGGAGAGCGATTTCGACGGCAAGGCCCGCGACGCCGCGCAGGGATTGTCCTCGCTGGCGACGTCGCTGGCCAAGGTCAATGACGGCATGACCCGCACCCAGGCGGGCAGCTCCGCCGCGGCCCAGCTCGCAGACCAGCGCGACCAGATCCTGTCGCAGATGAGCGCGCTGGCCGACATCAACGTCACCACCGACGAACTGGGCCGCGCGACCGTGCGGATGGGCGATCGCTCCGGGCCTGTCCTTGCGTCCCCGGATACGGTCGCGGCGGTCAATTATCAGCGCCAGACCGGCGGCGGGATCAGCTTCACCATCATGTCGCAGGGCCAGTCCTCCGAAATCGTGCCCAGCGGGGGCACGATCGGCGGGATGATCGACGGGGCCGAGCGGATCGCCACGATGCGCGACAGTTTCACCCAGGTCGCCAAGGACTTCACCGATACGGTCAACACGATCCAGGGTCAGGGCCAGGACCTGAACGGCGCCACCGGCCAGCCGCTCTTCACCCTGACCGCGGGGACCGCGTCGATGACCGTCGCGCTGACCGATGCTTCGAAGATCGCGGCGGCGACGAACGGGCAGGGCGCGCGCAACGCGGACAATCTTTCGGCGATCGAAGCGTCGCGCACCAGCGGCCAGTTTGAGAACCGCGTCACCCAGATCATCACGCAGAACGCGGCCGCGCTGAAACAGCGCCAGACGGTGGCGGACGCGCAGACCGCGATACGCGAAGGTGCCGTGGCCGCGCTGAGCGGGTCGACCGGCGTCACGCTGGACAATGAGGCGGTGTCGCTGATGCGCTTTCAGCAGGCCTATTCCGCGTCGAGCCGCGTCGTCCAGATCGCGCGCGAAACCCTTCAAACCATATTGGATATTCGGTGACGGCGATGCAGATTTCGACCTCCACCCTGTATGACAGCGCCACGCGGCGCATGGCGGCCCTGCAGAGCAAGGCCAACGACCTGATGACGCAGAACGCGACCGGCAAGCGGCTGACCAGGCCGTCCGACGATGCCGCCGCCTCCGCGCAGATCGCGCAGCTCGATCGTGCCGACGCGGATGCCGATGCCTATAAAAGCAATTTGTCGCTCGCCAGATCGGTGTTGCAACAGGTCGATACGACGCTGGGATCGATCAGCAGCCAGTTGACCAACGCCATCGAACTGGCGACCAAGGCGGCCAACGGCACGCTCAACGACTATGACCGGTCGGTGATCGGCGACCAGTTGAGCGCGATCCGCGATCAGCTCGTGACGCTCGGCAATACCCGCGACCTGCGGGGCCAGCCGCTGTTCGGCACGAACGACGGCACCAACGCGGTCCAGTTGTCGGGCAGCACGGTCAGCTATGCCGATTCCACGGTGTCGGCCGTGCCGATCGATCGCGACCAGTCGGTCGAGGTCACGGTGGGCGCCAAACAGGTCTTTCAGTCGGGCAGCACCGACGCTTTCGCGGTGCTGGGCGATCTCATCACGGCGCTGAAGACATCGGGTTCGTCGAACGACACGGTACGCAATTCGATCGACAAGCTGAAGGCCGCGAACGACAATGTCGGCTCGGTCCAGGCGTCGATCGGCGCGCGCGAGACGCGGGTGTCGTTGCAGGAGACGTTGATGGGGACGGCCAGCACGGACCGGGCCACCATGCGCTCCAATGTCGAGGATGCCGACATCACCACCAATATCGCCCAGTTGCAGCAGACGATGACCGTGCTGCAGGCGACGCAGGCCAGCTTCACCAAGCTGTCGGGCCTGTCGCTGTTCGACTATCTGAAATAATCGTCACGCGCCCCCGCATCCTTTCCCCGCGCGGTAACCCTATGGTGACGAAGTCACTGTAATCCAGACACCTGCCGGCCCTTGCGCCGCTCCCTGCTGGAGAATCGGTTCACCATGTTTCCTGCCATCGGCCTTGTCATCCTGCTCGGCATGGTCTTCGGGGGCTTCGCCATCACTGGCGGTGCGCTGGGGCCCGTGTTCGAGGCGATTCCCCATGAAATGCTCATCATCGGCGGCGCGGCCGTCGGCGCGCTGATCATCGGCAACAGCGGGGCCGAGCTGAAGGCGCTGGGCGGCGCGATGGGCAAGATCTTCAAGGGGCCGAAATACAAGAAGCAGGATTATCTCGACGTCATCTTCCTCGTGTCGAAGCTGATGAAGATGCTGCGTACCGAAGGCCCGATCGCGCTGGAGCCGCATGTCGAGGACCCCAAGTCCTCCTCGGTCTTCGCCGAATATCCCCGCCTGCTCGCCGACCATACGCTGGTCAATCTGATCGCCGACACGCTGCGCCTGGTCGTCGTGTCGTCGGGCACGCTGGACGTGCATGCGGTCGAGGAGGTGATGGACAACGCCATCAAGACCCATCACCATGAAGTGGAGGGGCCGCAGGGCACGCTTCAGAGCCTGGCCGACTCGCTGCCCGCGCTCGGCATCGTCGCGGCGGTGCTGGGTATCGTGAAGACCATGGGTTCGATCGACAAGCCGCCGAGCGTGCTGGGCGGCATGATCGGATCGGCGCTGGTCGGCACCTTCATGGGCGTGCTGCTCGCTTATGGTATCGTGAATCCGTTCGCGGGCCGCCTGAAGCAGGTGATCGACGCCGATGCCGCCATCTATCACGTGGTCAAGCAGATCATCATCGCCTCGCTTCACGGCCATCCGCAGCCGCTGGTCATCGAAGCCGCGCGCTCGGGGATCAAGCACAAGGACCAGCCCGGTTTCGCCGAGGTGTTTGACGGCCTGCGGGGACGCTAAGCGATGGCGCGCGCACCGCACGGGAAGAACGAACCGCCTAAGATCGTCATCGTCAAGAAGATCATCGCCGATGGTCATGGCGGTCATCATGGCGGCGCGTGGAAGGTCGCCTATGCCGACTTCGTGACCGCGATGATGGCGTTCTTCCTGCTGCTCTGGCTGCTGGGCGCGACCACCGAGAAGCAGCGCAAGGGCATCGCCGACTATTTCGCGCCGACCCTGCTCGATACCCGGTCGCAGGGCGTCGGCGGCGGCGTGCTGAACGGTGGCCCCGGTGCGGGCGAGAAGCAGAGCGGCAGCAACGGCCTCATCCAACTCATCGTGCCCAAGGTGGCGGGCGATGGCGGCGAAAGGGCGGGGACCGGCGACAAGGGCTCGCTGCGCAATCCCAATACCATGGCGTTGGACCGCAAGCGCTTTGCCGAGTTGCAAAGGGCGGTGCAGAAGAAGATGGAGTCGACGCCCGAGCTGAAGAAGCTGGCCCGGCATGTCCGCTTCATCCCGACCCAGGACGGCCTGCGCATCGACCTGGTCGACAACGCCGATTATTCGATGTTCGCCAGCGGCACGACGCAGTTGGAGCCGGAAGCCTCGGCGCTGATCGGCACCATCGCCCAGTCGGTCGCGGGACTGCCCAATACGATCATGATCCGTGGCCATACCGACAGCGTGCCCTATGGCGATCCGCGCGCGATGAACAACTGGATGCTGTCGTCCAGCCGCGCCGAGACGACCCGCCGCCGCCTGGCGGCCGGTGGCCTGCCCGAGTCGCGGTTCGAGCGGATCGAGGGCGTCGCCGATCGCGAGCCGATGATCACCGACAATCCGTCGGACCCTCGCAACCGTCGGGTCGCGATCACCTTGCTCTATCGCAAGGGCAGCTTCGGGCAGTGAGCGCCCCAGGCATCGCTTGACGTCGCCCCCGTCGCGGCGGCAATGTTCGTGCGCCTAAAAAGACAGCGATGCAGGTATGGTGACAACCTGCGGTCTCTGCGGAGACAGTCACGCTTGAGCGGGTGATCCCGCTCTTGGCCCTGGCCGGACACGACATGGAGGTTGCTCCATGCCCGTGGTCGGTCATGGCCGCCAAAGGCTCTGGTCGATCCGTGTCCGTTTCTCGAACGGAAGGGACCGAGCATGAAGCTGGACCACATCAATCTCTACAGCCACGATACCGAAGCCGATCGGGTGATGTTCGAGCGCTATTTCGGACTGCGTACCCTGGTCGTGCGCGGGCGGATGATGGCGATCATGCAGGACGATGACGGACTCGTCCTGATCCTCAACCATTTCACGCCCAAGCTGGACGGTTTTGACTATCCGGCGAGTTTCGACATCCTGCATGTCGGCTTCATCCGGGATTCCCGCGAGGCGGTGGATATCCTCCATGCCCGCCTGAGCGGGGACGGGTGGGACGTCCGTGCGCCGCAGGAGATGCATGGCGCCTGGTCCTTCTACATGCGGGCCAAGGGCGGCTATTTCATCGAGGTCACGACATCGACCCCGATCCGTCCCGGAGAGGCGTGGCAGGGCAATCCCCGATCATCGCGGTGATGCGCGGCGGCATCGTCCGTCGACCATGACATCCATCGCCATGCGACAGACGCCCTCGGAAAACGGGTCTCCGCGCGAAGGGCTGTCGGCGCTGGCGGTTTCGTCCGGGCATTCGACTTGCGTCGATCGGCGGCTCCGCGACGAAAAAAAAGACCCGCCCGACCATCCACGCTCCGGGAGATGAGCGGGCGGTCGGACGGGTCTTTCGCGATCAGGGGATCGCGCCGATCTTATTCGGCGTCGGTCGCCTCGGCCTTGCGCGACTTGCGGGGCGCAGGCGCGGCGGTGCCGTTACGCGGGCCGGGCTTGCGGCCCAGGCCGATCTTCTTGGCCATCGCACGGCGGCTCTCCGAATAGCTTTCGGCAACCATCGGATAATCGGGCTTCAGGCCATAGCGCTCGCGATACTCTTCGGGGGTCAGCCCATGGGTCGCGAGGTGGCGGCGCAGCGTCTTGTACGGCTTGCCGTCGATCATCGAAACGATGTGATCCTTCGACGCCAACGACTTGCGGACCGAAACGGCCGGAACATACTCGGTCGGTGCTTCGACATCGGCGGTCTGCGGCGCCGAACCCAGAAGCGAAGACACGGTTTCGTGCATCTTGTTGAGGAAAGCCGGAACCTCTTCCGACGAGGTGCGGGTATTGGGATTACCCAACCACGCGATGGTCAATTCGGTCGCCAGTTCTACGGCATTCACATCGATAGGGTCGTCGGCCATGATACGCTCCTGTTATTTGTGGCTTGACCTAACCGTCAATCGCACGACGTCAACCTTTAGATGCAGGATTTGATCGAAATATATCTCTTTTCGGAGTTGTTCGGGATCACTTTGCACGAAGATCACCACAGCGACCGGATATTCAGCGTGGTAACAATAGCCATCTTGGCCGCCGCGACGGCAAAATATCCGTGTGAACAAACATACATGAAGCCATTGCAAATTTCAGATGACGTCGATGTCACGATCGGAGCGGCCCGTGATGGGCGTCGCCGGGGCACGATTGCAATAATTGCAACAAAAATTGTTTAGCTTGCAATTGTGTTAATCGTGAGCGTGCGGCAGAGGGAAAGGGCCTTTCAGGCATCCTCTCCTAAAAACTTTCACGGCTGGTCTCACGACCAGCCTTTTTTTTGGGCTTTGCATATCGCGCGGCTCGGCCTAGGCTGCTGCCGTCGTCGCGCTTCAAATAAAAGATAAGCAGGAGTGGAAGCCGCCGGAAAGACCGGCATCGCGCGCCGGTGCCGGGGGTAGAGCGGCCTTGAGTTGCTCCCCCCGTTTTGCACCAACGCCTCTGGTCCGAATCGCCAACATGACGAGTCGCGCCGATCCGGGGTCACGCCTTGTCGGTCGGGGCCTTGCGATGGATGAAATGGTCCAGCGCCGACAGGGCCAGACCGGCCAGACCGGCAACGTCCGGGAGGTCACGCGATGCACCAGAGGTCGCGGCGGCCGAGGATGTCGCACCCGGCGAGGTCGGCTGGGATTCGACCGGCGCCACGGAATCCTCCTCGTTGCCGGGCTGGTGCGGCTCGCTTTCACCGGAAGCGGGTCGGGCGGCATCCCGCGCCAGCGCGGACGCGGCGACGACCAGCCCGGCGGCGATCACCTGTCGCCCCAGCGGACTGCGCGCCTGATCCAGCAGGGTCTGGCCGATCCGGTGGAGCGGCGAGGCCATGGCTGGCCCGGCATTGTCGGCCTTCGCCGCCTTTTTCTGCTTTTTCTTGTGCTTCTTCTTGCCCATCGCTCTCAGGCTCCTGTGCCAGTGTATCTGAAATATAATACACCTTGGAAGCCGGACAAGACGGCCGGCGGTTCAGCCGTTCAGCGTCCGGGCGCGGCGGCGCTGCACCGAGCTGCCGATCCCCATCGACTCGCGATACTTGGCGACCGTCCGTCGGGCGATGTCGAAACCCTTGGCCTGCAGCAGATCGACCAGCGTGTCGTCGGACAGGATCTTGGCACCCTCATTGGCGATCAGGGCCCGAATGGCGCTCTTCACGGCCTCGGCCGACACCGCGTCGCCGCCATCCGCCGCCGCGATGCCGCTGGTGAAGAAATATTTCAGCTCGAAAAGGCCGCGCGCGCAGCTCAGATATTTGTTGCTGGTCACGCGGCTGACCGTCGATTCGTGCATTTCGATCGCCTCGGCCACGCGCGCCAGCGTCAGGGGGCGGAGATGCGCGACCCCGTGGAGGAAAAAGGCTTCCTGCTGCTTCACGATCTCGGTCGCGACCCGGATGATCGTCCGCTGCCGCTGATCGAGCGCCTTCATCAGCCAGTTGGCGCTGGCCAGACAGTCGGCCAGCCACGCCTTGGACCCCTTGTCCTGCGGCCCCTGGCGCAGTTCCTGATAATAGCGCCGGTTGACCAGCACCCGGGGCAGGGTCGCGGTGTTCAGCTCGATGCCCCAGCCATTCCGTGTCCGCGTGATGAACAGGTCGGGCACCACCGCCTGGCAGGGTTCGCCGCCATAGCGACAGCCGGGTTTGGGATCATAGCTGCGCAGTTCGCGGATCATGTCCGCCATATCCTCGTCATCGACGCCGCACAGCCGCTTCAGCCGGGCCAGGTCGCCGCGCGCGAGCAGGTCCAGATTGGCGATCAGCCGCGCCATGCACGGATCATAGCGATCCGCCTCGCGCGCCTGGAGGGCCAGGCACTCGGCCAGGTCGCGCGCGCCCACGCCGGTCGGATCCAGTCCCTGCACCACCGACAGCACCGCTTCGACTCGGAACAGGGACACGCCCAGACGATCGGCGATGTCGGACAGCGGCACGGTCAGATACCCCGCCTCGTCGAGTTGATCGATGATATGCGCCGCGATGGTCCGGTCGAGCCCCGACAGGATCAGCGCGACCTGCGCATCCAGATGCTCGGCGAGATTGGGCGCGGCGTCGGGCAGGGCGTCCCAGTCCGGGCCGTCTTCGCCGCCCGACCCGCTCCCCGAGACGCCGCCGTTCAGCGACAGGCCGCCATCGGGGCCGGTGCCGCCATCGGCCACGCTGTCCTGCTGATGGCTTTCGGTCGCATAATCGAGGTCGAGTCCGCGATCCTCGGCTGGGGCGGTGCCCGTCACCAGTTCGTCGGCCCCGGCTGGGGCCTCGCGCTCGGGGCGCTCCGGGGTCGCCACCTCGCGCATGGCGGTCGCGTCGAGGAGCGGATTCTTCTCCACCTCCTCGGCGATGAAGGCCTCGATCTCCAGGTTGGACAGCGTCAGCAGCTTGATCGCCTGCTGGAGCTGGGGCGTCATCACCAGCGATTGCGACTGGCGGATGTCGAGGCGCGGGGCGAGGCTCACGCCGCGTTTCCCACGCCCGGGAGAGGGGCCGCGCCGGTCAAGCCATCAGGTGCGGGTCGACGGGCGGTCCTCATGCGCTCAGAGCGAAAAGCCCTCGCCCAGATAGAGGCGTCGGACATTGGCATCGGCGACCAGCTCCTCCGGCGATCCGGTGAACAGCACCCGGCCATCATAGATGATGTAGGCGCGGTCGACGATGTCCAGCGTCTCGCGGACATTATGGTCGGTGATGAGCACGCCGATGTCGCGCCGTTTCAGATCCTTCACCAGATCGCGGATGTCGGCGATCGAGATGGGGTCGATGCCCGCGAACGGCTCGTCGAGCAGCATGATCGAGGGATCGGCGGCCAGCGCCCGGGCGATCTCGGCGCGGCGACGCTCGCCGCCCGACAGCGCCATGGCGGGCGCGGCGCGCAGCCGGGTCA
This sequence comes from Sphingomonas sp., assembly GCF_039594485.1. GTDB lineage: Bacteria > Pseudomonadota > Alphaproteobacteria > Sphingomonadales > Sphingomonadaceae > Sphingomonas. The sequence continues at coordinate 61,869 of NZ_JBCNNI010000010.1, read as the reverse complement.
GGCCGAACTCCTCGAGCAGCTTGTCCAGCTTGCGCGCGCGCTCGGCCGGATCGGGTTCGGCCAGTTCCAGCACGGTCAGGATGTTCTTCTCGATCGACAGCCCGCGAAAGATCGAGGTTTCCTGCGGCAGATAGCCGAGGCCCAGGATCGCGCGGCGATACATGGGAAGCCCCGTGATATCCTCGCCATCGAGCATGATGCGACCCGAATCGGGCTTCACCAGGCCCATGACCGAATAGAAGCAGGTCGTCTTGCCCGCACCGTTCGGGCCGAGCAGGCCAATCACCTCGCCGCGCCCGACCGATACCGACACGTCGGTCAGGACGGTGCGCTTGTCATAGCTCTTGGCGATCGAGACGACCTGAAGGCCATTGGCGACCGGGGGCTCCTCGATCGGACTGGTGCGGTCGCTCGCTTCGCGAATCGGGGTTTCCATGTCCATCGGCCAGTCTCTTCTCTTCCTGCGGGACGTTAGCGCGGCAAGGCGCCGTCCGTCACGCGTCAGTTGCGGTTGGGGACCGAGAAGGTGCCCGTAACCCGCCCGGAGGGTGCGCGCGTCGTCGTGCCGGTCCCGGCTCCACCGCCGCCCGCCACCGACGATCCGTCAATCACCGCGCGCCCGGTGTCGAGATTGATGGTCAGCCGCCCGCCATTCACCGTGTTGCCGCCCTGGGTCAGGGTGACGTTGCCCAGCATGGTGATGACACGCCGGTTGAGATCATAGACCGCATAGTTGCTGCGCGCGGTCTGGCCCGGCCGCTTGACCACCACGCCGCCCGAGGCGTCCAGCCGCGAGACCTGCGGGTTCCCGCCGATCACCTGGCCGGTATAGATCACCGTCATGCGCGCCGCGTTCAGCGTCATTTCCGCCTGCCGTACCGAGACATTGCCAGACAGCACGCCGCGATTGGCCTTGTCCTGCAACTCGATATGGTCCGCGCCAAAATCGATCGGCGCGCGCGTGTCGTGCCGGGTCTGTGCCGGGGCCGCGGCCGCGAGGACGATGAGGACAGGCGCCGTCGCGGCGATGAACGTGTGCATGACCGGCTATTTCGTGCTTTGCGGGACGATGCGCAAGCGGGCGTTGCCGTCCAGCGTCACGGTCCGGTCTTCCAGATTGGCGCGCAGCTTGTTCGCGCTGAACGTTCCCTGGGGCACGCGCCCCGTCACCGCGCCGCCCGACTCCATGGTGCGCTGTTGCAGGTCGATCGTCGCGTCGTGCGTCTGGAGGTCGTAACCGCCCGCCGATTTGAAATCGAGCGGCCCGTCCAGCTTCACCTGTTCGGTCCGCATGTCGTAGCGGCCCGAATTGGCGCTGACCGTGGCGGGGCCGTCCGACAGGGTGATGGCGGCGGCGAGCTGGTTCAACTGCACCACCGGCTCGGCCGAACTACGCTGGATCGCCGACCCGGCGTCGAGCGAGAAGGGCTGTCCCTTGTCGTCGACGCCGCGATATCGCGCGGCCTGGATCTTCAACCGTTCCTGCGCGACCTCGACCTTCTTCTTGTCGAGGACGAAGGACACCTCGCTCGACGAATAGATCGGCGCCATCACTAGGAACGCGGTCAGCACGCCGATCGCGCTGGGCAGCATCCAGCGCGCCGCCGTCACGAATCGGTCGTGGCGGCTGCCCGGCGCGGCCCAGAGCTGACGCTGGGTGCGGACGCGATCGGCGATCTCGGACATGAAGGCTCCTTGGCGCGGGGCTCCGGGACGGGGTGGATCAGGCGTGGGCGAAGATATCGACCTCGGGCCACCCCGCGAGGTCCAGTTCCGCGCGGGCGGGCAGGAAGTCGAAACAGGCCTGGGCCAGTTCCATCCGGCCCTCACGCTCGAGTCGCTTGTCCAGTTCCACCTTCATCCGGTGGAGATAGCGCACGTCCGAGGCGGCATATTCGCGCTGCGCATCCGACAGATCGGGGGCCCCCCAGTCGGAGGATTGCTGGGCCTTGGACAGCTCGACGCCCAGCAACTCGCGCACCAGCTCCTTCAGGCCGTGGCGATCGGTGTAGGTGCGGATCAGGCGCGATGCAATCTTGGTGCAATAGACCGGGGCGGCGACGACGCCCAGATAATGGCGGATCGCCGCGATATCGAACCGGCCGAAATGATAGAGTTTCAGCCGGGCCGGATCGGCGAGCAGCGCGCGAAGATTGGGAGCGGCATAGTCGCTGCCCGGCCCGAAGCGGACCAGATGCTCGTCCGGGCCGCCATCGGAAAGCTGGACGACGCACAGCCGGTCGCGCGGCGTGATCAGCCCCATCGTCTCGGTATCGACGGCGATCGCGGCACCGGGCGCGAACAGGTCGGCGGCAATATCTTCTTCGTGCAGATGAACGGTCATGGCACCTGCCCTAGCGAGGCGACGCCCAACCCTCAACCGCGATCGCGCGAGTCGCGGCGGCGTACACCATGGTTCTTGGGGAGAAGTTGTGGAGTTTCGGCCACAATTTCGACGCAATCCTCTTGGTTCGCGCCAAAGCGAGACGGGTTTGCACGATTTCGTTCGCGATGGCAGCGCTTCTGCGTTATGGATCGCAACTAGGCGCAAAAGGTTTGGCGCCTAAAGACCCGCGCTCTTCGTCCGGCGCACGGTTCTTGAAGATAGCATTTGCGGGCGAACCGGGAAGACGAACAGGGCTTATGGGTTTCGATAGAGGTAGCCGGGGCAATCGCGGCACGCGTGGTCGCGACAAGCGGGACAATTTCGGCGGCAGCGACGACTTCGGTGGCGGCGGCTTCGGCGGCGGTGACCGCTTCGGTGGCGGCGGCTTCGGCGGTGGCGACCGTTTCGGCGGCGGTGGCTTCGGCGGCGACCGTGGCGGCTTTGGCGGTGGTGACCGCGGCGGCTTCGGTGGCGGCGGCGGCGGTGGTTTCCGTGGCGGCGGTGGCGGCTTCGGCGGTGGTGGCGGCGGCGGTCGCGGCATGCCCCCCCAGGTTGTCGGCGAAGGCACCGGCGTAGTTAAGTTCTTCAACGCGCAGAAGGGTTTCGGCTTTGTCGTGCGTGATGACGGCGGCGAAGACGTGTTCGTGCACATCTCGGCCGTCGAGCAGGCGGGCCTGACCGGTCTGGCCGAGGGTCAGCCGCTCGGCTTCACCCTCGTCGATCGCGGCGGCCGCATCTCGGCCACCGAGCTGAAGATCGAAGGCGAGCCGCTCCCGGTCCAGGAACGCGCGCCCCGCGAGCCGCGTGAAGGCGGCTTCGGCGGCGATCGTGATCGTGGCCCGCGCGGTGGTGCCGCTGGCGGCTTCGGTGCCCCGCAGCGTCAGCTGACCGGCGAGAAGGCGACCGGCACGGTCAAGTTCTTCAACGCGATGAAGGGCTTCGGCTTCATTCAGCGCGACGATGGCCAGCCCGATGCGTTCGTCCACATCTCGGCCGTTGAGCGCGCCGGCATGGGTTCGCTGAACGAAGGCGACCGCCTGCAGTTCGAGATCGAGGTTGATCGTCGCGGCAAGTATGCCGCCGTCAACCTTCAGAACGAAGGCTGAGCCTTAACGGCCTGAAGCCATCCCTTTTCGGGCGTCAGGGCCCGGCGTTGCAGCGATGCGACGCCGGGCCTTTTCGTTTTGCCGGTCGATTCGCTCAAGGCAGTGGTCCCGGCGCGGCATGATCCGATCGAATCAGGGCCCGCGACGGCACCGTCAAGGGGGTGAGCCGATTCCATCCCTGGACTGAAACACTCTCGGATAATCTCATAAATGGGATTATATCCCGATTATGAGTGATTCGATTTTCCCCAACCGTCGTCTGGCCGATCACCTGAAATCGCTGAGGACGGACCGCGCCCTCAGTCTTCAGGACCTCGCGGCGTCGAGCGGTGTCAGCCGTGCCACCCTGTCCCGCATCGAGAATGGCGAGGTCAGCCCGGCCGCCGAAACGCTTGGTCGACTCGCCTCCGCCTATGCCATGCCGCTGTCCCGGTTGCTGGCACCGCTCGAACCCGGCTTTCCAGCGTTGATCCGCCGGGAGGCGCAAAGCCTGTGGCGCGACGCCGGAAAGGGCTTTGTCCGTCGTGCGCTATCCCCGCCCAATGGCCAGCTCGGGCTGGAGATGATCGAGTGCACGATCGATCCGCATCAGCACATTGCCTATGAACGCCCGGCCTTCCCCGGCCATGAGCATCATCTGGCCCTGCTGGAGGGCGCGCTCGGTCTGACCGTCGATGGCACGCGCTATGACCTCCTGCCGGGGGACTGCCTGCGCTATCGTCTGCAGGGTGCGTCGTTGTTCGAGACGGCGGAGCAGCCCGCCCGCTATATCATCGCGATGGCGTGACGATCATGACCATCGCCATTCTCGACACCGACGCTCAAGCGGTGAAGGACGGAATCGAACCCCTGATCCGCATCCTGGCGGATAGTGTCGACCAGGGAGCTGCGATCGGCTTCATGGCGCCCTTGTCGGACGCGGATGCCGCGCGCTTCTGGCTGGAGCAGGTGTCCCCCGAACTTGCGGCCGGGCGGCGGCGGATGTTCGTCGCCCGTTATCGGGAAGAGCTGGTCGGCACCGTGCAACTCCTGACCGCGATGCCCGCCAATCAACCCCATCGCTGCGAGATTGCGAAGATGATCGTCCATCCGGCGGCGCGCCGTCTGGGCATTGGGCGGGCCCTGATGAGTCATGCCCTGCACCAGGCCCGGGCGATCGGCAAAACCCTTGTCACGCTCGATACGCGGAGCGGTGATGCCGCCCAATCGCTCTACGCATCGCTCGGCTTTGAGGTCGCGGGCGCGATTCCCGGCTATGCCTGGGATGCGGATGGTCGGACGCGGCACGCCACCACCTTCATGTTCGCGAGGATATGATCCCGGCGGCGTAACGCCGCGCGGCGCATCGTCGCTTGCCTGCTCCGCCTAGACTCTGTACCAATCGATACAGAGATGACATTCCGGTCGAAGGGCCTATTCGTATGACGCGTCCTCCGCTGCCGCCATTCTCCACCGAAACCGCCACGCAAAAGGTCCGCGCGGCGGAGGATGCGTGGAACAGCCGAGACCCCGAACATGTCGCGCTGGCCTATACCCCCGACTGTATCTGGCGGAATCGGGCCGAGTTCCTCGCCGGCCATGACGAGATCGTCGCCTTTCTCCGCCGCAAATGGGCTCGGGAACGGGATTATCGGCTGATCAAGGAACTCTGGGCCCAGCAGGGCAGCCGGATCGCGGTGCGCTTCGCCTATGAATGGCATGATGATCGCGGACAATGGTTCCGCGCCTATGGCAATGAGAATTGGGATTTCGCCGAGGACGGCCGGATGCGGCGGCGGATCGCGTCGATCAACGACCTGCCGATCACGACGGATGAGCGGCTGTTCCACTGGCCGCTCGGCACCCGCCCGGCCGCCCACCCGTCGCTGAGCGCATTGGGGCTCTAGGCCATGGCCCGACTGATCGCCGAGCGGGCGGATACGCTGCCGGGTCTGGCAGAGGTCTTTCGCGAGCATGGCTATGCCGGGGCCAGCCTGTCGCTGATCGGCGCGGCGACGGGGCTGGGGCGGGGGAGCCTTTATCACTTCTTCCCCGGCGGCAAGCGCGAGATGGCCGAGGCGGTCCTGACCGATATCGGCGACTGGTTCGAGGAACGGGTATTCGCCCCGCTGGCCGAGGCGGAGGATCCGCGTGCAGGCATCGATGCGATGATGATGGCGATCGACCGCTATTTCCGCTCCGGCCAGCAGGCTTGCCTTGTCGGTGCCTGGGGACTGGGGGCGACGCGCGCGCCCTTCGGTCCGGCGATCGCGGCGTATTTTCGGCGCTGGATCGCGGTGCTGGCGGACGCGCTCGAACGCGGTGGCGTGGCCGGCGACCGTGCGGCGACGCTGGCGCAGGATGTGGTCAGCGGCATCCAGGGGGCGATCACCCTGTCGCGGGCGCTGAACGACAGCGCGCTGTTCCGGGCGACGCTGGGGCGGCTGACCGCGCGGCTCTACACCGCGCTCGCCGCCGCCGCCGAATGAGGGGGAGGGGCGACGCGCTCCCCCTCATGGCCGTGCGTCAGATCGCGGCCAGTGCCTGTTCGCAATCGGCGATCAGATCATCGGCATCCTCCACCCCGATCGAGATTCGGACGAGATTGTCGGTGATGCCCAGCGCTGCCTTGCGCTCGTCGGGGACCGACAGATGCGTCATCGCCGCGGGATGGCTGGCCAGCGTCTCGGTACCGCCCAGGCTGACCGCCAGCTTGGCGATGCGAAGCGCGTCGAGGAAGCGGAACGACTCGGCCTCGCCGCCCCTCAGATAGAGCGAGAAGGTCGAGCCGCCGCCGGTGCAGTGACGGCGATAGATGTCCGCCTGCCGCTCCATGCCCGGCGTCCCCTCCAGAAAGCCGAGATAACCGACCCGCTCGACCTTGGGATGGTCGCGAAGATAGGCGCAGACCTTGGCGGCGTTCTCGCCCGCACGGCTCATGCGCAACTCCAGCGTCTCCAGCGAGCGGAGCAGCATCCAGGCGGTGTTGGGGTCGCAGATGGTGCCGATCGTGTTGCGCATCGAACGGATGGTGGCGATATGCGCCTTCGACCCCAGCACGCCGCCCGCGACCAGATCGGAATGGCCGCCCGCATATTTGGTCAGCGAATAGACGACCAGGTCGGCGCCGTGGCGAAGCGGGCGCTGCCACAGCGGCCCCAGGAAGGTGTTGTCGATCGCGATTGGCGGCTTTTCGGCGGCATCGGCGAACGCCGCATCGCGGGCCGCCGCCACCGCTTCGATATCGACCAGGGCATTGGTGGGATTAGCCGGGCTTTCCAGATAGATGAGCGCGATGCGGCCGGTCGCCGCCGCCTTGGCGAGCACCGCGTCGATCTCCTCGCGCGTGGCGCCCGCGGGGAAGTCGAGCCACTTCACCCCGAACCGGCCCAGGATGCGGCCGATCAGCGTCTCGGTCGCGGCATAGAGCGGGCCGGAATGGACGATGACGTCGCCCGGCTGGACCATCGACAGGAACAGGGTGGCGATCGCCGCCATGCCGCTGGAGAAGGTCAGCGCGTCCTCCGCCTCGTCCCAGATGGCGAGGCGGTCCTCCAGGATTTCCTGGTTTGGCCCGTTGAAGCGCGAATAGACCAGACCATCGGCACCACCCGGCCGCTTGCCGGTAACGCCCTCGAAATGGCGCTTGCCCGCCGCGGCATTGGGAAAGACGAAAGTGGAGGTCAGGAAGATCGGCGGCTTCAGCGCCCCTTCGGACAGCACGGGGTCATAGCCATGGCCCATCATCAGGGTCGCGGGGCTCAGCTTGCGGTCGCCGATGCTGGTCGCATCGCTCTTGCGGTCGGCCGGGGCCTGATTCCGGGGCGGAACGCCGGTCAGATCGGATTCGGTCGGCATGGTGGTCTCCTTGGGACGAAAGGGCCGCTCTGCTGGCGGCTATGTCCCAAGGATAGCGGCGTAAATGGCTTTGGCGAGGCTCAGGAAAGGCCGATCAGCGAAATCTGGCGACCATAAGAGGGTTCGCCGCGATGGGTGGCGCGGCGGAAGCTGAAGAAGCGGTCTTCCTGCGCATAGGTGTCCTCGCCCAGCGCCGCGACCCGGGCGACCCCGGCGGCGGCGAGGCGGTGCGCGACATAGGCTTCCAGATCGAACTGATAATGATCGGGCCGCGTGCCATCGGCGAAGAAGCGTTCATGATCGGGCGATTGTTCGACGAAGCGGCGGAGGAAGGCGGCGTCGACCTCATAACTGGCGCGGGCGATGCAGGGGCCGATCGCGGCGGCGATCCGCTCGCGCTTCGCCCCCAGCGCTTCCATCGCGAGCAGGGTCGCATCGGTGATCCCGCCGAACGCGCCCTTCCATCCGGCATGGGCGGCCCCCACCACCCCCGCCTCGCGGTCGGCGAACAGCACCGGCGCACAGTCGGCGGTCAGGATGCCGAGCAGCAGTCCCGGCCGGTCGGTCACCAGCGCATCGCCGTGTGGGCGGATATCGTCCTGCGGCGCGGTCAGCACCGTCACCGCTTCCGCCGAGTGGATCTGATAGCAGGTGATGAGCCGCGCGCCGGGCAGCACCGCGTCGCGGGCGTGCCGGCGATTCTCGGCGACCGCATCGGCATCGTCCTCTGACCCGAGCCCGACATTCAGTCCGCCATGGATCCCGGCCGACACGCCGCCGCGCCGCCCGAGAAAGCCGTGCGGAATGGGCTCCAGCAGCGGCGTGCGAAGGGTTTCGATGGTCATAGCGACAAGCTCATCAATCGGTCCTCATCGATCGTGTCACCGACCGGGAAGTCATAGCGGCCGATATCGACGAAACCGTAGCGCGCGTAAAAGGCCTTGGCGCGGTGATTGTCGACATAGACCGACAGGATCAACGTGCGCGCGCCGCGGGCCCGTGCGGTGGCGATGGTCCAGTCCATCAGCGCGGGGCCGACCCCGGCGCCCAGATGGCTCGACGCGACATAGAGCTGATAGAGCTCGACCGCATCCTCGGGCCATTCGCCGGGAAAGCCGACGGGGCCGATCTTGGCGAAGCCGATGATCGCATCGCCCTTGGTGGCCAGCCGGATGGTGAAGTCGGGATGGCCGATCTGGCTGGGCAGGCCCTCCGGTCCGAAGGCTTCGGCCAGAAAGGCATCCAGGTCGGCGGCCGGATACAGATGCCCGAACGTGTCGGTGAACGCGGCACGCGCCATCGCGGCCAGCGCCCCGCCATCACCGGCCACGGCGTCACGATAGACGATCATTCGCCATAGCCCGCAGGGACCGGCCAGTCGGGTCGCGTCACCGCCAGCGCGCGGAACAGCGTGCCCATGTCCTGCATCAACCGGTTGCGATCGGCGAGCAGCGCATCGGCGCGATCGGGATGCGCGCGGGCCAGCGACGCGGTGCGCTGGTCGATGCCGAGCGCGCCGAGCAGGTCTCGCTGCGTCACGGGGCCGAAGGCGGCGAGGCCCGAGCCTTGCGCGGCGGCGGCGAGCGTCGTGAAATCGACATGCGCACTCAGATCCTGTTCGCCCGGCCGCTCGAAGGGATTGGCATAGGCATGGCCGCGCACCGCCTGGAGCGTGTCGGCGATGGCAGGGCCTTCATACCCATAGTCGACGATCAGCGCGGCCCCCCCCTGCGCGGCGATCCGGGCGGAGAGGGCGCGCATCACCGCGACGCTGGCGGGGGATACCTCGATCACCGAACCGGCCTGGGCGTCGCGAAGCGGCTCCGGGATGATCTCGCCCGGCACCGGCGGTCCCGCGATCGGCAGGAAGAGCAGGTCCTGCGCGGCGACCAGCCGCTCGTGCCAGCCCTGCCCACGCCGGACGAGCTGGCGGATGGGCAGCGCGTCGAAGAACTCGTTGGCGACGACGATCAGCGGCCGATCGGTGGGCAGGCTCTCGACCGTATCATGCCACTGGGCGTCGGCCACCCGCTGGCTTTGCGCGGTACGCAAGGTGGCGCTGGTCTCGACGAAGTGGATGGCGGGCGCGAATCCCGCTTTCGCCATGGCGCGCCGGGCATCGGCCGCCAGCGTGCCGCGCCCGGGGCCCAGCTCGACCCAGTGCGCTTCCGGTCGTCCCGCCCGGTCCCACAGGTCCGCGCACCACAGGCCGACCAGCTCGCCGAACATCTGGCTGATCTCGGGACTCGTCGTGAAGTCGCCGCCCGCGCCCAGCGGATCGCGGGTGCCGTAATAATGCGCATTGGCGGCGGCCATGAACTGCGCGACCGGGATCGGCCCGGCCAGCGCGATGGCGCGGGCGAGGCGTTCGGGCAGCGCCTCCTCGGGCTCGGCCTTGTGATCGGCGGGGGGGATCAGCGGGTTCGTCATGCCCTTCGCTCTGCCGCCCGATTCCCGCCACCGCAAGGGGATCGGGTCCGGGGAATCAGGCGACGCTGTCGGTTCCCGCAAACGGCTCGACCCGGACGCGGCGCGCCTTGGCGGTGTTCATCAGGTACAGGCCGCTCAGGATCATCGGCACGCACAGCCACTGGCCCATGTGCAGCCCGGTCACTTGCGCGAAGGCGCGCAACTGCTGGTCGGGTTCGCGGAAGAACTCGACGATGAAGCGCGCAATGCCATAGCCGAGCAGGAACAGCCCCGACAGCTTGCCCGGATCATAGCGCGCCTTGGTCCGCCAGAAGGCGAAGCTCATCACCGCGAACAGGACCAGCCCCTCCAGCCCGGCTTCATAGAGCTGGCTGGGATGGCGCGCCGGGTCGGGCAGGCCGAAGGGCACCGTGCGCGGGAAGATGATGGCCCAGGCCACGTCCGACGGCTTGCCCCACAGCTCGCCATTCACGAAATTGGCGAGGCGCCCCAGGAACAGCCCGACCGGCGCGGCGCAGACCAGATAGTCGAGGATGCGCAGCCAGCTAAGCTTGTGCTTGCGCGCGAAGAGGATGACGCCGACCCCGGTGCCGACCGCGCCGCCATGGAAACTCATGCCGCCATCCCACAGGCGGATGATGCGTAGCGGGTGCAGGAACATCTCGGGCGCGTAGAAGATCACATAGCCGATCCGCCCGCCCAGGATGATGCCCAGCGTCGCGTAGAAGACCAGATCATCGGCATGGGCACGCGACATCGGCGCGCCCGGCCGGTCGAGCATCCGGCCAAGATACCACCAGCCGAACAGGATACCGGCGATATAGGCCAGGCTATACCAGCGCAGCGTAAAGAAGCCGATCGAGAAGATATCCGGGTGCAACCCCAGATCCTCGAACCGGATATGGCCCCCGGCGGCGGCGAGCATGGACAGGATCAAGCGCGTTTCCCTTATCTCTGGCCCGCTTCCATAGAGTGGTCGTGCGACAACACCAAGAGCATGGGGAGGTCGAAGGCCATGCCCATCGCCCGGCCGCCGATCGACGGGCTCGCTTTCAGACAGCGAAACCCCCGGCTTGCCTGACCGCCCCTCACCGTTAAGGCTTCGCCGCGATGGAGATGAACAGGCGCAGGATATTGGTCGGCGGCGGGACGGGGGTCGGGTTGCTCGTCGCCTGGGGCCTTTGGCCGCGCGCCTATGCCCCCAATCTGACCGTAGAGCCGGGCGAACAGGCGTTCGGCGCCTGGCTGAAGATCGGGCGCGAGGGCATCGTGACGGTTGCGGTGCCGCAGGCCGAGTATGGACAGGGTATCGCCACCACGCTGGCGCAGGTCGTTGCCGACGAGCTGGGCGCCGACTGGCGCACCATCGCGGTCGAGCCTGCGCCGCCGGGGCCGCTATACGCCAATCCGGTCGGAGTCGATTCGCTGTTCGAGGGCGCGTTCGATCGGTTGCCGGAGGGGGGGCGCGACGAATGGCTGCGTCGCGACATGGTGATGCTGACCGGCGGTTCCAGTTCGATCCGCATGTTCGAGGAGCCCGCGCGCGCCGCCGCGGCGACGGCGCGCGCGCTGATGGCGCAGGCCGCTGCGCGCCGATGGGGCGTGGACTGGAGCCTTTGCGAGGCGAAGGACGGCTTCATCACCCATGCGGGCCAGCGGCTGCGCTTCGCCGAACTGGCCGAGGCGGCGGCGGCCGAGACGGTGCCCGAGCCCCTGCCGCTGGGCAGTGGCGGCGCGGGGCGGCTGGCCGGGACGGACGTGCCCCGGCTCGATTCGCCTGCCAAGGTCGATGGCTCGGCCAATTTCACCGCCGATATCCGCCTGCCCGACATGGTGCATGTCGCGGTCCGCCATGCGCCCCTGGGACGGACTCGGGGGATCCGCATCGACCGCGCGGCCGCGATGCGGGTGCAGGGCGTGGTCGATGTCATCGAAGGCGAAGACTGGGTGGCGGTGGCCGCCGGAAGCTGGTGGATCGCGCAAAAGGGGCTGGATGCGCTGGCCCCGCGTGCCGTGACCGATGGCGCGATCCCGGACACGGCCGGAATCGCCCGGACGCTGGAACAGGCGCTGGCGGGGGAGGGGCGGTCGGTGGTCGAGCGCGGCGACGTCGCGGGCGCGCTGGAGGGCGTGGGGCTGATCGAGGCGCGCTATCAGGTCGGAACGGGCGTCCACGCCGCGATCGAGCCACGCGCGGCGGTGGCGGCCTGGCGTGACGGCGTGCTGGAGCTGTGGCTGCCGACCCAGGCGCCGGTGCAGGCGCGGGCAGCGGCGGCCCGCGCCGGGGGTGTCGATCCCGACCGGGTGATCGTCCATCCCATGCCGATCGGCGGTTCCTTCGGCGTCGCGCTCGAAAACGAGGCGGCGGCGCAGGCGGCGATGATCGCGGCGAAGCTGAAGCGTCCCGTCAACGTCCAATGGTCGCGGACCGAGGATCTGCGCCGCGACGCCTATCGCGCGCCGATGCTGGCGAAGATGGCCGCGCGGATGGTGGGGGGGCGTATCCAGGGATGGCGGGCGCGGATCGCGACCCCATCGACCGGGCAGGCGCTGGCGCACCGGATCATGCCCGCCGCTCTGGTGCGCTTCGGGATGCGCGGCGCGGGGCACGCCGATGCCTATGCGATGGGTGGGGCCGTGCCGCCCTATGCGATTCCCGCGCTGGCGGTGCACCATCACCCCGCCGATCTTGCCATCCCGACCGGCCATGTCCGTGGCGGTGCCCATGTGGCCAATGGCTTCGTGGTCGAATCCTTCCTCGACGAATGCGCGCAGGCCGCCGGGGCCGATCCGCTGGCATGGCGGATCGCGATGCTGGGGGAAGAACCGCGCCTCGCGCGCTGCCTGTCCATCGCCGCCTCGCTAGGCGGCTGGGAAGGGGGGCGTGCGGGTAGCGGGCAGGGGATCGCCGCGCACGGTTTTCGCGGTTCCCATGTCGCGGTGATGGCCGAGGCGCATCGCGGCGATGACGGGCGCTTGGTGGTCGACCGGCTGGTCGCGGCGGTCGATTGCGGGCGGATCGTCAACCCCGACATCGTGCGCCAGCAGATCGAGGGCGGGCTGATCTTCGGGCTGGCCAATCTGCGCGGTGAGGCGGTCGGTTTCGAGGGCGGCTGGGCCACGCCGTCGCGGCTCGGCGCGCTGGACCTGCCGCGTCTGGCCGATAGTCCCGATATCACCGTCGAACTGATCCGATCCGACGAAGACCCGGGCGGGGTGGGCGAAGTGGCGGTGCCGCCGGTCGCGCCCGCCATCGCCAATGCGCTTGCCACCCTGCCTGGTGTCCCACGGATACGAAGCCTGCCCATGGAGTTGTCCGCCTGATGCTGCCCCCCGACCATCCCCCCGTACCGCGTCCCAGGATCGGCGTGCTCCTGATGAACCTGGGCACCCCCGACGCGCCCGAGCCGCGCGCCGTGAAGCGCTACCTCCGCGAATTCCTGTCGGACCGGCGCGTCATCGAGATTCCCGCGTTGCTCTGGCAACCGATCCTGCGCGGCATCATCCTGAACACCCGCCCGAAGAAATCGGCCCATGCCTATTCGCTGGTCTGGCGGGACGATGGCTCGCCTCTGGCTGCGATCACGCGGGCGCAGGCGGAGGGGCTGAAGGATGCCTTTGGGCCGGACGTGATGGTCGACTGGGCGATGCGCTATGGCCGCCCCGCCATTGCCGAGCGGGTGCAGGCGATGAAGGATGCCGGGTGCGAGCGCATCCTGCTCGCCCCGCTCTATCCGCAATATTGCGCGGCGACGATCGCCACCGCCAATGACCGGGCGTTCGCGCATCTGGCGACGATGCGCTGGCAGCCCGCGATCCGCACCCTGCCGCCTTATTATGGCGACGCGCTCTATATCGACGCGCTGAAACGGACGCTGGAGGCACAGCTTGCGAGCCTCGACTTCGAGCCCGAGGCGATCGTCGCCAGCTTTCACGGCATGCCGCAACGGACGCTGGAGCTGGGCGACCCCTATCACTGCCATTGCCGCAAGACCGCGCGACTGCTGGCCGCGGCGATGGCCGATACGCTCGACGGGCGCGAGTTGCTGGTCGCGTTCCAGTCGCGATTCGGCCGCGCCAAATGGTTGGAGCCCGCGACCGACACCATGCTGGAGTCGCTGCCCGGTCGTGGCATCCGCAAGGTCGCGATCCTGGCGCCGGGCTTTTCGGCCGACTGTATCGAGACGCTGGAGGAACTGGCGATTCGCGGGCGCGAAAGTTTCGAGCGCGCGGGCGGCACGCATTTCGCCTATCTCCCCTGTCTCAATGACAGCGAGATCGGCATCGCGATGCTGCGCGGATTGATCGAACGCGAACTGCAGGGCTGGTTGCCGTAGCGTTATATTACGTTTCGCCCGGCCTTTGCCATTGCGGATCACGTCTGCCGCTTTTAAGCCACAATTGAAATTTGGGAGAGGTCTGATGGCACGGGTCGCGATTGTGACGGGTGGTACGCGCGGTATTGGCGAGGCGATCAGCCTGGCGCTGAAAGAGGCGGGAATCACCGTCGCCGCCAATTATGCGGGCAATGACGAACGCGCCCAGGCCTTTACCGAGCGGACGGGGATCAAGGCATATAAATGGGACGTCGCCGATTATGACGCGGTGCAGGCGGGCGTCGCGCAGGTCGCCGCGGACCTCGGCCCGGTTGACATCGTCGTCAACAATGCGGGCATCACCCGCGACGGCACGATCCTGAAGATGACCTACCAGATGTGGAAAGAGGTCATGGACACCAATCTGGGCGGTTGCTTCAACATGGCCAAGGCGGTGTTCCCCGGCATGCGCGAGCGCAAATGGGGGCGGATCGTCAATATCGGGTCGATCAACGGCCAGGCGGGCCAATATGGCCAGGTCAACTACGCCGCCGCCAAGTCGGGCATCCACGGCTTCACCAAGGCGCTGGCGCAGGAAGGCGCACGGGTCGGCGTGACCGTCAACGCGATCGCGCCGGGCTATATCGATACCGACATGGTGGCCGCGGTCCCCGGCGATGTGCTGGAAAAGATCGTCGCCAGGATTCCGGTCGGCCGCCTGGGCCAGGCGCATGAGATTGCGCGCGGCGTGGCGTTCCTGTGCTCGGAGGAAGCTGGCTTCGTCACCGGCTCGACCCTGTCGATCAACGGCGGCCAGCACATGTACTGACCCGCCGGTTCGGGGCGCGGGCGCGAGCCACCCGAATCAAGGACGCCGACCCCTCGAAAGAGAGATCGGCGTCCCGTCCTCGATACGCTACGCGAGGAGAACAGGGCGGGGGCCAGATACGCGTGCCCGCCGCCTATTTCGTATCAGCCGCAATAGCCCGGACGGCCCGAACGCTCGATCGCCCGGCCGGCCAGAGCGCCCGCGCCGCCGCCGACCAGCGTGCCCAGCGTGCGATCCCCTTCCGTATCGACCGTGCGACCCAGCAGACCACCCGCGATCGCGCCGACGATGGTGCCCGTGGTGCCCGAGCGGCGGCACTTCTGGGCGCGATATTCGTCCCGCGCGCCGTCGTGATAACCGCGATCATATTGATGAGCCCGGCCGCGGTAGCGCTGCGCATCGGCGGCGGTCGCGGGCAGGACGGCGCCACCGATCATGGCCAGCGCGGTCGCCGTCAGGGTCAGGGTCTTCATCATCGTCTCACTCCCGAAATCTCTTCGATCGACGGTCCCGTCCGTCGTCGTTGGCCTGCTTCTGGATGATTCGCGTTGACCGATTCCTGAATGTCCCGGTTATCCGCCGTTCATCTGGCACCGCCCGTACGGCCGGAGTGTGACGCGCGATTTGCCGGTGGCATGGTGCGGCGCAGCGCGTAAGAGGCCGCATGCGCGCCCTTCTCTCCTGCCTGTTGCTATTGGCCCTGCTGCCGAACTGGACGGTGCGCGAGCGTCTGCCCCTGCTGGATAGCGCCGCGCCGCAGATGGATGTCCGGCCCGTCATGCTCGACCCCGCCCATCCGACGCGCCGGCGGCTGGGGGCGCTGACTTATCTGGGTGGGGTGGAACTGACGAGCCGCGACCCGGCGTTCGGCGGCTTTTCCTCGCTGACCGTGGCGGGCGACCGGTTCACGCTGCTCAGCGACGGGGGCAATGCCGTGATGTTCGCGATGGGCGCCGACTGGCGACCGCACGGCCTGCGCTTCGTCAACCTGCCGAGCGGACCCGGAGTCGGATGGCGCAAGGAGGATCGCGACAGCGAGTCGCTGGCGGTCGATCCGGTGACAGGCGACATGTGGGTGGGCTTCGAGGGGTATAACCAGATCTGGCGCTATTCGGCCGGATTCGGCCGGGCGCTCGGCTATGTCGCGCCCAAGCCCATGGCGGACTGGTCGGCCAATGGGGGCCCCGAGTCGCTGGCCCGGCTGCCGGACGGCCGCTTCATCACCTTCTCGGAGGATGAGGAGGTCGCACGGCGGGACTGGCGTGGAAGTGCTGCGTCGCGGGCGCTGTCGCGCCAGGGGCTGGTCTTTGCGGGCGATCCGCTCATCTACCCCGGACGGCGCATCGCCTATCGCGTATCGCCCCATCATGCCATCTCGGATGCGGCGGCGCTGCCCGATGGATCGCTGCTGGTGCTGGAGCGCCGGTTCCGATTGCCCTTCCGATTCTCGAATCGCCTGATGCTGGTCCCGACCGATGCCATCATGCCGGGAAGGGTTGTGAGCGGGCGGTTGCTGGCCGAACTGGACGCGCCGCTGATCCATGACAATTTCGAAGGGGTGGCCGTCACCCGAGAGCACGGGGCGACGATCCTGTGGCTGGTGTCCGACGACAATCAGCTTTTTCTACAGCACAGCTATCTGTTGAAGTTCCGGCTCGATTCGCACTGAGGCCGGATGCGAGTCGCTTTGCGATCGACTTTGCTCAACCACGACGAAAGCCCGCCACTCCGATGGAGCGGCGGGTTTCAACCCGTCGGCAGTCGCAGCGTGTGATTACGCGGCGGCGGCTTCGGTCTGGGCGGAAGCCAGCTTCTTCACGACGTCGCGCTTCAGGCGACGGGCGCGCAGCGAAAGCTGGTCGTCCGAGGTCTTGACCAGCCAGTTGTCGAGGCCGCCATTATGCTCGACCGAGCGCAGGCCGTGGGTCGAGACACGAAGACGGACGCTCTTTTCCAGCGCGTCGGAGATCAGCGTCACGTTCTGCAGGTTCGGCAGGAACGTCCGCTTGGTCTTGTTATTGGCGTGGGAAACATTGTTGCCCACCTGCCGGCCCTTGCCGGTCAGCTCGCAAATGCGCGACATGATCGTTATCCTGGTTTCAGGCAATGCCCGGAAAGGCCGCGCGGATAACCCGTCCGGGCGGCTGCGTCAACCGATTCCCCCATCGGAGGCATGATGGCGACGTGCAACCCGCCCCGCGACGCGGCGTTGTTACGGCAACGAACCTGATGGAGCCAGACCCATGCGCGCCTTTCTCGTCCTCATCGCTATTGTCCTGCTGCTCGCCGCCGGGGCGATGGCGATGGGCTGGATCAGTATCGACCAGACCCGCCCCGCCGTCGTCCAGGCCCCCGCCTTCCGTGCCGAAGGGCCCAAGGTCTCGGTCGGCACCACCCAGAAGACGGTCGACGTGCCGACCGTATCGGTCGAAAAGCCCAACGAGAACACGCAGTAAGCAGGCCCGCCCGCTACGTCGTCGCGCGCCCCTTGCTCGTGTCGCCGGGGCGGGGCAGGGAGGGGCCATGTTCCCCTTGCCCGACCCGATGCGCGCCGCCCTCGACGCCGCCCGACAGGCGGGCATGGCGGGCGAGGTGCCGGTGGGGGCCGTCGTCACGCACCAAGGGCGAGTCGTGGCGATCGGTGCCAATGCGCCCCGCCGCCTGCACGATCCGACTGCCCATGCGGAAATCCAGGCGATTCGCGCCGCCGCCGCCGCCCTGGGGCGCGATCGGCTGGAGGATTGCGACCTGTGGGTGACCTTGGAGCCCTGTGCCATGTGCGCCGGGGCGATCGCCCATGCGCGAATCGCCCGGCTCTATTATGCGGCGAGCGATCCCAAGGGCGGCGCGGTCGAACATGGCCCACGCTTCTTCGTTCAGCCGACCTGTCACCATCGCCCCGAAATCTATGCGGGGATCGGCGAGGGAGAGGCGGCCGCGCTGCTGCGAGATTTCTTCGCCGCGCGGCGATAGGGTTATTTCGCGGAGCCGGCGTCTTCGACCACCATCTGGAAAATCTGCGAGCGATCCGGCCCCTCGGCGATATGGAGCAGAACCCAGGTTTCGCCGCGCCGGGCGACGATCACGCGGATGCGGTCGTGGGTTTGACGCGATAGTCGACATGGCTGACCCGGCCTTCCAGCCTTTGCAGGTTGGTCGACGCCGATCCATCGGCGACCGGGCCGGTCGGCACGACGATCTCATCCAGCGAGGGCGCGCAATAGCCGTCGATCACCGCGCCGGGATAGCGGGCCAGCAGGGGGGGGCGGCACCGTCGCTGTCCTGTGCGGCCAGCGGAGCCGAATCATGCAGATAAGTCGGTGGCTCAGGCCTCGCTGACCAGCAGCTTGTCGATTCGCCGCCCGTCGAGATCGACCACCTCGAATCGCCAGCCCTGTTCGACGAAGCTCTCACCTTCGGCGGGAAGGTGGCGGAACACCGCCAGCGCCAGACCCGCCACGGTCGCGTAATCGCGGTCGTCGGGCAGGTCGATGCCCAGCCGGTCGGCCAGTGCGTCCGCCGCCATGGTGCCCGCGACCAGCAGCGATCCGTCATCGCGCTCGACCACCGACGGGGCCTCGCCCGGATCGGCATCGGAGGCGAACTCGCCCGCGATGGCGGCGAGCAGGTCGGCCGGGGTCACGATCCCCTCGAAATGGCCATATTCGTCATGGATCATCGCCATCGGAACCTCGGCCTGGCGCAGCGCGAGCAGCACGTCCATCGCGTCGATCCGGTCGATCACGACCGGCGCCTTGCGCATCAGCTTCTTCAGGTCGAGCGGATCGCCCCGGAACAGCGCCACGGCGATGTCGCGCGCCTGCACCACGCCGACGACCGCGTCGATCGAGCCTTCGCCCACCGGCAACCGGGTGCGCGGGCTTTCCAGCAGCTTGGCGCGGATCGCCGCCTCGTCCAGCGTGCAGTCGAGCCAGTCGATCTCGGTGCGCGGCGTCATCACCTCGCGCACCGGCCGGTCGGCCAGGCGGACCACGCCCGAGATGATCGAGCGTTCATGCTCCTCGATCACGCCGGACTTGGACGCTTCGGCGACGATCAGGTGCAGTTCCTCGGCGGTCACCTGATCCTCATTGTCGCGGTTCAGGCGGAGCAGCTTGAAGATCACGCTGCTGGTCGAATCGAGCACCCAGACGATCGGCGCGGTGATCATCGCGAGCCAGCGCATCGGCATGGCGACGAAGGCCGCGATCGGCTCGGGCTTGCGCAGCGCGAACTGCTTGGGGACGAGTTCACCGAGGATCAGCGAGGCATAGGTGGTCAGGCCGATGACCAGTGCGAACCCCAGGGTCGCGGCGGTCGCGGCGGGCACGCCCAGCAATTGCAACCGCGCGGCAGTCGGTGTGCCCAGGCTTGCCCCCGAATAGGCGCCCGCGATGATCCCGGTCAGGGTGATGCCGATCTGCACGGTCGACAGGAACTTGCCCGGATCGGCGGCGAGCGTCAGCGCGGCCTGCGCGCCCTTGCGCCCGCCCCGTGCCATCGCCTCCAGCCGCGCGCGGCGCGACGACACAATGGCCAGCTCGCTCATCGCGAACGCGCCGTTCAGCGCGACCAGCGCGAGGATGATGAGGACGTCGATCCACGGAAAGGGGGGCAGCGGTGCCATCGTTATGGAGTGCTCATAGCGGGCCGGACGGGACTTCGACAACTCCCGTCGTCATCTTGCGTTCAGTTCGCTTGCGGAACAAGCGCCCCGGACCCCGCGTTTCGGGGGTGAAAACGCGACTAAGGACTATCCGCATGACGAAATCCGCCAAGCTCCTGACCATCACCGCGCTATCGGCACTGATCGCCACCTCGGCCTGCACGACCGACCCGGAAACCGGCCAGCAACGCCTGTCCAAGACGGCGATCGGCGGCATTGGCGGCGCGGTCGGCGGCTATCTGCTGGGCGACCTGGTCGGTGGCCGGCATGACCGGACCGAGAAGATCCTGGGTGCCGGCATTGGCGGCCTCGCGGGGGCCGGGATCGGCGCCTATATGGACAAGCAGGAACGCGATCTGCGCGCGCGGACCGCGGGAACCGATGTGCAGGTGGTGCGGCAGGGCGACGATCTGCTGCTGAACCTGCCCTCGGGCATCACCTTCGCCTATAATTCGGCCGATGTGCAGCCGCAGTTCCGCCAGACGCTGGATCAGGTCGCGGACATCCTGTCGCAGTACAAGCAGACCTATATCGACGTGTACGGCCACACCGATTCGACCGGTAGCGACGCCTATAACCAGACCCTGTCCGAACGGCGTGCGGTGTCGGTCGCCGATTACCTCGTCTCGCGCGGGGTACAGCCCGCGCGCATCGGCACGCGCGGCTTCGGCAAGACGCAGCCGATCGCGTCGAACGATACCGATGCGGGCCGCGCCGCCAATCGCCGCGTGGAGATCAAGATCGTGCCGATCCGCGAGGGCGACCTGCGCTGATCCCACGAAACGGATGACAGGGCAGGGGCTGCGCGAAACCGTCGCGCGGCCCCTTTTCCGTTGGAGGGAGAGGTGAAGGCTTTCCCGACGAAACGCGGGTCGGCACCGCGCTGATCCAGCTGGGCCGGATCAGTCTCCAACATTCAGAGCTTGCCGAACACCGCTTCGAATCCGGCACGGTCCCCGGCGGCGAGCAGCCGCGCCTGTTCCAGCCAGCGGTCGCGCGTCATGCGGCCCGAAAAGGGGCCGAGCTGTGCGTCGAGCGCCTGAGCCTGCGCCTCGCTGAGCGCCGCCATGTCGCCGACCGTGGCGATGCCGTGTTCGGCCAGCTTCTGGGTCAGCTTGGGGCCGAGGCCCTTGAGCAGCGTGATCGGCTGGTCCTCCGGCCGTGCCATGTCGGTGATGGGCGAGGCGGGCGCGGCCTCGGCGGCCGGGCTGGCGGCCATCGGTGCGGCGGCGGCGACGGGTTCGTCGCGCAACGGATCGTCGGCGACCGTCGCCGGTTCCTCGGGCGCGGCGGGGGCGGGCATGACCGGCGGTGGCGGCGGCGGGGCGGCGGGTGCGGGCGTGGGCGCGACTTGCGGCTCGGTCAGCGATGCTTCGCTGAGCGGCGCGGGATCGGGCTGGCGCGGCGCCACCCCTGCGTCCTGCGCATTCTCCTCCACCTTCCGCGCGGCATGGGTACGCCGTCGCTTCAGCCTCATGCCGATCACGATCACCGCGATGGCGGCCAGCGCGACGATGGCGATCAGGGCGAAGTGAATGGTCGTGATCGCCGCCACCCCATCGGGGATCAGGCTTTCCGCCGGTGCGGCCGTCATGTCGTTCATCGCATCACCCTATCATCCCATGGCCCGGTCGCGAGCCCAATCGATCGGATCAACCCTCGGTTCCCGTCGCGTCCGCTTCGCGCGCCACCTCGCGCCAGCCGATGTCGCGGCGGCAGAAGCCGTCGGGAAAGCGGATCGCATCGACCGCCCGATAGGCGGCGGCCTGCGCCTCGCCCACCGAGCCCGCGCTGGCGGTGACGGCCAGCACCCGGCCGCCGCTGGCGACCAGTCGTTCGCCGTCCATCCGGGTGCCGGCCTGGAAGACCACCGCGCCGGTCGCCTCGGCAGCATCGATCGCCGCGATGTCGCCGCCCGCCCTGGGTGTGCCCGGATAGCCGGCCGCGGCCATCACCACGGTCAGCGCCGGGTCGGGCGAGAAGCTGGGCGCGGGGATCTCCGCCAGCCGTCCCTCCGCCACCGCCAGCATCACCGCCAGCAGATCGCCCTGGAAACGCAGCATCAGCACCTGGCATTCGGGGTCGCCGAACCGCGCATTATATTCGATCAGCTTGGGCCCCTGCTCGGTCAGCATCAACCCGGCATAGAGCACCCCCGAAAAAGGCGTGCCCTCGGCGCGCAGCGTGTCGACGGTCGGGCGGACGATCCGGTCGATCGCCTGTTGCTCCAGTTCCGGGGTCAGGACACGCGCGGGGCTATAGGCGCCCATGCCGCCGGTATTGGGGCCGGTATCGCCGTCGCCCACCCGCTTGTGATCCTGCGCCGAGCCGAAGGGGAGCAGCGCCTCGCCATCGGTCAGGACGAAGAGGCTGGCCTCCTCGCCTTCCAGGAATTCCTCGATCACCACTTCGGCGCCGGGCACCGAGAACAGGTCGGCGATCGCGGCATCGGCCTCGTCACGGGTGAAGGCGACGGTCACGCCCTTGCCCGCCGCCAGCCCATCGGCCTTGATCACCACCGGCAGGCCGAAGGTGGTGGCGAGCGCGGCCTGCGCGTCCGCCAGCGTCGCGACGCGGACATAGCCCGCGGTCGGGATGTCGGCGCGGCGGCACAGATCCTTGGTAAAGCCCTTCGACCCCTCCAGTTGCGCGGCGGCCTTGCCGGGCCCGAACACCGGCACGCCCGCGGCGCGGAGCGAATCGGCAAGGCCATCGACCAGCGGCGCTTCGGGGCCGACCACGACCAGGCCGATCTCATGCTCCTTCACGAACGCCACCACGGCGGCGTGATCGGTCGCGTTCAGCGCGACGCAGGTCGCATGGCGCGCGATACCGGGGTTGCCGGGCGCGGCGTAGAGCGTATCTAACCCGTTCGACTGTGCCAGCTTCCACGCCAGCGCATGTTCGCGGCCACCCGATCCCAGCAGCAGGACGTTCATGCCCGATCCTTATTCCTATGACGAAAGTTCGAGGCTGGTAGCCGAGGAGATCGCCGGCGACAACGCGCTCGCGCTGTCGGTCGGCGAACTCAGCCTGAAGCTGAAGCGGATGGTGGAGGGCGAGTTCGGCCATGTCCGCCTGCGCGGCGAGATTTCGGGCTATAAGCGCGCTGCCTCGGGCCATGTCTATATGAGCCTGAAGGACGAGAATGCTGTCATCGACGCGGTGATGTGGAAGGGGGCGGCCAACACGCTGCCCTTCCAGCCGCAGGACGGGGTCGAGGTGATCGCCACCGGCCGCCTGACCACCTTCCCCGGCCGGTCCAAATATCAGATCGTCGTCGAGCGGATGGAGCTGGCGGGCGCGGGCGCGCTGATGGCCCTGTTCGAGAAGCTGAAGGCGAAACTGGCGGACGAAGGGCTGTTCGCGCGCGAGCGGAAACGCGCGCTTCCCTTCATGCCGCCGGTGATCGGCGTCGTCACCTCGCCCACCGGCGCGGTGATCCGCGACATTCTCCATCGGCTGGAGGATCGCTGTCCCACCCATGTCATCGTCTGGCCGGTCAAGGTCCAGGGCGAGGGTTCGGCCAGGGAGATCGCCGCCGCGATCCAGGGGTTCGACGCGATCCAGCCCGGCGGGCCGGTGCCGCGTCCCGATCTGGTGATCGTCGCGCGCGGTGGCGGCTCGATCGAGGATCTGTGGTCGTTCAACGAGGAAATCGTGGTCCGCGCGGTCGCGAACTGCTCCATCCCGATCATCTCGGCGGTCGGGCACGAGACCGATACGACCTTGTGCGACTATGCCGCCGACCTGCGTGCGCCGACCCCGACGGCGGCGGCGGAGATCGCGGTGCCGGTGCTCGCCGATCTGCGCCTGACGGTGGCCAGCCATCGCCAGCGGACCGAACGCTGCGCGCGCCGCTATGTCGAGCGGGGCCGCGAGCGGCTGGACGCGATGGCGCGGCTGCTCCCCAAGCGCGACCAGTTGCTGGGGCCGCAGCGACAGCGCGCCGACGAAGCGGGCGCGCGGCTCGATCGCGGGCTGGAGCGGCGGGTGACGCTGGCGCGCGGCGGGCTGGACCGGGCGGGGGCGGCACTGCGCCCCGCGATCCTCGAACGGCAGGTGGAGCGCGGGCGCGACCGGCTGGCCTCGACCTGGCGACTGGTCCAGTCGCTCAACCCCGACCGGATCCTGGAGCGAGGCTATGCCCGGATCACTGCGCGGCCGGGCGGGGAGACCCTGTCCTCGGCCGAGGCGGCGCGGGCCGCGGATATCCTGACCCTGCGCTTCCGCGACGGCACGGTCGATGTGGCGGTGGAGAAGGGTGGGGTTGAGCGTGCCGCCCCCCGAACCTATGACAAGCCGAAGCGGGAGCCCAAGGCCGACCAGCCCACCCTCCTTTGACCCGAAAGTGACGAAGATGCTGATGTCGAACACCGATCGCCCCGCGCGGCTTCACTATATGGCCAACGGCTTTCGCGTGCTGTCGCCCGGCGATCATGTCGTCTGCGCGGTGACCGGCCGGCGGATCGCGCTGGAGGACCTGAAATATTGGAGCGCGGCGCGGCAGGAAGCCTATGCCGACGCCCAGGCGACCGCGCAGGTGCTGGCCCCGCAATGAGGCTGTCGGGCGGGGTGCTCGCGCTCTTGCTGATCGGATGCGTCGCGCCCCGTGAGACGATGTCCATGCCGGTGGCGTCCCCACCCGCCCCCCGGCCTGTCCCGGACCCGGTGACGGACCCGCTCTCCTCGTTTCGCTGGACCGGCGAAGCGAGTCAGGGCGGCCTGATCCGGGGGCAGGCACCGAAGGGCGCCGTTTCGGTGACGCTGAATGGCGAGGCGATCCCGCTGTCCCGCGACGGCGCCTTTCTGATCGGGTTCGACCGCGACGCTGGCCCCTCCGCCGAACTGGTCGCGACGCTGGCGGATGGGCGACAGGTGCGCCAGCCGCTCGCCGTCGCGCCGCGCGCCTGGCGGATCGAGCGGCTCGACCGGCTGCCCAAATATCCCGTTCCCGATCCCGAATTCCAGCGGCGCCGCCCACCCGAACTCGACCAGATCCGCGCCGCGCGTGCGATGACGACCGATGCGGACGGCTGGCGCCAGTCGCTGCGATGGCCGGTGACGGGGCGCATCTCGGGCCTGTTCGGGGCGCAGCGCATCTATCGCGGCGAGCCGGGCAGCTATCATTCGGGCACCGACATCGCCGCGTCCACCGGCACGATCGTCCGCGCCCCCGCCGATGGCGTCGTCATCCTGGCGGCGGACACGCCCTTCACGCTGGAGGGACATCTGCTGATGCTCGACCACGGCCAAGGATTGAACAGCGCCTTCCTGCACCTGTCCCGGATCGATGTCCGGGTCGGCGACCATGTCCGCCAGGGCCAGCCGATCGGCGCGGTCGGCGCCACCGGCCGCGCCACCGGCCCGCATCTCCACTGGAGCCTGCAATGGCGCGGCCGCAAGCTCGACCCGCTGTTGGTGACGGGGCCGATGAGCTGAGGGGGTTTGGTCCCGATCAGCGAATCCGCTTGACCAAGATGGAGCGTCCACCCGCGATCGATGCGCGATAAGCGCCGAGCGAACCTTGCCGGATCGTAACGTCCGCCCCGGCCTTGGGCGGAAAGGGCAGGGCCTCGGTCGTTTGCCATACCGATCCGTTGTCCAACTGGATGTCGAATCGGCCATAGGCCTTGGCAGGCACGATCGCTGCAATCTTGCCGATGAGCTGCCGTACTTCGGTTGCCTCATCTGCGGGGGCGCCCCCGAACATCTCGCCGGTCTGCGTCGTCAGCCCGAAGCGCTGCTGTTTGCGCGCCACCACCGTCTGACGGTCAAGCACCATCAATTCGCCGGACGCCCGCGCCTGCGACAGCGCGGCGGCGGCGCGGTCGAAACAGGCAAGCCGTGTGGCATCCTCACCCAGCGTGCGGCAGGCTATCAGCGCATCCACTGCGCGAATCCTGTCTTCGCGGTTTTGGGCCAGGGTTGCCGTCGGCCCGATCAGGATCATGACGGAGCATAGAATGGTTAAGGATTTCACGGGCATCGGTATCCTTCAATCATCTAGAGCGATCAAAACGTAAGAAAGCTGCGCCCTCTGTGACGCTTTTGTCACACGGGGAATAAACATGGAAAACCTGTAACTTGAAACACCGCTTTACGTTTGCACGTGGCGCGGCGTCATTCGTAATAAAATGGCAGCACTCGGACATTTTCGGGTGGGAAACGTCAGGTCACAAGGCCGACACTAAGGGGTTAAGTTTATGAAAACAAATGCTCGCGTGCGTCTGCTCGCGTCCACGTTGCTAATGGGAGCAGGCTTTGTCGCCGCTCCGGGCCAGGCCCAAGTCATCGCGCAGGACCAGGCAGTCGAACAGACCAACGCCGATGGTTCGCCCGTCACCAACGAGACCAGCCAGGGTGACATCGTCGTCACCGGCACCTTGATCCGCAACCCGAACCTTGTGTCGTCCAGCCCGGTCGCGGTCGTCGGTCGTGAAGAACTGACGCTGCGCCAGACCAACACCGCCGAGGAAGTCCTGCGCCAGTTGCCCGGCGCGGTGCCCGGCATCGGTTCGGCCGTGAACAACGGCAATGGCGGTGCCTCGTTCGTCAACCTGCGTAACCTGGGTTCGAATCGCAACCTCGTCCTGCTGGACGGCAAGCGCATCGCACCGTCGGGGCCCGCAGGCCAGACCGACCTCAACAACATTCCGCTGGCGCTGCTGGAGCGGACCGACATCCTGACCGGCGGCGCGTCGACCACCTATGGCGCGGACGCGGTGTCGGGCGTCGTCAACTTCATCACCCGTTCGGACTTTGCCGGTGTCGACGCGTCGGCCAGCCAGCAGATATCGCAGCGCGGTGACGGCAATTATTTCCGCGCCGACCTGACCATCGGTGCGAATTTCGACGATGGCCGCGGTAACGCGGTGTTCAGCGTCGGCTATCAGGAAGCCGATCCCATCTATCAGGGCGCGCGCCCCTATTCGTCGAACACCATCAGCTCGACCACCGGTCGTGCGGCCGGCGGTTCGCCGACCTCGGTCCCGACCACGATCTCTGTGGCCGGCGCGGGCCGCCTGCAGGTCAACTCGACCGGAACGGCGCTCGTCGCGCCGTATCAGGACTTCAACTTCAGCCCGTACAATATCTTTTTTACGCCGTTTAAGCGTTACAACATGTACGGCGCCGCACATTATGACGTGTCGGACACCGTCACCGTCTATACCCGCGGCCTGTTCTCCAAGAACCGCGTGTCGACGATCATCGCGCCGTCGGGCATTTTCGGCGAGCGTCTGACTGTTCCGGGTAACAACCCGTATCTGCCCGCTGGCATCCGCGACCAGCTCTGCAGCGCCGCCGGGATCGCGCCGGGCACGGCCTGCAACACCAACACTGCCATTCCGATGCCGGAAGTGTATCGCCGCACGGTTGAAGTCGGCCCGCGCGTCAGCGAGTATCAGACGACCTTGTTCGACTATACCGCTGGCGTTCGCCTGAACATTACCAAGTCGATCGGCCTGGACGTGTACGGCGCCTATGGTGAGAGCGAGAACGTCCAGACCCAGTCCGGCTATGTTCTGAAGTCGCGCGTGCAGCAGGCCTTGAACGCCACCAACACCACGACCTGCAACGACACCAGCAATGGCTGTGTGCCGCTCAACCTCTTCGGTCCGGCGGGCAGCATCTCGGCTGCGCAGGCTGGCTTCTTGAACGGCCAGAGCACGGTCACCAACAAGACTCAGCTGTCGCAGGTCCATGCGGTGCTGAACGGTGATTTCGGCTTCGCATCGCCCGCGGCGTCCACCCCGATCGGCTTTGCCGCCGGTGCGGAGTATCGCGACTATCGCGCACAGCGCATCCCTGATGCTTATGCCCTGATTCCGGGCGAATTGGGCGGCGCCGGTGGCGCAGTTCTGCCGCTTAACGGCGGTTACAATGTCCGTGAATTCTTCGGTGAAATCATCGCGCCGCTGGTCGAGGACAAGCCGTTCTTCCGCGCCCTGACGGTCGAGGGCGGTATCCGCCAGTCCCACTATCAGGTTCAGGCGGCGGGCAGCCCGAAATTCGATGCCACCACTTGGAAAGCTGGCGGCACTTGGGAACCCGTGGCCGACCTGAAGATCCGCGGGAACTATCAGCGTGCAGTGCGCGCACCGAACATCGGCGAGCTGTTCGATCCGGTGTCGACCTATCTCGTCAATCTGACCGTCGATCCCTGCGCCGGCAATGCGCCGCTTAACAATGCCAATCTGGCTGCGGTCTGCGTCGCGCAGGGTGCACCCGCTTCGCTGGTGGCTGCGGGGGGCATTCCGAACCCGGCGTCTGGTCAGCCCAACGCTACGGGCGGCGGCAATCCGAACATCCGTCCGGAAGTCGCCGACACCTATACCATCGGCGTTATCCTGACCCCGCGGACCTTGGTCGAAGGGCTGACCATCAGCGTCGATTATTTTAACATCAAGGTGAACCAGGCGATCACCGCGGCGACCCCGGCAGATATTCTGGCGGCCTGCTTCGGCAACATCACCGCCGCGTCGGCCACGTCGACCGCCTGCACCAGCATCCGTCGCAGCACCGCGACGGGCGCGTTGAGCGGTTCGTCGGCAGTGGTGGCGGGTCTGCCCCAGCCGCTAACCAACTCGGGCCGGATCGCGACCGATGGTATCGACCTGAACGCCGATTATCGCCGCGACCTGGGCTTTGCGAAGCTGAACCTGAACTTCCAGGGTACCTGGACGAACAGCAACACCTTCCAGGCTTCGGGCACCTCGGTGGTGCGTGAGTGCGTCGGCTATTACAGCGCCAACTGCCTAACCATCCAGCCGAAGTTCGCCTGGAACCAGCGCACCACGCTGACCTTCGGTGACGTCGATCTGTCGCTGTTATGGCGCCACATCGATACGGTCCGTTACGAGCCGGGTCTGACCCCGCTCTTCTCGGGCACGATCACCGGCAACACGCCGATCGCGGGCCAGAACTGGAATTTCAACCGGATCAAGGCCTATAACTATCTCGATCTTGGCACGCGGATTCGCGCTGGCGAGAACTTCGAGTTCACTGTCCTCGTGACCAACCTGCTTGACAAGCAGCCGCCGATCGTCGGTTCGAACGCTGGTTCGACCTCGTACAACAGCGGTAACACCTATCCGTCGACCTATGACGCGGTTGGGCGTGCCTTCCGCATCGGTGGCCGCGTCCACTTCTAAGGGTGGGCCGGCGACGGATGTCGCTAAAGGGAAAGGGCGGTCCGCAAGGGCCGCCCTTTTTCGTTGGTCGTTCCGATCCGAATGGCGACCAGGCCTTTTGCGCATGGAGACGCCGGGGACTTTACCGGTCGGGCGCCCGCTCGGGATTTGGTGCTGATCCCGGCGGAACCGTTCATGGTCCTGTGGCGGTTCCGTCTTTGAATCTTCCGATCGCCCCTCACGCCGGATGTCGCGTGGAGACGGAAAGCTGCTGCACGAAAGCACGAATGGGCAAGGACATGCTTGTCACCCTATGTCTCCACTGCTCATAACGGGCGTATGACGCAGCCGCTTCCCGCCCCCGCCCTGTCGCTTCTCCAGTCCGCGCAGGCGGCTGCGGACGCCATTCAGATGCGGCGGCTGCTGGAACAGGCGCTGGCGCAGGCCCCCGGTCACCCGATCCTTTGCAACGCCATGGGCATGAGCCTTCTGGCGGTCGACCCTGCGGCGGCGGCGAGCTGGTTCGAGCGGGCGATCGAGGGTGACGCCGATGCACCGCCGCTTTGGATGAATCTGGCGACCGCGCGGCGCGACCAGGGCGACCCGTTGGGGGAGCGCGATGCTTTGCAACAGGTGCTCACTCGCGACCAGCGTCACGTCATGGCCAATGTCCGAATGGCGGAGTGGCATGATCGGGCGGGCGAGGAATCGCAGGCGCAATTCCGGTGGCACGGCGTGGCGACCGTTCTCCAGTCGCTGCCCGAGCGATCCGCTGGGCTCGATCAGTTGTTGGCCCACGCGTTGGACAGGGTGACGGCGCGCGCGCGGATTCTGGGGGAACAGTTGGACGCCGCGCTGGCGCCGCAATGGAGTGAGGTATCGCCCGCGCGTCGGCGGCGGTTCGATCGCTGCGTCGATGCGATGTTGGGGCGACGGGCCATCTACACCAATGCCTGCCACGGCGTGCATTTCCCCTTCCTGCCTGCCGACGAATTTTTCGACCCTACGCATTTCCCCTGGTTCGCCGAACTGGAGGCCGCGACGCCGGTCGTCCGCGCCGAACTGGAGGCATTGCTTCGCCGCCCCGACAGCGGTTTCGCTCCCTATGTCACGATAGAGGCCGGCACCCCCGAGAACAAATGGACTGCGCTCGATCAGTCGGAAGCGTGGAGCGCGCGCTATCTGTGGCGGTATGGTGTGCGCGATCCCGATATGGCGGTGGCCTGTCCTCACACGATGGCGATGCTCGAGGCGCTGCCCATGGCGCATATTCCGGGCAAGGGGCCGACCGCCTTCTTCTCGGTGCTCAAGCCAGGCACCCGTCTGCCGGCCCATACCGGGGTCAGCAATGTCCGTGCTATCGTCCATCTACCACTTATCGTCCCACCGAACTGCGGCTTTCGCGTCGGCGGGGAGACGCGCGACTGGGTAGAGGGGCACGCCTTCGCCTTTGATGATACCATCGAGCATGAGGCGTGGAACGACAGCGCGGCGCTGCGCGCGGTGCTGATCTTCGACACCTGGAATCCACATTTGACGCTTGAGGAACAGGCGATGCTGCAAAGCCTGTTCGCCGCTTTGGGGCGGATCGAAGGCGGGCAGGGGCTGGGCGCGGTCGCCGAGTAGATCGACCGGCATGGCCGGACGCGGACAGGAGATATCACGGCATAAGCGAGTGTATCGGCTCGCTCGACCGCGCCGCGTCTCGCTTGCGGGACTGTCGTTCCGCTGGAGGTTCACAAATTTCCTGAGTGCCGATCCGCGTCCATGGCGGTAGCCCCTGATAAGGCTGATGACCAAACATTCCTAAACTATGTTAGCAATGGTGCCTGTCTTCTACTCGTGAAAAATATCTCATGAAGAAGACATGATGCATTGCATGCCAATGAGTCAGCTATTGTGTCATTTATGCGACACGAGCAATCTTCATGTCTTGGCATGACCATTGTCGACTTTACACCACCCCCCTCTTCGCCCCAATTTAGCAATATTCCGTCACGAAGCAGAATTGCTGTTGCGTTGGCGGAGCGAAGCCGTCGGAGCCGAAGATTCCGGACGATACGAAAAGGGGTAGTAGACATGACCAATTCCTGGATCGGTCAGCGCAGGCTCGGCCTGTTGGCGACCGTAGCTCCGTTGTCGATGCTGCTGGGTATACCTGCCTTCGCGCAGACCGCGCCCGCCGCAAATCAAAGTGCCGATAGCGATGCGCAGGTTGCGCAGGCATCAGACCAAACCGACGCCCCGACGGGTGGCGATATCATCGTAACCGGTTCGATCGTTCGCAATCCAGCAGCGGCGACCGCTTCACCCGTGGTTTCCATTTCCGCCCAAGATCTGCAGAATCGCGGCGTCACGACGGTGGCGGACGCGTTGCAGTTGCTGACCGCCAACAATGCCGGCACGGCACCGCCGAGCTGGTCGTCTTTCGGTTTCGCCACAGGTGCCAGCTCGCCGTC
This sequence comes from Sphingomonas sp., assembly GCF_039594485.1. Lineage (GTDB taxonomy): Bacteria > Pseudomonadota > Alphaproteobacteria > Sphingomonadales > Sphingomonadaceae > Sphingomonas. The sequence goes on along the minus strand of NZ_JBCNNI010000010.1, from coordinate 30,706 downwards.
GCTCCGCGGCCTGAACAACGCCTATACGTTGACTATTTTCAACGGCATGCGGACCGCGCCGTATCCGCTGGGCGATGACGGTTATCGTAACTTCGTTGATATCAACACCATCCCAAGTTCGATCGTCGAGCGCATCGATACGTTGCTTGACGGTGCATCGGCGACCTATGGGTCGGACGCGATCGCGGGTGTGGTGAATGTCATCATCAAGCGCCAGATCACTGGCCTCCATCTCAACGCGTCGACGGGTATCTCGCAGCGAGGGGACAACGGCGAGCAGCGGATCAGCGCGACTGCTGGCTATGGCGATCTCGATACTCAGGGCTTCAACATCTATGTGAACGGCGAGTATCAGAAGAACGATCCGCTGTTCATGCGGGATCGTGGCTATCCGTTCAATACGGCGGATCAGAGCCGGATCTGTGGAACGTCTGTTCAGGGATGCCTGACCAACGGCATCCGGAACGGCGTCCAGTATGACGGCACCTACAATGGTTTCCAGTCTACCCGCGTGCCGTATGTACGTCCTTATGACCCCGCCACCGGTGCTTCGCTGGGCGGCTATCAGTTGCTCAATCCGACGCTGGGATGCCAGGGACTTCAATCGCATACCCTCACTGCGGCCGAACGCGCTGCGTCCGCCGCTGCTGGCATCCCCATCGCCGGTTCGACGCCAGCGACTGTATGCCAGGAAGATCTGGTCAACGAATATCGCGCGTATAACTCGAACATCGAACGCAAGGGCTTCAATATCCGGGCGACGGGCAAGCTTGGTCCGGACACCGAAGTCTATGCGATGTTCAATTACTATAATACGACCACGAGCGACAATAATTCGGGGCCTCAGGGCTTCACCGGTCAGACGGCGGCCGGTGGCACTCAGGCGACGGTCAGCAGTATCCTGTTGCCCGCTTATGTCTGCTCAAACGGTGTGGGTGTGATCACCACGGTCGGAGCGCTGACCAATGCTCTGACGGCAACCGGCTGTAATGCGGCGAACGGTACGCTCAACCCCAACAATCCGTTCGCGGCGCAGGGACAATTGGCTCGGCTGGTCGCTTTGCCCCAGGTCACTCGCAACACTTCGACCAATACGAAGACCTATCGCTTCTCCGCCGGTATCAACGGTGTGTTCGGAAACGGCTTCAATTATAATGTCGGCGCGACCGCGTCGCAGGTCACGCTTGACCGCGTCAATAACGGTTATCTCTACCTTCAGGGTTTGATGAACGCCGTTGCGCAGGGAACGTACAACTTCGTTGACCAGTCACAGAATACCGCGGCGCAAACTGCGGCGCTTTTCCCGCAGAACCGGAACCACTCCTATTCGAAGCTCGGTCAGGTCCAGGCATCGGTGAACAAGGATGTGTTCGCCTTGCCGGGTGGCGATTTGAATATCGCGGTTATTGGGCAGTATCGCCACGAGGAGATCAACAACCCGAGCTCAAACCCGGCGAACGAAACCAATCCCAACGCCCGTTATTTCGGCATCAACGCGGTCGGCGTGGTCGGCAAGCGTGATGTCTGGTCGGCCGGTTATGAAATCACCGCCCCGATCCTCGATGTGCTGAAGGTGAAGGCCGAGGGATCTTACGACAGTTATTCGACCGGACAGAGCCGCTTCTCGCCGAAGTTCGAGGCGGAGTTCCGGCCGGTCGAGCAGATCAAGTTCAGGGGCACCTATTCGCGTGGATTCCGCATCCCGAGTTTCAGCGAGTCGTTCGCGCTTCCAACGACCGGCTATGTCACTGCAACGATCAATTGTTCGTCGCCGACCTATGCGGCCTTCTGCCAGGCGCATGCCAGCAACCCGTCTTATTATCAGGGCGGCTATTCCTATGGCCTGACGTCGAGCGGAAATCCCAACCTGCAGCCTGAAAAGACCGAAGGGTTCACCGGTGGTGTGGTGCTGAATCCGGTTCGGAACGTCACCTTTACGGTCGACTACTTCCAGACGCGGATCAACAACGTGATCATCCCCGCGCAGATCAGCGCCGACGCGATCGCGCAATATTACACCAACAATGGGAAGGTCACCGCGCCCGGCATCACGGTCACTCCGGGGGTCGCCGACCAGCAGAACCCCGGTGCGCTGCCGCTGCTCGGTTTCGCGGCGGGGTCGTACAAGAATGCCGATACCTATCTGGTCCGTGGTTTGGATTTCTCGTTGAGCGCGAATTTCCCGATCACGGCCGATGTGCGGTGGCGGACTATCGCCAATGCCTCGCGCCTCTTGCGTCTGGAGCAAACGCTCGAGGACGGCACCGTCCAGCGGTATGATGGGACGTTGGGGCCATGCAACATCACTTCCTGCTCGGGCGCGCCGCATCTGCGTGCGTCCTGGCAGAACACGCTCGATTTCAACGGGCGCGGCAATGTTAGCCTGACGGCCTATTATACGAGCAGCTATTCGTCGGTCGCGACTGACGCGGGTGGCGTCTATGGCGACTGTGCGGCCAGCGCCGCCAACGGCCAGTTGGTGACGTACAACAATGGCGATCCGGTGCAGTGCCGCTCGAAGTCGGTGTTCTACCTCGATGGTCACGCCGAGGTTAAGGTGCAGGACAGCTTCACCTTCTATCTCGACGTCAAGAACCTGCTGGACCGCAAGCCTGCTTACGAGCCGAATGCGGGTTATGGCCTGTACCAGTTCAACCCGGCGTGGAGCGACAGCCTGTTCATCGGCCGCTTCGTCCGTTTCGGTGCGAAGGTCGACTTTTAACCCCAGGGTTCGGCCTGCCGAACCCTACTTGGGGGCGCCTCCTTCGGGAGTCGCCCCCTTTTTCCTGGGTCTCACCCCACCGACAGCGTCAGCTTCCCGTCGCCCTCATCCACGGTGACGGTCGACCCGTCCTTGACCTCGCCGCGCAGGATCGCTTCGGCCAGGGGATCCTGGAGGTGGCGTTGGACCGCGCGGCGCAAGGGGCGTGCGCCGTACACCGGATCATAGCCCACCCGGCCCAGCCATTCGCGCGCGGCGTCGGTCAGGTGCAGGCTGATCTTGCGATCCGCCAGCAGCTTGGCGACGCGGCCGACCTGGATGTCGACGATCGGGCCCATATGGCTCTGGCCCAGCCGGTGGAACAGGATGATCTCGTCCAGCCGGTTGAGGAATTCGGGGCGGAAATGGGCCCGTACGATCTCCATCACCTGCGGCTCGACGCTCTCGACGCTCTGCCCGTCCTCGACACTAGCCAGATACTGGCTGCCCAGGTTTGAGGTCAGGATGATGAGCGTGTTGGAGAAGTCGACCGTCCGCCCCTGACCATCGGTCAGGCGGCCATCGTCCAGCACCTGGAGCAGCACGTTAAACACGTCGCCATGCGCCTTCTCCACCTCGTCGAACAGCACGACCTGATAGGGCCGCCTGCGCACCGCCTCGGTCAGGACGCCGCCTTCCTCATAGCCGACATAGCCGGGGGGGGCGCCGATCAGCCGGGCGACGCTGTGCTTCTCCATGAATTCGCTCATGTCGATGCGCACCATCGCGGACGGATCATCGAACAGGAATTCGGCGAGCGCCTTGGTCAGCTCGGTCTTGCCGACGCCCGTCGGTCCGAGGAACAGGAACGAGCCCAGCGGCCGGTTGGGATCCTGTAGCCCGGCTCGCGCGCGGCGGACGGCGGTGGAGACGGCGCGGACCGCATCCTCCTGTCCGATGACGCGTTTGCCCAGCACCTCCTCCATATGGAGCAGCTTCTCGCGCTCGCCCTGCATCATCCGGTCGACGGGCACGCCGGTCCAGCGGCTGACCACGCCCGCGATATCGTCGGCGGTGACTTCCTCGCGCAGCATCGCGCCCTCGGTCGCGGACTGCGCCTCGGCCAGTTGCTTCTCCAACTGCGGGATGCGCCCATAAGACAGTTCGCCCGCCCGCGCGAGGTCGCCCGCGCGCTGCGCCTGGTCGAGTTCGATCCGTGCCTGGTCGAGCTGTTCCTTCAGCTTCGCCTCGCCCGCGATCTTTTCCTTCTCGGCCTGCCAGCGCTGGGTCAGCGCGTGCGACTGCTCCTCCAGATTGGCGAGTTCCTCCTCCAGATGCTCCAGCCGGTCGATGCTGGCGGCATCACTCTCGCGTCGCAGCCCCTCGCGCTCGATCTTCAGGCGCAGGATGCGGCGGTCGAGCGTCTCGATCTCCTCGGGCTTGGACTCCACCTCCATGCGGATGCGGCTGGCGGCCTCGTCCATCAGGTCGATCGCCTTGTCGGGCAGGAAACGGTCGGTGATGTAGCGGTTCGACAGGGTCGCCGCCGCCACCAGCGCGCCGTCGGTGATGCGCACGCCGTGATGGAGTTCGTACTTCTCCTTGAGGCCCCGCAGGATCGAGATGGTGTCCTCGACCGTCGGCTCGCCGACGAACACCGGCTGGAACCGCCGCTGGAGCGCGGGGTCCTTCTCGACATATTTGCGATATTCATCGAGCGTGGTCGCGCCGACGCAGTGGAGTTCGCCGCGTGCGAGCGCGGGCTTGAGCAGGTTGGAGGCGTCCATCGCCCCGTCGCCTTTCCCTGCGCCGATCAGCGTGTGCATCTCGTCGATGAACAGGATGATGTCGCCCTCGGCGGCCTTCACCTCGTCGAGCACGCCCTTCAGCCGCTCCTCGAACTCGCCGCGATATTTCGCACCGGCGATGAGCGCGCCCATGTCGAGCGCCATCAGCTTGCGGTCCTTCAACGTATCCGGCACGTCGCCATTGGCGATGCGCAGCGCCAGCCCTTCGGCGATCGCGGTCTTGCCGACGCCGGGCTCGCCGATCAGCGCGGGGTTGTTCTTGGTCCGGCGCGCGAGGATCTGGATGGTGCGGCGGATTTCCTCGTCGCGGCCGATCACGGGGTCGAGCTTGCCGTCGCGCGCCACCTGGGTCAGGTCGCGGGCGAACTTCTTGAGCGCGTCGTATCGGTCCTCCGCCCCGGCCGTATCGGCGGTGCGGCCTTGACGCAGTTGCTCGATCGCGCCGTTGAGCGCTTGCGGGGTCACACCGCCCGCCGCCAGCGCCTTGCCCGCCGCATTGGTCGAGGCCAGGGTGAGGGCGAGCAGCAGACGTTCGACGGTGACGAAGCTGTCGCCCGCTTTCTGTGCGACCTGCTCGGCCTGGTCGAGCACGCGGACCAGATCATTGTCGAGACCCGGCGAACTCTGCGCACCCGAGCCGGAGACGGCCGGAATCTTGGCCAGCGCCGCATCGGTCTCCCGCTCGACACGCTTGGCGTCGCCGCCCGCCGCCTGGATCAGGCCGGACGCCATGCCCTGATCGTCTTCGATCAGCGCCTTGAGGAGATGTTCGGGGGCGATACGCTGATGGCTGTTGCGGATCGCGACGGTCTGCGCGGCCTGCAAAAAGCCTTTGGCGCGGTCGGTGAATTTTTCGAGGTTCATCTGGGGTTCCTGTCGTTTCCAGGTCAGATGGTGTTGCAATTTTGCAACACAAGGGGCGGGGCGAATTTCGGTTCTCCCCAACATGGGATCGCCGTTTCGATTCCGAAAGGGTCGCGCGCTTCTGACCGGACTTTCCCTGTTTTCGGCGGCATTGCGGTGTGCCGCGCGGCCGCTATGCTCGCACCAAACACCGCTTGGGGAGTTAGAAGAAATGCGTATCAAGTCCGTGGCGCTGACCGGCGCCGCCGCCCTTGCGTTCGTCCTGCCCGTCCAGGCCCCCGTCATGGCCCAGGTCGCCAAAGCGGCGCCCGTGGCCAAGCCCGCGCCCGTCTCGACCCTCGTTAAGGCGGTCGACATTCCCTATCAGACCTTCACCCTGCCGAACGGCCTTCGCGTCGTGGTGCATACCGATCGCAAGGCGCCCGTCGTCGCGGTCAGCGTCTGGTATGACGTGGGGTCCAAGCATGAGCCCAAGGGCAAGACCGGCTTCGCGCATCTGTTCGAGCATCTGATGTTCAACGGGTCGGAGAATGCGCCGGGCGACTTCTTCGCGCCGCTCAAGTCGGTGGGCGCCACCGATTACAACGGCACCACCTATTTCGACCGCACCAATTATTTCGAGACGGTGCCCACCGCCGCGCTCGACCGCGCGCTGTTCCTGGAATCGGACCGCATGGGCTATTTGCTCGGCGCGGTGACGCAAGGGGTGCTGGATGAACAGCGCGGTGTCGTCCAGAACGAAAAGCGTCAGGGGGACAACCAGCCTTATGGCCTGACCCAGTACAAGATTCTGGAGGGGCTGTTCCCCGCCGGGCATCCCTATGCCCATACGACCATCGGTTCGATGACCGATCTGGATGCGGCCACGCTCGACACGGTGAAGGACTGGTTCCGCAGCCATTATGGTCCCAACAACGCCGTGCTGGTGCTGGCGGGCGATATCGACGTCGCGACCGCCAGGCCGCTGGTCGAGAAATATTTTGGCGCGATCAAGCCCGGCCCCAAGAGCGTGCTGCCGACCGTCACCATTCCGACGCTGCCCGCGCCCGTCAACGAGGAGATGAAGGACCGCGTTGCGGCGGTCATGATCAGCCGCAACTGGGCGGTGCCGGGCCTGAACGATCCCGAAAGTGCGCCGCTCGTCGTCGCGGGCTCGATCCTGGGCGGGCTCGCCTCGTCGCGGCTCGACAATATCCTGGTCAAGCAGGAGAAGCTGGCGGTGCGGGTGTCCGCGAGCGACCGCCCCTTCGCCCAGGTCGGCATGTTCAACATGATGGCGATCGTCCGCCCCGGCGTCGATCCCGCGCTGGTCAGCAAGCGGATGGACGACATCCTCGCCGATTTCCTGAAAAATGGCCCGACCGCCGATGAGGTGCAGCGCGCGGTGACGCGGTTCGTCTCCAACCGCGTCGAGGGGCTGGAATCGGTCGGCGGCTTCGGCGGCAAGGCGGTGGCGCTGGCCGAGGGGGCGCTCTACTCGAACGATCCGGGCAAATATAAGAAGCAGTTGCTGGCGATCGCGGCGCAGACGCCCGCGACCGTGAAGGCGGCGGCCGACAAGTGGCTGTCGCGCCCGGCCTATACGCTGACCGTCGTACCGGGCGCGCGCGACGCCTATGAAGAGGCCAAGGTGCCGCCGCGCACCGATGTACCCGCCGCCGCCGATCAGCCGGTGCAGGGCACGCGCGGGCCGCTGCCCGCGGTGGGCGAGGTCAAGCCGCTGAGCTTCCCCGCCGTCCAGCGTACCCGCCTGACCAACGGGATCGAACTCGTCTATGCGCAGCGGACCGCCGTGCCGGTGACGCAGGTCGCCCTGTCGTTCGACGCCGGGGTCGCGGCCGACGTGCCGCGCAAGCTGGGCACGCAGGGCTTGGTGCAGTCGATGCTCGACGAGGGGACCACGCATCGCAACACGATCGCGATCGCCGAGGAGCAGGAACGGCTGGGCGCCTCGATCGGGTCGAGCGCATCGAACGATCGTACCATCGTCGGCCTGGACGTGCCGAGCGCCAATCTGGTGCCCGCGCTCGACCTCTATGCCGATATCGTCCGCAACCCGGCCTTCCCCGATGCCGAACTGGCACGCGTCAAGGCGCAGACGCTGGCGGGGATCAAGCAGGAACTGACCAGCCCGCAGGGGCTGGCGGGCCGCGTCCTGCCGCCGCTCGTCTATGGGCCGACCAGCCCCTATGCCAAGGCGCAGGGAGGGGGCGACCCGGCGGCGGTGGCGGCGCTGACGCGTGCCGATCTGATCGCGTTCCAGCAGGCATGGCTGCGTCCCGACAAGGCGAAGATCTTCGTCACCTCGGACCGTCCGCTGGCCGAGGTGAAGGCGGCGCTCGACGGCGTGTTCGGCGACTGGCAGGGCACCGGCCCGGCGGGCACCAAGACCTTCGTGGCGGGCCAGCCCTCGGCCCCGAAGATCCTGCTGATCAACCGGCCGGACAGCCCGCAGTCGATGATCCTGGCCGGTCTGCCGACCAGGCTGAAGGGCACGGATGACATGCTGCTGGTGAACACCGCGAACGACGCGCTGGGCGGCAGCTTCCTCAGCCGGATCAACACCGACATCCGCGAGAACAAGCATTGGTCTTACGGCGTGCGGGGCGGTTTCCAGACGTCCGCGTTCGCCGCGCCCTATGTCATGTCGGCACCGGTCCAGGCGGACAAGACCGGCCCGTCGATCGACGCGCTGCGCACCGACGTCACCGAGTTCCTGACCACCAAGCCGATGGACCAGGTCGAGTTCGACCGCGCGATCACGGGTGCGATTCGTTCGCTGTCGGGCAGCTTCGAAACCTCGAATGCGGTCCTGTCGGCGATGCAGACCAACGACCTGCTACGCCGTCCCGACAATTACTATGCCACGATCACCCAGCGTTACCGGGCGATGACCCTGGGCGAACTGAACAAGTCGATCGAGGCCGCGTTGAACCCGAAGGACTTCATCTGGGTGGTGGTCGGCGATGCCAAGGCGGTGAAGCCGCAGCTTGACGGGCTGGGGCTGCCGATCGAGGTGATCGAGGCTGCGGATGTGGCGGGGTCTGCTCCCGCTGCGGGCAAGTAAGGGAGAGGGACGATGGCCGATATCGACGGCACCTGGAACTGCACGGTGAAATCGCCGCTGGGCGATCAGGAGATGACGCTGACCGTTACGACCGAGGGCGATCGCTTCACTGGTTCGGGCGGCGGCCAGATGGGGGCGATGGATATCGAGGGCGACGTGTCGGGCAACACGATCCACTGGAAGATGTCGATCTCCTCGCCGATGCCGATGACTCTGGACTGCGAAGCGACCGCCGATGGCGACACGCTGACCGGATCGGTGGGCGCGGGCGCGTTCGGCAGCTTCCCGCTGTCGGGGACCCGCGCGGCCTGATCCTGGCCCTGTGACAGGCGAGGGGGCGGTGCGTCGGGATGGGCGCGCCGTCCTTTTGTTCATGGGGTGGCGTCGGCCACATAACTGGTTCAATTCACGCGAAATCCCGTTACGCTGACCCTTGGTAAGCAAAATGGGGACAAGCATGATCGATCGGCGGCATTTCCTGGGGGGCAGCGCGGCGCTGGCGCTGGCGGCGCAAACAGAGGGCGTCCTGGCGCAGGACACGCCATCGACCCGGCTCACCACCCTGTTCGACACGCTGGTCCAAGAACAGCTTCGCCGCAGCCCGGAGGCCGCGACCAATCTCGGCCTCGACACCGGCGCGAACGCCGACTTGCGTAGCAAACTGTCCGACCAGTCGCCCGCCGGGATCGCGGCGGCCAAGGCGGCGACCAGCGCCGATCTGGCGCGGCTCCAGGCGATTGATCCTGCCAGCTTGTCGCCCGAGGAGCGGATCGACCTGGAATCGATCCTCTACACCCGCCGCTCCGCGCAGGCGGTGCAGGCGTTCGACTTCGGCGGCTATTCCTATGGCCCCAGCCCCTATGTCGTGTCGCAACTGTCGGGCGCGTACCAGTCGGTGCCCGATTTCCTCGACACCAAGCACAAGATCGCCACGGCCGGGGATGCGGATGCCTATCTGATGCGGCTGCGCGCCTTCGCGACGCAGATCGATGCGCAGACCGACCGGATGCGCCATGATGCGGGGCAGGGGGTGGTTCCGCCCGACTTCATCCTCGACCTCGCGCTCGACCAGATGGGCAAGACCCGCCAGCCCGCCGACCAGGCGCTGGTCGTCCAGTCGCTCGCCCGCCGCGCCGCCGAAAAGGGGCTGGGCGACCGCTATGCGCAGGCGGCCGCGAAAATCCATGAGGCGGAAATCCTGCCCGCGCTCGACCGCCAGATCGCCTATGCCAGGGCGTTGCGGGCCAAGGCCACGCATGACGCGGGCGTGTGGAAGCTGCGCGAGGGCGCGGCCTATTATCCGGTCGCGCTCAAGGCCAATACCACGACCAGCTTCTCGCCCGACGAGGTGCATCGTTTCGGCCGCGATCAGGCGGCGATGCTGTCGGCACGGCTCGACGCGCTGTTGAAGAAACAGGGCTATACGAAGGGGACGGTGGGGCAGCGCATGGCCGCGCTCTACAAGAATCCCGATCAGCTTTATCCCAATACCGACGAGGGCAAGCGCGCCGCCATCGCCTATTGCAACGCGCGGCTGGATGCGATCCGCACCCGCCTGCCGCAGGTGTTCGAGCGGATCCCGCCCTATGGCTTCGAGGTGCGCCGGGTGCCCCCGCAGACCGAGGCCGGGGCGGCGGCGGCCTTTGCACAGGGGCCCGCGATCGACGGTTCGCGGCCGGGGCTCGTCTATTTCAACTTGAAGGACAGCGCCGACTGGCCCAAATTCTGCCTGGCGACGACCGTCTATCACGAAGGGCTGCCGGGACATCAGATGGAGGGCGGGCTGGCGCTTTCCAACACGCGACTGCCGCTGATCCGCAAGATCAACGGCTTCTCCGGCTATGGCGAGGGCTGGGCGCTCTATGCCGAGCAGTTGGCGGACGAGATCGGCATGTATGACGACGATCCGCTGGGGCAGCTCGGCTATCTGAAGTTCCTGCTGTTCCGGGCCAATCGCTGCGTGGTCGATACCGGCCTGCATCATCTGCGCTGGACCCGCGAACAGGCGATCCGGCATTTCGTCGATGCGGAGGGCGAGGCGGAGGGCTTCGCCACGCGCGAGGTGGAGCGCTACTGCGTCAATCCGGGGCAGGCGGCGAGCTACAAGCTCGGCCATTCGGTGTTCGTCGACATTCGCGACCTGGCGAAGAAGCAGAAGGGCGATGCCTTCGACCTGAAGGCGTTCCACACCGCCGTCCTGCGCCATGGCCGCGTACCGCTCGACGTGCTGCGCCGGATCGGGGAGGAATGGGCGCGGGCTTGACCCGGCCCGTCGGCGCGGGCGATCCTGTCGGCGGGAGACTCTCGCGATGCGGACAGGCGTTTGGATCGGTCAGGATCATGGGCGGCGACGGGTGGCGGCCATCGCCACCCTGGCTGTGCATGTCGGCATAGCGCTGCTCCTGCTGCGCCAGATACCGCTTCCTCTCGATTCGCGAGCCGAGCCGCCGAGCCTGGTTCTGTTCGATGTGCCACGGCCGCCCGAACCGCCGCCTCTGCCCGTGCCGCCGCCGCCGATCCCACCCGAGCCGGTCAAGCGCGAAAACCGCGTCCTGCGCCCGATCGCGGGCGGCGGTTCGCCTCGCCCGGCCCCGGTGGTGTCCGCAGAGCGAGCGGCTCCGCGGGCGGTGACCCCGGAACGGTTCGATTCCGTCGACCGGCTCGCCCCCGCCAGCGATATCGGTGCCGAATTGCCGCTGCGGGTCGGCGCGGCGCTATCCGATGGGCGTACCGCGGGGATCGCAAGCGGGCAGGGGCTGGGTGGCGAAGGGCATGGCACCGGCAATGGGCGGGGTGATGGTGCGGGTCCGGGCGACGGACGCCTGCGCTTCGCACTGGCCGAATGGATCGAGAGGCCGCGTCAGAGCCTGATCGACAACGCCTTTCCCCCGATGGCGCGCCGTGGCGGGATCAGCGGCATCGCGGTGCTGCTGTGCGTCGTGCCCCAGCCGGGCAAGCCCGAAAGCTGTTCGATCGCGGCGGAGCGACCTGTTGGGCGCGGATTCGGCGCGGCGGCGCTGGGGCTCTATCCGCAATTCCGCATCCGGCCGGTCATGAAGGGGGATCAGGTCGTACAGGCGCAGGTGCTGGTGCCGGTGACCTTCAAGGTCCGGTGATAGGGGACGGGGTGTCCTCTACCGCGTGACCCGCGTGATATGCCCCATCTTGCGCCCCGGTCGCGCCTCGCCCTTGCCATAGAGGTGCAGATGCGCGCCCTTTTCGGTGAGCGACGACGCCCAGCCATCGTCACCGATCAGGTTTTCCATCTGCACCCACGCACCCGTCAGCGACGTATCGCCCAGCGGCAGGCCGCAGATGGCGCGGATATGATTCTCGAACTGCGAGGTCTCGGCGCCCTCGATCGTCCAGTGGCCCGAATTGTGGACGCGCGGCGCCATCTCGTTGAAAACGGGGCCGTTTGCGGTCGCGAAGAACTCGCAGGCCAGCACGCCGACATAGCCCAGTTCCTCGGCGATGCGGATCGCGAGCGTGGTCGCCTCCTCGGCTTGGGCGGCGATCTCGGGCGGCGCGGGCAGGGTCGAGGTGCGAAGGATCGCATCGCGATGGACATTGTGCGGCGGGTCGTAACGGACCGCCTTCCCGTCCAGGCCGCGTGCGACGAGGATCGAGAATTCATGGGTGAAGTGGATGAACCCCTCCAGCACCGCCGGACCGCCGATCGCTTCCCAGGCGGCGGGGGCTTCCGCGATGTCGCGGATCAGCGCCTGGCCCTTGCCGTCATAGCCGAACCGGGTGGTCTTCAGGATCGCGGGGCAGCCGATCCGCTCCAGCGCGGCGGTCAGGTCCGCGGCGCTGTTCACCGCGGCCCAGGGCGCGGGGCGGCCGCCGACCTTCTCGACGAAACTCTTCTCGGCGATCCGGTCCTGCGCGACGCGCAGCGCGGCGGGCGCGGGATGGACGGGAAGACGTTCGGCCAGCCACTCGACCGGCGTCACGTCGACATTCTCGAACTCATAGGTCACGACGTCGCAGGCGGCGGCGAAGTCGGCGAGCACGACCGTATTGTGATAATCGGCGCGGGTCAGCGCGGACGCGGTCTGCGCCGCCACGCTTTCCTCGTCAGGGGCCAGCACATGGGTGCGGTAACCCAGTTGCGCGGCCGCCACCGCCAGCATCCGGCCCAGCTGGCCGCCACCCAGGATTCCGATCGTCGCGCCCGGCTTCAACATTGGCTTACCCTTGCGGATCGTTGGCGACGCTGTCGGTCTGGCGCTGGCGCCACGCCTTCAGACGCTCGGCGAGCGCTTCGTCGGACAGCGCCAGGATCGAGGCGGCGAGCAGTCCGGCGTTGATCGCCCCCGCCTTGCCGATGGCGAGCGTGCCGACGGGGATGCCGCCGGGCATCTGGACGATCGAGAGCAGGCTATCCATGCCCTTCAGCGCCTTGGATTCGACCGGCACGCCCAGAACCGGCAGGTGTGTCATCGACGCCGCCATGCCCGGCAGGTGCGCCGCACCGCCCGCGCCCGCGATGATGACCTTGATCCCGCGATCGGCGGCGCCGGTGGCATAATCGTACAGCCGCTGCGGCGTGCGGTGCGCAGAGACGACGCGGCTCTCATGCGTGACGCCCAGCGCCTCCAGCGTCTCGGCGGCGTGCCGCATGGTTTCCCAGTCCGATGTGGACCCCATGATGATCCCGACCGACGTCATATCCGCTGTTCCGCCTTAGCCCCTTTGGCCCCGTTGCCGGGGAAGCGGGCTGCCTAGCGGCACGGGGCGAGGGGGGCAAGTTTCCGTATGCGTTCGGCCATTGGTGCGGGCGATTTTGCCGGAGCGGGGGGCGTGGGCTTCGACTTCGCTCAGCCTGAACGGAAGATGGAGTTGGGTTCGCGCGGAGATGCGGAGACGCGGAGGTGTCGATATAGGTTGCTGCGTAGCCCTACCCGTCGAACGGAAGACGACGGCAGGCTGCCATGGGGGCGATCCGCCCGCCGCGCGGACCAATTCTCCGCGTCTCCGCGCGAACAAAATCTTCGCGGCTTCGCGGCTTCGCGTGAAATCAAATGGCTCACGCGAAGCCGCCATGGCGCGAAGAGGTCGGGGCGCGAGGCGGTCGCACGTCAGACCGCCCCTCGTCTCCCGGTCGCTTAGCGTTCCGACAGATAATAACGATCGGTCGGCGTCAGGTCGTCGGCCAGTTCGTAGACGATCGGCTGCGCGGTCGGGATTTCCAGGCCGGTGATCTCGTCGTCGGGAATGTTCGACAGATGCTTGACCAGCGCGCGCAGCGAGTTGCCGTGCGCCGAGATCAGCACGCGGTTGCCGTCGCGTAGCGCGGGCGCGATGCGCTCGTCCCAATAGGGCAGGACGCGCGCGATCGTGTCCTTCAGGCTCTCGGTCTGCGGCACGTCGATGCCTGCGTAGCGGCGGTCGCCCGACACGTCGAACTCGCCGCCCGCCTCGGCCGGGGGCGGGGGCACGTCGAAGCTGCGGCGCCAGATCTTGACCTGCTCGTCGCCATGCTTGGCCGCCGTCTCCGCCTTGTCGAGCCCGGTGAGGCCACCATAATGCCGCTCGTTCAGCCGCCAGTGCTTCTCGGTCGGCAGCCAGAGGCGACCCATCACCTCCAGCGCGAGGTTGAGCGTCTTGATTGCGCGGGTCTGGAGGCTGGTGAAGGTCAGGTCGAAGTCGAGGCCCTTCTCCGCCATCAGCGCGCCGGCCGCGCGTGCCTCTGCCGCGCCTTGTGCGGTCACGTCGACGTCCCACCAGCCGGTAAAGCGATTCTCCAGGTTCCAGGCGGACTGGCCGTGGCGGATCAGGACGAGCTGGGGCATGGAAACTCCTTCAATGTGATGACGCCCGCATAGAGCGGCGGGCGCGCGGGGTCGAGGTCAGCCGCGAAAACGGCTGCGCGTCGAAGCAGGATTGGCCTTCAGCACCCGGCCCATCCGCGTCGGCCGGTCGAGCAGTTCGCCGCGGCAATCGGGGCAGATCTCGTCCAGCTCGTCGGCACATTCGGCGCAGAAGGTCGATTCGAGCGAGCAGATGAAGGCACCACCCTGTGACGGGTGCAGTTCCGTGCCGCAGCGCTCGCAATCGGGACGCATCTCCAGCATCAGGCGGCCACCTCGCGCACCACGTCGCAGATCCGGTCGACCAGCGTCTCCACCTGGCGCTTGTCCTCGCCCTCGGCCATCACGCGGATGACCGGCTCGGTGCCCGAGGGGCGGATGACCAGGCGCCCGCGCCCGGCCAGCTCGGCCTCGGCGTCGGCGATGACGGACTGCACCTTTTCATGCTCCAGGGGCTTGCCGCCCGCGAAGCGGACATTCTTGAGAAGCTGGGGCAGCGGATCGAAACGGTGCAGCACCTCGCTGGCGGGGGCGCCCGCGCGCTTGAGTTCGGCCAGCACCTGCAGCGCGGCGACCAGGCCGTCGCCGGTGCGGGCATAGTCGGACAGGATGATGTGCCCCGACTGCTCGCCACCGACATTGTAGCCGCGCGTGCGCATGGCTTCGAGCACATGGCGGTCGCCGACCTTGGTGCGGATCAGGCCCAGTCCCTGTGCGGCGAGGTGTCGCTCAAGCCCCAGATTCGACATGACGGTGGCGACCAGGCCGCCGCCCGCCAGCCGCCCCTCACGCGCATAGCTGGTGGCGATCATCGCCATCAACTGGTCGCCATCGACGATCTGGCCGGTTTCATCGACGATGATCAGGCGGTCGGCGTCGCCGTCCAGCGCGATGCCGATGTCCGCGCCGCTCGCCACCACCGTCTCGGCCAGCGTCTGCGGCGCAGTCGATCCGACGCCGTCGTTGATGTTGGTGCCGTTGGGGGTCACGCCGATCGCGACCACGTCGGCGCCCAGTTCCCACAAGGCGGCGGGGGCGACCTTGTACGCCGCCCCGTTGGCGCAATCGATCACCACGCGCAGGCCGTCGAGGCGGAGCGCCTGCGGGAAGGTCGACTTGGCGAAGTGGATATAGCGGCCGGCGGCGTCGTCGACCCGGCGCGCCCGCCCGATCTTGCCTGATGGGACCAGGGGCACATTCTGTTCGATCAGCGCCTCGATCGATTCCTCGGCCTCGTCGGACAGCTTATAGCCATCGGGGCCGAACAGCTTGATGCCGTTGTCGGCGAAGGGATTGTGGCTGGCCGAGATCATCACGCCGATATCGGCCCGCATCGAATGGGTCAGCATCGCCACCGCCGGGGTGGGGAGCGGCCCCAGCATCACCACGTCCATGCCGACGCTGGTGAAGCCCGCCACCAGCGCCGATTCGAGCATATAGCCCGACAGGCGGGTGTCCTTGCCGATCACCACGCGGTGGCGGTGATCGCCGCGCTGGAAATAGGCGCCCGCCGCCATGCCGACCTTCATCGCCATCTCGGCCGTCATCACCGCGCCGTTGGTCGCGCCGCGAATGCCATCGGTGCCGAAATATTTTCTTGCCATGCGGCCAAGTCCCTGCCGGATTAAGAGGAAGTGGAACAAACGGGTCGTGCCACCCTTTAGCGCGACCTTTCCAAAAGCTCAAAATACGCGAGAAACGCCCATGTCCCGCGCCACCCTGATTCTTTTGTGCCTGGCCGCCGGTCTGTTGATCGGCGTCGGGATGGCGACCGCCGCGCCCGCCGTCGCGGCGGCCATCGCCACCGTCGCGGGGCCGATCGGCACCTTGTGGCTAAACGGGTTGCAGATGACGGTCATCCCGCTGGTCGTCACGCTGCTGATCACCGGGGTCGCCGCGACGGCGCAGGCGGTGCAGGCCGGGCGGATCGCGGGCCGCGCGATCGCCACCTTTCTGGGGCTGGTCACGCTGACCGGGACCATGTCGGCGATCGTCACGCCGGGGCTGCTGCACCTGCTGCCGATCCCGCGCGATGCGGCGGCGGCGCTGAAGGGGGCGCTGGGCCATGCCGAGCCGGTCACGGCGCCACCGCCCATCGCAGACTTCGTCACCGGGATCGTGCCGACCAACATCTTCGCCGCCGCCACCAACAATGCGCTGCTGTCGCTGATCCTGTTCACCCTGGCCTTTGCCTTCGCCATCACCCGGATCGAGGGGGAGGGGCGCGACACGCTGCTGCGCGTGTTCACCGCGATCCGCGACGCGATGCTGGTGCTGATCGGCTGGGTCCTGTGGCTGGCGCCGCTGGGCGTGTTCGCGCTGGCGTTCGTCGTCGGGGCCGGCGCAGGCGGCGGGGCGTTCCGCGCGCTGGCGCACTATATCACCATCATCGCGAGCGTCGGCGTCATCGTCATCCTGATGGCCTATGCCGTGGCGATGCTGGCGGCGCGGGTGCCGCTGGGGCGCTTTGCCCGCGCGCTGGCCCCGGCACAGGCGGTCGCCATCTCGACCCAAAGCTCGCTCGCCAGCCTGCCCGCGATGATAGAGGGCACGAAGACCCTGCGCATCGCCCCCGCGACCGCCGGTCTGGTCCTGCCCATGGCGGTCGCGATGTTCCGCGCGACCCAGCCCGCGATGAACGTCGCGGTGTCGCTCTACATCGCCGACTGGTTCGGGATCGTTCCCGGCGCGGCCGCGATCGTGGCCGCCGTGGTGGTCGCGATCCTGTGTTCGCTGGGGTCGGCCAGCCTGCCCGCGCAGATCACCTTCTTCGCCTCGATCGCGCCGGTCTGCGTCGCGCTGGGCGTGCCCGCCGCGCCCCTGGGGCTGCTCATCGCAGTGGAGACGATACCGGACATCTTCCGCACCCTGGGCAATGTCAGCATGGACCTTGCCGCCACCGCGACCGTTTCCCGGTTGAGCGGCACGATCGACGAGGACACCCCATGAAGTATCGCACACTCGGACCCGAATTCGAGGTCTCGGCGCTGGGCCTCGGCTGCATGCCGATGGCGGGCATCGGCAGGAACATGTATGGCGCGGCGGACGAGGCGGAGAGCATCGCCACCATCCACCGGGCGATCGAACTGGGCGTGACCCTGTTCGACACCGCCGAAATCTATGGCCCGCTGGTCAATGAGGAACTGGTCGGCCGCGCCATTCGGGGCAAGCGCGACGCGGTCGTGATCGCGACCAAATTCGGTTTCCGCTATGACGACAACGGGATGACCGGCGTGGATTCCACCCCCGCCAATGTCAGCCGCGCCTGCGAGGGCTCTCTCCGGCGGCTCGGCGTCGAGACGATCGACCTGTTCTATCAGCACCGGGTCGATCCCAATGTGCCGATCGAGGACACGGTCGGCGCGATGGGGCGGCTGGTCGAGCAGGGCAAGGTCCGGCGGCTGGGCCTGTCGGAGGCGAGCGCCGAGACGATCCGCCGGGCCGCCGCCGTTCATCCGATCGCGGCGGTCCAGTCCGAATATTCGCTGTGGGAGCGCGATGTCGAGGCCGACATCCTGCCGGTGGTCCGCGAACTGGGTATCGGCTTTGTGCCGTACAGCCCGCTGGGGCGCGGCTTCCTGACCGGGCAGATCACCCGGCGCGAGGATTTACCGGAGGGCGATTATCGCCGCAACGACCCGCGCTATTCCGAGGAGAATTTCGACCGGAATCTGAAGGTCGTGGAGGTGGTGAAGGCGATCGCCGCCGCGCATGATGCCAGTGCGGCGCAGGTCGCGCTGGCCTGGTTGCTGGCGCAAGGCGACGACATCGTGCCGATCCCGGGTTCCAAGCGGCGCGCGACGCTGGAGGATTCGATGAAGGCGGCGGCGCTGGATTTGTCGGCGGAGGAACTGGCCAGGCTGGACGAGGCCTCGCCACGCGGCGGTACGGCGGGGCCTCGCTATGGCGAGCGGGCGATGGCGATGACGCGGCTCTGAGCCCGGCATCCCACCTCCACGCGGCATGAACGGCGGTCGGTCATCAAATCCCGACCGCCTGCTTCGCTTAAAGCGGCTTCTGCTCCAGCCGGGTGTCGATGCCCGCCGCCGCCGGTTCGGCCAGTTCCTTGTCCCCCGCCAGTGCTCCTTCGGCCTTGAGCAGGTCGAGATGCATCAGCCTGGCGATGAAGGGCGAGACGATCAGGACGGCCACGCCGATCCCGATCGAGAACCAGCCGATCCGCATATAGACGTCGAGCACCTTTTCCGGCCCCGCGCTCTCGCCTCCGGTCGCCTGCGCGATCAGTCCTGCGATGAAATTGCCCGCCGCCGTCGCCAGGAACCAGGTGCCCATCATCAGCCCGGTCATGCTTGGCAGCGACAGCCGCGTCATCGCCGCCAGGCCGACGGGCGAGAAGCAGAGTTCGGCCATGGTATGGAACAGATAGATGAGGATCACGAAGATCATCGGCGTCGGCGCCCCCGCATAGGCGGCGGCGCCCGCGATCAGCACCAGAAAGCCCGCGCCCACGCCGACCAGGCCGATGCCGAACTTGAATGGCGCGCTCGGCTCCAGCCCGCGCTTGCCCAGGAAGGTCCAGAGCGCGGCGAACAGCGGCGCCAGCAGGATGATGAAGATCGAATTGACCGACTGGAAGGCCGAAGCCGGAATGACCCAACCCAGCAGGCTGCGGTCGACCATGCGATCGGCATAGACGTTGAGCGAGGAGCCCGCTTGTTCGAACAAGGCCCAGAAGAGGGGACAGAGGGCGATCAGGAACAGCGCGGCCAGAATGCGGTCGCGATCGACCCGGGGCAGGGTGAACACCGCGCGCCACAGGATGAAGCCGATCGTGCCGATGCTGAACGCGATCAGCAGCGTGCCGACCGCATCCTGATGCCGGATCAACTGCCACGTCACCAGCGTCGCGACGATCGCGCCCAGATAGATCAGCCATTCGCGCGACAGACCGGCCACGACCGGCGCGCGCAGCAGGGGCAGGGATGGCGCTTCACCCGCGCCATGCAGTTCGCGCTTGAGCGCGATGAAGGCGACGAGGCCCAGCAACATGCCCACGCCCGCCGCGCCGAAGCCATAGGCCCAGCCCACCATCTCGCCCAGTACGCCGCAGACGATCGGCCCCAATGCGCCGCCGCCGTTGATCCCCATGTAGAAGATCGAGAAGGCGGGATCGCGCCGCATATCGTCGCGCGCATAAAGCTGTCCCACCAGCACCGAGATGTTGGCCTTCAGGAAGCCGGTGCCGATGACGATCGCGGCCAGCGCCAGATAGAAGCCCTCCAGATAGACGCCCTGCGCGCCCTGCGGCCCCTCAAGCGCGGCGATCAGCAGATGGCCGAAGGCGATGAACAGACCACCCGCTAGTACCGCGCGTCTCGCCCCCAGATAGCGATCGGCCAGATAGCCCCCGATCACCGGCGTGAAATAGACCAGCGACATATAGGCGGCATAGATGCCGAAGGCCGGTTCGTCGGTGAACAGGAAGTGCTTGGTCAGGTAGAAGACCAGGATGGCGCGCATTCCGTAGAAGGAAAAACGCTCCCACATCTCGGTGAAGAACAACAGGAACAGGCCTCGGGGATGCCCCAAAACCGTCTTGCCGCGTGCAGCGGCCTCATACGCAGTCGCCATGCCGGCGTTTACTCCATCGGAATCGCCCCCGCTGCGCCAGGGGGCGCAGGCGGGGGCGTAATGGTTCAGTAACCTAACGCCAAAGCCGCGACTGTAAATATCATGCGCGACGACGTAAGGATCGATGCCATGACCGACATGGCTTTCAACGACCGCTCGACCCCGCTGACGCTGCTTGCGACCCGCCGATCGGGCAAGCCGCGCGACCTGATCGCGCCGGGACCGGACGAGCGCGAACTGGCGGAGATGCTGGCGATCGCCGCGCGCACGCCCGACCATGGCAAGCTCGCCCCCTGGCGTTTCGTGATCGTCCCCATCGAAGCGCGCGGGACGCTGGCCGACGTCATCACCACCGCCTATCGGGCCGAACGCCCCCAGGCGAGCGCGACCGAGATCACCGCGCTGGAACAGTTCGCGCATCAGGCTCCGGGCCTCGTCACTGTCCTGTCCAGTCCCAGGATCGACAGCCATATTCCGTTATGGGAGCAGGAATTGTCGGCGGGCGCGGCGTGCATGAACCTGCTCCATGCCGCCCATGCCATGGGCTATGCCGGGGGCTGGCTGACCGGCTGGCCGGCCTTTTCCGACGCGGTGCGCGATGCCTTTGGCGCGGCGCCCGAGCGCATCGTCGGCTTCGTCTTCCTGGGCACGCCCGGCCGCCCGCTCGACGAGCGGCCCCGCCCCGACATGGCGCGGATCGTGTCAACCTGGAGCGGGCCCGAGGCATGACCGGGCGGCGTGGCCGCAAACGATATCGGATCGGCCCCCTCGACTTTTCGTGTCGCCCGCTGTATTAATTCGGCATGACAGCTCTTAGCGGTGACGACAGCCCGGTTTACATCCGCCTGCGCGGGACGATCGCGACGGGGATTCTCAACGGCACCTATCGGACCGGGGACCAGCTTCCCTCGGTCCGGGCGCTCGCCGCCGAACAGGGGGCCAACCCGCTGACGGTCGCCAAGGCCTATCAGAGCTTTCAGGACGATGGTTATGTCGAGGTGCGGCGCGGGGTCGGCATGTTCGTGATGCCGGGGGCCGCCGATCGCCTGCGCGCCGCCGAGCGGAGCAGCTTCCTGGCGGTGCAATGGCCGCGCATCCGTGACCATATCGAGCTGCTGGGACTGGACGCGACCGACCTGCTCGCGCCCGAGCGGGTCTGAAGCTTCGTTCGAAAATCCGCGAAAGCGCGCCGTCGGATAGGGCGCCCGCAAAACGGGCCTTCCCCGTCGCTTCAAACCGGCTCTAACGCCTCCTCGCCCAGCCGATCAGGCCGCTGGTGGCGAGCAGCGCGATCAGCAGGCCCGAAGCGGTCGCGAAAAGCCGCCATATCCATGACAGGCCCGCGCCGCTGTGCCAGCGATAGGCCCAGAAGCGCGCGATCGGCTCCCCCCTTGCCGGGGCGGCGATGGCGGACCCGCTGTCGTCGGCGACCTTGATCGCGGGCGCCGTCGGTCCGGCGAAATGCAGGGTCCAGTCGGGGGATCGCTCGGTCGGCCAGTCGATCTGCGTCAACCGACCATGGGGCCAGGCTCGTGCGCCCGCCACCACCCGCGCGACCGACAGCGCGGGCCGCGCGAGCGGCGGCGCGACGGGGTGGGGACTGCGGGCCGCGTCCGCGCCGATCAGCAGAGCGAGCCCGGATGGAAAGGCGAGCGCGACACCGCTAGCCGCGAAGAGGATCAGCGGGATCATGGCCCATGGCGCCAGGCGGCGATGCATCGCACGGGATCGCTCCTTGGCCTTGGCGCGCCGCTGGGATCGGTCGCGCACTGCCCAGAGCCCGAGGCCGGTGATGGCGGACAGACAGGCCGCGATCCCGACCATGCCGACCAGCACGTGCCCGATGCCGGGGATCAGCAGCGCGTCATGCAGCGCTCGCAGCCCCGGCACCACGCCGCGATCGCGCGCGCCATAGGCCAGCATGCGGCCCGTCGGCGGATCGAGGAACAGCATCCGGGCCTGCCCGTCGGTCCGTTGCAGCGTCACGATCACCGGCCGCGATCCGTCCTGCATCGACAGGCCCGCGATCCGCTCGCCGGGGCGCATCGCCTGTCGCGCGGCGGTCGCATAATCCTGGGCGGCGATCCGCGTCTCGCCGCTGATCCGGTAGCGGGCGGGGTGGGTGATGCGGTCGATCGGACCGCTCCAGACCAATGCCACGCCCGACAGCGCGACCGCGATCAGCAGCCAGCCCATCGTCAGCGCCAGCCAGCGATGCACGCGCAAACCGATCGAGCGAAGGGCGATTCCGGCCATCCCACATTCCGACAGAGACGGTGCGCCCTGCCGTAGCGGGACGATGGCGTCAATCTGGCGGGATGGCGTCCCCGTTTTCCGGGCGAACCGGAATCACCGCCGCAGGAAAAGCCACGACCGGATCGCGCTCGCCAAGTTGGGCGGATCGACGACGACGATGCGCAGCGCGTCGATCTCCGCCACCAGCGCCGACAATGGCAGGCCGTGCGCCACCGCCGCATCCTCCAGCGCGGTCCAGAATACCGGCTCGAGGCTGATCGAGGTCTGGTGTCCCGCGATCGTGATCGATCGTTTCACCGGGCCGACAAAACCCTCCGCCGGGGCCTCGATCCGGCTCATTCGGTGTCGAACAGGCTGGCCAATTGCTCGATGATCGTACCGCCCAGTTGCTCGGCGTCCATGATCGTCACCGCGCGGGCATAATAGCGGGTGACGTCATGGCCGATGCCGATCGCGACCAGCTCCACGGGGCTCTTGGTCTCGATCCAGCCGATCACCTGGCGCAGATGCCGTTCCAGATAGCTGCCCGAATTGACCGACAGGGTCGAGTCGTCCACCGGCGCGCCATCGGAGATGACCATCAGGATGCGCCGCTCCTCGGGCCGCGCGACCAGACGACTATGCGCCCACATCAGCGCCTCGCCGTCGATATTCTCCTTCAGCAGCCCTTCGCGCATCATCAGGCCGAGATTGTTGCGCGCGCGCCGCCAGGGCTCGTCGGCCTGTTTGTAGACGATGTGGCGGATGTCGTTCAGTCGCCCAGGTTGCGGCGGACGCCCGGCGGCGAGCCAGGTTTCGCGGCTCTGCCCGCCCTTCCAGGCGCGGGTGGTGAAGCCCAGGATTTCGGTCTTCACCCCGCACCGCTCCAGCGTGCGCGCCAGGATGTCGGCGGAGATGGCGGCGATGCCGATCGGCCGCCCGCGCATCGACCCGGAATTGTCGATCAGCAAAGTGACGACGGTGTCGCGGAAATCGGTGTCGCGTTCGATCTTGTAGGACAGCGACTGGCCGGGGTTCACCACCACGCGGGCGAGCCGTGCGGCGTCGAGGATCCCCTCTTCCTGGTCGAAGTCCCAGGACCGCGACTGTTGCGCCATCAACCGGCGTTGCAGGCGGTTGGCGAGCTTCGACACCGCCGATTGCAGATGCGCGAGCTGCTGGTCGAGATAGCCGCGAAGCCGCGCCAGTTCGTCCGCATCGCACAATTCGCCCGCCGCGATCACCTCGTCATACTGGGTGGTCCAGGGCTTATAGTCGAACTGGGCGCTCGGATCGACCAGTGGGCGGTTGGGGCGGGTCGGCTGGCTGCCCTCGTCACCCTCGTCGCCGGGATCGCCGTCGAGATCGTCGAAGGAGTCCTGGCTCTGGTCCTGCGACTCGCCATCCTCGCTGTCCGAGTCGCGCTTCTCC
The DNA here is from genome assembly GCF_039594485.1 of Sphingomonas sp. GTDB lineage: Bacteria > Pseudomonadota > Alphaproteobacteria > Sphingomonadales > Sphingomonadaceae > Sphingomonas. The sequence goes on along the minus strand of NZ_JBCNNI010000010.1, from coordinate 7,192 downwards.
GATCGCGCCTCGACCTCGCCTTCGCCCTGGCCCTGCTCGTCGTTGTCCTCGTCGCTTTCGTCCTCGTTCTGCTGGTCCTCACCCTCTTCCTCATTGCCGCCGTCATCGGCCTCTTCGGGCTCGGCAGGGGGCTCGGCCAGTTCGAGATCGGCGAGCATCCGCGCGGCGAGCGTCTGGAACGCCTTCTGATCGTCCATCGCGCCCGCCAGCGCATCGAGATCGGTCGCCCCCTCCAGCCAGTCGCGGACCAGCGCCAAGGCGGGTGCGGCTTCGGCGGGGGAGGGGCGGCCCGTCATCCGCTCGCGCAGCAACAGCCCGAGCGCGGTCGATAGCGGCACCTCGTCCCGGTTGCGCGCCCGCGTCATCGGATCGGTGCGCAGCCGTACGTCGAGCGCCCGCGCCAGATTCTCGCCGATCCCGACATAGCCGCGCGCACCCAGCGCCTCGATCCGCGCCGTCTCCACCGCATCATAGACCGCGCGCGCCACCGCCTCGACCGGCGCGGCCTTCGCATGGAGCGCGGTGTCGTGCAGCTTCAGCCGCAGCGCGAAGGCGTCGGCGAATCCGCGCGCCTCCGCCACCTGATCGGCGGGCAGCGCGCGGCCGGGCATGGGCACGCGGATATGCTTGCCCGATTGCGTCGGCGCATCGGCGGTGAAGGCAAGCTCCACCTCCGGCTCCTGCGCGATGGTGCGCGCGGTGCCGCCGAGGACCGCCTTGAACCGGTCGAGAGGGGTGTCGTTCGCCAACGGAGGTCAGGCCCGGCCGACGACGCTTTCAGGCAGGTCCTTGCCGAACACGCGCTGATAATATTCCGCGACCAGCGCGCGCTCATTCTCGTCGCACTTGTTGAGGAAGGACAGGCGGAAGGCAAAGCCCGGATCGCCGAAGATCAGCGTGTTCTGCGCCCAGGTGATGACGGTGCGCGGGCTCATCACGGTCGAGATGTCGCCGTTGATGAAGCCCTTGCGGGTCATGTCGGCGACGCGGACCATGTTCTCGACCAGCTGCTTGCCCTCGGGCTTGTCATATTCGCCGGACTTGGCGAGCACGATCTGCGCCTCGGTGGCGGCGGGCAGATAGTTGAGCGTGACCACGATGTTCCAGCGGTCCATCTGGCCCTGGTTGATCTGCTGCGTCCCGTGATACAGGCCGCTGGTGTCGCCCAGGCCTACCGTGTTGGCGGTGGCGAACAGGCGGAACCACTTGTTGGGGCGGATCACCCGGTTCTGGTCGAGCAGGGTCAGCTTGCCCTCGGTCTCCAGCACGCGCTGGATCACGAACATCACATCGGGGCGGCCGGCATCATATTCGTCGAAGACGAGCGCGGTCGGCGTCTGGAGCGCCCAGGGGAGCAGGCCCTCGCGGAACTCGGTCACCTGCTGCCCGTCCTTCAGGACGATGGCGTCGCGGCCGATCAGGTCGATACGGCTGATATGCGCGTCCAGGTTGATGCGGATGCACGGCCAGTTCAGGCGCGCGGCAACCTGTTCGATATGGCTCGACTTGCCGGTGCCGTGATAACCCTGCACCATCACGCGGCGGTTGTGCGCGAAACCGGCCAGGATCGCCAGCGTCGTGTCGGGATCGAACACATAGGCGGGATCGAGATCGGGCACGCGCTCATCGGCTTGCGAGAAGGCGGGCACCTCCATGTCGGTATCGATGCCGAACACGTCGCGCACCGACACCATCTTGTCGGGTGCGTCGAGGATCGTCGTATCGCGGCTGTCGGGAAGCGTATTCGGGATGTTGGTCATCAGGCCCTCGTCTCGTCGCTCAACGCCTTAGGCCAAGCGCGGCTCCCTACTCAATGGCAAGGATCGCACGAAGTTGGCCGAGTGGCGATTGCGGGGCGATCGCTCCGGCCTTTCGCCGGGATGGTGCGGTCATTCCCCGCTCAGGCGAAGGCCGGGGCCTGTCGCAACTGCTGATACGCCGCGATCACCTTTTGCAGTCGCCCTTCGTGGCTGCGATCGCCGCCATTGCGGTCGGGGTGATAGCGGCGGACCAGCTCGCTATAGCGCCGCCGCAGCGCGCTGCGATCCGCGTTCGCCTCCAGCCCCAGCACCTTCAGGCTTTCCCGGTCCTGCCCCGACAGGGGCTTGCCGTCGCTGCGTTCGGGGGCGGTCTCGCGGCGGTAGCGTGCGGCGATCGCGTCGAGCGGGTCGGAGAAATCCGCCCAGCGCGGCCCCGGATCGGTGCCCCCTTGCGCAAAGGCCCGTGTCTCGCGTTCCCAGCCCGAATAGGGGCGTTGTGCGCGGTGGATCTCGTCCGCGCTCATGCCCTCGAAGAAATTATAGCGGCTGTTGAACGCGCGGACATGCTCCAGGCAGAACCAGCGGAACTGGCCCGGCCCATCGCCGCCGCGCGTTCCTTCGGCCGGCGGCGCACGGAACTCGCCCGCCTGCGCGCAACCGGCATGATCGCAGGCGCGACCGCTATTCTCGACCCGGCCGTGAAAACGCGCACCGGGTTTGTCCCTGGGGGTATCGCTGCTCGACCGACGCGTCACTGCTATCCGCTTGTCCCGAAAAACCGTCTATATAGGGGGCATGACCGATATCACCACCGCCCCTGTCGCCGATCAGATCACTGCCCGTCTGACCCAGGCGCTCCAGCCGACCCATCTCGACGTCATCAACGAAAGCGCGCTGCATAGCGGCCATCTGGGCGATGATGGCACGGGCGAGAGCCATTTCCGCGTGATTGTCGAATCGCCGCTTTTCGCGGGCCAGTCGCGGGTCGCGCGCCAGCGCATGGTGAACCGCGCGCTTGCCGATCTGTTGTCGGAGCGTATCCACGCGCTGGCGATCAGCGCGAAGGCGCCCGAGGAGTAAGCGAATGGCCTATGACCTGTGGTACTGGCCCGGCCTGCCGGGACGCGGCGCGTTCGTCCGGCTGACGCTGGAGGCCGCATGATCCGCCAACCCCGTCCCGCCGCGCGCATCCTGCTGGTCGATGCGGGTGGGCGGGCGCTGATGTTCCGCTTCACCCCCGATGATCGTCCGCCCTTCTGGTGCACGCCCGGCGGCGCGGTCGATCCGGGCGAGAGCTATGAGGATGCCGCGCGGCGCGAATTGTGGGAGGAAACCGGCCTCGACCGCGATTGCGGGCCGCAGGTGGCGCGGCGACAGGTCGAGTTCCGCACCATAGAGGGTGTCGAGGTCGAGGCCGACGAACGCTATTTCCGCGTCGATGTCGAGGGGCATGAGGTGACGGGGGCGGGCCACACCGCGCTCGAACAGCGGGTCATGCAGAGCTGGCGCTGGTTCAGCCGCGAAGAGCTTGCCGCCCATACCGAACCCTATTTCCCGACCGATCTGATCGCGCTGCTCGACGCCACGGAGCCGACCCCCATGGAGCAAAGGGATGTTTGACGATTTCCTGCTGCGCACGCTGCAGCCCTCCAGCCACGATCTGGGCGGGTTCAAGGTGCACCGGACGCTTCCCAACAAGGAGCGGACGATGGTCGGCCCCTTCATCTTCTTTGACCAGATGGGCCCGGCGCAGCTTGCGCCCGGCGCGGGGATCGACGTACGGCCGCATCCGCATATCAACCTCGCCACCGTCACCTATCTGTTCGACGGCGCGATCGGGCACCGCGATTCGCTGGGCAGCGACGTGGTGATCGAGCCCGGCGCGGTCAATTTGATGACTGCCGGACACGGCATCGTCCATTCCGAACGGTCCCCCGGCGAAGCGCGACCAAAGGGGCCGGTGCTCTCGGGCATCCAGACCTGGCTGGCGCTTCCCGAAGCACAGGAGGAGATGGACCCGACCTTCGAGCATGTGGCGGCCGAGGCTTTGCCGGAGATCGAGGGGCAGGGCGCAACCGCGCGGGTCATCATGGGGGAATTATGGGGCGCACGTGCACCGACCACCACCTATGCGGGCACCATCTATGCCGATATCGCGCTGGAGCCGGGCGGGAGCATCCCGATCGATGCCTCGGCGGAGGAGCGCGCGGTCTATTGCGCGCTGGGCGAGGCGAGCCTGGAGGGCATGACGCTGGAGCCGCAGCGACTTTACATCCTGAAGCCGGGGATCGCCGCGACGCTGCGCTCGGAATCGGGCGGGCGGGTGATGCTGTGCGGTGGCGATGCCTTCACCACGCCCCGTCATGTCTGGTGGAATTTCGTCTCCTCCCGCCGCGAGCGGATCGAGGAAGCCAAGCGCGCCTGGAAAGCGCGCGAGTTCCCGACCGTGCCGGGCGACGATGTGGAGCGGATCGAGATTCCAGAGATTCCGAAGACCGTCAGCTATCCGTGATGGGAAGGCGACGGGAAATCGCTTCGCCAATCAGCGAACCGCGAAAACACCATATATGTCAGGGAAAAATGGTGCCCAAGGGCGGGATCGAACCACCGACACTGCGATTTTCAGTCGCATGCTCTACCAACTGAGCTACTTGGGCCCACACCGCGATTGCGATTGGAGGCGTGCCTTTAGGGGTGGTTTTCGATCCTGTCCACCCCCTCTTCCTCATTTTCCTTGACCGGAATGCGATAACCCTCGCCCAGCCATTGCAGAAGGTCGCGGTCCTTGCATCCGCGCGAGCAGAAGGGGGTGTGATCGGCGGCGCTCGGCTTGTCGCAGATGGGGCAATTGGTCATGACGCTCGTTCCAGTTGCAGCGGGCGGCCGGTGCGGCGCGCGCATTCCTCGCGCCAGTCGGGATTCGCCATCAATCGATCATAGAGGGAGCCGGACAGCCTATGCACGGGGGACGACCCCGGTGGCTCGCGCTCCCATTGGCGCAGCAGCGCGCGGGCGCGGGCGCCGATGGGGTCGATGCCGAGCCGTTCGGGGATCGACGCGCGGGGACGCGGACGCACGATCTGGAGAAAGCCAAAGCCGTTGACCGCCGTCCGCTCGAAGGGGAGCGGGAGCGCGGCATCCAGCGCCTCGGCCACCGCCTGGCGCGGGCCCTTCCCCTCGATCGTCGGGAAGTCGATCCCGATCGATCCGCCGATGCCGTGGCGCAGGATCGCCTCGGCGACCGCGCGCGCGGCGGCGATCGCCAGCGTTTCGGGCGGCGCGGCGCCGTCCACGTCGAACAGGGTCATCGCCGGGGTGGGCGTCATCCGCAACACGCCGGGGCCGAAGCCGATCTCGCCCGTCACGGCTTCGTCGAGCAGTTCGGACCAGCCCGCCGCCTCCAGATCGTCCGGCTGATGCGGTTGCAACGCGCGGACGGGGAGGCCGGCGGCGGCGATACGGGCGTGGAGATCGGGGCCTGGGGCCGGCGCTGCTCCCTCGGGCGCGACCTGCGCCTTGGGAAGCTTGGAGCGGCCCCGCTCGGGGATCGCTTCGCGCGTTACGATGACGGTCAGCGCCGCTCCTTGCGTCATCCCCTTGGGAACCGGCGCGAGCAGCACGTCGCGACCCTCTTCCAGGGTCACCCGCCCCTGCCGACCCGGGAGCAGTTCGACCAGCCGACCTTGCGCCACCGTACCGACGGTCAGCGTGCCGGTCAGCTCGATCGCGGCCTCGACGATCCGGCCATCCTCGACCAGCGCGGCGCGCGCCTCGCCGATCCCGGCCTCATAGAGCCATTCAGACAAGTGGCAGCCCGGCGGCCTTCAACAGCGCCCGAGTCTCGAACAGCGGCAGGCCGATCACGCCCGAATGGCTGCCCTGGAGGAAGCGGACGAATGCCTCGGCGCGGCCCTGGATGGCGTAGCCACCGGCTTTGCCCAGCCCTTCGCCGCACGCGATATAGCCGTCGATCTCGTCCTCGGAGAGCGGCTTGAACGCGACGATGGTGTCGGCCAGCCGGGTGCGTGCCTTGCCGCCCGCGTCGATGACGCACACCGCCGACAGGGCATGATGGCGCCGCCCGGAAAGCAGGCGCAGCAGCTTGCGCTGGATATCCTGCGTATCGGCGGGGGGCAGGATGCGGCGGCCGACCGCGATGGTCGTGTCGCCCGCGACGATGATCTCGCCCTCGGCACGCGGGATGGCCTGCGCCTTTTCCATCGCCAGACGGAGCGCATAGGCACGGGGAAGCTCGGCGGGGCGGGGCGCTTCGTCGATATCGGGCGAGGCCGTGCGATCGGGCACGACTCCCAACCGCGCCAGCAGATCGCGGCGGCGCGGCGAGGAGGATGCAAGGACGAGCGGCATGGGGGGCCGTTCGCTCACTTGAAGCGGTAGGTGATCCGGCCCTTGGTCAGGTCATACGGCGTCAGTTCGACGAGCACCTCGTCGCCGACCAGCACGCGGATGCGGTTCTTGCGCATCTTGCCCGCCGTGTGCCCCAGGATCTCGTGATCATTCTCGAGCTGGACGCGGAACATCGCATTGGGGAGGAGTTCCACCACGCGGCCGCGCATCTCGAGCAGTTCTTCCTTGGCCAAAAAATACCTCGGTTCGTCGTGTTATTGGGTCTGTCGAAGAGGCGCCGCCATAGCCGCAAAGGCGCCAAAAGGAAAGGCGCGCCGAATCGACCCCGGATATGGGGGTGGAGGGGTGTTCCGACAAGGCCGCCTGTAGCGGGACAAAACTTTCTAGAGTCTGGGACAAGAGAACCTAGAGCACTCCAGCTGCGCTAGGGGACCAAAGTGGCGGACTTCAGATAGGCACCGGTCTTCGCCGCCTTGACCGGCTCGGCCATGAGCAAGTGCATTGCCATCGCCGGGTGCAAGCCATCCGTCGTGTAGGAAGTCCGGGTGGTCACGCCCGCCGCGTGAGCCTTGGAGAAATTGGCCGATAGCCCCTGCGACGTGCCCAGCCCTTTGACGGTCCACGTCCCATCGCCATTGTCGACGACCGAGCGAAGATAGATCGTCTCGACATTCGTCGTGCCGGGCTCGATCACCAGATATTCGCCAACCTGCGGCGCGGTGGAGCCGGTCAGGACCGCGCCTGTATTGGTGGCGCTGGTCGAGGTGGTAAGCGCCGATGCCAGCGTCCCGCCGCCCGTCGCGCTGTAAGGCGGAACAATGAGCTTCGGAACGCCCGACCCGTCGTCGGCCGCCCGCTGGGTCGCCGCCACGTCGATGACCTGGGCGAGCGGCGCAGGCCTCGTCATGATCCACGCGTTGACCAAGCCCAGGATCGCGGGTGACGACTCGCGCAGCGACTGACCACCGATCGTCGTCCATTGATCGCCGCTGCTCGACTTGGGCGAGATGGTCGACTGTACGATCGGCACGCCTGCATAGGTCACGGACAGCCAGGCCCACCAG
>NZ_JBCNNI010000001.1:0-230057 GCF_039594485.1 Sphingomonas sp. | reverse complement strand
CCGCGCTTGGCGGCCGAACGCCCGACCAGATATACTTCGCACAGCCGCTTCTCGCAGCGGCATGATCAACCAGCGGCAATCCACTTATTCACGCCGCGAGCCTGTGCAGACAAACCGAGCCACCTCTCTACGCAGCCCAGAAGCCGCTCTTGCGTCCATGGCGAGCCTTTAGAGAGGCTAGATAGGTCGGATGATCCGCGTGCCCGCCATAGTCATCGATCCGGCGGGCAAGGTGAGCGCAAGTCTGCAAGTGGCGGGCGGCATGGGGGTATCGCTTGTATCGGGCCTTATCGAGCGAGAAATCGATCATTGCCCGTAGAAGCAACGTTGCGGCCAAGGGATGGCGGTGTTCCATCGCCTCCGCGGCCGGACCAAGAAGCCAATAATGGTCGCCGTTCAGTTCCTCGAGGCGAGAAAGGGTCATGCGTGCAGCATTGTCGATCGCAGGCCACTCAACGAAGAATGACAGCGCCTGGTGAAAATCGGAAAACCGGGCTGCGTAGGCAAAGGCCCTCGACTCCGCTTCGATGTCATCAAAGTCCGGCAGCCGCTTGATGAAGGCTTTCAGATAGTCCTTGTTCAAGTCCCGCTCGAACGCCTGCCACCGTTCCTGCTGGGCGTCCCCGACCATGCCCGATGCTTCGAGCGCGTCGATCCTCACTCTCTGCCAGTCGGGCCAGCGGCCATCCTCGCGCATCCCAGCCTCGGCGAGCGTCAACGCCGTCAGCGCGTCCTGAGGTCGGCCGGCCTTTAGGAGGCGTTCGGCAATTCTCGCCGCGATAGCGGGATTGGTCTGCTCCACCGGCGAGTGAAGAGCCACATAGCCGTCGACATCTCCCATGGCGTCGGCGATGTCCGCAAGCGCCATATGGACAAGGCGGGCTTGATGCCGCGCGGCGTGATCGCCGTTGAAGATCGCGCCGCGAGATCCGATGCCTATCACCTTGCGAGTTTTGCTATCGGCGAACGCTGTCGATCTGGCCGCACGCTCTTCGAATTTCGCCTTCAACATGGTCAGGCCATCCATCCCGAGAGCCTGCGCCATAAGTGGGATCAGTCCCGCGAACTGACCGTAATCATTGGCGCATACTGCGTCATAGATGCGGTCCGCCAGGGGAGCCGGGGCGAGCCGAGCCTGTGGAGCAATGTCCCCGATATCAGACAAGGCTTGTTCGAAGACGCTGCCGACCGCTCCATTGCTGTCGTCGCATCGTTCGTAGATGGAGGGGGCCATGTCGAGCAGGCGCCAGAGGAGTTCGAAGGCGTCCTGCGGATGCGTCGGCGCGACATGGGTCATGATAGCGGATCTCTGCGTATCGAGATCCTGCGCCAACGAACGGACCTTGTTCCAATCCACGAATGATTTCGACCGGGCGATGGACACGAGGCGCTTGCGGATTTCCGCGGCGACATCCGTGCCGCCTGCCTGGCTTGCCAGTTCGAGCCGCAGGCGCCGCTTCATGACGGCATCGCCCTGTGCCAGTTCCAGAAGCAGTTCCGCGAGCCTGGCTGCACCCAGTGCCGAGAGGTTTGTCGCGTTCAGCGTTTTCTGTGAAGCCATCAGTCGATTTTGCGAAGGTCTGCGCCCCGGTCAACCATGGATGTGCTCTCATTGTTGCCATTTTTTGGAACGCACTATCGAGAGGCCGTTGGTGAACCTCCGCCCAACGCACGGGCCAATGCGACGCTGGCCGTCAGCCGTTCCGTCTGTAGCGACAAAGCGATCTGCTGATCGCGGAGCAGGCTCTCCTGCGCGGTTGCGACGTCGAGATAGGTGGCAGCGCCCTTGATATAGCGGTCCAGCGCGATCTGGCTGGTGCTGGTCGCGGAGGCAACCGCCTGGGCCTGCGCGGTCTGGGCGGTATCCAGGTGACGGAGTGTGGCCAGAGCATCCTCGACGTCCTGGAACGCCGCCAGGGCGCGGCTGCGATACTCGACCGTGGCGGCATTCCAGTCGGCGCGTGCGGCGGCGAGATCGGCGCGGCGCTTTCCGCCATCGAACAGGTTCAGGACAGCCCCCGGCCCGATCGCCCAGAAGAGGTTCGGCGCGGCGATCAGCCCGGCCAGTGCCGTGCTTTGAAACCCTCCTGTGCCCCCCAGCGCGATCTGGGGGAAGAATGCGGCCTTCGCGACGCCGATCCGCGCATTTGCCGCCGCCATTCGCCGCTCCGCCGCTGCGACATCGGGGCGTCTGGCGAGCAGCGTCGACGGCAGGCCGACCGGGATGATGGGTTGGATCAACGGCGCGTCGCGGCGCGGTATTGCGAAGGTGGAGGCGGGCTGGCCGACCAGGCTGGCGATCGCATGTTCGGTGACGGCGCGGGCGGCCTCCAGCTCGGCATATTGGGCGCGCGCCTCGCCCAGCAAGGCGCCCGCCCGGCCGACGTCCATCCCGGTCGCGATACCGCCGCGGAACCGGTTCCGGGTCAGCGCGTCGGCCTTTGCGAAGGCATTGATCGTCTGGGAGAGCAGGGCGAGTTGCAGATCCTGCCCGCGCAATAACACGAAATCGGCTGCGAGTTGTCCCTGCAATGCTAGCTTTACGGCCGCCAAGTCGTCCCGGCTTGCTTCCGCGAGCGCGTGGCTGGACGTGACGGAGTTGCGCACGCGGCCCCACAGGTCCGCCTCATAGGATATGGTTCCGCCCAGCGTCGCGGCGGTGTAGAAATCCGGTTGAGATCCACCCCGCAATGGCCGGTTGTCCGACTGTCGGTTGCGCAGCAGGCCGGGGGTCAGTTCCACATGGGGGAACATCCCCGATCGCGCGCCCGCAAGCGTCGCGCGGGCCAGGTCATAACGCGCCAGCGCGCCGGCCAGGGTGGGATTGTCGCTGTCGATCCGCGCTTCCAGCCGATCGAGCAGCGGATCGCCGAACCCGGTCCACCATGCCGCCGGTGGGGCGGCCGGGATCGCATCGATCGGCTTCCAGAGCCGATCCCCCGCCATCGGCATCTCCTTGAAGGCCGGAGGCGTCGCCAGGACGGGCGGACGATAGGCGGGTGCCATCGAACAGCCGCCCAGAAGGGCCAGTGTCACCCCCGCGATCCATCGGGCGAGGGGCTTAGCCATGCTGGTTCGCTCCCACGCGGACCAGCTCGCCCTGGCTCAGCGAGTCCGGTGGATTGTCGACGACCATCTCGCCCGGCTGCACACCCGACAGGACCTCGACGGTGGGGCCGTTGTCCTGCCCGATATGGATCTTGTGCATCATGATGCGACCATGCGGGTCGACCGTGGCGACCTGCGCTCCCCCCGAGCCGAAAAGGATCGCGCTGGACGGCACCAGCGCCGCGCCAGCCTGTCCGGGCAGGTCGAAATGTGTCTGGGCATAACCGCCCGGCTTCAATGCGCCATCGGTATTGGGGGCTAGCAACTGGACGCGGAAGGCACCCGATTGCGGGTCGATGGCGCTCGAAAGGCCCGCCACCGTCGCGGGGAATCGGCGACCCGGGAAGGCGGGAACGACCAGCATCGCGGACATGCCCGGCCTGATCGTCGCGGACAGCGACTGAGGTACGTTCACATAGACGCGGATGGAATGTGTGTCTGCGACGCCGAACATCGGTGCCTGTGCCGCCGCGCCGGGGCCGACCAGATCGCCGACCTCGGCGTTGCGCGCTGTCACCACCCCGGCAAAGGGTGCCCGGACGACGGCATAGCGCTTCATCGCTTCCAATCGGGACAGCGCCGCGCGTGCTTCGGCGACTTCGGCGGTCTTGACGGCCAGGTCGCCATTCTTCTCATCGACCTCCTGTCTGGAAACCGAGGAACTGGTGAGCAGGTCACTCCAGCGGGCAGCCGTGCTCCGCGCCAGCCTTTCATGCGCCAGGGCGCTGGCGAGCGCGGCGCGGGCCTGGCCGATCTGTTCATCCAGTTCGGGCGTGTCGATTATGCCCAGCGCCTGCCCCCTCGCGACGTGAGCGCCGATATCCTGCGACCAGCTATGTACATAGCCGCTGACACGCGGGAAGAGGCGCGCGGCTTCCCAGGCCTCCAGCGTGGCGGGCAGGTCCAGCGCGTTGCTCACCGAACCGCCCTTGACGGCGACGAGGTGGACGGTCGGAATGGCATTGGCCGTGGACCAGCTGGCGGCGGCAGAGACGTCATGGCTTCGGGCGAGGGTTCCGATACCCACGATGCCGATCGCCAGGGCAGCGGCGACGAAACCCGTGATCTTCAGGCCCCTGGGTGCGGGCGTAGCGGCCGACACAGCGGGGGCCGGGGCGGCTTCATGCATGGATGGCTTCTCCAAAGGGCATAACGGGAGAGGGGGCGGTCGCCTTCTGGCGGCGGTGCGCGATGGCGAAGACGACGGGGACGAAAATGAGGGTGGCGAGCGTGGCGCAGAGCAGGCCACCGATCACGGCCCGGCCGAGGGGGGCGTTCTGTTCGCCGCCTTCGCCCAGACCCAGCGCCATGGGGGCCATGCCGATCATCATCGACAGGGCGGTCATCAGCACCGGGCGGAAGCGGGTCGCCCCGGCCTCCATCGCCGCCTGGACCGCGTCACCGCACGCCGCCAGCCTTTCGCGGGCGAAACTGACGACCAGCACGCTGTTGGCGGTGGCGACGCCCATGCACATGATGGCGCCGGTAAGCGCGGGCACGCTGAGCGGCGTATGGGTCGCGAACAGCATCCACACGATTCCGGCCAGCGCGGCGGGCAGGGCGGACACGATCACCAGCGGATCGGTCCAGCTCTGGAAGTTCACGACGATCAGCAGGTAGATCAGGATGACCGCACTCGCCAAGCCCAGGATCAGGCCGGTGAAGGCGATGTTCATCGTTTCCACCTGTCCGCGCATCGCGACCGTCGCACCCTTGGGCAGTTGGCCCTTGGTCTGGGCAAGCACCCGATTGATGTCGGCGGCGACCGCGCCCAGATCGCGATCCTGCGGCGTCGCATAGACGTCGAACACCGGCTGTACCGCATAATGCGAGACGAGCGCGGGGCTGGGTTCGCGATGGAGGATGCCGAGTGCGCGCAGGGTCTGGAAACTGCCCGGCGTGCTCCCGGTGATCGGCAGATTGTCAAGCTGTTCAATGGTGTCCGCGCGATATTCGGGGGCCTGGACCACGATCGGATAGGACACGCCGTTCTTGGGATTGAGCCAGAAGGTCGGTGCAAGCTGTGAGCTGCCCGCAAGATTGACCGACAGGCTGCGGGTCACGTCGTTTTCGGTGATGCCCAGGCGGCTGGCCTGCGCGCGGTCCACGTCGACGGCATATTCGGGATAGTTGGACGCCTGTTGCAGGCGGACATCGGCCAGCCCCGGCACCTTCGACAGTCGGGCGACGAGCATCCGGGCATAGGCCTCGTTCCCCTTGATGTCGGGCCCGGCGACCTGGACGTCGATGGGGGCAGGCGAGCCGAAGTTCAGGATCTGGCTGACGATGTCGGCCGGCAGGAACGCGAAGGACGAGCCGGGGAAGTCCCGCGGCAGCTGTTCGCGCAGCGCCTTGACGAAAAGGGCGGTCGGGCCGTGGTCTTCCTTCAGCGTGACCAGGATGTCGCCGTCCTGCGGACCCACGCCGCCGGTGTTGGAATAGGCGCGGTTGATGCCGCTGACCGGCAGGCCGATATTGTCGACGATGGTGTCCAGCTGGTCGGCGGGAATGACCTGGCGGATGCGGTTCTCGATATGGTCGAACAGCGCCGCCGTTTCCTCGATCCGGGTGCCGACGGGTGCGCGGACATGGAGGCTGATCTGCCCGGCGTCCACCGCGGGGAAGAAATTGCGGCCGAGCATCGGCACTAGCGCGAACGACATCAGCACCACGATCATGAAGCCGATGACGAAGGGCCGCCGCCGGGAGAGCGCGAAGGCGAGCAGGCCGGTATAATAGCGGCGCACAGCCTCGAACCGACGCTCGAAGCCATGCTGGAACCGGCGCAGCGGATTGCGGCTTTCCGGCCGTCCGGCCTGCGCGTCATGCGTCACCATCACCTCGGCGGTGTGGGCGCCGCCATGATCACGCAACAGGTAGTTGCCCATGGTCGGCACCAGCGTGCGCGACAGGATGAACGAGGCGATCATCGCGAACACCACCGCCATTGCCATGGGCGCGAACAGGAAACCCGCGACGCCCGGCAGGAAGAACATCGGCACGAAGGCGATGCAGATGCACAGCAGCGAGACAAAGGCCGGGCCGACGATCTGCCTCGCGCCGTCCAGGATCGCCTCGCGCACCGACTTGCCCTGTTCCAGGTGCCAGTTGATGTTCTCGATGGTCACCGTCGCGTCGTCGACCAGGATGCCGACCGCCAGCGCCAGCCCGCCCAACGTCATGATGTTGAGCGTCTGCCCGGCCAGCGCCAGCCCGGCAATGGCAGCCAGGATGGCGAGGGGGATCGAGGCGGCGATGATGACGGTCGATCGCCACGAGCCCAGGAACAGCAGGATCATCAGGCTGGTCAGCGCGGCGGCGATCACGCCTTCGCGCATCACGCCCGACACCGCCGCCTTCACGAAGACCGACTGGTCGGAGAGCGGCTTCACGCTCAATTCCGGCGGCAGCGTCGCTTCCAGCTTGGGCATCAGCGCCTTGACCTGATCGACAATGGCGATGGTCGAGGCCGACCCGCTCTTCAGCACGGTCATCAGGACCGAGCGCGCGCCATCAACGCGCACCTCGTTACGCTGCGGCGGAGAGCCATCGCGGACATGCGCGACATCGCGCATCATGACGGTCGTTCCGTCGATCGTCTTGATCGGCAGGTCGTTGAGCTCGTCGATCGCGTCGGGACTGTTGTTCAGGCGGAGATTATATTCGTACTGGCCGATCTTGGCGGTCCCGGCGGGCACGATCTGGTTCTGCTGCGCCAGCGCGTTCGCGACGTCGGTCGCCGACAGCCGGTGCGCCTGAAGCGCGGCAGGATCGAGGTCGATCTGGATCTGGCGTTCCTTGCCGCCATAGGGCGAGGGGATCGCCGCGCCCTGCACCGACGCGAGCGCCGGGCGGATCATATTCTGCCCCAGGTCGTAGATCTTCTGCTCGGAGAGGCCCTTCCCCGACAGCGCCAACTGGAGGATCGGCACGGTCGAGGCGTTGTAGTTCAGGATCAGCGGCGGGGTGATGCCCGGCGGCATCTGCTTCAGCACGGTCTGCGAGGCGGACGTAACCTGTGCGGTGGCGGTGCGGATGTCGACGCCGGGGCGAAAGAAGATTTTCACGATACCGACGCCGGACAGCGATTGGCTCTCGATATGGTCGATGTCACCGACCGTCGAGGACAGCGAGCGCTCGTAATAATAGATGACGCGCCCCGACATGTCGCGTGGCGGCAGGCCGTGATAGGTCCACACTGCGGCGATCACGGGGATGCGGATGTCGGGGAAGATGTCGGTCGGCGTCTCGACCGCCGCGATGCCGCCGCCCAGCACGATCAGGATCGCGAGGACGACGAAGCTATAGGGCTTGGCAAGGGCGAGCTTGACGAGTTGAAGCATGGGCATCCCGGTGTCGGACACGAACAGGGTGTCGGCGACGGCGCGGGATAGGGGGGAACCGCAGCCGCGTCGCCGACACCGCGTCTTCGCGCCAATCGGGGGCGCAGGCGACTTAAATGAATTTCACCCGGCCTGGGGCAGCGCAATCCTGACGCACAAGCCGGGCCGCGCATCGGACAGGTGCAGGCGAAAGCCGTGAAGGTGCAGAATCGCGACGACGATGCTCAGGCCAAGCCCGCTACCCGGTACGTCATGAGCCTGCGTGGCCCGGTGGAAACGGCGCAGAACGGCATCGCGCTCCTCGGATGGGATGCCGGGGCCGTCGTCGCGGACTTCGATGCCGCTTCCCCGTTCTTCGTCCCTGGTCAGCATGATCGCGACCTGGCCGCCGGGGCGTCCGAACTTGATGGCGTTGTCGAGAAGGTTGCTGAGCGCCTCGAACAACAGCTTGTCGTCGCCCTCGACCCATAGGGGCCTGGTCGCGACCGACAGACGGATGTCGCGGTCCTCGGCCAGCGGCTCGTAAAGCTCGGCGACCTGCGCGACGAGGACGGCCAGGTCGATCCTGCGAAATCCCGCACGTCGCCGCCCGGCTTCGAGTTCCGAGATGCGCAGGAGTGCGGCGAACCGCTCCAGCACCAGGTCAAGATCGGCGGTCGCCCGGCCGATGCCCGCCGCCACCTCGTCCGCGTCATGAGGCCGATGCGCCAGTGCGTTCAGGGTCGCACGAACGCGGGTCAGGGGAGTGCGCAGATCATGGGCGACGGCGTCGGTCACGCCCTTGACCTGCGCGACGACACGGCCGACCTCCTCCACGGTCGCATTCACCGTGCTGGCGAACTGGTCGAGTTCGTCGTGCCGCCCCGCGATCGGCATCCGCACCGAAAAGTCACCCGCAGCGATCTCCCGACTGGCCCGTTGCAGCGCCTGGACGCGGCGGAGTGGCATTCGGCTGAATTCGATCGCCGCCGCCGTGACGCACAACAGCATCAGCAATCCGCTGACGATCAGGGTTTCCAGGATCGTGCGACGCAGATCGTGCAACAGGCTGATGTCGCGTCCGACCAGCAACGTTTCGCCTTCGCGGGTGCGCAGGGCGACCAGGCGAAAGGGTTTTCGCGTCTGGCTTTCGACATCGACCGGATGCCCCGGAGCGAGAGGGCGCAGGAGACGGACATTCCCGATGATCTGCGTTCCGTCCGCCGCGATCAGCGCCAGATAGTTGAAGCCGGATCGGTTGCGCCGCAGCTCTTCCCGAATGCGGTCCGGCAAGGCATCGGCGGGCACCTGCAGCAGCGGTTCGGCGGCCGCGTGCAGGATGTGGTCGCTCCGCGCAGTCAGGTCGCGCGCGGTGACGAGATAGACGACACCCAGCATGGCGATCAATCCGGTGACGAACAGCGCCCCCAGCATCGCGGACAGTTGGAAGGTGCTGATCCGAATGATATCGCGCCAGCGCAAGGGCTCAACCGGCATCGAAGAGATAGCCCTCTCCCTTGACCGTCTGAATCGGCGAAGGGCGGCCCGGCCGATCGATCTTCTTGCGAAGCCGCGCGATATGAACACTGATGAGATTGGCGCCGGGATCGAAATAATAGCCCCAGACGCGCTCGAAGATGATCCGCCGGGTCATCACCTCCCCCTGGTTGCGCATCAGGAATTCGAGCAGCCGGAATTCCATATGGAGCAATCGGGTCGGCTCGCCATCCACCCTGACCGAGCGGCGGACGAGGTCGCATTCGATCCCGCCGCCGCGCAGGACCACCGCCTCCGCCTGCTCGCGCCGGCGGAGCAGGACCTCGACCCGCATCGCCATTTCCGCGAAATCGAACGGCTTGGTCAGATAGTCGTCACCGCCTGCGCGCAGGCCCGCGATCCGCTCATCGACGTCGCTCAAGGCACTCAGCATCAGCACCGGGATGGTGACGTGACGTTCCCGCAGTCGCGCGACCAGGGTCAATCCGTCCAGTGTCGGGAGCATCCGGTCGAGGGTGATCGCATCGAATGCCTCATGCGTGGCGAGATTGAGGCCGATATCGCCATCGGCGGCGCGGCGTGTCCCATGTCCATGCCGTTCCAATTCGGCCATGATCGCCGTGGCGGTGGCGTCGTCGTCTTCAATCACCAGGATGGCAGCCATGCCATCGGCATAGCCTTACATCCCATGTGCGGCCAAGCTCGGTCGCGGCAGGTGAAATTCATTTAAGTCGGCAGGGCCATTTTTTGGGACGACAAAGGCATCACATCACGGAATCTGTTCGAAGGGCTTTGAATGCGCCGCACCCGCTTCCGGGCGATTGTCATCCCGCTCGGCTTGATCGCCGTGCCTGCCTTCGCCTCACAAAACCAGAACGAGCTCCCCGGCGACTGCTACGACGTGGCTGCTCCGATGGCCGAGGCGATGCCGTGCCTCGAAGCCGGGCGTGAGAAACACGCCCATCGCATTCGTCACGGTCAGAACCCCAGCAAGAGAGATGACGGCAAAACGATACCGCAAGCGGGGGACGAACCGGCGACAGCGAAATCGCCGAGATAGCTGCAACGACCCTGTGCGCCGTCCGAGCAGCAATATAGCGATCGCAAGCCTCGCTCGCGAGGCTGAGCCGGGAGCTGGGGATCAACCCGAAGACCGTTGCGAAGTGGCGCAAGCGGGGAACGGTGGAGGATCTGAAGACCGGGCCGAAGGCCCCTCATTCCACCACCCTGTCCGACGCGGAGGGAGCAATGGTTGTGCCGTTCCCGACGCTGATCGTCGCGAGCGCGGACGATCGTTATGCAGGTCTGGCCCGGTTGTGGTGAACTGCTCGCTATCGTCGCATGATCCAGGACGTCATCGGTTCTGCTAGGCCTTGATGATCGCCGCAGCGATCTCAAGGCCATGCTCCAATCCCTCGCAATGGTTGGCGATGCCGATCCGCAGATGGTGCGATTGCCCGAAGCAATCACCGGGCGCGATGAGGACGCCCTTGGCGGCGGCCGCCTCGCAGAACGGACGGCTGTCCCGGCCGTCGACGAACCATGGAAAGACGGTGGTCCCGCCCTCCGGCTTTACCCAGTCGAGCAACCCCCGCAAATTCTCGACCATCGCTTCCACCGCCCGCAGGTTCGCGTCCGCCACCGCCTGCGCACGAGCGAGGATCGCTGCGGAATGGGTGAGGGCGTGGGTTGCAACGATCTCCAGAAGGGGCGAGTGGCTGATCGCGAAATAGCTTCGTGCCGTGATGAGACGCGAGCGCCGTTCGGCGTCGCGGTCGATGATCCAGCCAAGCCGCAATCCCGGCAGCGACAGGGCCTTGGACATGTCACCCACCACGATCACGTTGTCGAGGTCCGCCGCCGAGGGCTGTGGCATCCCGAAATAAATGGGATGGAAGACCTCGTCGACGATCAGCGCCATGCCTCGACCCGCCGCCTCACCGGCCAGGAGAGCCAGCTCTGACCGCTTCATCACCGATCCGGTCGGATTATGCGGGGTGTTGACGATGGCCGCCACGCTGTGGGCCGTCATGGCCGCCAGCACGACATCGGCGGTTTGCGCATAGCGCGCCTCGCGCGTCAGCCGATATGTTTGGGTCTTCAGGCGCCACGCCCTCGCCATGGCGTCATAAGCGGGATAGCCGGGATCGGGGACGAGGATGTCCGCGCCGGGGCGTTCGAGCACGCAGAACAGAAGTGAAAGCGCTTCCGAGCCACCCGTCGTTATCACCACCCAATCGGGGTCGACGCCATGATACGCGCCGATCGCCTCGCGGAGCGCACGGCTTCCCTCGGCGGACGAATAGCCGAGCGGAGTGTTCGTCAGGTCGAGCGGCGTGTCGCCGAGAGCGGCGATTTCGGCCAGGGTCCAGCTTGGGCCGGTGCTGCCCGCGAGATGAAAGCGGATCGCCGGTGACGCATCGGCAAATCGTGCCGTCCATTGATCGAGGAGAAAGGGATGCAGGTCCATGTCCGGTGGCGATCCAGCTGTGTTGATGGCCCGATCGCTACCACCTTCGCTCCAGACCGGCCAATGCTCTATTCCCGTTCCATTGCGGGATGAAACCGGGAAAACACTGGCGCGCGGGCGTGACGCGCAGGCTGTTCGACCACCACATCCATAGCCGCAGGAGAATGGTGGGTCCGGCAATGTGGAACTTGCCGGACCCCGTTTCGGTCAGAAGCGATCCGCGTTCATGACCTTGGTCCACGATGCGACGAAGTCGTTCACGAACTTCTCCTTGGCATCGTCTGCGGCATAGACCTCCGCCACGGCGCGCAGTTCGGAGTTCGATCCGAAGATCAGATCGACCGGCGTCGCGGTCCAGCGAGCCGCCCCCGTCGCGCGGTCCTTGCCTTCGTACAGGCCCGGCGTCGCCGACTTGGTCCACACCGTGTCCATGCTCAGCAGATTGACGAAGAAGTCGTTGCTGAGCGTGCCGGGGCGGCTTGTCAGCACGCCGTTCTGCGACCCGCTGCTATTGGCGTCCAGCGCTCGCATTCCGCCGACGAGCACGGTCATTTCCGGCACGGTCAGATCGAGCGAGTCCGCCTTGTCGACCAGGGCCTCGGGTGCGCTGACCTCCGCCTTGGGACCATAATAGTTGCGGAAGCCATCCGCCACCGGCTCCAGATGCGCAAAGGAGGTGGGGTCGGTCTGTGCCTGGGTGGCATCGACGCGGCCGGGCTTGAACGGAATGCTGATCGTCATGCCGCCACGCTGCGCAGCCTGTTCGATTGCGGCATTGCCGCCAAGGACGATCAGGTCAGCCATCGACACCTGCCGTCCGCCACGCGCGAAATCCTTCTGGATGGCGGTCAGCCGGGCCAGCACGGTCTTCAATTCAGCCGGATCATTGACGGCCCAGTTCTGCTGGGGGTCGAGACGCAGGCGTGCACCGTTCGCACCGCCGCGCATGTCCGTGCTGCGGAAGGTCGAGGCCGAGGCCCAGGCGGTACGGATCAACGCTGGACCCGACAGACCCGATGCAAGCACCATGGACTTCAGCTTCGCCTGATCCGCGGCCCCGATCGGTGCGAAGGCCGCCGCGGGCAGGGGGTCTTGCCAGTTATAGGTTTCGCCCGGCACCTCCTTGCCCAGATAACGGGCGCGCGGGCCGAGATCGCGATGGGTCAGTTTGAACCAGGCACGGGCAAAGGCCTTGCTGAACAGCTCGGGATTCTTCTGCCAGCTTTCCAGGATCTTGCGGAAGCCGGGATCATCCTTCAGCGCGATGTCGGTGGTGAACATGATCGGCGCGTGACGCACATCGGGAAGATGCGCGTCGGGCACCAGTTGCGCCGCCGCCGGATCGGTGGGGATCCATTGGGTCGCGCCCGCCGGGCTCTTGGTCTTCACCCAGTCATAGTTCAGCAGATTGTCGATATACTGGGTGGTGAACTGGGTGGGGCTCGCCGACCATGCTCCTTCCAGACCCGAGGTGATCGTGTCCTCGGCATTGCCCTTGCCGCACTTGTTGGCCCAGCCCAGGCCCTGCTGCTCGATCGCGCCCGCGGTCGGCTCGGCACCCAGGCACGCCTTTTGCGGATGCGCGCCATGCGCCTTGCCGAAGGTGTGGCCGCCGGCGATCAGCGCCAGCGTCTCTTCGTCGTTCATCGCCATGTTGCCAAAGGCATGGCGGATATCCGCGGCCGCGCCGATCGGATCGTGGTTGCCGTTCGGCCCTTCTGGATTGACGTAGATCAGACCCATGGTGGTCGCTGCCAGCGGACGCTTCAGCGTGCCGTCCGGGTTGGAACGCTCGGTGCCCATCATCTTGGTCTCGGGGCCCCAGAAGACCACGTCCGGCTGCCAGGCATCGACGCGACCACCGGCAAAGCCGACCGTCTTGAAGCCCATATCCTCCAGCGCGACATTGCCACTGAGCACCATCAGGTCGCCCCAGCTGAGCTTGCGGCCATATTTCTGCTTGATCGGCCAGACCAGGCGGCGCGCCTTGTCCAGGCTGACATTGTCGGGCCAGCTGTTGAGCGGGTCGAAACGCTGCTCGCCGCCATCCGAACCGCCGCGCCCGTCGCCCGCGCGGTAGGTGCCGGCGCTGTGCCATGCCATACGGATGAAGAAGGGACCGTAATTGCCATAGTCGGACGGCCACCAGGCTTGCGAGGTGTGCAGCACGCGGCGGATGTCGGCCTTGACCGCATCCAGGTCCAGGCTGTTGAACTCCTTCACATAGTCATAGTCGGCGCCATAGGGATTGGCCCGCGTGTCCTCATGCTGGCGCAGCGCGGTCAGGTCCAGGCGGCTCGGCCACCAGTCGCGGTTCGTCATGCCGCCGGGCTTGGCGACGACCGGCGCGGGCGGGTCCTGCGTCACGGTCTTGGCCGCGGTCGGCGCCTTGGGTTGCGGGCGATCGGTTTGCTGCGCCGGGCTGGCCAGCGCGGTCATCATCGCGATCAACGATACAGGTGCAATCGGCATAAGACCCCTTTTGATGGTTATTCTTGTATCGGGGTGGATTAGGAAGCCGGACTCTTGGGGGAAAACGAGTTAACCCGATCACAGTCATCGATTGCAGGGGCGTGGGCCTGAGCATGGAGCGCGGAAGCCATGCCGGACAAGGGCAGGATGGGCGTCTCGCTTGGTCGGCAAGGTCAACGCCGGAGCGCGAAGTCGATGGGCACCTCCACGGTGACGGGGTCGCCGGGAATGTCGTCATCGACGGGTGGCACGGGGGAGGCGCGTCGCGCCGTCGCGCGCGCTTCCTGGTCGAGCAATGGATAACCGCTGCCCTGTATCAGCTCGACCGCCGTCACCTCTCCAGAGCGACGTACGGTGATGGCGATGCGCGCGATACCCTGCTGCCGCGCTGCCTCGGCCTGGCGGGGATAGCGCCGGTACCGTTTGAGATGCCCGAGCAGTCTGGAACGCCAGTCTCCGGCGGCGGCGCTGGATGCGGCCGCAACGGCGGCTGTGGTGGTGACGCTGCGGGCCGGGGCCTCGCCCGTACCCGTCGATGCCGCGCCGTCACTCGCTTGCGGCATTGGGGATGGGGCAGCCAGCGTAACGGGATTGGCTGTGGCGGGATAAGTCGGAGCGATCGATGCAGGCGCGGCCGGGACCGTCACCGCGGGCGGTGAAGAGGGGGAGGGCACGGCCGGCGGCTGCGGCGGTGTCGGGCGTTCGACGGGCTCCGTCTTTGGCTCGATCGGAATGGACTGCGCGACGAACACCGCCGTCTGCCCGACATCGACCATCCTTCTCGGCGGCGCGATCCAGTGAATGCTGAGCAGGAGTGCACCCACCGCGCCGCCGACGATCAGCGTTCCCGTGCCGAACGCCCGTGCCTGGACCGGCTGGCAATAGCCGGACCGATTGGAAGTTGTGCTAAAAACCATGTTCAAGCCTGATGCTGGCGGCGGTGCGGTGGAAGGAATAGAGCCAGTCGACATTGCTCGTCACCCGGTTGTGCTGGACAAGGATATTGGGAGTCAGTCCGGCGAGGCGGAACTTGGGCAGGCGCAGCACGGCGGTGACGTTCGTCTCGCGGTCGTGCCGCACCGCTTCGAGCAATGGGCTATAGCCCCGGTAGTCGCGTTGGCGGGCCGAGGCGATTAGGGAGAGGTCGGCCCAATCGGATAAGCTGCGCGCCAGGCCCATCCGCGCGCCAAAATGGCGATAGGCATTGGCCCTCGCATCGGCCTGCTTGTCGCCACCCTCGACCCCGCCGAACAACGTCCATCCGCCGCGCAGCGACTGCCAGCCGGTGATATTCGCTTCGGTCAAAGCACCGTCCAGGTCGTCATAGTCATGACGATAATCGAACCACCGACGCGCCAGTTCGACGCGGATCGCTCTGTTCGGCGACAGGCTGACCATCGCTTCAGCACGAAGACCCGGTGCGGTGTAGAGCAGCCGGTCGCCCAAACCCGCGAGATCGATGGTCGGCGATAGGGTCAGGCTGCGCCGCGCGGTCTGGTGATCATAGCCGATCTGCGCACTCAGCGTCACCTGATCGAACGAGCCATGGTCCGGCCAGATGTCGCCATAGACGAAGGCACGGGCGAGCAGGCCGCCCTGTCCGTTCAACGGTATCCGGCGGCTGACATTCCCTTCGACATTGACGCCGACCGATGCGATCGCGGGTGGCAGGGTTCGGTCGATCAGGCAGGTGCCGTCCTCGCCGGTCAGCAGACAGGTCTGGCTGGCGGAACTCTGGTTCAGGTTGCTGCTATAGCCGGGGCCGAGCGCGATCATGCCCTGCCAGCCGCTCCGTCGCCCGAGGACCGAGAGGAAGGTGTCCACGGTCTTGCGGACCCCGGCGGCCTGATCGCCCTGTCTTGCCAAGTCTTCGCGGATGGCACGGAACAGGCGCTTCGCCTCGCGGTCCTTGCGATCCTCGAACAGGACACGGCCGAGTTCGAGGCGGCCGGGCAGGAAATCGGGCTGGATCGCCAGCAATGCGCGATACTGGCGCTCCGCCTCGCTCAACCGGCCTTCGCTCCGCGCAAGGCCGCCCAGGGCCCAGGTGACCAGCATCGGGTCGGGCCGGGGAAGCGCCCGGTAGCGGGGCAGGAAGCGGCGAACATCGGCCCAGTTTTTGCGCCCGACCGACAGGTATATTGCGCGGCCGAGATCGTCAGGTGTGTTCGCGACCGTATAGACCTGTCCATCGATGGTGATGCGATCCGGTGGCGCGTCACCATCGATCGCCTCTCGCTCCTGTGCGGTGGCGCGGCGGTCGATGCCGGGGTCGAGGCGTAGGCGATTATCGTCGCTGCGGGCGCTCTGTGCGGCGGCGGGCGCGGCCAGCGCCAGCGTGGTGAGCGTCAGCAGACAGGGTATAGGGGTATCGCGCATCATGATCGTGGCGGAACCGGACTCCCGCAAGGGAGCGACGGGAGCCCGGCCCTTCGCGTCAGTTCTTCGTGCCGCCGAAGGCGGTGTCATGCTGACGGGCCCCGTCGAACTTGACGGTGCCGGCCAGCGCCGCCGCGCTGGCTCCGAAGAAGCGGCCGCTCACCGCGCCAGCGGATGCGACAGTGGTGCCGGACTGGGTGGCGACGGCCCCGTTGCCCGTGAAGCTGGCCCCGATAATCCGCGCGGTGCCGATATTCACGCCGGCCCCGGTGGAGGCGTTGGACAGGCTGCCGCTCAGCGTACCCGAGGTGCCCGATCCGAAATTGGCGGTCAGCGTCCCGGTCAGTACGCCCTTATTGGCGTAGTCGCTGATGCCCTTGACGGCATAGGTTGCGGTGCCGCTGGTCGGTACGGTCGTGCCGCTGCTATTGCCGACATAATAGACTGTATGGTCGCCCGCCGAGGCATTGCCGGTCTGCGACCATTCACCGAACCACAGGTCCGCCGAGCCGACCTGGGCGAAGCGGAAATCGCCATAGCGGCTGTGATCCTGGGTGCTGCTGCTCGCCATGTTGAGATGGCGAACCCCGTTCAGGTCGGGAAGCGCGTAGAGGCTCAGCCCCTGGAAGTCGACGCGCTTCCCCTCGGTTCCCGGCACGGCGATCCCGGCGCGCCCCGAAACATGGGGGCCGCCATTCACATTGCTCTCGCCGACCGTCACCTTGTCGGTGTCGCTGGAGCCACCGGCGAACTGGGCCTGCGCCGTGCCTGCGGCCAGGACCGTGGCGAGGCCAGCCAGAACGATGGTCTTCATCCTGATGGAGGTCATGCTATTACTCCTGCGGTTGTGTGCGCTCGATCGTTTCGGGCGCATCGATCCGGCCCCGCCATCCATGTCCGGCTTTCACGAAGGATCATGACGGCGGGGCCGAATTTCGGGATCGTCAAAAGCGGCCCGTCAGGCTCAGCCGCACGGTGCGGCCCGGTGCGGGCATCATCGAACGGGTCAGCGGGTCGGCATAATAACGATCATTGAGGTTGGTCCCGACCAGCTCGGCCGAGAAACGGTCGTTCAGGCGATAGCGGACATAGGCGTCGGCGGTGACGATCTCGCCCCAACTGAACGGCACGTTGAGCGAATAGACGTCAAGCTGCTGTTCGGCTGGCAGGTCCGCGATCTTCTGGAACAGCGGATTGTTGTAGCGGCTGTAATAGGTCAGCCGTCCGCCGATCTCGAGCAGCTTGTCGAAGAAGCGTCCGCCCATCGTCCAGTTGACCGTCTGCTCTGGCGTCGCCTGGGTCAGCAGGAACCCGTCCGGGAAGCCATATTTGACGCAATTGGGAATGCTGCCATTCTTCCGGTCGGCCAGAGCGGCGGCGCTTTCGTCGCATACCCGGTTGGTGGTCATGAAGGCCGCGCCGAGCTGGGTATAGAAGCCGCCGGTATCGATCCGCGCCTCCGCCTCGATTCCGGCGATCGTCTGTTCCTGGACATTGCTGAACTGAAGAGTGGTGGACCGCTCGACCACATCGGTGATGCGGTTGTGATAGAAGGTCAGCTTGATGTCGGCGCGCTGATCCTCCCTGTTCAGCCGCAACAGGCTGCGCAGGTCGCGGACCAGTCCGACCTCATAGAGCCGGGCATGCTCGGGACGCAGCGGCGTGAGAGGGTTGAACGAGGCGGAGAAGCCGAGCGTACTTTCGAACATGCTCGGGAAACGCCACGTCTCGATATAGCGGGCATAGGCGCGGGTATGTTCGTCGGCATAGATGGTGGCGGACAGGCTCGGTGCCCAGTGATGGGCGGAGCGACGCGGTGCCGTGATCGGGACGGTCTGGTTGAGATACGCCAGGCGGCACCTGCCGTCATTGCCCTGGATCGTGTTGATCGTCCCGTTCAGACAGGGATTGCCCGACCGCGCATAGCGGCCCAGGGCGTCGGGTGCCCAAATGGGCCCAGGCTGTTCGAACGACACTTCATAGGGGTTCGCCAGATATTCCGGCAGCAGTTCCGCAATCAGGGCGTTGACCTCCTGCGGATCCATATCGGTCAACAGGCTGCGCCAATATTGCTCGGCAATCGACGCGCCGGTTCCACGAACGCTGAAATAGGATTGGAATCCCTTGTAGAGGACCGAATTCAGGTTCGAATTGCCCTTGGCGATCTGGCTACGCGCGAAATCGTCCACCGCCCAATATCCGGCATAGCTGAGCCCGGCATTCAGCTTCAGGAAGCTGGCTGGACGCCACTCGCCGTCCAGCCGGACGAGAAACTCCTCCCGCCGCCCGGCGCGCGGGAATTGCCGCCAGCCCTGGAAATTCGCGGCATTGTAGACGTCCTGCGATCCCAGCTTCTCATGCTGCCAGTTACCGCTCAGCGTCAGGTCGAACGTCGAGCCGAAACGCACCGTGTTGCTGGCGTTGAAGCCGTAGCGATTGTTGATCGCATTGGCGCGGGCATTGTCGATGAGGATCGGATTCGCGAATGTCGCGAAATTGGGCATGCCGCCGGAATTATAGGTGTCGCTCCGGGTGTCGGTGGCCCAGAGATTGGCCTTCAGGTCGATCCAGCGGCTGTCCGGCTGCCACTTATATTCCGCATTATAGGCACGGGCATGGACCTTGCTGAGCGGCCATTGGACATTTCCGGTGTCGATCGGGATACGCGACGGCATGATTTCGCCATAGCGAGTGACGCTGTCGCGCAGGCTGACCAGCAGATACTGGTCGTCGGCGATATGCCAGGTCGCCTTGAGCAGCACCGATTCCAGATCGCTGGAGGTGTTGGGCACCTCGTTGCCGGGCACGAAACCGACCGCCATCCGCCGGATGCGATTGAGGTTTCGCGACGGCAGCGACGTCTGCTGATAATAATCCGCGCCGGTCGTACCGGAGAAATAATTGCCCCGCTCGCGAAAGGCATAGGCGGCGAACAGATCAAGCCCCTCGATCCGCAAGGCACTGGCCACCCGGACGGCGCGGTCGCCGAATGAGAAGAAGCGGTTGTCCGACCCGGTCCGCGGCACGACGCGCAAATACGGGTCGTTCAGCGCGAAGCTGGGCGAACTCTGGGGAAAACCCGGTACGGTGCGATAATCGCGGCCCGTCAACAGCGTCGGCAGGCGCGGATCGGTCGAATTGTTGCCGCCCTCCAGCCGCATGTCGAGGCCGAAATTGTGGCCGGGGCGCAGAACGTCATCGGCGTCCAGCGTGTTGATGACGACCGTGCCGCCGGTCGAGCTGCGGATATTGCCCTGGTCGGTCGGGCCGCGGAGCACCTGCAAGCCGGAAATCAGGTTGGGGTCGACATAGGCCCGGTTGCTTGCACCATTATAGCCGCGCCAGACGGTCAGCGCCTGTTCGGTGCCGTCGATCACCACGGGCACGCGCCCTGGCCCCTGAATACCGCGAATGCTGGGGTCGAGCGCGCCGCTGTTGCGCGCGTCGCCGCTCAGCACATTGACCATGCCGGTCAGCAGGTCCGAGGTGGTGACGCCCTTGTAGCGTTCGATCTCGGCCCGATCCTTGTAACCGCTGGAAAAATCAGCGTCGAAGACGGTGTCATGGCCGCGCTGGGCGCGTGTTTCGGCCACATCACGCGGGCTGTCGTCCCCCTCGACCCGCAGGGAATCGGTCGCCAATCGCCCCGGCTGGCCATCGCCCGACGTCGAGGACTGCGTCGGGCGACGTCGGAGCGTCAGCACCCCATCCGCCAAGCGCCAGTCGAGTCCGGTCCCAGCCAGCAGGCGATCCAGCGCCTGTGCGCGGTCCATCCGGCCCGTCGCGCCTGGTGAGCGCAGTCCGGCAAGCAGGGCCGCATCGACGCTCAACTGAAGCTGCGCCTGTCGCGCGAATTGGGCCAGGGCATCGGCCAGCGGTTGTGCCGGAATGGCAAGGCTGACCGGTGCCTGTCTGGTCTGAGCCGCCAGCGGCACGGCCATGAGGCCCAGGGCCGACGCCGTGAGCATCATGCCGATGCCCATCCGCTTCCATCCAAAACCGATCCGTCCGTTCGTCACGTCTGCCCCCAAGATCATTCAATGTTAATGATGATAATGCGTATCGTTCGCATTCATGGGGTAGACGTTTCAACGCTCCGGCTTTTCGGTCTTTTTTTTGAAGCGACCGCTCAGTCGGAGCGAACGATCGTGATCCAGGGCGTGATCTTGACGATGCCAAGGCCATGGGCCTGACGCATCGCGGCAAGTGCACGGTCAGGCTGGCGCAGGTCGTAAACGCCCGTCACATGGCGGGCCATCCCGGGACCTCTCGTCATCAACCAGCCCTGATGCCATGGACGGAGCGCCGCGATGGCTTCTGCCAGAGGGCGGTCGATGATGACGAGCTTTCCGGTTGTCCAGGCGGCCACGTGGGACGGGGCGACCACTCCACGGCGATGGATACCCGTCGCGCAGTCGAGGGTCGCGGTCTCGCCAGGGCGCAAGGGCAGGGCATCACGCCACCCCTGGGTACAGGATGCACCGACAGCGCCTTCTCTGACCGCGATGTGGGTTGTCGATCCATTCATCTGGACTTCGAAAGCGGTTCCCAGATCCGTGGCGACGGCATCGCCAGCCGCGACGCGAAAGGGGTTGGCATCGTCGTGGCGGATGTGAAAGTAGGCGGAGCCACGGAGCAGCCGCGCATGGCGGGTGCCGTCAAAGGCGATCGCACTATGCGGTGCCAGCGTGACGCGACTGCCATCGCCGAGGCTCAGAGTCCGTATCTCTCCCGTGCTGGTCGCCGCATCCGCTCGGATGTCCGGGAGCAGGTCACGACCCAGGAAGACCGCCGTCAGGCATGCGGCCATGGCGATGGGGACCGTCATGGCCCTGCTACTGCGTCGCCAGCGTCGGCTGGGTTGCGGGAGAGAGGGTGCAGCTTTGCCCGATTGCGGCGCCATACGGATCAACGTGCTGACATGGGCCAGTTCGTTCCAGGCTGCGTCATGCATGGGCATCCGCCGCCAGAGATCAAATCGGGCGCGTAGCGCTGCGTCATCGGGCTGCTCCTGCAACGCGATCATCCACTCCAGCGCCTCGCGCCGGTGAGGCTCGTCCTTCTCGTCCGTCATCACGATTAATCCACCCCGAGCCGTCTTTCTGGATGTAGACGAGCAAGAAGGGCAAATTTTCGGAAGCCGGTCCTAATAGAGTTTCGGGCGTAGTGCACGACGGCATCGTTCCACCCCCTCCATCACCAGCCCATGCGCCGTCGTGACGGAAACGCCCAGTTCCGCCGCGATTTCGCGAAGAGGGGTGCCGGACAGGCGATGCAATTCCACCGCCTGACGCATGCGATCCGGCATCCGGCTCAGTTCGGCGGCGACAAGCGCCAGTTCCTGAGCGGCGATGGCGCGCTGTTCCGCATCGACCCCGATCGCCTCGACCGTATCGCTTTCCACGTCGGAGCCGGGCGGCATGAGTTTCTCCCTGCGCCGCCGCTGCCGATATTCATCGAGCGCCAGATTGCGCACCACCCGTCGGATATAACCGATCGGCTCAACCAGGGTCTGGTCGGTGTTCCGCTGCGCCAGTCTCAACCAGGCATCCTGTACGACATCTTCCGCCGAGGCGATGTCGCCGGTGAATCGCGCCGCCTCGCTGATCAGCCGCGGCCTCTGATTGGCGAACAGCGCGATGAAGGTGACGTCGGCTGTCATGAAACGGGCCGTGCAGCCGCCGGGCGATCTGGCAATGTCGGTCGGTTGTCGATGCGGGGCTTGGGCAATGGGCGTGGCATCAAGCCTGGTCGAGCCTCCCGCTCGCCTCCAAGGGCAGCGACGATGGTCGGAACGGCCCGCAAATCGGCATGAGGGATGAGCAGCAGCGCCCCGGTTTTTTGCATTTCCGTTGCTCCCGATCGCCCTTGTCGGCACCGTCCACAGCGTTTCCGGCCATGATGGACGCCGAACTATATTGCAAGATAATGCGAGTCAATCGCACATATGGCCAGCGCCCCCTTCCTGACGCGCGAGGGGGAAGGGCGATGTCGGATGTCGGAACGACCGCATCAGTTATCGGCGGGGACCTGCCTTGCCTGGTATTAAAGCCCGACACTCGGCGCTGGGCTAATGCTTGCCCCGCGCGTACATCAGGGGCGTCCATGAGAGGCTCGCCAGGCATTCGACACTGGCGGAGTGGTGTTGGAGGATCGTGAGATGATCGATCGACGCTTGTTTCTGGCGGGGGCGGTGGCTGGCTGTTTCACTCCGGGTTCGCACGGGCGCGCGGCCGAGACGGCGTCGCTTGGTCACAGGGCCGGTACCAAGGGGCTGGATTTCGGCTATATGCTGAATGATGCGGCGATCGCGCCGCAATCGCCAGTGGGGGCGATCGTCGCCCGTGACGCCTCGATGGTCGTGCCCGAAAATGCGATGAAGTGGAGCCGGACGGTCGATGCCGCCGGGAGCCCCTTTTACGACCAGGCGGACCGCTATGTCGATTTCGCGCGGACGCATGGCCTAACGATCCGTGGCCATACCGCCTTCTGGTATCGATCGATCCCGGCGATGGCGGAGAGCGCGCTTCAGGGCCCCGAATGGCGCGCCACCCTCCTGGCGCGGGTTCAGTCGATCGTCGGCCATTATCGCGGTCGCGTCGCCGAATGGGACGTCGTGAATGAAGCGATCGAGCCGCGTGATGGGCAGGCAGGCGGCCTGCGGATCGCGCCGTTCGGCCGGCCCATGGATACGGGCTATATTGCCGATTGTTTCTTTGCCGCGCGCGAGGCGGATCCGGCGGCGCATCTTTTCTACAATGACTATGGCATCGAGAATGCCGATGCCGCCTCCGACACGAAGCGGGCGGCTGTGCTGGGCCTGCTCGCGGAGTTGCAGCGGCGCGGGGCTCCCGTCGATGCACTCGGGATGCAGAGCCATCTGGGTGTGACCTGGCGGATCGATCATGGCAAGTTGCGGGCCTTTCTGCGCGACGTGGCGGCCATGGGGCTGCGTATTCGGATCACCGAGATGGATTTCCGCGACAGTGATGCACCCGGCAATATCGCTGCCCGCGATGCCCTGACGGCTGGCTATGCCCGCGCCTTTCTCGATACCTGTCTGGACGAGGCTGCGGTCAAGGGTGTGATGTGCTGGGGCGTGCACGACGACCAGAGCTGGATGCAAGGTGATGCG
Organism: Sphingomonas sp.; assembly: GCF_039594485.1. Taxonomy (GTDB): domain Bacteria; phylum Pseudomonadota; class Alphaproteobacteria; order Sphingomonadales; family Sphingomonadaceae; genus Sphingomonas. The sequence goes on along the minus strand of NZ_JBCNNI010000001.1, from coordinate 206,674 downwards.
CATATGAAGCGCGCCGATGGTGAGCCGCTTCGTCCCTTGCCCTATGATGCGCAATTGCAGCCAAAACCGCTATGGAGCGCAATCGGGGCAGCCTTTGACGCGGCGCCCGTCCGGTCGCACTGGTAGCCGCCTCAGCGCAAATCCGCGATCAGGCGGGAAACGGCCTGCGCCACATCCCGCCAACTCCGTGCCGCCGAGACTGGACGGGCCGCCGCCTCGGCGAGCTTGGTTGGCAGATCGGCGATATCGCACAACAGGGTGATGCGATCGCTCATGCGCCTGGCCTGGGCGATGGGCGTCGATACGATGCCCACGCCCGACGCCAGGCAATGATAGAAGCGCAACGGATCGATATATTCCGTCAAGGCCGTGTCGGTCCGATAAGGCGCAAAGCTGACGATATAATGCGACAGCAGGTCGGGCAGCGTCGCGTCGGAATAAGGGCCCATGTAGCGGACATTGGGCCGTTCGGCGCAGATCGCCTCCAGCCTTGCCCGATTGGCGTCGTCGTCGCGCTGTATTCTGCCATGGACCTCAAAGACATGATCGGCCGCGACACGCGCGCCCTCGGCCAGCGCGTCGAAGTCGAAGCGGTCATCGATGCTGGCCAGGACCAGCACCCGCAAAGGATCGGGATCGACCTTCGGCCGCATCGCCAGCGAGGACGCGTTGCCGATATGATGCGATGTTGGAAATAGCGCGGCCAAAGAGGGCGAAGCGTGGACGATCATGTCCGACTGCGCGACGAGCATCCGCTGAGCGGTCGCCATCTTCGCCCGCTGCCACCCCGTCGCGCCGTATAGCAACTCATCGTGCATATCCAGGCACCAGCGCGTTCCGCTGACCGCGCGCAGACCGATCGAGGTCCAGGGGAAGGCGAGATTGGTGGAGTTGAAGACCACCGGCCGCCGATCGGCGGGCCGGCGGCGCAGGCCAGCGAAATGGCGGAACAGCCCGCCCAGTGACCAGGTTTCGATCGTTCCGGTCGCCATGTCGGTGACCAGCGGCTGGCGCTTCAGGAAGATATATTCTGCCGGATGGCCCAGAGCGTTCAGCTCCGACGCGAGAGGATAGCGAAAATCGCTTTCCACCGGACGAACGGTCAGCAGGATGACGGGACGCATGGACCTCAGGCCGCCTGCTTCGGAAAGCGCCCATAAGGACCGACCGTGATGTCGGATCGGATCACCCGGGCGGGGTTTCCGGCCACGACGCTATGCGGTGGCACGTCCTTGGTCACGACGCTGCCCGCTCCGACCACGCTGCCGTCGCCGATCGTGACACCCGGCAGGATCACGCTGCGCGCCCCGATGAAACAACGCTGTCCGATCCGTGTGTCGCAATAGAGAGAGCGCGTCATGTCATGCGCCAGGATCGTCACACCCAGCGCGACATAGGTTTCGGCCCCGACATGGATACCCCTGGGATAGGTGCGGTCGAAGTGCGCGCTGAGCGAAAAGGTGGCCGTCGGATGAATATCCATGCCCCAGAACTTGGTATAATAGAGATAACGGACGCGTACCAGCAGCCGCCGAAGCCACAGCAACTTGTTGAGACTTCGCATGTCCGCATCCCCCGACCCCTGACCTTCTGGCGCATAGCAAATGATGGTTATGGCTCAACGGCAAAGGGGCCCCAGTCATTTTGAAAGCGTTCCAAATTGCGACGGTACGCGCCGCGACAGGCGGATGATCGGTCTTGCGAGGGCGTGGCCGGTCGAGGCATGCCGCAATGCACAAGGGGTTCGGGAAGCGGGGGGCGACATGAACAGGGGCAGTGGCGTGCGCACCGTTCGCGGGCGTCTTCATGATGCGTGGGACGGCATGGGTCTTGCCGGATCGGCTGACGCATGACCGCGTGTCGCCGCCTGTTGCTGCTGACCAGCGAGTTCGATCCCTTTCGGGGCGGCATTGGCACCTATGCCCGGGAACTGGCCGCCGCAGCGGCGGCGATGGGGGACGAGGTCGTTGTCTACGCGCCCGACTATGGAGCGGATCAGACGGCGCTCGATGCCGGCTTTCCGTTCGAGGTTATACGCTATCATGGCGGCCCAGCGACGCTCGCAGGATTGCCGGGGCGGGTGCGCAGCGTCGCGGCCCTCATGGCGCGGCGGCGTTTCGACATCGTCCATGCGATCGACTGGCCGTTCTTTCTGCCGCTCCGCATGGCCGTTCTGCGCGAGCGGCTGTTTCGACGAACGACACCGAAAATCCTGCTCACCGTGCACGGTTCGGAAATCATCTACATGCAGGCGCCAAAGCGGCGTGTGATGCTGGACGCCACGGGTTTCTGGCGCAGGGGATGGGCCACGTGGATCGCCAATAGCGACTATACCCGCGAGTTACTGCATCGGGGGCTGCCACGCGTGGCACGGGATGATAGTGTCGCGATCCCTCTGGCGGTGTCCGATCACTGGCTCGAACAGCGTGTCGATCGCGTCGTGGGCCGCGAGCGGATGGGATTGGGCGAGGATAGCTTCGTCATCCTGTCGTTGGGACGTGTCGTGCCGCGTAAAGGGCATGGCGTGATTGCCGAGGCGCTGGCCTCTCTGCCGCCCGAAGTCATGCGTCACTGGAAATGGTGGGTTGTCGGACCTGCGATCGACGAGGATTTCTCGGCCGAATTGCGTAGGAAAGTCGCCGCCCTTCCCATCGAGGTGGAGATCACCGGCCCGCTGCCGTTCGAGGAGGTCCGCCACCGGCTGGCCGCCGCCGATCTGTTCTGCCTCCCGGGCTATCAGGATGAAGGGGGCCGGGTCGAGGGCTTCGGTCTCGTTTTCATCGAGGCCGGCGCGTACGGCGTGCCCGCGCTCGCGACGCGGTCCGGCGGCATTCCCGAGGCTGTGGCGGACGGCGAAAGCGGCCTGCTGGTGGCGGAGCATGATGTCGCGGCGGTGGCCCAAGCATTTGAGCGGCTGGCGGATGACAAAGACCTGCGCGCGCGCCTTTCCAGGGGCGCCAGGCAAAAGGCCGAGGGGATGCGATGGAGCGATGTCGCGGCTCGCACCTATGGCACCGGACAGGCGGGGGAAGGGGAGGCATGATCAGTTTCACGCGGGAAGGGCGCCTCCTGGCCTGCGCCTCGGGCGGCGGTCATTGGATCGAGCTGTTGCGGCTGCACCCGGTGTTCGCCGAATGGGATACCGCCTATGTATCGACCTTCGAAAGCCATTCGGAGGCGGTGCCCGGACGACGCCTCTACACCCTGCCTGATGCGACGCGCTTCGATCTGGCCGCGTTTCCGGTGGTCGCCTGGAAGGCGCTGGGGATCGTCCTGCGCGAACGCCCCTGTGCGGTGGTGACCACCGGGTCGGCGCCGATGCTGTTCATCCTGCTGTTCGCGCGGTTGCTCGGTGCCCGCACGCTGTGGATCGACAGCATCGCTCAGCCGAACGAGCTGGCGACTTCCGCCCGGATCGCCCGGCGCTTCGCGCACAAGGTGGTCGCGCAATGGCCCGAGGCGGCGGCGAAAGACGGCGTCGAGCATTGGGGAGCCGTTCTGTGATCTTCGTATCGGTGGGTTCGCTCCTGGCCTTCGACCGCCTCGTCCAGGCCGCTGACGGATGGGCGGCCGCGAACCCGAACGAGGCGATCCATATCCAGATCGGCGAGGGGCGCTACGAACCGCGTCATGCCCCCTGGTCCCGACTGATGCCGATCACCGAATATCGACGGCTTCTTCAGCAATGCAGCCTGTTCGTCGCGCATGTCGGCATGGGTTCGATCCTGCAGGGGCTGGAGGAACGCAAGCAGATGCTGCTGCTTCCCCGGCTCGCGGCACGGGGCGAGCATACCACCGACCACCAACTGGAAACCGCATCCCGCTTTCGTGGGATGCCGGGGCTGTCGATCGTTGACGACGAACAGGCCCTGCAACGTGAAATGACCCGCCTGCTCGCGGAGCCGTTGCAGGTTGGCGGCGGGATTCCCGACCGCGCTTCCCCCGAATTGCTCGCCAATGTCGGCGCCTTCGTCCGTTCGGCGATGGGCGGCGGTACCGGCCCGAAAGGATGATGATGATGACCGACAAGCGCTATCGTGTAGCCCTGATCCATCCGATCGATCCGCGGGGGGTGAAGGTTGGCGGCATCGAAACCTTCGTCCGCGACTATATCAACCTGCATCCCGAGGACATGGGCATCATGCTGATCGGGGTCGACGGGTTCGGTGACCTGGAACTCGGCAAGGTTCATCGGGTGACGGTGCGCGGGCGCGAGATCGACTTCATGCCCGTCGTGCATATCCCCGATGATGTGAGCAGCGTGCCCAGCGGCGGTTTCTTCAAGGCCGTGCTGTTGCAGCTCATGATGGGGGTGCTGCGCCATTACGCGAAGATCCGGCGCATCCTGAAGAAGGGTCGCTACACGCTCGATTTGCGCCGCATCGAATTGTCCATCCTGCCGGCGCTTTTCGGTGTGCGCAGTGTTCAGATGCTGCATGACGGTGCGACCAAGGACAAGGCGATGAGTTCGCTCCTGAAGCGATTCTGGTGGGTCAAGGTCGCGGCAGAGCGCTTCTCGGTCCGGCAGGCCGGGGCCTTCTACTGCGTCAATCAGGATCTGACCGACCGGCTGAAGGCGACCTACCCACGTCATGCCCACAAGCTCGGTACGCTGCCGACATGGGCGAACCCCAATATCTTTCGGCGGCGGCCGTTCCGTATGGATGGGCCGATCAACGTGATCTTCACGGGGCGGCTCGACCTGTTCAAGCGCCCCGACCTGATGTTCGCGACGATCGCCGAGGCCCATAAGTTGTCCGATCAGGTTCGCTTCCATTATGTCGGCGACGGCGATCCTGAGGCGTTCCCGGAATTCGCCCCGATCCGGGACATCACCACCCGTCATGGGCGCAAGACCAGCGAGGAAATCGCCGAACTGCTGGGTGACATGCATATCTGCATCCTCACATCGGATTTTGAAGGCATGCCGCGCGTCGTGATGGAAAGCCTGACCGTTGGTCGGCCGGTCGTCGCCCTGCACCTGCCGCAGCTTGAAGTGGTGGTTCGCGATGGCGTCAGCGGCTATCTCATCCCGCGTGGCGAGGAGCAGACACGGCTTCACGCCCGGCGTCTGATCGACACATATCGCGCGATTGAGACAGGTGAGATCACGCCCGATGGCGTTGCAGCCTTGGTGGAGCCGTTCGGTGCGGCTACGCTGCTCGGCAAATTGTGGCGCGATCACCGCGTGCTGCAAGGGCTGGAAACACGCGCCGCCTGATCGACGCTCGCACGCGTCCTGGGCTGGGAGGGACTGGGGTGGAACGCGCGACGACGGCATTGGATTCGAAAGAGGCGGGTCTGGCGGCCCTCTTGCTGCCTCTGCTCCTGTTCGCTGAACAATTGGCGCTGGGCGTGGACGGCGCCCTGTTGGCGGCAATGGCGGCGAGCGGAGAAATCCTGCTAACCTTGTTCTTCCTGCCGATGCTGATGCCGGATAGTCGCTTCTGGCGAAGGGCTTGGCCGGTTATCGCCCTGATGATGGCGATCCTGGCCTGGCTTGCCCAGCCGGTGGTGTGGCCCGGATTCTGGCCCGCTCGCGCGCGGCTGCAACTGGTGCCCGACCTTGCGTTGTCCGGTCTGGTCCGCGTCATGGGCGGCTTTGCACTTCTATTGGCGGCAGGCTGGCTCGGCTATCGTTATGGCATGATCCGGCGTGCGCTCGGCTGGATGATCGCCTTCGGTACGGTGGCTATCATCATCGGCCTGGTCCTGCGCCAGATCGATGCGGGCAGCGTGTGGGGTCTGTCCAAGGGTCTTCATGCCGACCGTTTTTCGGGGACGATGCTCAATGCCAATGCCCATGGCTGCCTGTCGGGAATGCTGGTGCTGTTGGCGACGGGTTATGCGATGGATGGCTTGGGCCGGATCGATCCGGTCAATCCGCGCTGGGCCAGCGTGGCCTGTTCGGCGCTGGCGGCGGTCATCGGCCTGGGAAGCTGTGCGATCAGCGGGTCGCGCACCGCCCTGATCGCAACCCTGGTACTGGCGGTCCTGATGGTTGCGGCGACGCCGATTCGGGCAGAGCGAAAGCGTGGTCGCGCGGCGCTGATCGGCCTCATTCTGTTGGCCATCATGTTACTTGTGGTGATGATCGGCGATGCGACGCTGGATCGCGTTTATCGCGCGGAGGCGGACATCACCGATCGCCATATGATCTGGGCGCATTACTGGTTTGCGATCCAGCCCGCGTTGATGACCGGCTATGGGCTTTTGTCTTTCGACCAACTCAACATGCTGGCGATGCGCGATCCTTTTTCAGCCGCCAACTTCTGGTATATTCACTCGCCTCATAATTGGGCGCTGCGACTGTTCATGACCGGCGGCCTTCCCTATGCCATGCTGCTGATAGTCCTCGTGGCCGCACTTCTGTCGCCAGTCAGCCGGTTTTATGCGCCATGGGTGGTCGTCCAGAACGGTAGGAACGGCAATCGGGGCAGGCCCTTGTCTCTGGGCATGCTGGCGGCGGCCCTGCTCTCGGTGATCTGCGGATGGACTGATATTGCGCTTGACGTACCAGTCGTCATCGCGACGACTACGGTGCTCGTTGCGATGTTGTGGGGGCAGGCGTTACGGCGCGCCGACGACGGCGACCGTTGAACGTGCCCGTGCCTCGTTAAACCGCTGCTGGGCACGGTGATATGCGCGCAGCTTGTCCGGCGCGAAACCAACGATGCTGCGGATGAGGATGGACTGCCGAGCGGACAGAGAACCCATCCATGACGCCTCCATCATGACGGCATTCCGCACGCGGACCGGCAGTCGCGGCCAGGCCTCAAGCCCGACACGAAGCCGCCATGTGGAGGCCGTATCGAGATAGGGCGCGCAGTCAAAGCTCCGGTCCAGGGCGGCGATCGTCGGGTGTGCCGTCGCGCCGTAACGCACTAGCTGCCGGAAAATATCGGCCGCGCAGAACTGGCCCCAGTGCGAGCGTGCGGTCTCGAGCGGCGTCAGATACCGATCGGCAAGATCGAGATAGCGACCGCGCGCCGCCGGGTCTGCGGTTTCCGCCGCAAGCCGCGTTGCCAATGCTCCATAGGCGAGCGCAGCGCGCGGGGGGATCGCGGCGGGCGGTGGGGGATCGGTCCACCGGGTCGCTCCAGCGGCCAAGCCCCCAGCCCTTGCGATCGCCCATTCGTGGCCAAGATTGTAGAAGGACAGCCCGAGCGCACCGCTGAGGATACAGCCCACACCCAGGCGGGCCATCCGCCCGGGGCGGCGCTCCAGAGGCGGGCCACTCATTCCTCGGGCGTGTAATATTTGGCGTATTTACGCGAGTAATAGAGAGCGCCGTAGATCTCGGACGAGGCATCGACCATCGTGTAGATCGCGCCGACAATATTCGCCTTGTCGTGCCGCAATATGTCCAGCGCCGTCTTCACGGCATTTCGGGGCGTCGCGTTCCACTTGACCGCGAGCATTACGGCATCGGCATAAGTCACGATGACGCGCGCGTCGGCCACACCCAACAGCGGCGGGGTGTCGATCACCACATGATCATAACGCTCGCGCGCCAGATCCAGCAATGGTGCCATCGCCGCATTGCTGAACAGATCCTCGGGCGTGAACGTGGACTTGGCGACCGGCAGGATATCGACCACGCTGCCCGCCTCGGTCACGATCGCCTGATCCAGCGTGGCCTCGCCGCGCAGCACCTCGACCAGGCCCATGGTCGGCGAGAAGCCTGCGATATCGGCGATCGTCGCCCGGCGGATATCGGCGTCGATCAAGAGAACGCGCTCCCCCGCCAGCGCCATGACCCGTGCCAATGACAGAGAGGACGTCGTCTTGCCTTCGTCGGGCAAAGTTGAGGTGATGGCGATGACCCTGTGTGCCTGCGCATCGCCGAGCGACAAATAGCGCCGCAAGCCTCGGAACGCTTCGGCGAAGAAACCCATCGGACGAATATTGACCTGGTCGGCCGCGAGTCCCTGGCTCGACCGGACTCGCGGGATCGATGCCGCCACGTCGAACCCCAGTCGGCGTACATCGGCAACGGTCCGCAAGCCGGAGGTCAGCAACTCCTGCGCACCACCTACGCCGATCCCCGCGACCAGCGCGAACAACAGCCCTGCCGCGAGCAACTGGCCGCGCTTGGGCTTGCTGGGCCGCGCGGGCGGGGTGGCCGCCTCGATGATCTGCGCCTGGCTGAGCGAACTGCTGGCCATCTGGTTGACCGACTGCGCCTGCGTTGCGATGCGGTTGTAATTGTCGCGGGAGATTTCGGCCTTGCGCTTCAGCGTTTCGGCCTGAGCCGAGGAGCGGATGTCGGCCGATTGCTGCGAACGCAGCCGCGACAGGTCGGAACGCAGGCTTGCGGCGCGGGCGGAGGCGGCATTCGCTTCGCTCTCCAGGCCACCGACGACCCGGTTGGCCTCCTCGGCGATCTGCTTGTCCTGTGCTTCGATCTGCTGGGCGATCTTGATGGATTCGGGGTGGCGCGGGCCATAGCGGGTTGCGATCTCGCCCTGCTCCGCGGCGAGTTGCGCGCGCTGCGCCCGCAAATTGCGGATCACTTCCGAGTTGAGGACCGCCGAAACTGCGTCGATACCGCCGCCCCGGATCTGGGCACGGGCGATCGCCAGCTTGGAACGCGCCGCCGCAGCTTCCGACTCCGCCGTCGCAAGCTGTGACGCCAGCGGAGCGATCTGCTGATCGGTGACCGATTGCGCGCCTGAAGCGACATCGACGATCCCCGCCTGGGCCCGGTACTGGGCCAGTTGCTGATCCGCCTCTGCCGCCTGGCCGCTCAGGGTGCGCAGCCGTTCGTCGAGAAAGCGACCCTGGCGTTCTGCGGTGCCGGAGCGGCGTCCGACGGTATATTCGATATACTGGTCCGCCCACGCATTGGCGATCCGTGCCGCCTTGTCGGCATTGGTCGACTCGATGGCGATCTCGACGATATAGGTTGATTTCTCGCGCTCGGCGGTCATCGCCCTGAGCAGACGCGCCGCCACCTGGTTTTCCATGTCCTCCCGCTGCGCTTCGGTGGGTTTGGCGGGCATGGAAAGCCCGGCAGTGAACTCCTTGTCGTCAAACAGGTTCAGCTTGCGCACGACGGCCCGTGCGATCTCGATCGAGCGCATCACGCCGACTTCGGTATCGACGATCGACTGGTCGGGCATGCCCACAGGCTGGTCGCTCAACTGGCCCATCGCGGCGCTTCGCGACGGATCGATACGGACACGCGCGGCGGCTTCGAAACGCGGCGTCATCATGAACACGATGGCGATCGCGGCCGCGAAGATGACCGCCGCGATCAGCGCCATCGTCCGCCAGCGTCGCCTGACGATGCCCAGCGCGCCGTGAATGGCGGAGGACAGTGTGTCGCCGTCCGCTGGTCCCTGGCCATTTTGTGAAGGGCGAAGCGGGCCGGTTGCTATCGCGTCCATGTCGTCTTTGTCCTTTAAGCCTACTGTCGAGCGATCAGCGGTGAATGATGATGCCCAGCAATCCGCGCATTTCGTCCAGGCTGGGGCCGGTTGCCACGCTGTTGCTCGACCGGCGGGAATAGCCGACGGATGCGTCGAGCCCGATGAGATTGTTGACCATGTAGCGCGCGCCACCTGTCGTCCGCAGGATCGTCGCGCGACCGTCGATGCCGATGAACACGTCGCGCTCATAATCGACGGCTGCGTTCAGCAGCAGGTTGCGCAGCAATTCATGGTCGATACGCAGCGTGACGCCGTTGTTGAAGTATCCGCTGGTGGTCGCAATCACGGCGTCCTCCACCTCGCGACGGGCGGCCAGCGACACGGTGGTCATCTTGGACGGGAAATATTCCAGCCGCGCGTTGACGGACAGGCCCCCGATGTTCCTGTAGACGGGCGAGTCGTAATTGCGGTCAGTGTAGCCGACGCCCACGCTGCCACGGACGAGTGCGGAAATATCCAGGCTGATGCCGGTCAGGATCCGCAGATCGCGCGAGTTGCGGTTCGGCGCGCCGGTCGCCAGCGGCGTCTTGTAATGGGTGCGGACGCCGACGACCTGCACGAACAGGCCCGCATCGGGCATCAATCCATATTCGACGTGACCGATCGCACGCGTGATGTCGCGATTGCGGTCAGTCTGCGCGATCACGACATTGCTGAAATTGGTGACCGGCTGGTAATCGAAGACCGAATGATCGCCCGAAAAGACAAGGCGCACGCGCGACAGGCGGCTTTCGCTCGACCCGCGGAAGGTCGTGACCTGGGCCGGTACCGACGACCGGATATTGTTCAGCGACGCCCCGGAAAACTGGCTTTCGTAGATCCGCGAAGTTCGGACGCCCAGCGACAGGAAATCGTCGGCGTCGACATCGATCCGACCATCGGTGCCGAGCGACCAGGCATCTTCGTTGCGCGGCGCGGCCGAAGAGAAACGTTTTAGACCGGCCGATGCGTCGACTGACAGGCTGTGTACCGACCAGTCCGAAACCGCGCGTACCGACGGCGCGATCAGGACGAAGCCGTCCGAGGTCTTTTCGGTCGGCACCTGGTAGACGTTGCTGTTGAAGCCCACGCTCGTGGCCAGGCTGGGCAGGACCGTGAACGAGCCCGCCTTCAGCCCGATCGGATCGAAGGCGGTGCGAGGACGATCCAGGACGCTTTCGTTGCGCCCGCGATTATAATCGAACGGGACGATGGTGTCGAAGACGCTTGCCGTGATCGTCTGGGCGGCCGCCGCCGACGGAAGAGCGGACAGTCCGCCCCAAAGGGCCAGCGCCGCCATATTGGTTCTGCGGAACATCATATCCCCCGTTCCCTGAGCCTGTCGGCCGCGCCCCTGATCAGGACGTCGGCCGCGAATAGTTATTGGAGCCGCCTCCGCTGACCGTAGGACCGGTACTCAGGGCGGGTGCGACACCTTGGGACGTGACCGATTGCTGCGTGACAGGCGCGGCGTTGGCGGTCGTGCCGCCAGTACCGCTCGTTCCGGCCAGGCTCTGATAATTGCCGATCATGCTGCCCAGCGCGGCAGTCAGCGCGCGGCTGGCGTTCGGTCGTGCCCGTTGAAGCGCCTGCAGGGCCGCCAGTACGACATTGGCGGGCGCCTGTGCCTGATCGACCGCAAAGGCGATCGCGCCCTGATAGGCGTCGATGCTGCCATCGGTCGGAACCGAGGCGAGCTGCGTCTCGATCGCGGCGATCAGGTTCGCGACCGCCTGCGGATCGGGCGTGGAGCTTTGGACGGGGGCGGTCTGGCCTGCGGCGAACATTGCCGTCGCCTGCGCGCCCAATGCCGTTCCGATCAGGCCGGCGACGCCAGCCGCGATCGTCTTCACCATCGTCTTTCTCATGGTTTCTCGCTCCTCGTTGCTGGTCTGCGGCGCGTCTGGGCCAAGGCCCCGCTGATGATCAGATATCCGCATCAGAAATACCGTTCGCCGATGCGGATCGTGTCGCCCGGTGCGACGGTCACGTCGGCACTCAGCTTCACTTCCTTTTCCTCGGCTTCACCCGCATGCTTGATGAAGACCTTTTTCTTGTTCGCGCGGTAGGTGAAGCCCTCCGCACGCGCGACGGCGTTCATCACGGTCAGCCCGCTGGCATAGGGATATTCGCCCGGCTTGCTGACTTCGCCCAGGATGTAGAAGGGACGATAGGTCAGCACGTCCATGCTGACGCGCGGATCGCGCAGATAGCCATCGGCCAGACGGCGCTGGATTTCGGCCGTCACCTCGCCGGCGCTGCGCCCCGTCGCCGCGACGTCGCCGATCAACGGCAATGACAATTGGCCGCCGTCGCCCACGATAAACTCCCCCGACAAGGTCGGTTCATTGAACACGATGATACGGACCTTGTCCGCCGTGCCCAGACGATAGCTGTCGGGACTGGCGATCTTTGCGCCTTCGCCCTGTGTGGCGGGTGGCGCGGTGCCGGTCACGCTCTTGGCATGCGCTATCGCGCCGGTCCATGCCCATATCGCCAGCATTGCGGCCTTCCAACATAGACGCAGCGAAGGGGCCATGGTCGATACTCTCTCAACAGGATACGCGGACAGCCCGCGTCGCGGGCGAGCGATGCGTCCGTCCGACGGATCGCGGAATGAAAGGGGAGGACCGCTCATGCTCAATAGGCATTCGGGTGGACGACGACCCGTACCGTGGTCAGCAAAATCCAGAGATCACGCCAGATACTCCAGCCGTTCACATATTCCAGATCGGCCTGGAGGCGATTGATCAGGTCTTCGCGACGATGGGTCGCACCGCGAAAGCCACGAACCTGGGCTAGGCCGGTGAGGCCGGGCTTGCACACATGGCGATGCCAGTAGCGGGCGTCGACTTCCCAGAATAGCTGCTGCCCGGCGAGCGAACCCAGCGCATGGGGACGTGGACCGACGAAGCTCATGCTGCCGCCAAGGATATTTAGCAGTTGCGGCAGTTCGTCGACGCTGGTTGCACGGATGAAGCGGCCGACGCGGGTGATCCGGTTGTCGGTGCGGCCCGCGGAGGTGTTGCCGTTCGCATCGCATCGATCCGTGTACATGCTTCGGAATTTGTACACCGAGAACAGGCGGTTGTTCAGCCCGATGCGCTTCTGCACGAACAGCACCGGCCCCGGGCTGTCCAGCCGGATGAGAAGGGGGATCAGGGTCAGCAGTGGCAGGAACAGGAGGATCATCGGAATGACGATCGCCAGGTCGAGCCCGCGCTTCACGATCTGGTCCCGCGTCCGCAAAGGCCCGGTCGAGATCAGCATGGTCGATATGCCATGGAAGTGCGACGACCCGAGGACACCGATCCGGTCCAGCTCGGGAATGACGATTTCCGCCCGGATGTTGCACCCTTTCAGCATCATCGCCCAGGTGCCGCGACGCTCCGGCGGACAGGTCACCACGACCCGGTCGACGCCGTCGAGCGTGCGGGCCAGTTCGTCCAGCGCCTCTGGATTGTTGCCGGCCAGCTTGCGGCCGATCGGGCCGCCATCCAGGCGCCTTACGGTTTCGGGATAGCGCACGCCGCCTTCATCGCCATCGACGAACAGAACTTCGGTGATCGCGCTGCCGCCCAAAAGGGCTCGGGCCGTATGTCCAAGTGCCGCGCGGCCCAGCACAAGCAGGATCGTACTGGTCACGATCCCCGCCACGAAGACGATGCGCGAGATGTCGGTGGAACTGTGCAGGCAAAAGGCGGTGAGCACGATGATCAGGGCGCTGATCGTCAATCCCATCAAGGCCGAGGGGATGGCACGGATCCATTCGCACAGAATATCGGCATGATAGGCGCGTCCGGCGCACATCAGGTAGAGGGCAAAGGTGATCGCGAACAGGCCAAGACCCTGTGGATCGGCAATGTCGCCGAAACGCAGGAGATTGGCGAACGAAAACCCAGCCGCCAGCGCCCCCGCGTCGATCGCCAGCAACGCCATATAGCAGCGACGACGTATCCGTCGGCGGTTAGACCAGACCGTCGGCGTCGTCATGGCATCAGCCAGCTCATGGACGTGCGCAACATCCATCCAAAAGCCCCCCCGGGAAATTGTGGCGCCTCGCCGTCTCAAAAAAAGAGAACGTGTCGATGCAGAGATTTTTGATAACTCAACAATGAAGGGGCGTCATCGGGACAGGAGGGCAAGGCCTCAATTGTCTCACCGAAGAAACAAACGCATTTTTGGTCAAATTATGGTCGAGAAATCAGGAATTTATTCGATGTGATCCGCCGCCAATTTAGCGGCCATTTCGCAAACTGATCGAAAATGGGACAGCCGCGCTAGCAGGTGCAGCATAATTTCTGGCTACGGGATTTAAGGGCGTTCGCGTTTGGGATTGGCGACGTAAAAGCGGCTATTGTCTACGACGGCAAAGGCGCAGCGCAGCTTCAGGCGGGAAAGGGTGGGGGATGCCTCGATGCGAATCCCCCTTGGCCCGGTCGAGCGCAGGATAAGTTGCCAGGGCTGGATCGCGCAGGCGCTCGCGATACCGGTTTGCAGCTCCCCAACGGTCTGCGCATCCGCGCCGACACGGGCAATCTGTCGGTCCACTGCGTCTTGCGATGGCTGAGCCGTCTGCGAAGCGGCCGGCGTGGAGATCGCCGCCGCGAAACATGCGAGCGCGCCGCTGGAAGCGAAGAGTTTCAGATAGGTCATCGTCATATCCAATGGCATGGCGAACTGCGGTCCTGCGCTCGGGACTCTCGTGCCTGGAGGGCGCGCCGCCGACATCCAAGGATAAGTCGGTTCGGGCGGTTGTCAAAGCACCAATCCCGGCCATGTTTGGCGGCCGGGTGCGGTCGTCCGCATCGCGTCGAAGGTGCCAACCCTGGTCTTGCGTCGGTCTTGGTGTAGATTCTGCGGGAAAACGAGAACCGATATGGGAGCGGATCGGCGCATGCACATGGCGCGCAAGGGCACGAATGCGAGGGGGATGCGGCGCTATAATGAGCGATTGATCCTGTCGGCCATAAGGCGGATGAACGGCGCGTCGAAGGCCGAGTTGGCGCGCGTGACGGGCCTGTCCGCGCAGGCCGTTGCGCGGATCATCGACGAGTTGGAAAGCGAAGCCATGCTGTTCCAGGCCGAAAAGCGGACCGGGGGAATGGGCCAGCCCGCGACGGTGTACCGCATCAACGGCGCGCGGGGCTATACGGTTGGCGTCGAGATCGGCCGTGAGGCGATGACGATGGTGCTGCTCGACTTCGACGGACAGCAACAGGCGCTGCAATGTTACACCGGCACCTTTCCGACGATAGATCTCGCCATTGAGCGCATCGATCGCTTCCTGGAGGAGCAGTTACCAGCACTGATGCGCGAGGCGCGGACCTTCTTGGGCATCGGCATCGCCATGCCATGGTTCCTCGGCGAGTGGCGCGACGAGTTGGGCATTTCGGAACAGCAGGCGGAGGAATGGCGGCGCGCCGATGTCGCCGACCAATTGCGCGCCGGGCTGAACTGGCCGACCTTTTTCGACAATGACGGCAATGCCGCGGCATTGGCGCATCTGCTCTGCGGGGCGGGGGTGTATCTCCAGAATTATCTGCTGATCCATCTCGGCACCTTTGTCGGCGGAGGGCTGGTATTGGGTGGGCAGGTCTTTCAGGGGCGGCACGGCAATGCGGGTGCCTTGGCATCGATGCCGGTGATGGCCGAAGGTCGTCGCGACGCGCTGATCCATCACGCATCGCTTTATGATCGCGACCGCGCGGCAACACCTGCGAAACTGGCGGCGTGGCGCGACCGTTGCGCGCAGGCGCTGGCCTTTGCGATTGCGGGGGCGAACAGCCTGCTCGATCTCGAGGCGGTGATTCTAGACGGATGCCTGGAGGCTGGCGAACTCGCCGATATCGGAGCGGCGGTGGAGACTCATCTGGCGGTCAATGCCCCACCGGATTTCTTCCCGCCGGACCTTCGTATCGGAGCGCTGGGAAAGCGGGCGACTGCGATCGGGGCGGGCCTGCTTCCTTTACATGCGCAATATTCGCCTGATCTCACTAGCTTGTTTAAGCGTGAATGAGGAAAGGCCGATATCCGTTCGCGGCAGCGACAAAATGATAGTTCGGCAGGTCCTTGCGCTGCCAGCGTGAACCGTCCTTGACCCACTAAATCACATTTGTAGATTTAGTCATGGCGACCGGGTAAAGCGGCGAGAACGGGAGATGGGTGCGTGGCGAGGGATATGCTGGGATCAGGCCCTCCAGGGGGCGGTTCGTGATCGATCCACTATTGCAAGGTGGCACGGGGGCCGGAGCTACCAAGTCTTCCTGCGCCGTCACCGATCGGGACGGGCGCACCCTCGCGGGCGCGTGGATCGCGATCACGAGGCCAGCAGAGATGCAGGCCGTTGCGATGGACGACGATATCATCGTGCCGAGCGCGGGAGCCTCGGCGGGGCTGACCGGCGTGCTGGCGCTCGCCTGTCGCAGTGCGCCCCATCAATGGCCGACGCACTGGCGTTCGGTAGAACCCTTTCAGACGATCGAGGAGACAGTCGATGCATAGCATCGCGACGCCGGGTATCCGGCACGATGGAGACGATGCGCGGGCGACCGTCGCGATCATATTGAGCGCGGCCGGGGCGGCGCTTGGCGGTTTGCTGTTCGGGTTCGATACCGCCGTGATCTCCGGCGCTACCCAGGCCTTGCAGGCGCGGTTTGCGCTGACCGATGCGTCGCTGGGTTTCACCGTCGCCTCGGCGTTGATCGGCACCGTCATCGGTTCGCTGGTCACGGGCGCACCCGCGGACCGTTATGGCCGCAAGGCCATCATGCTGTCGGTCGCGATCGCCTATGTCGTGTCGTCGCTCGGCACCGCGCTGGCGGAAAGCTGGCCGATCCTGATCGGCTTCCGGTTCCTGGGTGGTCTTGCCATCGGCGCGGCATCGGTGGTGACCCCGATCTATATCGCCGAAGTCTCGCCCGCGAAGTTCCGCGGCCGTCTGGTCGCGATGAACCAGCTCAACATCGTGCTCGGCATCCTCATCGCGTTCCTCAGCAACTATCTGATCGCGCAGGCGCTGCCGCCTGAGGCCGCATGGCGATGGATGTTCGGGATCGTCGCGGTACCGTCGGCACTCTTCCTTGCGGTGACTTTCGTCCTGCCCGAAAGCCCGCGCTGGCTTGCCGTAAAGGGCGACCGGGCCAGGGCGGCGGCGGTGATGACCCGGCTGGGCTTTGTCGATCCGCAGGCCGAACTGGTGCGGATCGAGGCGGCGGAACACCGCGACGCGGGGCAGGCCGACGCTCGGCTGTTCACGACGGCGTACAGCTTCCCGGTCGCCTGTGCGATCGCCATCGCGCTGTTCAATCAGCTCTCGGGCATCAACGCGCTGCTCTATTATGCGCCACGTATCTTCGAACTGGCGGGCGCGGGAGCGGACAGTGCGCTGCTCCAGTCGATCGCGGTCGGTGGCACCAATCTGCTTTTCACGGTCGCGGCGCTGTTCTTCATCGACCGGTTCGGGCGCAAGCCGCTATTGTTCGTCGGCTCGATCGTCTGCGCCGCCGCGCTGCTGCTGGTCGGATGGCAGCTTGAGCGCAGCGCTCCCAACGGGACGTTGATCCTGGGCGGATTGCTCGCCTTCATCGCCGCCTTCGCGATCAGCCAGGGCGCGGTGATCTGGGTGTTCATTTCCGAGGTTTTCCCCAGCACGGTGCGCGGCAAGGGGCAGGCGCTGGGCTCGACCACCCATTGGGTCGCGGCGGCGGCGATCACCTGGCTGTTCCCGATCGTCGCAAGCGCGGTCGGCGGATGGGTCTTCGCTTTCTTCGGCGCGATGATGCTGTTGCAGTTGATCTGGACGATCCGGGTCATGCCGGAAACCAATGGCGTCGCGCTGGAGGACATGAACCTGCAGGGCAGGGCGGCATGAAGACCATGACCCTGCTCGCCATGGCCGGGGCTGTTCTGGCGACCGGCGCGTCGGCACAGCGGCCCGACCCGCGTCCGGCCTTCCACTTCGCGCCGCAGCGCAACTGGATGAACGATCCGAATGGGCTCGTCTATTATGACGGCGAGTATCACCTGTTCTACCAATATAACCCGCATGGCGATCGCTGGGGCCATATGAGTTGGGGCCATGCGGTCAGCCGCGACCTGGTCCATTGGGAGGAACTGCCGGTCGCCATTCCCGAAACCGCCGACATCATGGCCTTTTCGGGAAGCGCGGTCGTCGACTGGAACAACACGACCGGGTTCGGCCGGAACGGCAAGCCGCCCTTGATCGCGATCTATACCGGCCACAACCCCAAGGCGAAGCTGCAATCCCAGTATCTCGCCTATAGCAATGATCGTGGGCGGAGCTGGACGGTCCATGGCGAGGTGCTGAGCGTCGGTTCGCCCGAATTTCGTGACCCCAAGGTCTTCTGGCACGCGGCCACCAAGCGCTGGGTGATGGTGGCGGTGATGGCGCTGGAGAACCGGGCGGTCCTCTTCACCTCGCCCGACCTGAAGCAATGGCGCTTCGCCAGCAGCTTTGGTCCTGCGGGCGGGCACGGCAAGAACTGGGAATGCCCCGACCTGTTCGAACTGCCGGTCCAGGGCGGGGCGCCCGGCGAAAGGCGCTGGGTGCTCAGCATCAACCTGGGCGACAATGCGATTGGCGGTGGTTCGGGCGGTCAGTATTTCGTCGGGGATTTCGACGGCACACGCTTTACCCTTGTGGCGGGCTGGCCGAGCGATGCGCAGTGGATGGACTATGGCGCGGACTTCTATGCGGCCGTGTCCTGGAACGATCTGCCCAAGGACGATCCCCGTCGCATCTGGATCGGCTGGGCAAATGACTGGCGTTATGCCGAGGCGATCCCGACCTGGCCCGCGCGCGGATTGATGACCGTACCGCGCGAGGTGACGCTCTGGAAGACACCGCTAGGCTATCGTCTCGCTCAGGCACCGGTGCGAGAGGTCGAGCGGCTGCGCGGCACGCGCCAGGACTTTACCGCGACGCTCGGGGAAACGCCGTTAGACCTGCCGATCGCGGGCGGCTCGGCCGACCTTATGGTCGATCTGGACACCGGCAGCGCGGATCAGGTTACGATCGCGCTGACCGACGAACAGGGATATCAGACGCTGATCGGCGTCAATCCTGGCGTGGATGAGCTGTTCGTCGACCGCACCCGCTCGGGGCCGCATTTCCATGACGGTTTCCCCGCCCGCCATATCGCCCCGGTCGATATGAAAGGAAAGCGGGTACGGCTGCGTGTGCTGGCCGATCAGTCGATCCTCGAAGTCTATGCCGCTGATGGTACGCGGACGATCACCGACCGCTTCTTTCGCGGTGGTGGCCAGCTGCGTTGGAGCGCCAGCGCGCGCGGCGGGTCGGCTCGTCTTAGCCTACAGGCATGGCCCATGGCCGACGCGACGAAGGATACACGCTGACATGAGCGGTTAGAACGCGATTTGCGCGCGGCCGATCAGTGTCTGTCCATGATCGGTCGCGCCCGATCTCTGAGTTGGATTGGCGATGGTCCAGTCGATGGCGTTCAGTTGCAGCCGCACGAAATTGTTCAGATACCAGTTCACTCCAAGCGTCAGCGCGGTGCCGCGTCCGCCGGTGGCATTGTCGCTATAGTCCAGTTCCTCATAGCGGGTCGCGAGTTCGATCGCCCCGCGCCCGCCCGAGGTGACGGGGCGCAGCACCTTTGGGCGACTCCAGACGCCGCCACGCGAGAGATAGGGGGAGTTCTCGCCGGTCAGGAACCATCCGGCCGACACGGCCCAGGCGGATTGGTCGATGCGGGTACCTGCAATATTCTCCAGCCGCCGTCCGCCATATTCGCCATAGGCCCAGAGTGCGCGCCGGAAGAGGCCCAGTTCATAGCCGAGGGCATTCCCCGACCGGGCTCCCGTAAAGGTGCCCGGCAGGATACGCAGATTGTCATTGAAGAAGCCCCCCACCGCGATGCTGCGACTGGGTCGCGCGGCATCGGCGGCAATCCGTTCGTGAAAGCCCCATAGCCCCAGATGGACGAGCCAGTCGGCGGTCCTGATCGGGTTCCAGTGCGCGCGCGCGCCGATCGTCAGTCCGTCGCTTTCGTTACCCGGATTGCTGATATCGTCGCCCGATACCTGAACGCCGACATGCCAGCCGTCGCCATAGACACGCGCGGCCGCGCCCAGTCCGAAAAAACCACGCACCGGAATGATGCCCTGGCCCACGAAATTACGCTCCACAAACGGGACCGAGATCGTGCCGCTCGAACCATCGAGCCCGCGATCGTTCAGCCGGTTACCCAATGCGAATTCCGCCTGCTGCCCCATGAAGGCTGTGGTCCAGGCGATGTAAGCCGACTTGATCGCCACCTCATTGTCCGCGAAATCCCCCTCCAGCAGATAGGACAGGTGCTTGCCGATCCCGCCCTCGAACCCCAGTCGCAAGGATCGGGCCTGGGTGGCAGTCATGTTGCGTCCCGGCTGTTCGCTGCCGGTCGTGGTCGCCCAGTCGATGAGCGCGCGGCCGCGTGGGCGGAAGGAAAATCGTCCATCGGCACTGGTGAATTCGGGCGTCCCCTTCGACCAATCGATATGGCCATCGTCCCTCTGCGCACGCTCGATCCGCGCCAGCCTTTGCTCCAGCGACGGAGGATGCGCGTCGGATGGCAGCGCCTGGCCCAGCGGGGCCGGGGGGCGTGCTTGAGCGAGCGCGGCGGGGGGAGCGGCTGACGCGGGCGAGGCGATCGTCGCGGCATCGGCCGCAGGCCGGGCGGCTGCGCCCTCAATCGCCGCCAGCCTTGCCTCCAGCCGCGCGATCTGGGCCTGTTGAGCCTCGACCAGCCGGGTCAGCCGGACGACGTCATCGCCACTCTGGGCGGCGACAGGCACGGACGCGGACAGGCCGATGACGAGCAGCGCTCCTCGATACATGGCACGAAAGATCCTCTCGGGGGCCGGGCGAGAGGCTGCATGGCCATCGCCTCGATATGAAATCAGGGGTCGCCGCGCCCCGGGGGGGAAGGGCGCGGCGAGGGAAGAGGCTCAGTGGGCGGCGCGGCGCGTGACGCGCGATCCGATCACCAGAGCCAAGAGGGACAGCAGCGCGGCGGCGGCGCACCAGGCGCCGGGGATCGCCTTGTCGCCGGTCGCACCGATCAACGCCGTGCTGATCGCCGGCGTGAAACCACCGAAGATGGCCGTGGCCAGGCTATAGGCCAGGCTGAAGCCCACGGTGCGGACATGCGCGGGGATCACCTCCGTCAGGTACACGATGAACGCGCCATTATAGGTGGCATAAATGGCGGCGAGCAGCAGTTCGACGGCCAGCAATCGGCCGAAGCTGGGCGCGGCGACCAGCCAGCTCATCAGCGGATAGGCCAGGACCAGACCACACAGCGTAGCCGCGATCAGCAAGGGCTTGCGTCCGATCCGATCCGACAGGGCCCCCATCACCGGCAGCAGGACGAAGTTGGTCACGCCGACACAGGCGGTCACGAACAGCGCCGCGCCCGGTGTCAGCGAGAGCACCTTGTTGCCGAACGTGGGGGTATAGGCGGTGATCATATAGAAGAAGACGGTCGTCATCACCGCCATCAGCGCGCCCTGAAGCACGATGCCCCAGTTGCCGCCGATGGTGCGGATGATCTGCGACAGCGGGGGGTGCTCCTTGCGCTTCAGAAAGGCCTCGGTCTCCTCCATGTGGCGACGAATGATGAAGAGGAACGGGATCATGACGCAGCCGATGATGAACGGAATGCGCCAGCCCCAGTCCTGCATGGTTACCGGATCGAGGCTGGTCGACACGAGCAGCCCGATCAGCGCGGCGAAGACCACTGCCGCCTGTTGGCTGGCCGACTGCCAAGAGCAGAAGAAACCGCGACGATGGGGGGGCGCGATCTCGTTGAGATAGACCGACACGCCGCCGACCTCGACACCGGCGGACAGGCCCTGCACCAGACGGCCGATCAGGATGATGATCGGCGCGGCGAGGCCGATCTGCGCATAGGTGGGGGTGACGGCGATGGCGAGCGTGCCCAGTGCCATCAGGCCCAGCGTCAGGAGCAGGCCCTGGCGGCGACCGTGACGGTCGATATAGGCGCCCAGCACCAGTGCGCCGACGGGCCGCATCAGGAAGCCCGCGCCGAAGGTCATCAGCGTCAGCATCAACGACGCGAACTCGCTGCCCGTCGGGAAAAACGCCTTCGAGATGTAGGTGGCGTAATAGCCGAACACCATGAAGTCGAACATTTCGAGGAAGTTGCCGCTGGCGACGATGAAGATCGACTTGAAGGCGGAGCTGCGACGCTCGGAAGAGGGGACGGGTGGCATCATATCGGTCGCGGTCGGCTGGCCCGTGGCGGCGGCAGGAAGGGATGCGGTTGCCTGATTCATGGCTTGGCCTTTTGCGAAGCGGGTTCCAATCCGCTGTCGCGGATGATCGAATGAGCTTTGGGGGAGGCGAGATAGGCGATCAGCGCACGTGCCTCGGTCTGACGCGGCGAATAGGCGACGACCCCGGCGGAGAAGGGTGTGACCTTCTGCAGGGATTCTGGAACCAGTCCGATGATATGGATGCCCTTGACGGGCTTCAGTTCGCTCAACTGCTGGAAGCCAATCTCCGCCTGGCCGCTGGCTACGATCCGCCCGACCGGGGTGGCGGGGATCATGCGGCCCTTGGCGCGGACCTGATCGGCGATGCCCAGCCGGTCGAGCATGATCGACTGGATGTAGACGCCGGAGGCGCTGTCCGACCACGCGACAGATTTGGCGTGGATCAGGGTGTCACGCAGCGCGTCCGGCGTGGCGATATCGGGCACCGTCGCGCCCGCCTTCACCGCGACCGCGATCTTGGAGAGGCCCAGATCGGTGACGATGCCGGGGGTGACGCTGCCCTGTTCGGCCAGCTTGTCGAGCGCGCCGCGCGCGAGGATGACGACATCCGCGTCCTCGTGCCGGGCCAGCCGGGCGGGAATCGCCTGCGGCGTGTCGCCCATCGAGGGACCGTGTTCGGCGACGACATGGACGCCGGTGTCACGTTCATATTTGGCCGCCAGCGCATGAAAGGCCGCCGTAAAGCCGCCGGACGTGACGACATGCAGTTCGCGCACCGCAATCGGTCGAGACTCGCGCGCGGCGACGGCGCTGGACAGCGCCGAAACCCCGAGAAGCAGGGCGAAACCGAGCGCGCCACGCCGGGGCAATATCGTCCTTTGCCGGGACGGCGGTGTTTGAAACGGCACGGTCATGCATACCTCTCATGCTGGCCCCGCTTAGCGGCGGGCTCTCTTTGTGACAGAGGCTTGAGTGATCGTGCCTCAACGGGCAGTAAGCATCACGATCCATCGATCAATCAAATGCAATGATCGGTCCGCTTTATGTGTTATGTGCATAAATGAGAGGAGACAGGTTGCACGCCTTTCGGCACCTATATGCCCAGATGCTGCTCGGGATCGTCGCGGGCACGGTGATCGGCACGCTTGCTCCGGCCCTGGGGCGCGATCTGGGGCCGCTGGGCATCGCGTTCGTGAAGGCGATGCGGATGATGGTTCCGCCGGTTCTGTTCTGTACCATCGTCGAGGGGATCGTCCGCCACGGCGCGGCGCGCGATACGGGTGCGACCGTGCTTCGAAGCCTGATCGTCTTTCTGGGGATCACCCTCGCCGCCCTCGCGATAGGGCTGGGGGTGACGCTGCTGCTCCAACCGGGGCGCGGCCTGCCCCTTCCGCCATATGCCGAGGCTGCGCAGTCGCTCGAACAGCAGTTGGCGGGGCGACACATCACGGGGGCGGGCGACTTCCTGGTGCGGATGGTGCCCGATACACTGTTCTCGGCCTTTACAGCGGGCGATGTGCTGCCGGTGCTGTTTGTCGCAGCCCTGGTTGGCTTCGGGTTGTTGCGCATCGGCGACGCGGGCGCGCCGATCGTGCGAGGCATCGAGGCGCTGACCCGGCTTCAGTTCGCGATCTTCGGTTTCCTGATCCGTGCGGCGCCAGTCGGTGCGTTCGGTGCGATCGCCTATACCGTCGGCACCTATGGTATCGGCTTTATCGGCTCGCTGGGACTGCTGGCGGCGGCGTTGGCGGCGGCCTGTGCGGTGCTGATCGCGGCATTGACTCTCCTGGTCTGGGTGGCGACGGGGATCGGCGGTGCGCGGCTGCTGCGAGAGTTTCGTGACGAGATACTGATCGTGCTTGGCACCTCCTCTACCGAAGTCGTGCTGCCCCGCCTCATCCTGAAGCTGGAGGCGTTGGGATGCCCGCGCAGGGTGGTGGGGTTGACGATACCGCTCGGCTACTCGCTCAATCTGGCGGGCACGGCGGTCTATCTGGTGGTCGCCACGCTGTTCCTGGGCGAGGCCCTGGGCGTCGTCCTGTCGCCGACCCGGATCGCCGCCTATCTGGCAGTCATGCTCCTGACATCGAAGGCGGCGGCGGGGGTTACCGGCAGCGGCTTCTCGGCCCTGCTGCTCACGCTGTCGCTGATGCCCGATATACCGGTCGGAGCGGCCGCGATGCTGATCGCGGTCGACCGCTTCCTTTCCGAAATTCGCGCCCTCACCAGTGCGACGGCCAATGTCGCCGCCTCGCTGCTGGTTTCGCGCTGGGGCGGAGCAAAACTCGGGTCAGCGCAGGCCCCAGGCGTCGGAGAGCAACTCCATCAGTCGTGATGCGGCGGGCGACAAGGTCGCGGTGGGGCGGCGGAGCACACCGATCGTCCGAACGACCTCCGCGCCTCGCACGGGCCGCCATACCAGGTCGCGCGCATCGGGGCCCTGACATGCCAGCCTTGGCAAAACCGACGGGCCCAGGCCCGCATGCACCAATGCCAGGGCCGATGTCAGCCGGGTCACTTCATAGAACCAGCGCAGTTCGATTCCAGCGCGCGCCAACCCGGCATCCAGCGCAGTCCGATTGCCGCTGCCCGGATGGACCGTCACCAGCCGCATGCCCGCCAGGTCGCTCCAGGCCGGGTCGGCAAGGCGAGCCAGCGGGTCGTCCGCGCGACAGACCAGGCCATAAGGATCATCGGTCAGAGGTTCATAGACCAGGTCGCCGTCCGAGGCGACGGGCAGGGTGATGCCGAATTCGGCCTCGCCGGTCCGCACCGCCTCGGCGCATTCGGTCGCCGACAGGTCCAGGACACGGACCCGGACGTTGCGATAGTCGCGACCCAGAACTTCCAGCACGTCGGGCAGGAACCGGACGGTGGCGCTGGGAATGCTGGCCACGGTCAGCCGTCCCGCCTGCCGCTCACCCAGCGCCATCATGCCCAGAAGCGAGCCGTCCATCTCTTCGAGCAGCCGGCGCAGCAGCGGGACGATCTCCTGCCCCGCGGGGGTCAGTCGCACGGTCCGCGTGGTTCGCTCCAGCAGCGGCGTGCCGACCGTCGCCTCCAGCTTCTGGATCCGGCGGGTCAGCGCGGGTTGCGAAAGGTTCAACTGTTCGGCGGCGCGCAGGAAGCTCTTGCCGTCCGCGATGGCCACCAACGCCCGGATGTCCAGAAGCTCGCAATTCAAAGGGGCCATGAAAGACCGTAGCATCAAAGGCTTTGCCTCTGCCAGTCCGCTAGGATGGGCTGACGCTTAACGCACAGACTGGGTCATCGGCCGCGTCGAAACGGCGATCCAGTATGCGATCACGGGCCTTGGCAGGCGTCTTGGCGATCGGACCAGCCGAGGCTCAAGACGTCGCTTCGACAAACCAGGGGACTGAGTGTCCGCCGGGATTACGCTGCCGTGCGCTCCTCGTCGATGATCGCGCGGGCAAGGGGGACGCATTGGCCGCATTTGGGCTGGCGACCGAGCGCGCGGTACATTTGACAGGGAGTCATCGATCCCGCCCGCGCCGCGTCACGGACCTGGGATTCCCGAATGGCATTGCAAACGCAGACGACCAAGGGTGCCCTCCAACAAAAGCTGGCCCTTAGTACCGCTAATGCGACTGGATCGCAAGTCTCTTGCAAGTCGTTTGCAGAAAAAATACTGGGCGTGCCAGGCGGCTACCTCTTGGCGCCGCCCTGCTGCGCCAGCACCTCATAGGCCATCACGGCCGTCGCAATGGCGGCGTTCAGACTGTCCGCCTTGCCGAGCATCGGAATCTTGACGAGCAGGTCGCATGCCGCCGCATAATCGTCCGGCATACCCTGCGCTTCGTTGCCGGTCAGCAGGAATGTCGGAGCGGTATAGGATGCGCCGCGATAGTCGAAATCAGTGTCGAGACTGAGTCCGACCAACTGCCCCGGCCCCCGGCGCAGCCAGTCCAGGAAAGGCTGCCACTCGGTCCGCACGATCGGAACGGTGAACAGCGCGCCCATGCTGGCGCGTACCGCCTCGACCGAAAAGGGATCGACGCATTCACCAACCAGGATCAGGCCCCCGGCGCCGACTGCGTCCCCGGTTCGCAGGATGGTGCCCAGATTACCCGGATCTCGCAGCCGCTCGGCGACCAGCCAGATGCCCGCCGATGACCGGTCGAGGTCGTCGAGCGTGACGGCGAACTCCTCGAACACGCCGACCACCGCCTGCGGATTGTCCTTGCCCGACAGCTTGGACAGGATGTCGGGCGTGGTCTCGATCGCCTCGCCGTCCGATGCCTCGACGGCCTCAATCAACTCGCGCACCAGCGGATGGCCCGCCGATGGCTTGGCAAAGAACAACAGGGTGGGCAGGCGGCCGGTTTCGCGCGCTTCGGTCAGGATGCGCAGGCCCTCGGCCAGGAACTGGCGCGCCTGCCGACGATGGCGCTTGTCGCGCAGATCGCGCGCCCACTTGATCAGCGGGTTGGAATAAGCCGTAATCTCACGAGGCATATTAGTCTTCGCCGAACTTCGCTTCCACCAGCGCCACCAGCGCTTCGACCGTGGCGTCGGCGCCATCGCCGTCCGCGCTGATCGTGATGGTGTCTCCCATCGCCGCACCGAGCATCATCAATCCCATGATCGAGGTGCCCGTCACCGTGCTGCCGTCCTTGCCGACCCGAACCTCGCAAGGTTGCGAGGAGGCGAGGGTGACGAACTTGGCGCTGGCGCGGGCGTGAAGACCCCGGCGATTGGTGATCAGGACGCTTTGCGACCGTTCCGTCATGCGGCGGCCTCGCCCAGCACTTCGGAGGCGACGGAGATATATTTGCGTCCCGCCTCCCGCGCGGCGGCAACGGCGTCGACGACCTTCATCGACTTGCGCGCCGAACCCAGGCGGATCAGCATGGGCAGGTTCATGCCCGCGATCACCTCGACCCGGCCACGTTCCATCAGCGAGATGGCGAGGTTGGAGGGCGTCCCCCCAAAAAGATCGGTCAGGACGATCACGCCCCGCCCCGCATCGACGGCGGCAATCGCGCCCGCGATGTCGGCGCGACGCTCTTCCATGTCATCCTCGGGCCCGATGGCGATCGTCGCGATCCGCTCCTGTGGGCCGACCACATGCACCATCGCGGTCACGAACTCATCGGCGAGCCGCCCGTGCGTCACCAGAACCAGACCGATCATGTCAGACACGCATATCCATCATTGTTTGGCCGGCCTCGCTTCGAGTGAGTCTTTTGGCACGGCGCTCAAATCACGATGTACCACCGTGGGCGAAAAACCGTTCTGGCGCAACCGCCCAGCGATCCTGTCCGCAACATGAACGGACCGATGTCTCCCTCCGGTACATCCGATCGCGATGGTGATATAGGATTTGCCCGAGGCGATGTAACGGGGAACGAGCGTCTCAAGCAGCCCCTCGATCTGGCCGACCGAGCTTTCATAGGCGGGATCCTGCCGGATATAGTCGACCACCGGCTGATCCAGCCCGGTGCCGGGGCGCAGTTCGGCCGACCAGTGGGGATTGCGCAGGAAGCGCATGTCGAAGACGAGATCGGCGTTGCGCGGCAACCCTTTGGAGAAACCGAACGACATGACGGTCAGCACCGGCTCGCTCAGGCCGTTGACCGCATAATTGGCGCGGATCCATTGCCCCAGATCGTTGCTGGTCATGTTGGTGGTGTCGAGCAGACGATCGGCCATGTCGCGAACCGGCGTCAACAGCATCCGTTCATGGGCAATGCCATCGTCCGCCGCCCGGTCCATCGCCAGCGGATGCCGGTGGCGGGTCTCGGCATAGCGGCGCTTCAGTTCCTCGCCGCCGCAATTGAGGAACAGCGTCTCGATCGCCAGACTTGGGCTTTCGTTCAGTCGCCGGACGCGCTGGGTGATCTGCGCCGGGTCGAAATCGCGGGTGCGGACGCCCAGGCTGATGGCGAGCGGCCGGTTCTTGCCCTCCATCCCGGTCGGCGGCGGCGCGTCGAGCAGGCCATCGAGCAGGAACAGGGGAAGGTTGTCGACCACCTCCCAGCCGAGATCCTCGAGCGTCTTGAGCGTGGTCGACGTACCCGCACCGGACATGCCGGTCACGAGCAGGATTCGTTTGCGCTCCATCACGGACGTTCCTTGAGGCGTGCTAGCAAAAGCTCGACCTTGATTACGGCCGAAGCGGGAAGCGGGTTCAGGCGATGACAGGGCAGGGTCACCCCCGCGATGATCGTCGTGGTCGGATCGGGCAGGCGCTCCTCCTCGCCCAGATCGATCACCAATGCAACCGTCGCATGGGAGCGGTTAGGCCGGGGCAGGATGCCCACACCCCGGACCTCGATCAGCCCCGCGATGGTTTCGGGGACGGTCACGCGCAGCCCGTCCGCCTCGGCAACCGCATGGACATAATCATCGGCCACCAACTCCGCGCCCCGGTCGATCAGACGGAGCGCGAGATCCGATTTGCCCGATCCCGATGGACCACGAAGCAGGACACCGACGCCCTCGATCGTGACGCAGGTCGCATGGATCAGCACCGCATCAGGGGGCGGGGGGGGCGGGGCCGGATCGGAGTTCATGCGTCGGGCGCTCGCGGAAGCTTGACGACGAAGCGCGCGCCGCTCAGCCGATCCTCGCGCGCCTCGACATAAAGGCGGCCCTGGTGCGCCTCCACGATGGTCCGCGCGATCGCGAGCCCCAGGCCCGAATGCTCGCCGAAATGTTCTCCACTGGGGCGGACCGAATGGAACCGGCGGAAGATCGCCTCACGCGCTTCCTCGGGAACGCCGGGACCTTCGTCTTCCACACGAACGATCCAGTCGCCCTGCTCGCGCGCCAGGCTGATCGCAACGACCGCGTTATCCGGCGAGAAGGACAGCGCGTTGGCGATCAGGTTTTCGAACACCCTTTCCAGCCTTGCACCCTCGCCCGAGACGATGGCGGGTCCGGGGATTGTCGAGTCGAAGCGCAGCCGGATACCACGTTCGACCCCGCGCGCCTCGCGCTGGGCGATCAGCCCCTGGATCAGCGCCTGGAGGTCCACCGGATCGAATTTCGCCCGGCTGAGCTGGGCATCCAGACGCGACGCGTCGGAAATGTCGGTGATCAACCGATCCAGACGCCGGACGTCGTCGCGGACGATCGCCAGCAACTGCGCCTGAAGATCGGGATCGCGAACGGCCTCCAGGCTGTCGACCGCCGACCGGAGCGACGCAAGCGGGTTTTTCAGCTCATGCGTCACATCGGCCGCAAAGGCCTCAGTCGCGTCGATTCGCGCCCGCAGTGCCAGACTCATGTCCGACAGCGCGCGGGCCAGCATTCCCAGTTCGTCGCGGCGATCGGGCAGCCTGGGCACCACCACCTCGCGCGCCCGGCCCAGCCGGACCCGGACGGCTGCCCGCGCCAGCCGTCTCAGGGGACGGACGATGGTGCGCGCGAGGAACAGCGACAGCAAGACGGAGATCAACGCGACGAGCGCCAGCAGCACGCTCAACCGAAAACGTTCGATCCGCACGGTTTCGGTGATGAAGCGGGCATTCTCGGTCGACATGATCGCCCCCCCGCCGGGCAGGGGTGCGGCGGCGGTGATGACCGGGGTGCGATCGGGTGCGCGCCATACCGAACCCGAAATCATGCCCCGCCGGGCTGCCTGCACGTCGGGCCATTCCGCGCCCTCACGCCGTTCGCGATAGAGCGGCGGTCGCGCGGCACCGACCACCGTATCGATCCCCGCGTCCAGGAAGCGCGCGATCGACTGCCCCCAATCCTGCTTGTCGGGGTCGCGGAGGATGAAATTGCGGACGCCCAGCGTCCGGCTGTCGGCGGACGGGCGCCCATCCGAATCGAACAACCGGATTCGCCCACGCGTATCGTTGGCGATCCGCACGATCAGGCCATCGCGTTCGCCCGGCCGGACCGACGCCAGCGCTTCCCCGATCAGCCGGACTTCGCGCAGCGCCTGTGCGACCCGGTTGTCGAGCAGGCGTGCCCGATAGGAATCGAGATAGAAGAACCCGCCCGCCAGCAGCAACAGCGCGAAGATGTTGAGCGCCAGAATCCGCTGGGTCAGCGAAATCTGGCCCGACCAGCGCAGCGCGAGGTCGGGGGCTTCACTCTTCGGAGAATCGGTAACCGGCGCCATAGAGCGTCTCGATGGCATCGAATTCGGGATCTACCTGACGAAACTTGCGGCGCAGGCGCTTGATATGGCTGTCGATCGTCCGGTCGTCGACATAGATGTCGTCCTGATAGGCGGCGTCCATCAACTGGTTGCGGGTCCGCACGATGCCGGGCCGCTGGGCCAGCGTTTCCAGGATCAGGAATTCGGTCACGGTCAGGGTGACCGGCTCGCCCTTCCACGTCACCTTGTGGCGGGCGGGGTCCATGGCGAGTTGGCCGCGGGTCAGCGGGCCCTGCGCCTCTGCCGCGGGCATACCCTGCGCCTGCCCTGTTGCTTCGGACCGGCGCAGGATCGCTCGGATCCGTGCGATCAACAGGCGTTGCGAGAAGGGCTTGGCGATATAATCGTCCGCGCCCATCGCCAGGCCCAGCGCTTCGTCCAGCTCGTCATCCTTGCTCGTCAGGAAGATGACCGGAATCTGACTCTTCTCACGCAAACGGCGTAGCAGTTCCAGACCATCCATGCGCGGCATCTTGATATCGAAGATCGCGAGATCGGGCGGATTGTCGATCAACGCCTTCAGCGCGGCCTCGCCATCGGCATAGATGCGGGTCAGAAACCCTTCGGCCTGGAGCGCGATGGAAACGGAGGTCAGGATGTTCCGGTCGTCATCGACCAGCGCGATCGTGGCGGTCATGCGGAAAATGTGCCTTGGGAGCGATCGGCCATGCGCATCGGTTAGGCCAAAGCGAGGCACGGCTCAACCGCCTTTGCGCATTCGGTTGTTTGACGTGTTTAACAAAACGGCTATGACGCTTTCAGCGCATGGGGCATCTCATGCGACCGAAAACAGTAACGGGCGGCAAGACCCGGCAGCGAGGGATAGAGGAAGCTCTTATGAACGAACGGATTCCAGAAATCGGTCTGGCGGCCCAGGGGATCGAGACCCGGGCGACTCTGCACTGGAACCTGGTGACGGCCCGACTCATCGAAACGGCGGTGGCGCGCGGCGAGGGCAAGCTGTCCGCCGATGGCCCGCTGGTCGTGGAAACCGGCGAGCATACCGGCCGTTCGGCGCAGGACAAGTTCATGGTCCGCGACGCCGAAACGCGTGATACCGTCTGGTGGGGCAAGACCAACAAGCCGATGAGCCCCGACGATTTCGCTGCGTTGAAAGCCGATTTCTTCACGGCGCTGGGCCAGAAGGAAGACCTGTTCGTCCAGGACCTCTATGGCGGATCGCAGCCCGAACACCGCGTTCGCGTTCGGGTCGTGACCGAACTTGCCTGGCACAATCTGTTCATTCGCACGATGCTGGTCCGCCCCGAAGAGCAGGAACTCCGCAAGTTCGTCGCCGACTACACGATCATCGACCTGCCGAGCTTCCGTGCCGACCCGGCGCGTCACGGTTGTCGCTCCTCGACTGTCATCGCGGTCAACATGACCGAGAAGCTGATCCTGATCGGCGGCACGCGCTATGCGGGCGAGATGAAGAAGTCGGTCTTCGGCCTGCTCAACTATCTGCTCCCGACGACTGGCGTGATGCCGATGCACTGTTCGGCCAATATGGGCGTGGATGGCTCGACGGCGGTGTTCTTCGGCCTGTCCGGCACGGGCAAGACCACATTGTCGGCCGATGCCAGCCGCACGCTGATCGGCGATGACGAGCATGGCTGGTCGGATACGGCGGTCTTCAATTTCGAGGGCGGCTGCTATGCCAAGATGATCCGTCTTTCGCCCGAGGCGGAACCCGAGATCTTCGCGACGACCAAGCGGTTCGGCACAGTCCTGGAAAATGTCGTCATGGACCCGGTGACGCGCCAACTCGACCTGGACGACAACAGTCTGGCCGAGAACAGTCGGGGTGCCTACCCGATCGACTTCATCCCCAACGCGTCGAAGGACAATATGGGGGGCGTGCCACGCAACATCGTGATGCTGACGGCCGACGCTTATGGCGTCCTGCCGCCGATCGCCAAGCTGACGCCGGAGCAGGCCATGTATCACTTCCTGTCGGGTTACACCGCCCGAGTCGCGGGAACAGAAATCGGCGTGACCGAGCCGGATGCGACCTTCTCGACCTGCTTCGGTGCGCCGTTCATGCCCCGTCATCCTTCCGTCTATGGCAACCTGCTGAAGGAACGGATCGCCAAGGGCGGAGTCGATTGCTGGCTGGTCAACACCGGCTGGACTGGCGGCAAATACGGCGTCGGTCATCGCATGCCGATCAAGGCGACCCGTGCGCTCCTCAATGCGGCGCTTGATGGCAGCCTGAATCAGGCGGAGTTTCGGACCGATCCGAATTTCGGCTTTCAGGTGCCGGTTGCCGTTCCCGGCGTCGATCCGGCGATCCTCGATCCGCGCGATACCTGGTCGGACAAGGCCGCCTATGACGCCACCGCCGCCAAGCTGGTCGATCTGTTCAACGAGAATTTCAAGCAGTTCGCCGATCATGTCGACGAAGGTGTCCGCAGGGCGGCGCCGAAGGTGACGGTCGCGGTCTAGTCAGTGGGGGGAGGGGACCTGTGGCCAGTTCCTTCCCCCGGCCCGGAGCCCGTTCGTCCCGAGGCACATCAAGGCCAGGGCGTCGACCGAGCTTCAGATTTCAAGCGGTTCGACCAGCAATATCCCGCCATCGACATGCGCGACCCGCAACCGCGTGCCGCGATCCGAATCCGGGCCGCGCACCGGCCATTCCCCGTCACCCAGCCGCGCACGCCCTTCGCCGTCCACGATCGGCGTCGTGACGGTCACGACCTGCCCCCGCAGTCGCAGCGCGGGCTCGTTCAGGACCGGCGCGTCGCTCTCTACCGGAAAGTCCCGGTACCAGCGCCGTCCGATCACCACGCACACGACATCCATAGCGCGAAGTCCGCGAGTTGCAGCCCGGCGGGCAGGTCGGGGAGCGCCCACACGGTCAGCGCCGTGACGCCCGCCGCGATAGCGAGGAAGACGAGGAACACGCCCGGCACCAGCAATTCGGCGATCCCGAGCGCCAACCCCGCCGCCAGCCACAGCGCGGCGGGGTCGAAGTCGCCGATCGTCACGAACCGGACTGGTCGAACGGCCCTGGCTTCGTGGCGGGGCGCGAGGCGGGTGCACCGCCGGTCTTGCTCGAGGCCAGTGCATCCTTGGCGAGTTCGCCGATCCCGCCCAGCGTCCCGATCAGCTGGGTCGCCTCGACCGGGAACAGGATCGTCTTGGCATTGGGGCTGGTCGCGAACTTGCCGACCGCCTCGACATATTTCTGTGCGACGAAATAGTTGATCGCCTGGGTGCCGCCCGACGCGATGGCGTCGGACACGACGCGCGTCGCCTTCGCCTCCGCCTCGGCGGCGCGCTCGCGCGCCTCCGAGTCGCGGAACGCCGACTCGCGGCGGCCTTCGGCTTCGAGGATGCGGGCCTGCTTCTGTCCCTCGGCACGCAGAATTTCGGACGCGCGCGAGCCTTCGGCCTCCAGGATGTTCGCGCGCTTTTCGCGTTCGGCCTTCATCTGGCGGGCCATCGCATTGACGATATCGACCGGCGGGCGGATGTCCTTGATCTCGACGCGGGTGATCTTGACCCCCCAGGGCGTCGTGGCATGATCGACGACGTTGAGCAGTCGCGCGTTGATCTCGTCGCGCTTCGACAGCGTCTCGTCCAGGTCCATCGATCCCATGACGGTGCGCAGATTGGTTGTGACGAGGTTGAGCAGCGCGACATAGAGGTCCGACACCTCATAGGCCGCCTTGGGTGCGTCCAGCACCTGGAAGAAGACGACCCCGTCGGTCGAGATCATCGCATTGTCCTTGGTGATGATCTCCTGCCCTGGAATGTCGATCACCTGCTCCATCATGTTCACCCGGCGGCCGACACGATAGAAAAAGGCGGGGTAGAAGTTGAAGCCGGGGACCGCCGTGCCGGTATAGCGACCGAAATGCTCGATCGTGTATTGATAACCCTGTCGGACGATCTTGATCGACATCATCAGATACATCAGCACCAGCAGGACGGCGAGTGCGGCGATGATCAGGCCCATGGGCGGCTTCCCCCGTTTATATGTCTCACGGGCGTTCTAGCATGGCGATGCAGCAAGGGCCTAGCGGGAACGGCTCGCTTTGGTTACATGGCCCGCCACTTGTTCCCTCCGCAGGATTTGGCAGCCCCATGGATATCCGCCTCGGCCTCACCTTCGACGACGTGCTCCTCATACCCCAGGAGTCCGACGTCCTGCCGAGCAGCGCGGACACGCGCACGCAACTGACCCGCTCGATCGCGCTCAACATTCCGGTCCTGTCGGCGGCGATGGATACCGTGACCGAGGCCGACATGGCGATCGTCATGGCCCAGCTGGGCGGTATGGGCGTGCTCCACCGCAACCTGACCGTCGAGCAGCAGGTCGCCGCCGTGCGCCAGGTCAAGCGGTTCGAGAGTGGAATGGTCGTCAATCCGATCACCATCTCGCCGACCGCGACGCTGGCCGAGGCGCAGGCGCTGATGGCGCGTCATCGGATCAGCGGCATTCCTGTCGTCGAGTTCGACGGTCGCCTGGTCGGCATCCTGACCAACCGCGACGTGCGCTTCGCCGAGAACCCGCAGCAGCCGGTCTCCGAGCTGATGACCCGCGAGGATCTGGCGACTGTGAAGGTCGGCGTCGGCCAGGAGGAAGCGCGCCGCCTGCTCCATGCGCGGCGGATCGAGAAGCTTCTGGTCGTCGACGACAGCTATCGCTGCGTCGGGCTCATCACCGTCAAGGACATCGAGAAGGCCGTCACCTATCCGTCGGCCACCAAGGACGCCGCCGGTCGGCTGCGCGTTGCCGCTGCATCAACGGTGGGCGAAAAGGGGTTCGAGCGGACCCGCGCACTGATCGAGGCGGAGGTCGACTGCGTCATCATCGATACCGCGCACGGCCACAATCGCGACGTCGCGCGTGCCGTGGAAGCGGCCAAGAAGCTGTCCGACACCGTGCAGGTGATCGCCGGCAACGTCGCGACCGCCGCCGCGACCCGTGCGCTGATCGATGCGGGCGCGGATGCGGTGAAGGTCGGCATCGGGCCGGGCTCGATCTGCACCACCCGCGTCGTGGCCGGCGTCGGCGTGCCTCAGCTCACCGCCGTGATGGACTGCGCCGAGGAAGGCTGGAAGTCGGGCGTGCCCGTGATCGCCGATGGCGGTTTGCGTACCTCGGGCGACCTTGCCAAGGCGCTGGCGGCGGGCGCGGGCGCCTGCATGGTCGGCTCGCTGCTGGCAGGGACCGAGGAGGCACCGGGTGAGACCTTCCTGTACCAGGGCCGGGCTTACAAGTCCTATCGCGGCATGGGTTCGGTGGGCGCCATGGGTCGCGGTTCGGCGGACCGCTATTTCCAGGGCGATATCAAGGACCAGATGAAGCTGGTGCCGGAGGGCATCGAGGGGCAGGTTGCCTATAAGGGGCCGGCACGCGATGTCATCCATCAGCTTGTCGGCGGTATCAAGGCGGCGATGGGCTATACCGGATCCGCGACGTTGAAGGATCTGCGCGAGCGGGCGCAGTTCGTGCAGATCACCGGCGCGGGCCTGAAGGAAAGCCATGTCCACGACGTGACGATCACGCGCGAGGCCCCCAATTATCCCACGCGCTGATATGAGGAACGCGGCATGACCCCCGGCGCGCGCACCCAGGCGGCGATCGAACTGCTCGACGAGATCGTCGCCGCCGCCGTCCAGGGCGGCGCGGCGGCGGACACGCTGATTGCCCGCTATTTCTCCACCCGCCGCTATGCCGGGTCGAAGGACCGGCGGGCTGTTCGCGAGCTGGTCTATGCCGCCATCCGTCAGGCGGGCCCTGCCCCGGCCAGCGGGCGGGCTGCGATGCTGGCGGTGGCGGATCATGAATCCGCCATCGCCGCGACGTTCGACGGCGTGGGTCATGGCCCCGCGCCGATCGCATCCGACGAACCGCGGGCCGAGGGCGGCGTCGCGCCGGACTGGCTGGTCGAGGCATTGACGGCATCCGGGCTCGACGAACGGCAACAGGCCGCTCTGGTCGAGCGCGCGCCGCTCGATCTCCGGGTCAATACGCTGGCGACCAACCGCGAAGCGGTGCTGGAGCAATGGCCGGAGGCGGGTCCGACGCCGCTTTCGCCGATCGGCCTGCGCCTGCCTAACGGCACGCCTGTCGAGCAATCCGATATCTATCGTGCCGGGCTGGTCGAAGTGCAGGACGAGGGCAGCCAGCTGGTCGGCGCGACCTTGGCCGCCAAGCCCGGCGAATGGCTGGTCGATCTGTGCGCCGGTGCCGGTGGCAAGACGCTTCAGATCGCGGCGGCGATGGGCAATCAGGGCGCGCTGCTCGCCTGCGATATCGATCGCACGCGGCTCCAGAGGCTGGCCCCTCGTGCCGAGCGGGCGGGGGCTACGATCGTCGAAAGCCGGTTGCTCAATCCCGGCCGGGAAGCGGAAATGCTGTCCGACTGGAGCGGCAAGGCGGACGGCGTCCTGATCGACGCGCCCTGTTCGGGGACGGGAACCTGGCGCCGCAACCCAGAGGCGCGCTGGCGGTTGACGCCCGATCGCCTGGCACGGTTGCATGACACGCAGGAACAGGTGCTGGAGATTGGCGCGGCGCTGGTAAAGCCGGGCGGTCGGCTGGTCTATATCGTGTGCTCGCTACTCGACGCCGAGGGCCGAGATCAGGTGGAAGCCTTTCTCGCCCGCCATCCCGACTGGTCCGCCGATGAGGGCGAACCGACGATCGGGACACCGCACGGGCCGGGCCACAGGCTCGATCCGGCGACCCATGGCACCGACGGATTTTTTGTCGCGTGCCTCCGGGCACCATGCTAGCATTCGGGCCAGTGCCCAGCCCGGAGTTCCTCATGCGTTTGTCGTCCATGGCCGCCGCCGCCGCATTGGCGGTGGTTTCCCTGTCCACCTCGCTCAGCGGCCAGCGCCCGGATACGCAGATCGACGCCCGGTCCCTGCAACTGCTGGAGCAGGGGCGAGGGCTGAAGGCGGCGGGCAATCTGGACGGCGCGACCGACGTGCTGGAGACCGCAGTCGCCGTCGATCCGCGCAATCGTGGAGCCTTCATATTGCTGGCCGAGGTGGCCGATGCACGCGGACTGCCGGGCAAGGCGATCCGCCTTTATCGCGAGGCGCTGCTGCTCGATCCCAACGATACTCACGCCCTCCGCGGACAGGGAGAAGCGCTGGTGCAGAAGGGGGCGATCACCCGTGCGCGCGACAATCTCGCCAAGATCAAGACGCTTTGCAAACAGGATTGCGCCGACGCAACGGCCCTGTCCGCGCTGATCGCCAAGGGGCCCCCGGTGACGACCGCGCAGGTCGAGACCAAGGGCACCGCAAAGCCGTAATCCCGTTCAGCCCAAGGCGCGGGCGAGCGCGACGAACTCGGCCACCGACAGGGTTTCCGCGCGACGCGCCGGATCGATCCCGATCGACTCCAGCGCCTCGACCGCCCCTGACACGGGCTTCAGGCTCTGCCGGAGCATCTTGCGCCGCTGTCCGAAGGCCGCCGCCGTCAGGCGTTCGAGCGTGCGGAAGGTGACACCTTCGGGCGCCTCCGCCGGGGTGATGTGAACGACCGCCGACATGACCTTGGGTGGCGGCGTGAAGGCCGATCGATGGACCGGCATCGCGATCCGGGCGTGGCTGCGCCATTGGGTCAGGACCGCCAGACGACCATAGGCGGACTGATCCGCGGCTGCGACGATCCGCTCGGCGACTTCCTTCTGGAACATGAGCGTGCAGGACTGCCACCAGGGCAACCACGCGCCCGACAGCCAGCCGACGAGCAATGGCGTGCCCACATTGTAGGGCAGGTTGGAGACGATGTGCGGCTTGTCCTCGAACAGCGCGGGCGCGTTGATGCGCAGGGCATCCCCTTCGATCACCCGCAGGCGGTCGGGAAAGGCCTCGGCCAGTTCGGCAAGCGCGGGAATGCAGCGCCGGTCGCGTTCGATCGCGGTCACCCGCGCCCCCGCCATCAGCAAGGCACGGGTCAGGCCGCCGGGCCCAGGTCCGATCTCCAACACGTCCTGATCGGTCAGGTCGCCGGGAATGGCCGCAATGCGGGCCAGCAATTGCCCGTCGAACAGGAAATTCTGGCCCAGCGACTTGGAAGCGGACAGGCCATGGCGGGCGATCACCTCACGCAGAGGCGGCAATGGGATGACGGGTTCCACCTCAGTTCGCCGTCTGCGCGCGCCGGTGTGCAGCCTCGCCCGCCATCGCGATGGCGGCGATCATCGCGCCGGGGTGCGCGCGATCCTGTCCGGCTATGCCGAAAGCCGTGCCATGGTCGGGCGAGGTGCGGACGATCGGCAACCCGAGCGTGATGTTGACGCCCTCGTCGAAATGAAGCGTCTTGATCGGCACCAGCGCCTGATCGTGATAACAGCAAAGGACCGCATCATATCCGGTCCGTGCGCGTGCGTGGAACAGGGTGTCGGCGGCGAACGGACCGATCGCGTCAATCCCTTCGGCGCGGAGCTGTGCAATGGCGGGCTCGATCAGTTCGATCTCCTCGCGCCCGATCGCGCCGCTTTCGCCCGCATGGGGATTGAGGCCCGCAAAGGCGAGGCGGGGGGCGACAATACCGAAATTGCGCGTCAGCCCCCGCGCGGTCGCGCGTCCCTTGGCCACGATCAACTCGACCGACAATAGGCCCGACACCGCCGCCAGCGGCACATGGGTCGTGATCGGCACGACCCGCAGCGAGGGGCCCGCCAGCATCATAACGGCATTGGCACCCGCCACGCCGCAGCGTTCGGCCACAAATTCGGTCTGACCCGGATGGGTGAAGCCGATATCGTACAGTTGCGCCTTGCTGACCGGTCCCGTCACCAGCGCACATGCGGCATCCGAGCGAACGAGCCCGACCGCCAATTCCAGCGAATGCAGCGCGCAACGGGCACCCTCGACATCGGGGGATCCCGGATGGATATCGCCGGCATCGTCGACCGACAGGATGGGCAGCGCATCATCGAACGCGGCCACCGCCGATAATATGTCCGAGACGCGCTGGGTCGGCCCCTGCCAGACGCGCTCGATCGCGCGGGCGTCGCCGACCGCCACGAAGGGCTGCAGCGCCGCCGTGCGCCGTGCCGCCCACGCCTTGGCGATGATCTCAGGCCCGATACCGGCCGGGTCGCCCATGGAGATTGCCAGTGGCCGGATCATCGCCTTGCCCCCATCATCGATATTCGATGACGGCATCGCGACGAAGGTCGCGCATCTTCTGGTTGGCGCGCAGGTTCACACGCTGCTGCTCCACCTGATTCTGGATCTGGTCCGCGGTGGGCAGATTGCCGGAACGCGGCTCCTCGCGGTCACATAGCACCAGCGAGCGCACGCCCTGTTCGGGTGAACCGAAAGGTGGTGTCGCCTGCCCTATCTGAACCTTGAGCAGGATTTCCTGCAAGGGGGCGGGCAACTGGCGGATGGTGACCTGATCGTTGTCGACGACCTCAGCCTTCAGTTCCGTCGCCACACGCTGCACGTCGCCGCATCCGCGAATGGTCTGGATCGCCTTGGCGAAATCACCGGCGCGTGCCGTGGCCTGTGCGGTCGTCGTTCCCGCCGGGAACTTGACCGTCAACTGCTTGAGCGACAGGCGCGAATCGCGCGGATCGGCGGTCAGTACCTGGCGCTTGTCGGTCAGGTACAGGATCGAGAAGCCGCCCGGAATCTGGATCGGACCAGCGACCTGGCCGACCTCCATCTGCTGCACCGCGGACTGAAGTTCGGGGGGAAGCTGTGCCGCACGAACCCAGCCCAGGTCGCCATTCACCGCGCGGGTCGATGCCTCCGAAAAGCTGCGCGCGAAATATTCGAACGGCTGCTGCCCCTTCTGGATTTCGCCGATGATCTGGCGGGCATTGGCGAACACCTGCTGCGAGGTCGCCTCATTGGCCGACAGGAAGATTTCCTTGAGGTTATATTCCTCGGTGCCCTTGGCGGCTTCCAGACGGGCGCGGATCGCATTCACTTCCTCTTCGCCGACATTGACGAAGGGTTCGACGCGGCGACGCAGATAGCGGCTCCAGGCCAGTTCGCCCTCGATCTGGCGGCGCATCGACCGCTCGGACGAGCCGACCGAGCGGAGATATTTGGTCATGTCGGCGGGCGACTTGCCGAATTGCTGCGAGAAGCGGGCATAGGCCTGGTTGATCTCTTCCGGCGTGATCTTGACGTCGGCGGTCTTGGCTTCCTGGATCTGCAACGTCTCGTCGATCAACTGCCGCAGGATCTGCATGCGCAGGCGGTCGCGATCCTCGGGCGACAGCTTGGTAACATTGTTCAGCGCCATCGCCAGCGCCATGCGCTGGTCGACATCCGTACCGGTCAGCACCGTGTCGTTCACGATCGCGGTGGGCTTGCGGACATTGGGGTCCAGCTTGCCGAACAACTGCAGGTTGGACGGGATGTTCAGGCCGCCCGTATCGGGCACCTGCTGATCGGGAACGGTCTGCGCCAGGGCACCGGCCGCCACGGCCGTCAGCATCAGAGCGCCGGCCACGCGGAGGGAACGGCCCTTGGTACGAATGTCGTGCTTCACGGTGTCTGTGATCCTCATCACGCCTGCATGGGGCGCGTAACCGTCGCGATATGGTTCAAACATGCTGAATAGCGGCTTAGCGACCGAGATTGGTGAACGCCAGCGTCAACAGGAAGCTGTTGCCCGCTCGCGCATCGCCCGTGTTCACGTAATCGCGCCGCCAGGTGAAGCCCAGGCGAAGACAATCATCCTCATATTGGACTCCAAGACGGTGGCGGATCGGGTCGAAGCCGTTGGAAAGCGACAATGCGTCCTCCGACCGGTCGGTCAGGTCGATCACGGTCGATCCGAAGGCCGACCAGAAGCGCGCGAACTGCACACGCCCCGCCAGGCGAAGCTCCTCGCGGTCCTGCAAATCCTCGATCGAGGTGAAGATATTCCGGTTCAGGCGAAGATAGCCCGCCTGGAAATAGGTGGCCCGCGATCCGATCGTCGCGTCGATTTCGTTGCGACGAACGGCGAAGCTGTCCTTGTCAAGGCGGAAGCGGTGGGTCAGCGATACGAAATCGCGGAACCGCAATTCGGTCCGTCCGACGATATCCGACCAACGGTCCGAAAGCCCGGTGCCCGGGTAAAGGATCGACTGGCGGTCGTTCAGCCGGAAACTCTGCCCGACGACCGTGTCGAAGGTGAAGCCGGGCAGCGTCAGCGACCATTGCGCGCCATAGGTGATGCGGGTCGAATCCTCGAACCGATCATAGCCGGGGAAGCGGTTCAGCGCGAAAAGATTCGAGTCCTCCAGATCGACCGAACGTGCATCCTCGTTGGGGATGTCGATATTGCGGATCGGCGGGCTGGCGACGATCTGGACGCGTGGGGTGAAGCGCTGGCTACCACCCCAGAGTTCGCCGACGAACGGCCATTTCACATCGACCGCGACCGCGCCGATCGCACGCCCCTGAAAGCCATCGAGCCCCTGATAGACGAGCGGGGTCGTTGCGATGTTGCTGGCATTATAGGCGTCGCCCCGCGCATAGGCGGTGAACGTCACCTCCTGACCCCAGTTGGTCAGGCGTCGAAGATCCCATCGCAGGCTGGCAAAGGCGCGCTGCGTATCCTGTCCGGCAGTGCGGCTGATCGCCAGGGTGTTGAGTTGCATCTCGAACTTGCCGCCCAGGAGCCCGTCGTTGAAGCGCCGGCGATAGTCGATTTCGGGTAGCGCGATCGGCTGTTGCCCCTGCGGGTCGTTGACGCGCAGTGTCTGCACGTACCAGCCATTGATCGCGAAATAGCTGTCGGCGTCGATATGCTCCAGGCTCGCCGTGGTACGCAGCCGGTCATCGCGCGAGATGTCGTAGCGGCGCAGGAAGGTGCGGTCGGTCGTCACGCGTAGCGAGCCCGACAGGCTCCATTCGGGCGAGAACTGATAGCGACCGATCCCGTCCAGATAACCACGAAACGCCTGGGTCGTGTCGGTGGGGTTCAGTGTGTTGAGATCGTCGCTGCGCCGGCTGGCCGTGGCATAGCCGGTGATACGGAACGCCCCGAGGGTGTTCAGCGCTTCATATTGCGCCTCCATCATCGGCAGCACGGCGGTAAAGACATGGGGCGTGACGGTCAGCCCCTTGTTGGGGGCCAGTTTCCAGTAATAGGGCACCGCGACCTCGATGCCGTTCACCCGGTCGAGCCGGATATCGGGCGTCAGGAAGCCGCTGTCTCCACCCGGGCCGATCGGGGCGGACAGGCGCGGCAGAGGAATGGTCGGCAGCCCGAAGAGGTTGAGCCGCGCGCCGTTGAAATAGACGCGTTCGCGGTCGGGGCGATAGGTGACGCGGACTGCCGTGATCTTCCACGAGGGCTCCTTCGGGCACCCCTCCGACGTCTCGACCGCACAAGGCGTATAGGCCGCCCGTT
Source organism: Sphingomonas sp. (assembly GCF_039594485.1). Lineage (GTDB taxonomy): Bacteria > Pseudomonadota > Alphaproteobacteria > Sphingomonadales > Sphingomonadaceae > Sphingomonas. Next base: position 164,520 of record NZ_JBCNNI010000001.1, on the reverse strand, counting down.
CCAGATTGACCGTGCCGTCGGGCTGGCGCGTGCCGCGATCGGCCGCCAGACGCCCGCCCTGTTCGAGGACGAGCAGCATGTTGTCGACCACGCCGTCCTTCAGCGAATCGGTCAGCTCGATCTGGTCGCCATAGGCGATATCGCCTTCTGGATTGGTGATCGCGATATTGCCGGTCGCGAGAACCTTGCCGGTCTTGCGGTTCCAGGTCACCTTGTCGGCGCGCAGGCGTTCGCCCTGGCGGATCATGCGCACGTCGCCGGTCGCCGTGACGATATCGGCGTTGATGTCATATTCCAGCGCGGCGGAACTGAAACGCACCTGGTTGGGATCGTCCGGCGCGGGGCCATCCGTGGGGGGCGGCGCGACGGGCCGGTCCTGCAGATCCTGGGCGGCCGCGGGGATCGCGGCCAGCAGGGCGAGAGGCAGGGCGCTGCCGGTCAGAAGCGTCATTCTGCGCACGTTGATATCAAGTCCGTCCTTGCCGACATGATGATGAAGCCTCCCCCGGCAGGGCGACGCCGCGAATGGCCCGCCTATCGCATCACCGGGCGCTCGCTGCAATCGCACGCTTGCCACGACGGCCCAAGAGCCTAGATGATAGCACCGGTTACTAGTTCATCAGGGGTTACCCATGCAGATCGTGTTCACCACCACCGTCGAGTCCGGTGATGTCCTCATCCTTCCTTTGGGCAAGGGTGGCGTGGATGTCGCCAAAGCGGGCGGGGCGGACATGGCAGCGATCGGCCAGGCGGCGGTTGACGCTGCGCGGTTCAAGGGTGAGGCCGGATCGATCGCCGAGTTCTTCGCGCCGGAGGGCGGCGACGTGCGTCGCGTCGTACTGCTGGGCGTGGGCGATGGCGACGAGGCGGATTGGCGCAAGGCGGGCGGCGCGCTGACCGCCAGGCTGTTGACCAGCGCCTCCTCCGCATCGGTTTCGCTGACCGGGCTCGCGGCCAAGCCTTCGGCACAGGCGCTGGCGGCCTTCGCTGGCGCGGCGGTGCAGCGCGGCTGGCGCCATGACGTATACCGGACCAAGCTGCCCGAAACGGCGAAGCCGATGCTGACCCGGATCGCGATCGTTGATGCCGGGGGCGAGGCCGAAGCGGCCTATGCCCGTGTCCATGCGGTCAATGGCGGGCTGGAGCTGACGCGTACGCTCGTCTCGGAGCCGCCGAACAAGCTGTACCCGGAAAGCTTCGTCGAACGTGTCCTGAACGATGTCGAGGGGCTGGGTCTCGAAGTCACCGTGCTCGACGAGGCGCAGATGCGCGACCTGGGCATGGGCGCGCTGCTCGGTGTCAGCCAGGGTTCGGTGCGCGAAGGGCGGCTGCTGGTCCTGAAGTGGAATGGCGGCGCGGCCGATGCGGAAACGCTGGCCCTGGTCGGCAAGGGCGTGACCTTCGATACCGGCGGCATCTCGATCAAGCCCGCCGCCGGCATGGAAGACATGAAGTGGGACATGGGTGGCGCCGGTGCGGTTGCAGGTGCGATGAAGGCCATCGCGGCGCGCAAGGCGAAGGCCAATGTCGTCGGTGTGATGGGCCTGGTCGAGAACATGCCCGACGGCAATGCACAGCGCCCCGGCGACGTGGTGACGTCGATGTCGGGCCAGACGATCGAGGTCATCAATACCGACGCCGAGGGGCGTCTGGTCCTGTGCGACGCGCTGACCTGGGTTCAGAAAACGCATTCGCCCTCGACCATCGTCGATCTCGCCACGCTGACCGGCGCGATGATCATCAGCCTGGGCCACGAGCATGGCGGCCTGTTCGCCAATGACGATTCGCTGGCCGAGGCGCTGCTGGCGGCGGGCAAGGCGACCGACGAGAAGCTGTGGCGCTTCCCACTGGCCGATGCGTATGACAAGCTGATCGACAGCCAGATCGCCGACATGAAGAATGTCGGCCCGCGCGGTGGCGGCTCGATCACGGCGGCGCAGTTCCTGAAGCGCTACATCAACGAGGGCGTAGCCTGGGCGCATCTCGATATTGCGGGCATGGTCTGGTCGGAAAAGCCGGGCACGAACCATGACAAGGGGGCGACCGGTTACGGCGTGCGCCTGCTCGACCAGTTCGTCGCGGACCGGTTCGAGGCGTGATCCGATAGGAGCGGTGGCGATGCAGGTCGACTTCTACCACCTGACCATGGCGCCGCTCGACCGGTTGCTTCCCGTCATCGCCGATCGGGTGATGGCGGGAGGCGGCCGATTGCTGATCGTCAGCGGTGATGCGGATCAGCGCACCGCCCTCGACCGGCAACTCTGGATGGTCCCCGCCGACGGCTTCCTCCCGCACGCGCAGGCGGGGGAGGGGGATGACAGCATCCAGCCGATCCTGATCGCGGCGGAAATCGAGCCGGGCAACGGCGCGCGCCATGTCGCGCTCGCCGACGGTATCTGGCGGGAGGCGGCGCTGGACTTCGATCGCGCCTTTCACTTCTTCGACGGCGATCGCATCGCCGAGGCGCGGGCCGCCTGGCGTTCGCTCGGCGAGCGCGAGGGGGTGGAACGGCGATACTGGAAACAGAACGACCAGGGGCGCTGGGAACAGGCAGCCTGAGGCGGGGCAACATCCCCTGCGGCCACGGCACGGCCGCTGCTCCCGCCCGGCACATGGCCTTAGTCATAAACGTTGCATTGCGTGTCCGCCGCGACTAGGGCGACGCCACTTCCAGCCAACCCCTATTTCAGGAGCTGCGTGACCATCATGGCCGCGAACCGTACCTTTTCGATCATCAAGCCCGACGCGACCCGCCGCAACCTGACCGGCGCCGTCACCAAGATGCTGGAGGACGCCGGTCTGCGCGTCGTCGCGTCGAAGCGCATCCACATGACCCGCGAGCAGGCCGAGGGCTTCTACGCGGTGCACAAGGAGCGCCCCTTCTTCAACGATCTGGTTGAATTCATGATCTCGGGCCCGGTCGTCGTGCAGGTTCTCGAGGGCGAGAACGCCATGCAGCGCAACCGCGATATCATGGGTGCGACCAACCCGGCCAATGCGGAGCCGGGCACCATCCGCAAGGAACTGGCCGAATCGATCGAAGCCAACACCGTCCATGGTTCGGACTCGGACGAGAATGCCGCGATTGAGATCGCCTATTTCTTCAAGCCCGAAGAGATCGTCGGCTGATGGAATGGCGGCTGCGGCGCGCAGGGTCGGGCGATGCGCCCGCGCTGTCGCTCGTCGCGGCCGCCACTTTCCTCGAGACTTTTGCCGGGATCATTGCCGGTCCCGACATGGTGCGTCATTGCACCACCAATAGTTCGGCGGCCAAGTTCAATGGCTGGACCACCGATTCGGCCTGTGTCGTGACATTGGCGGAACATCCCGACGGCGCGGCGCCTGTCGGCTATACGCTTCTGGTTCCACCCGACCTCCCCATCGACACGGATGCGCGGGATATCGAACTCCGCCGCATCTATGCCTTGTCGCAGACGCGCGGCACCGGCCTTGGCCACAAGCTGATGACCAGGGCGATCGATGATGCCCGTGCGCTCGGCCGTCGCCGGATGCTGCTGGGCGTATTGGGTATCAACGCACGCGCCCGCGCCTTTTACGAGCGTGAAGGTTTCGTCCTGGCAGGCACGAGACAATTTCGGGTCGGCGACACCGTCTATGACGATGTCGTCTATGCCCGGGGGCTTTAGCCCCGTCTGGCCGCCCAGGCGGCGTCCAGTTTAGCCACCGTGCCGTGGCGATCCTTGAGCCGCAAACCTTCCAGCCGTAGCGCACGGCCGCGCAGCCAGCGCCCATGGGTGCTCCAGATCACGTCATAAAGCCCGGTGGCGGTCCGTGCGGTATCGCCATCCCAATAGCGGGTGGTGATCAGCACCGGCAGGCGCCCCTCCTTCGTGTCCGCCTGTCCATCGGTCAGCGCCAGCATCGGTCCCGCGATCGGATCGGCGTCGATGACGGGATCGCCGACCGGTGCCTGTCGCGCAATTCCCGACTTGGCGGGGAAGTCGATGGTCACGTCCTGGATGTCGTGGTTCGGATCGCGGAGCGCGATACGGCGGCCATCATTCTCGACCGTCGCGACCAGGTCCAGACGTCCTCGCTCATGCTGCTGCGCGTTGGCGCTGGCGGCCTTGTCGGCCGCGTCGCTTCTGCGTTGCGACCAGTTGAGGTAAAGAGTCAGCGCCGCCACGATAAGGCCCGCGACCGCGACGAACTCCGCAAGCGACAGGAGCCGTCGGCGCGATCTGGCGCGGTCGGCTGCTTCATCGCCGGCCGGCTTGCTCATCGTCCGCCCGCCTCCAGCAATTCGGTGGGAGCGACGAGTTCCCAACTTCGTGCGATCCGGTCCTCGATCATTGCCCAGTCCACGTCCGGGGCCAGGGCGATCGCGCTCCAGTGCGGTGCCGTGTCGGCGTCCGCCATGCACAGCTGAACCACCGTTCCCGTGCCGTTCACACGAACGAAGGGCTCCCCCTCTACCAGAAACTGGGTTTCGCCCGCCTCGCTCTTTTCCGAGCTTCCCGGCAGGAGCAGGGCGACGTCGCGGATACGGCTCAGGAAATCGGTCATCGGCGCACGAACTCCGTCAGCACTTGGGGGTAGAGACGATGTTCCTCAACGAGTACGCGCGCCGCAAGTGCCGTGGCGTCGTCATCCGGCAGGATCGGCACTTCCGCCTGTCCGAGGACTTCACCATCGTCGAGTTGCTCGGTGACGATATGGACCGAGCAGCCCGCCTTGGCATCCCCGGCCTCGATCGCCCGGGCATGGGTGTCGAGCCCCTTGTAGAGAGGCAGGAGCGACGGGTGGATGTTGAGGATGCGTCCCTGCCAGCGGCGAACAAATTCCCCCGACAGCAACCGCATATAGCCTGCAAGGGCGATCACCTCGACGCCCGCCTCGCGCAGCGCCTGGTCGATCGCAGCCTCATAGGCGGGTTTGCCGATCCCCTTCGGCGACAGCGCGAAGGTGGCAAGGCCCCGTTCCGCAGCCCAGGCGAGCCCCGCAGCGTCCGGCTTGTCCGAGGCCACGAGCGCGATCTGATAGGCTGACGCGGGGCCCTGCGACGCCGCGACGAGCGACTGCATGTTGGAGCCCCGGCCGGAAATCAGGATACCGACCTTGACCGGCCCTTCAGGCCGCATGGGTCGCCGTCCAGTCGGCCTTGGCGCTCCAGGTGCCCGCCGATCCCTTGACGGTGCAGCCCCGCTCACCCGCCTCAACCCGGCCGATGGTGACGACGGTTTCGCCCGCCGCGCGCAGCGTTCCGGCGACGGATCCGGCCTGGTCGGCCGCGACGATCACCGCCATGCCGATCCCGCAGTTGAAGGTCCGTGCCATCTCTTCCGGTTCGATCCCGCCCTGTGCCTGCAGGAAGGCCATCAGGCGCGGCTGTTCCCAGCCGTCCGCATCGACCACGGCGTGCGCGCCCTTGGGAAGGACGCGGGGGATGTTCTCCAGCAACCCGCCGCCGGTGATATGGGCCAGCCCCTTGATCGTGCCGGCCTTGATCGAGGGCAGCAGCGATCGGACATAAATCCGAGTCGGAGCCATCAGCGCCTCGATCAAAAGGCGCTCCTGATCGAACAGGGCGGGACGATCCAGCTTCCAGCCCTTGTCCGCCGCCAGTCGCCGGACAAGCGAGAAGCCATTGGAATGGACACCGGATGAGGCGAGACCCAGGATCACGTCGCCATCGCCGATGGTCGCGCCGGTCAGCACCTGGTCCCGCTCCACCGCGCCGACGCAGAAACCCGCCAGATCATAATCGCCCGGTGCATACATGCCGGGCATTTCCGCCGTCTCGCCGCCGATCAGGGCGCAGCCTGCGATGCGGCAACCCTCGGCAATCGATGCGATGACGCGTTCCGGGACATCGCCCTCCAGCTTCGCCGTCGCGTAATAATCGAGGAAGAACAAGGGCTCGGCACCCTGCACAACCAAGTCATTGGCGCACATCGCCACCAGGTCGATACCGACGCCGTCATGGCGGTCATGTTCGATCGCGAGCTTCAACTTGGTACCCACGCCGTCATTCGCGGCGACCAGCAACGGATCGTTGAAGCCCGCCGCCTTCAGGTCGAAAAAGCCGCCGAACCCGCCGAGATCCGCGTCCGCACCCGGCCGCCGCGTCGCCTTGGCCAGCGGGCCGATCGCGCGGACCAGCGCATTGCCGGCGGCGATAGAAACGCCCGCATCGGCATAGGTGTAGGAAGCGCCGGTTTCGGCGGGCGACGGGGTGGTGGACGGCGTGCTGTTGTCGGTCATGTTTGCCCGTTAGCCACATCGCGCTTGGATTTCCACGTCTGCTTCGCCAAAAGGCCGCGATGCGTTTGCGTTTGCCTCCATTGAAGTATGGCCTGACCGCCCTTGCCGCGCTCGGGCTTGGGGGGAGTGCGGTACTTGCCCAGATCGAAGGGCAGGAACGCGGCGTCGCTCCCGTGGACAGCGGCAGTTCCTATGAGGTGACCGGCGTTTCGGTGGATGTCTCGGCCGGCACGGCGGAGGCTGCGCGGCTCGGCGGATGGCGTATCGCGCAGCGCAGGGGCTGGGCGATCCTGGCGCAGCGCCTGGGCCGCAGTGATGTCGGCGCGTCCGATGGGCTGCTCGATTCGCTGGTATCAGGCATCGTGGTCGAAAATGAACAGATCGGGCCGACGCGCTATGTCGCGAAGCTCGGCATATTGTTCGATCGGGTTCGGGCGGCCTCGGTGCTGGGCGTATCCGCCTATGCCGATCGATCGCCGCCGATGCTGGTCATGCCGCTTCAGGTGTCGGGCGGCACGTCGCAGATGTTCGAGACCCGCACGCCCTGGCAACAGGCCTGGGCCCGGTTCCGTACCGGCAATAGCAGCATCGATTATATCCGCCCGTCAGGGACCGGCGCCGACGCGCTGTTGCTGAACGCCGGGCAGCTCGGTCGCCGTTCGCGCGGATGGTGGCGCAGCATTCTCGACCAATATGGCGCCTCGGACATCCTGATCCCGGTCGTCCATCTCTATCGCCAATCGCCCGGCGGCCCGGTGATCGGCGTGTTCGAGGCCCGGTATGGACCGGACAATGTGTCGCTGGGGTCGGTGACGCTGCGGATCGGCAGCACCGATGGACTGGCGCAACTCCTAGATACCGGCGTGGCGCGGTTGGATGGCCTGTATCAGCGGGCCCTGGCCAGCGGAACGCTCCACCTCGACCCGACGCTCAGCCCGCCGCCCAAGCCGCAGGCGGAGGTGGTCGATACCGCCCTGCCGGACGAGCCCATCCAGGGTCTCGATGCCGCCATCGCCCAGTCGGGGGCGGGGATTGCGGTCAGCCTGCAATATGACGCGCCGACCGCCAGTGCGGTTGCCAATGTCGAGGGGCTGATCCGGTCCATTCCGGGCGTCCTCCGTGCCGGGACGACCAGCCTAGCGCTCGGCGGGGTGTCGATCATGGCGGTGACCTATGACGGTGACCCAGAGCAGTTGCGGCGGGCCCTGGAGCAACGTGGCTTCCAGGTATCCGGCTCGGGTACGACCTTGCGGGTCCGGCGTACGGCACCGACGCCCACTCCTCCATCGGATAATGTGATTAACGGATGAACCAGATTGCGCTTCCGCTGGAATGGCCGGCGGACCCCCGATCCGATGCCTTCCTGCTGACCGATTCCAACCGCATCGCGGCCCGGATGCTCGAACAATGGGAGGCTTGGCCGACCATGGCCGCCATCCTGACCGGCCCGCGCAAGTCGGGGCGGTCGTTATTGGCGCGCATCTTTGCCGCGCGCAGTGGCGGCACGATCATCGACGATGCCGAACGCGTGCCCGAGGTCCAGATCTTCCACGCCTGGAACACCGCGCAGGCCGAGCGGCGGCCGCTGCTCATCGTGGCCGATGCGCCCCCGCCGCGCTGGGCGGTCAAGCTCCCCGACCTGCGCTCGCGGCTGGCCAATAGCAGCCTGGCGGAGATCAAGGCCCCGGACGACGAACTGGTCGCGGCGCTGTTCGAATTGCTGTTCCAGCGTCGCGGACTGGATGCCCGGCCCGATCTGATCGAATGGTTGACGGCCCGAATCGAGCGCAGTCACCTTTCTGTCATCCGAGCAGTGGATATGCTGGACCAGGGAGCGATGGAACGCCGTGCGCGGTTGTCGATTGCCCTTGCACGATCCACTTTGATTTCGGCGGGCCTCGTCACCGAGCCTTGAGCCGCCGCGGAGCCTGAGCGAGAAACGATGAACCGTCCTGCCCATATCGCGCAAATGTCCGAGCCGGACGACGATCATTTCGCTCCCGAGCCCAATGGCCGCTATTTCAACCGAGAGCTTTCCTGGCTGGCCTTCAACCGCCGGGTTCTCGAGGAGGCGTGCAATACCGCGCATCCCCTGCTGGAGCGGTTGCGCTTCCTGTCGATCTCCGGGTCCAATCTGGACGAGTTCTTCATGGTGCGTGTCGCCGGGTTGAAGGGCCAGCAGGCGCAGGATCTCGAACAGCGCTCGGTCGACGGCCTGACCCCGGCGCAGCAGTTGAGCGGTATCGTCGCCGAGGCGGATCGCCTGATGGCCAGCCAGCAGGAGGTGTGGGGCGACCTGCGCAACCTGCTCGACGAGGCGGGCGTCTTTGTGTTGCGACGCGACGCGATCGACCAGCAGGCGAGCGCCTGGCTGGAAAGCCATGTCCGTGACCAGATTTTCCCGATTCTGACCCCTCAGGCCCTGGACCCTGCGCATCCCTTTCCGTTCATTCCGAACAAGGGGCTGTCGATGATCTTTGACCTGACCCGCATATCGGACAATGAACCGATCCGCGAACTGGTCATGATTCCGCCGACCATGCCGCGCTTCGTCCGCCTGCCCGGCGACGGCGCGCGCTATGTCGCGATCGAGACGATCCTGAGACGGTTTTCGGGGCTGCTCTTCCCGGGGTACGTGGTCAATGGCGCGGCGACCTTCCGCGTGTTGCGCGACAGCGATATCGAGATCGAGGAAGAGGCGGAGGACCTGGTCCGCTATTTCGCCAACGCGATCAAGCGGCGGCGGCGCGGGCGCGTCATCCGGCTGGAGCTGGAAACGGGCATGCCCGACGAACTGGCCGATGTCCTGCGCGACGAGCTGGGCGGCTCGGATGCGATCATCACGGAGAGCGGCAACCTGCTCGGCATCGGTGACCTCGACATGCTGGTGGACGAGAACCGCCCCGACCTGAAGTTCCCGGCCTATGCCCCTCGCTTCCCGGAGCGGATTCGGGAATTCGCCGGTGATTGCTTCGCCGCGATCAAGGCCAAGGATATCGTCGTCCATCACCCCTATGAGACGTTCGAGGTCGTGATCGCCTTCCTCAAGCAGGCGGCGGCCGATCCCGATGTGGTGGCGATCAAGCAGACGCTCTACCGGGCGGGCAAGCAATCGGCCGTGATCAACGCGCTGATCGCGGCCGCCGAAGCCGGCAAGTCGGTTACGGCGATCGTCGAATTGAAGGCGCGCTTCGACGAGGAGCAGAATCTCTACTGGGCGTCCGCGCTGGAACGGGCGGGGGTCCAGGTCGTATATGGCTTCATCGACTGGAAGACCCATGCCAAGGTGTCGATGGTCGTCCGGCGCGAAGGCAGCGACTTCCGCACCTACTGCCATTTCGGCACGGGCAATTATCATCCGGTGACCGCGCGCATCTACACCGATATCAGCTTCTTCACCGCCGACCCGCTGATCGGCCGGGATGCCGCCCAGATGTTCAACTACATCACCGGCTATGTCGAGCCGATCGCGATGAACCGCGTCAGCCTGTCGCCGCGTGACCTGCGCCACAATCTGATGGCGCTGATCGATGCGGAGATCGCCCATGCCCGCGCCGGGCGACCGGGCAGCATCTGGGCCAAGATGAACTCGCTGGTCGACCCGCTGATCATCGAGAAGCTGTATGAGGCGAGCGGCGCCGGGGTCGAGGTGGACCTGATCATTCGCGGCATCTGTTGCCTGCGCCCCGGCGTATCCGGCATGTCCGAGCACATCCGGGTCAAGTCGGTCATTGGCCGCTTCCTGGAGCATAGCCGTATCTGGGCATTCGGCGACGGGAAGATGCTGCCGCACGATGCGGCCAAGCTGTTCATCTCCTCCGCCGACTGGATGCCGCGAAATTTTGATCGTCGCGTGGAATATATGCTGCCCATCCTGAACCCGACGGTGCATGACCAGATCCTGGATCAGGTCATGGTCGCCAACCTGCTCGACAATGAGCAGAGCTGGGAACTGGAACCCGATGGCAGCTATGTCCGCGACGAACCCGGCGATCGTCCCTTCAACCTGCATCGGTATTTCATGACCAATCCATCGCTTTCGGGACGCGGCGCGGCGCTCGACACCAGCAAGGCCGTGCCGACCCTGTCGCTCCGGCGGCAGCGCTGAAGGGCCGCACGGAACGATGTCAGGCACCCGAGCACCACGCACCGCGATCATCGATATCGGTTCGAATTCGATCCGGCTGGTCGTCTATCAAGGCCCGGCGCGGTTGCCGGCGATCCTGTTCAACGAGAAGGTGATGGCGGGGCTGGGTCGCGGGCTGGCGGCGACCGGCGCGATCGATCCGGGGGCCCTGGCCAAGGCGCGCATCGCCCTGGCCCGCTTCGCCAGCCTCGCGCGGGAGATGGGCGTATCGACGCTTCGGACCGTGGCGACGGCGGCGGTGCGCGATGCCGCCAACGGACAGGACCTGATCGACAGCGCGACCGCACTCGGCCTTGAGGTCGAGCTGCTATCGGGCGAGCAGGAGGCCATGGGGGCGGGGCTCGGCGTGCTGTCCGCCATTCCCGATGCCGACGGCATCGTCGGCGATCTGGGCGGCGGCAGCCTTGAACTGGTTCGCATCCGCGATGGCGATGTCGAGGACCGGGTGTCCTTTCCGCTTGGCGTGCTGCGCATCCCGGCGCTGCGCGAACGTGGGGGCAAGACATTCGAGCGCCATGTCGGCCGGCTGATCGATGAAGCGGGCTGGGACGGGCGCGGACGAGGACTGCCCTTCTATCTGGTCGGCGGATCGTGGCGCGCGCTGGCGCGACTGGACATGGCGCTGGCCGATTATCCGTTGCCCATCATCCATCATTACGAACTCACCCCGATCGACATATTACGTCTGTCACGGACGATCCCGCATCTGTCCAAGCCCCGGCTGCGAGAGATAAAGGGTCTGTCGACCAGTCGCGCAGCGACTTTGGGCGATGCGACGGCGCTATTGTCCGTGCTCCTCAAGCATCTGGGTAGCAGCACGACGGTCGTATCGGCCTATGGGCTGCGCGAAGGGCTGCTCTATGGCGCGCTCGACGCCCGCACTCGGCAACAGGACCCGTTGATTGTCGCCGCACGTGAGGAGGGGCGGTTGCTCGGCCGGTTCCCCGAACATGGTGATTTGCTGGAAAGCTGGATCGCCCCGCTATTTGCGGGCGAGTCCGCGACCGACGAGCGGCTGCGTCACGCCGCCTGCCTCCTCGCCGACGTCGGATGGCGCGCCAATCCAGAGTTTCGGGCCGAGCGCGGCGTCGAAATCGCGCTGCACGGCAACTGGGTCGGGATCGACGCGGTCGGCCGCGCGATGCTGGCACAGGCGCTGCACACCAGTCTGGGCGGGGGGCTGGATGTTCCCGCGTCGCTCTCCGAACTCGCCACCCCGGCGCAGTTGAAGCTGGCCACCGGCTGGGGGTTGGCGATCCGGCTGGGACAGCGGTTGAGTGGAGGCTTGGCCGGGCCGCTGGAGCGTACCGGGCTGCGGCTCGATGCCTCAACGCTGGGGCTGGTGATGGACGAGGCCGATGGCGGCTTCTACGGCGAGGCGGTGGAACGACGCCATGCCGCCTTGGCGAACGCGCTGGGGCGGACGCCGGTGCGCCTCACCCGCAGCGGATCCGAGTGATCGTTCCTGCGGCATCGGTTTCGATGTTCAGGCGATCGACGCGATAGTCCATCGTGACCGCCATTCCCGGCGCGATTACCCGCAAGGTCTTCGCCCCCGCCCGCGCCAGAGTCGCGGCCCGCATCGATTCGTTCCAGCGCTTCCCCATCAGGTCCGCGACGCGCCCATCACCGCATGCCTCGGCCGGCAACTCGGCCATCTGCTCGGCGCGGGACGGCGGGGCCTTGGTCTGGGTGCAGGCGGCTAGGGCGGCCATTGCGATGATAGGTGCCATGCGGATCATGCGACTTCCTCCTCGGTCCGTACCATCTTGAGCTTGCCACCCTTGACCACGAAGCCCAGCCGCCCCTCGACGAGATCCAGCGCGTCGCGGCCGAACTGCTCGAAGCGCCATCCGTCCAGCACCGACAGGCCGGTACGAACGCCAGCGGCCAGCATTTCCAGATCGTCCGCGCGGGCGAGCAGGCGCGGCGCGACGTCGATATCCCGCGCGCGGATCTTGAGCAGCAGCTTCAGCAGATCGGCGACCAGGGCACCCTCGCGACCCAGGCCCGGCTTGCGATCGTCACGCGCGGGCAGTTCGTCCGCGTCGAGCGGGGTGGCCGACTCCAGCGCATCCATCAGGCGCGCGCCGATATCATTGCCCGCCCAGGTCGCGGACAGGCCGCGCACTTTTGCGAGATCGGCCTGCTTGCGCGGCGGGTGGCCCGCCAGATCGGCCAGCGTCTCGTCCTTGACGATGCGGCCGCGCGGCAGGTCCTTGGCCTGAGCCTCCAGCTCGCGCCAGCGGGCCAGCGCCTTGAGGCGGCCGAGCATGTCGGGCTTGCGTCCCGAAACGCGAACGCGCTTCCACGCGCAATCCGGGTCGTTGGCGTAATGTGCGGGATCGGCCAGCCGCTCCATCTCCTGATCCAGCCATGCGCCGCGTCCGGTCTTGCGCAGGCGCTCCAGCATCTTGGGGAAGATGGCGGAGAGATGGGTGACGTCGCCAATCGCATAATCGACCTGCCGCTGGTCAAGCGGGCGGCGCGACCAGTCGGTGAAGCGCGCGCCCTTGTCGATCGAGATGCCCAGCCAGCTATCGACCAGATTGGAATAGCCGATCTGCTCTCCCTGACCCAGCGCCATCGCGGCGACCTGTGTGTCGAACAGGGGGTGCGGCGTCTTGCCGGTCAGGTTGTAGATGATCTCGATATCCTGCCCACCGGCATGGAAGACCTTCAGCACTTCGTCATTGTTGACCAGCAGGTCGAGCAGCGGCGTCATGTCGAGGCCCGGGGCCTTGGGATCGATCGCAGCGGCCTCTTCGGTGTCGGCGATCTGGATCAGGCAAAGCTCCGGCCAGTAGGTGCTTTCGCGCATGAACTCGGTATCGACCATGACATAGTCGGCTTGCGAGAGGCGGGCGCAGAGATTGGCGAGCGTGGCGCTGTCGGTAATCAACGGATGAACGTGCATCATGTGCACATAGCGCTGCAGGGGCGGCTTGACAAAGCGGAACCCGCATATGCCCTGTTTGACCACATTGGGATTGACAAACCGGGGGTGGGCGGGGAAGCGGCGACAGTTTCCCCAGACGTACAGAGAATGCCCGCCATGCACGCCTATCGTACTCACACCTGCGCCGCGCTGACCGCCGAAGCGGTCGGCCAGACGGTTCGCCTGTCCGGCTGGGTCCATCGCAAGCGCGATCATGGCGGTGTTCTGTTCGTCGACCTGCGCGACCATTACGGCATCACCCAGATCGTAGCGGACAGCGACACCCCCGCACTCGCGATCCTGGAAGCGGTCCGCGTCGAATCGGTCGTCACGATCGATGGCGTGGTGAAGGCGCGCTCGGCGGGCACGATCAATCCCAACCTCGCAACCGGCGAAATCGAGGTCTTCGCGAAGGGAGCGACCATCCTCTCTGCCGCCGAGGAACTGCCGATGCCGGTGGCGGGCGAGCAGGAATATCCAGAAGACATCCGCCTGCGCTATCGCTTCCTGGATCTTCGCCGCGAGACGCTGCACGCCAATATCGTGCGTCGGACCCAGGTAATCTCCGACATGCGGCGTCGCATGGAAGGGGCGGGCTTCACCGAATATTCGACCCCCATCCTGACCGCCTCCTCGCCGGAAGGCGCGCGCGACTTCCTGGTCCCCAGCCGCATCCATCCGGGCAAGTTCTACGCGCTGCCGCAGGCGCCGCAGCAGTATAAGCAGTTGCTGATGGTCGCAGGGTTCGACCGCTATTTCCAGATTGCGCCCTGTTTCCGCGACGAGGATCCGCGCGCCGACCGCCTGCCGGGCGAGTTCTACCAGCTCGACCTGGAGATGAGCTTCGTCACCCAGGAAGAGGTGTGGGAGACGATGGAGCCGGTGATCGGCGGCATCTTCGAAAAGTTCGCGGATGGACGGACCGTCACGCCGATCGGTCAGTTCCCGCGCATTCCCTATTCGGAATCGATGCTGAAATACGGCAGCGACAAGCCCGATCTGCGCAACCCGCTGATCATCACCGATGTCTCGGAGCATTTCACGACATCGGGCTTCGGCCTGTTCGAGAAGATCGTTGGGTCGGGCGGCGTCGTCCGTGCGATCCCGGCTCCGGGCACCGCCGAGAAGAGCCGCAAGTTCTTCGATGAGATGAACGAATGGGCGCGGGCCGAGGGTCATGCGGGCCTGGGCTATGTCACCCGCAAGGGCGGCGAGTTTGGTGGTCCGATCGCCAAGAATCACGGCACCGAGGGCATGGAGGCGATCTATGCCGCGCTCGGCCTCGGCCCCGATGACGGCCTGTTCTTCGCCGCGGGCAAGGTCGAGCAGGCCGCCAAGCTGGCGGGCCTGGCGCGTACCCGCGTCGCGGAACAGCTCGGCCTGATCGAAGAGGGGGCATTCCGCCTGTGCTGGATCGTCGATTTCCCCTTCTATGAATGGGACGAGGACGAAAAGAAGGTCGAGTTCGCCCACAACCCCTTCTCGATGCCGCAGGGTGGCATGGAGGCGCTGACCTCCGCCGATCCGCTGTCGATCAAGGCCTATCAATATGATCTGGTCTGCAACGGCTATGAGATCGCATCGGGTTCGATCCGCAACCAGTCGCCGGAACTGATGGTCAAGGCGTTCGAGCTTGTCGGCCTCTCCAAGGCGGATGTGGAAGAGCGGTTCGGCGGCCTCTACCGCGCCTTCCAATATGGCGCGCCGCCGCACGGCGGTATGGCGGCGGGCGTCGACCGCATCGTCATGCTGATCTGCGGCGCACAGAACCTGCGCGAAATCTCGCTGTTCCCGATGAACCAGCGCGCCGAAGACCTGCTGATGGGCGCGCCCAGCCTGCCCGAGCCGCGACAGATGCGCGAACTCCATCTCCGCTCGACCGCCGAACCGAAGAAGGAAGGCGATCAGACGGTGGTGGCCGCAAGCCACTGACCGGCATGAAAAAGGGGCGGGTGCCGCGATCGGCATCCGCCCCCTGATCGGCTTGGCGCCCGCGCAGGTAAGAGCCTGCGCGGGCGTTCTGCGTCATGCGACCGCGGCGGCCAACCCGGCCGGCTTGAACTCGCCGTCGTCGTTCATCAGGTGCAGGATACCATCGGCGATCGCGAAATATGCACCGCGCAGCTTCAACGTGCCGGCCTCTTCGCGCTTTGTGACGAACGGGAAGGTGCGCATATTGGCGATTGAGGTGCGGACCGCTTCCAGTTCCATCTCGCGCATCGCATCCGGCCCATCGCCATGCTTGGCGACGACCTTCTCACGCGCGCCGTCGAGCAGATGCACCCAATCCGAGATGAAGCCGCCTTCGCCCTGCGGCGCATGGGCGAAGCCCTGCGTCAGCGCCGCCTTGCAGCCGCCGCACGCGCCATGGCCCATCACCACCACGTCGGACACTTCGAGCTGGGTCACCGCGAACTCCAATGCCGCCGAAACGCCGTGATGACCGCCGCCGGTCTCGAACGGCGGCACGAGGTTGGCGACGTTGCGCACGACGAAGATTTCACCGGGCAGCGTGTCGAAAATCTGTGCCGGATCGACGCGGCTGTCCGAACAGGCGATCACCATAACCTTGGGGCTCTGGCCTTCCTTCAATTCGGCCCAGCGGTCGCGCTGGCGACGCCAATCGGAGGTCCGAAAGCGCTGATAGCCATCCACGAGGTCGTTAAAGTCGGTCATTGCTCTCTCTTATCCTGTTAAGGAGGTCGGGATATAGCAGGCGAACCCGATCCCGGCCGTTTCGGTTCCATATCAAATTGTGTCTGTCCGGCGATATTCGCGCGTCCGTCACCAGGCATTGTGTCGGGCGAAGAGCGTCGCTATTTCGCGGGCATGAACGAGTTGACTCCGTTGGCCGCACCGGTGCGTGCGCGCAAGCCCGATTGGATCCGGGTCAAGGCTCCAACCAGCGCCGGTTTCGCCGCGACCCGCGAACTGATGCGTGCCAAGAGCCTGACAACCGTCTGCGAAGAGGCCGCTTGCCCGAATATCGGGGAATGCTGGTCGAAGAAGCACGCGACCGTCATGATCCTGGGCGACACGTGCACGCGCGCCTGTGCGTTCTGCAACGTCAAGACGGGCATGCCGCGCAAGGTCGATGCGATGGAGCCGCAGAATGTCGCGGATGCCGCCGCGCAGATGGGCCTGAAGCATATCGTCGTCACCTCGGTCGATCGCGACGACCTGCCCGATGGTGGCGCGTCGCAGTTCGTGAAGGTGATCCAGGCGCTGCGCCGGACTACGCCCGACACGACCATCGAGATCCTGACGCCCGATTTCCGCAACAAGGCCCAGGCCGCGATCGAATCGATCGTCGAGGCGCGGCCGGACGTCTATAACCACAATCTGGAAACGGTGCCCCGGCTCTATCCGACGATCCGGCCGGGCGCGCGCTATTATGCGTCGCTCCGCCTGCTGGAAAGCGTGAAGCGTCACGATCCGTCGATCTTCACCAAGTCGGGCGTGATGCTGGGCCTGGGCGAGGAACGGCTGGAGGTCCATCAGGTGATGGACGACATGCGTTCCGCCGACATCGATTTCCTGACCATGGGCCAGTATCTTCAGCCGACGCCGCGCCACGCCAAGGTCGCGGAGTTCGTGACCCCCAAGGCGTTCGACGCTTATGCCTCGATCGCGCGGGCCAAGGGCTTCCTGCTGGTCGCCAGCTCGCCTTTGACCCGGTCCAGCTATCACGCCGGCGACGATTTCGAGCGGCTTCGCGCCGCGCGTGAGGCGAAGCTGGCTGCCCATCGCTGATGCCGAAGCATAGCGAGACACGGCATCTGCCCTACACCCCGGCGCAGATGTTCGATCTGGTCGCCGACGTCGCGCGCTATCCCGAGTTCCTCCCCTGGGTATCGGCGATGCGCGTGCGATCGGATTCGCCGAACGAGACGGTCGCCGACATGATCGTCGGCTTCAAGGGCCTGCGCGAGACCTTTACCAGCCGCGTGACCAAGGCTCGGCCGGAGACGATCGACGTCGAGTATCTCGACGGCCCGCTCAAATATCTCCGCAATAACTGGCGTTTCCGGCCCGAGGAACAGGGTTGCGCGGTCGACTTCACCGTCGACTTCGCCTTCAAGAACCGGGTGTTCGAAATGCTCGCCGGGCAGGTGTTCGGCACCGCCCTGCGTCGCATGATCGGCGCGTTCGAGGAGCGCGCCGCCAAGCTCTATGGCAACAGCAGCTCCAGCGCCAATAGCGCCGCCTGAAGCCGGATACCGCCCCGGCCGATCTCGCCAAATTCATGGCGTTCGGCCTTCACCTCTTCCGGGTCGCCGTCGCGTAGCGCCTGGGCGAAGACGACCGTGCCGACGGGTTTCTTCGGCGTGCCGCCGCCCGGTCCGGCGACGCCGGTGATCGCCACCGCGATATCCGCCTCGCTCGCCGCCAGCGCCCCCTGCGCCATCCCCCAGGCGGTGGCGGTGGACACCGCGCCGAACGTGTCGATCACGTCCGGGCTGACGTTCAGCAGCCTGATCTTGGCATCGTTTGAATAGGTGACGAAACCCGCCTCGACCACATCGGACGAACCGGGAATTTCAGTCAGCGCGGCGGACACGAGCCCACCCGTGCAGCTTTCGGCCAGCGCGACACGGCGACCGATCGCGCGATTGGCGGATACGACCCGCTCGGCCAGTGCGACGAGTTCGGGGGGAAGGAGGGTGTCCATCAACGGTTTCCGTTCGGGCAAAGCGGCAGGTCCGGCACGGCGACCTGCCGTCCCCGTGCCTTTTCGCTCTTGAGATATTGCAGGGCGGTCACGACCACCGACGCCATGTTGCGCGGGGGCAGGGGGGCAAGCTGCGTCACCAGCCGATCGATCGTGCCGCAGTCCTCCAGGCCGATCCGCCCCACGATGAACGGCACCAGCAACGAGGTCAGCAGGGGGCGGGCATAATCGGATTGCAGCAGGGTATCGATTGCCGGATCGGACAGCTTGACGATCGCGGCCCGTGCGGCTGGCCACGCCTGATCCGCCGCGCTCTCATATTTGGCGATCAGCGCGCTATTGCCTCGGATCAGGCTCCCGGCGGGGAGGCGCGCACCACAGACCCGCCCCGTTTCACGCAGGATGTCGGGCATCGCAACAAGTGTCATCACCTCCGCCTCGGGCGCGGTGATGCAGCCCTGCTGTGCCGCTGCGGCCTCCGGTGCGAGCAACGCCGCGAGTGCCAGGACCAGGCCGGGCGCTTTCACGCCGAAGCCGCCATGGGCAGGCGCACGGTCGCAACCGCCTGAGTCGCGATCCCTTCGCCGCGTCCGGTAAAGCCAAGCCGCTCGGTCGTCGTGGCCTTCAGGCTGACCCGGCTCTGGTCGATGTTCAGCAGACCGGCAATGCGTTCCACCATGGCGGCGCGGTGCGGCCCGATCTTGGGGGCCTCACAGATGATCGTGAGGTCGACGAAATCGATCCGTCCGCCACGCTGGGCGATCAGGCTGGCGGCATGTTCCAGGAACTGGCCCGATTCGGCTCCCTTCCATTGCGGGTCGCTGGGCGGGAAATGCGTGCCTATATCGCCCGCCGCGATCGTGCCCAACAGCGCGTCGGTCAGCGCGTGGAGCGCCACGTCCGCGTCGCTATGCCCCGACAGGCCCCGATGATGCGGGATCAGCACGCCCCCCAGCCACAGTTCCTCCCCATCCTCCAGTCGATGGACGTCGAAGCCCATGGCGGTGCGGGTTTCCCAGGCCAGTCGCATGTCCGCACCGGCCAAATCGTCGGGATAGGTGATCTTCTCGAGCATCGCATCGCCCTGCACCAAAGCGACGCGCCCGCCAAGTCGTCGCACCATCTGCGCATCGTCGGTGGCTTCCGCATCGGCCGGCCAGGCGGCGTGCGCGGCGATGACGGATTGAAGATGGAAACCTTGCGGCGTCTGCACGCGGACCACGCCGTCACGGGGGACGATATCGCCGAGCACGTGATCGGCTCCACGCGCCAAGGTGTCGGCCACGGGGAGAACAGGCATCGCGCCATCGGCCGAAACCAAAGCGGCCAGTACGCGGTCGATCACCGCATGGGACAGAAAGGGACGAGCCGCATCATGGATCAGCACCCGCTCGACGCCTTTTAGTGCCAGAAGCCTAAGGCCACGCGCCACCGACTCGCGCCTGCTCGCCCCTCCGGTTTCGATCCATGCATCGGGCAGGATGGCGCGAGCGTGATCCCTATGGTCGTCTGCCACCATGGTCAGGACGGCGGCGATGGAAGGATGGGCGCTGAAGCTTTCATGGCTCCAACGAAGCATGGGCTTGCCGCCCAGGTCGCGAAACTGTTTGGGTGTGCCGCCGCCCATGCGGCTGCTGCCGCCCGCCGCGACGATGAGGGCGGCGATCTTTCCATTCTGGCTCATGCGCGCTGGCCTAGCGGCTTTTGGGGTAGCTCGCCAACCTTGCCTTGGTGGGCTCTTTGCCGTAGAGCGCTGCTTATTTTTCAGGCAGTTTCATGCGTAATCTCGCCCCCATTCAGGTCGGTCCGGTCACGATCGACAGCCCCGTCGTTCTGGCGCCCATGACCGGGGTGACGGACATGCCGTTCCGCACGCTGGTCCGCCGCTATGGCTCGGGCCTGAATGTGACCGAAATGATCGCCAGCCAGGCCGCCATTCGCGAAACCAGGCAGTCGATCCAGAAGGCGGCGTGGCACCCGCTGGAAGAGCCGGTGTCGATGCAGCTCGTCGGCTGCACCCCCTATGAGATGGGTGAGGCGGCGAAGCTGAACGCCGATCGCGGTGCGGCGATCATCGACATCAACATGGGTTGCCCGGTGCGCAAGGTCGTCAACGGCGATGCAGGTTCCGCCTTGATGCGGGATCTGAAGCTGGCGTCCGAGATCATTCGGGCAACGGTCGAGGCGGTCGATGTGCCGGTCACGTTGAAGATGCGCATGGGGTGGTGCCATGACAGTTTGAACGCCCCCGAACTGGCCCGCATCGCCGAGGATATCGGCGTGAAGATGATCACCGTCCATGGCCGCACCCGGAACCAGATGTACAAGGGGCAGGCCGACTGGGCCTTCATCCGCAATGTGAAGAACGCGGTCAGCATTCCGGTCATCGCCAATGGCGATATTTGCTCGCTTGACGATGCCGATGCCGCGCTGGATCAGTCGGGGGCCGATGGCGTGATGATCGGGCGCGGGGCCTATGGTCGCCCATGGCTGCTGGGTCAGGTCATGCACTGGTTCGCCACCGGCGAGCGTCGTGACGACCCGGCCTTGGATGAACAATATCGCGCAGTCACCGGGCATTATGACGCGATGCTCGAGCATTATGGCACGGAGACTGGGGTCAACATGGCCCGCAAGCATATTGGGTGGTACACGCGCGGCCTGCATGGCTCGGCGGAGTTTCGGAACAAGGTCAATCAGGAAGCCAGTGCCGATCGTGTGAAAGCGATGCTGCATGATTTCTACATGCCGCAGATCGAGCTTGCCGCCGCTGCCTGACCGCGCGCGCCATGGACGACCGGGCTTTGGGGCGCTCTTCGCCGCCTTGCCGGTTGCGGTGGTGGTGGTCGATCCTGACCACCGCATCGCCCATGCCAATGCGCTGGCCGAACAACTGCTGAACCTGTCCGAACGGGTGATGGTGGGACAGCCGCTCGCGGCGATCCTGCCGCCCCCCGACGCCCCCCGCAGCCGCGACGGGCACGGCTTTGCGGTTTACGATACGGTGATCGCGACGCCCCGTGGCCCCAAGATCCGTGTCGATTTCGTAGAGGCCCAGATTCCCGATCACCCGGGCTGGCGCGCGATCACGCTGCACAGCGCGGGCCCTTCCCGGCGCTTGGGCCACGCGTCAGAGCGGGGCGCGGGCGCACGGGCGGCGGTAGGGGCCGCCGCGATGCTGGCGCATGAGATAAAGAACCCGCTATCCGGTATCCGGGGGGCCGCCCAATTGCTGAACGGCGGCGAACTGACCACCCTGATCACCACCGAGGTCGATCGCATCGCGGCGTTGATCGATCGAATGCAGGATTTTAGCGATACCAGACCCTTGCCCCTCGCATCGGAGAATATCTATCCGCTTCTGGACCATGCGCGCGGGGTCGCCTCGGCGGGGTTCGCGCGCGGCATTCCGATCGAGGAACGGTTCGATCCTTCCCTGCCACCCGCGCGGGTCAACCGTGACGCGCTGCTTCAGATCATCATCAATCTGCTGAAGAATGCACGTGAAGCCATTCGACAGGAACGGAATCCTCGAATCATCCTGACCACCGCCTATCGTCACGGCATGTCGGTCAGCATCGGCGATGAACGTGAACGGCTGCCGCTCCCGATCGAGATTTGCGTGATCGACAATGGCCCCGGTGCGCCGTCCGACATTGCCGATCACCTGTTCGACCCGTTCGTCTCCGGCCGGCGTGAGGGGCAGGGGCTCGGTCTCGCGCTGGTCGACAAGCTCGTGCGCGATATGAACGGAATCATCCAATATGCGAGAGAGGGTTCGCCCGAAATGACCGTCCTGCGTCTTCTGCTGCCCCGGGCGCAGGCATGAGCCATGTCCTGGTTGTCGACGACGACGCCGCGATCCGCACCGTCGTCGGACAGGCGCTCCGCCGGGCCGGGCATGAGGTGACCGCCGTCGAGACGCTGTCCAAGCTCGACCGCATCCTGGCGGGCGGCGCACCTGATGTCCTGGTGACCGACGTCATCCTGCCGGACGGCGATGGTATCGATCATATCCGGGGCGTGGCGGCGCGCTTTCCCGCACTGCCCATCATCATCCTGTCGGCGCAGAACACCCTGACCACGGCGGTCCGAGCGGCCGAGGTCGGCGCCTATGAGTATCTGCCCAAGCCGTTCGATCTCGACGCGCTGACCAATGCCGTTGCCGGTGCGCTGGCGCGCGGTGGGGTTCTGGTCGAGGACGGCCTGGCCGAGGATGATCGTGCCTTGCCGCTGATCGGACGTTCCCAGGCGATGCAGAGCGTCTATCGCGTCATTGCCCGGGTGGTGGCGACCGATCTGACCGTGCTGGTTTCCGGCGAGTCGGGAACGGGGAAGGAATTGGTCGCCCGCGCGATCCATGATCTGGGGCCGCGCCGTCATGCACCCTTCGTCGCGATCAACATGGCGGCGATCCCGCGCGAACTGATCGAGGCCGAACTGTTCGGCCATGAACGGGGGGCCTTCACCGGCGCGGCCCAGCGCAATGCGGGACGGTTCGAGCAGGCGACCGGTGGCACCCTGTTCCTCGACGAGATCGGCGACATGCCAATGGAGGCGCAGACGCGTCTGCTTCGCGTCCTCCAATCGGGCGAGTTCACGACGGTCGGCGGTGCCCGCACGATCCGCACCGATGTCCGCATCGTCGCCGCCACCAACCGCGACCTCAGCCAGCAGGTCGCATCGGGCCAGTTTCGCGAGGACCTGTTCTATCGGCTGAACGTCGTGCCGATAACCCTGCCATCGCTGCGTGAACGACGGCAGGATATCCCGTTGCTCGCCCGGCATTTCCTGGAAAATGCCGCCGCGCAAGGGTTGCCGCGTCGCCGGGTCGATGCGCATGCGCTCGATGTGCTCGTTGCGCATGAATGGCCGGGCAATGTCCGCGAGTTGGAAAACCTGATGCGGCGGCTGGCGGTCCTGGCGCGCGACGAAGTGATCGATGCCGAGGCGGTTCGCGACATGATCGGTCAACAGCCGCCGGCCAACTTTTCCGGGAACAGTGGAGGGGGGGACGGCGATCTGGTCGCGGCGGTCCGCGGCTATCTGGCCCGCCTGGCGATGGAACGCCCGGCCGCGCTGGACGATGGTACGCTGTATGACCGGATCATTGGCGAAGTCGAGCGACCGTTGATCGAAGCGATGTTGGCTCGGCACGGCGGCAACCAGTTGCGGACTGCGCGTGCGATGGGGATCAATCGCAATACCCTGAAGAAGCGATTGGACAGCCTGCGGATCACCGGGAGCGTCGATGACGAAGGCGAAAACCTGACGTAATTTTTATGAATTGTGGCTTGCGGGACACGCCCCACGTTGTACGATTACAACGATGTTGGCGTTTTTGAAGCCTGCCGATCCCTCTGCAGCGCCGCGATCCCGGTTCGTGGTGACCCCTGCGGTCGAAATCGCGGTAATGATCGGCGCGGTGACGATCGCGATCGTCACCTATTGGTTCATCGCCAGTCGCCCCGTCGAGCAGGGGCTGATCGCTCCGCCGGTGATTGCTGGACTTCTCGCGCTCAATCTGGTCCCGGGCATCCTGTTGCTGATGCTCCTGGGGCGTCGTGTCGCGATGCGGCGAGCGGCGGAGTCGGCGGTCGGCGGTGGCGGCCGCCTGCATGTCAGGTTGGTGGCGATCTTCTCGCTGACCGCCAGCGTTCCGATCCTGCTGACCGGGATCACGGCGTCGATGATGTTCCAGTCCACCGCCGAGTTCTGGATTTCCGACCGCGCCCGAAAGGCGTTTGGCGACGCGATGGGCATCGCCCGCCAGTCTCAGCAGCAGATCATCAATCGCTGGGTTCTGGCGGGCCATGCCATGGCCAAGGATCTCGGTCGCAATCTGCCGGTGCTGCGTGAAAATCCGCGCGATTTTCATGACTATATGGCCCAGCAGACGGTCGTGCGCGATCTGGAAGAGGCCGTCTTGTTCTCCTACGATGCGAAGACCGGCTTCAAATTCTATGATTTCTTCAATCAGCCTTCGGACGCGCGGTTTCGCGAACTGGTGACGCCCGAGATGATCCAGCAGGCGGGACAGTCGAACCGGCCCGAGGTCGGTATCAATGAGCGACGGGTCTGGGTGGTGACGCCGCTGCCCGGGGCGGGCGGTGTGATGCTGTATGTCGGGACCAGCGTGAATGCCGAATTTCTCAGCAAGCAGCATTTCGCGGCAGAGGACGTGGTCGACGGTTATCGCGCGCTTCAGGGACGGGCGCGAGCGCTCCAGCTTCAGTTCAACCTGACATTCTACCTTGTCGCGCTGTTGATCGTGGGGATCGCGGTCTGGATCGCGTTGGCCGTGGCGGATCGACTGGTGCGGCCGGTCGGCGAACTTGTCGACGCGGCGCGGCGAATTGCGGGCGGCGACCTGACCGCCCGCGTGCCCGATCCGCGCACCCATGACGAGGTGGGGACCCTGGCCAACGCCTTCAACCAGATGACGGGCCAGTTGGAACAGCAGAATACCGAACTCGTCACGGCCAATGCCCAACTCGATACCCGCCGCGCGCTGATCGAGGCGGTGATGGCGGGCGTATCGGCCGGCGTGGTCGCGATCGGCCGCGATCGACAGGTGCGGATCGCCAACAATTCCGCCGATATGCTGCTGGGCGCGGATGAGGGCGGTCTGGTCGGGCGTAAGCTCGGCGAGGTCGCGCCGGAGCTGGACGAACTGCTCGACCAGGGGCGGCGGGAAGCAACGGTGCAGGTCGCACTACACGGCGATATGCGGACTTTGGCGGTCCGTATCGCGCAGACCGGCGATGGTCCGATCCTCACCTTTGACGACATCACGCAGCAATTGCTCGATCAGCGTCGTGCCGCATGGTCCGACGTTGCTCGCCGGATCGCTCATGAGATCAAGAACCCTTTGACCCCGATCCAGTTGGCCGCCGAGCGCCTGCAGCGCCGTTATGGCAAGGTCATTGGTCCAGAGGACTCAACCTTTGGCCGGTTGACCGAGACGATCGTACGCCAGGTCGGCGATCTGCGACGGATGGTCGATGAATTTTCCTCGTTCGCGCGCATGCCCAAGCCGGTCTTCCGGGAGGAAGCGATCGCCGACATTTGTGGGCAGGTCATGTTCCTGCACGAGGTCGCGCATCCCGAAATCCGGTTCCAGCTCGTCCAGGAAGAGCCCGGCCCGATGCTGGTCTGCGACCGCCGTCAGCTGAGCCAGGCACTGACGAACATTGTCAAAAATGCTGTCGAAGCGATTGAATCCCGGCCAGAAGGTACAACTGGCGGCATGGTGAACATGCACGTCGGACAGCATGGCGACATGATCACGATCACCGTGACCGATAACGGCGTAGGCCTTCCGCCCGAACGGGACCGCATCATCGAGCCCTATATGACGACCCGCGCACGCGGGACGGGGCTGGGCCTCGCCATCGTCAACAAGATCATCGAGGAACATGCCGGCACGATCGGCTTTTCCGATAATCCGACCGGCGGCACGATCATCTCCATGATGTTCGATGCCGGTGCGTTGGCGGCGCTGGATCAGGGGGGCGCCGAACCTGAACTGGCCGGGGAGGGCCAGCTTACCGCTTTGACTCGTACCCGGACATAACAAGATCATGGCTTTGGACATCCTCGTCGTCGACGACGAACTCGACATTCGCGAACTGGTCGCGGGCGTGCTGGAAGACGAAGGCTATGATGCCCGCGTCGCCGCCGACAGCGATTCCGCGCTGGAGGCGATGGCCGTGCGTCGGCCCTCGCTCGTGCTGCTTGACGTATGGTTGCAAGGCTCGCGACTGGACGGCCTGGAACTGCTGGACGAGATCAAGCGCCGCGACCCTTCCATCCCGGTCCTGGTCATTTCCGGCCATGGCAATCTGGATACGGCGGTGGCCGCGATCCGAAAGGGCGCGGCGGACTTTATCGAAAAGCCGTTCGAGGCCGAGCGCCTGCTGCTGATGGTCGGCCGCGCGACCGAAACCGAGCGGCTCAGGCGCGAGAACGCCTCGTTGCGGGCGAGTGCCGGGCGGGAGAACGACCTGACCGGATCGTCGAGTGCGATCAACGGCATCCGTGCGACCCTGAAACGTGTCGCTGCGACCGGCAGCCGGGTGTTGATCATGGGCGCCGCGGGGGTCGGCAAGGAAGTCGCCGCACGGCTGCTCCATGGCTGGAGCAACCGTGCCGATGCGCCCTTTGTCGTCGTCAGCGCCGCGCGCATGACGCCGGAACGAGTCGAGGAAGAGCTGTTCGGGGTTGAGGAGGGGGGCGATCTCGTTCGCACCGGCCTGCTCGAACAGGCGCATGGCGGCACGCTGTTCCTCGACGAGATCGCCGACATGCCGATCGCGACCCAGGCACGCATTCTCCGCGTGCTGACCGACCAGAGCTTTACCCGGGTGGGCGGTACGCGGGTCGTCAAGGTCGATGTCCGCGTCGTTTCCGCGACCGCGCGCGACCTGACGCAGGAGATCGCCGAGGGCCGGTTCCGCGAGGACCTCTATTACCGCCTGAACGTCGTGCCGGTCACGATTCCGTCGCTGGCCGAGCGCCGTGAGGATATCCCGCCCCTGGTCGAGCATTTCATGGCGCATTACGCCACCGAGCGTCGTGTCCGCACGCCAGAGATCGCCCCCGATGCGATGGTGGCGATGCAGTCCTATGACTGGCCCGGCAATGTCCGCCAGTTGCGCAACGTCGTCGAGCGGACGATCATCCTGGCACCCGGGGACCGGATCGCGCGGATCGACCTCGATCTGTTGCCCGCCGAAGTTCTGGGCGAGGGGGCGGACATGGGTGGCGGCGGCACTGCTTCGATCATGGGTGCGCCGCTCCGCGAGGCGCGGGAAAGCTGGGAACGTGAGTATCTGCGCATCCAGATCCGCCGTTTCTCGGGCAACATTTCACGCACCGCGAGCTTCATCGGGATGGAGCGATCGGCGCTGCATCGCAAGCTCAAGCTGCTGGGTATCAGTGAAACGCGCGAGGAATGACGGCTTGGGCGGTCGTGAGCCTCTGGACGAATGATCGATGAAACCATAAATGACGAAGGCGCCCGGTGGACGGGCGCTGTTCCGACGCCGGGAAACGGCGCAACCCGCGGGCACGGATCCGCCAAGAACAAGGGCTCTATGATGGCCGAAAAATCAGGTTCGCTCCAGGATCTGTTTCTGAACGCATTGCGGCGTTCCAAGGCGCCGGTGACGATGTTTCTCGTCAAGGGCGTCAAACTCCAGGGTATCGTGACCTGGTTCGATAACTTCTCGGTTCTGCTCCGCCGCGACGGGCAGTCCCAGCTCATCTATAAGCACGCGATATCCACCATCATGCCTTCGGGGCCGCTCGACGTGGCGGCGATCGTCGACGGTGTGAACGAACAGCAGCGCAAGCATCCGCTTTTGCAGGAGATTTTCCTGAATGCAGTGCGCAAGTCCGAAGACCCTGTGACAATGTTCCTGATCAACGGCGTGATGCTGCAGGGCCAGATTGCGGGCTTCGACCTCTTCTGCATGCTGCTTCAGCGCGAAGGCATGGCGCAGCTCGTCTACAAACATGCCGTTTCGACCATTCAGCCGGCCCGTCCGCTGAACCTGGCCGAAGAGCAGGCTGGATCGGCCGAGGATTGAGTACCGGCTTCGATCGTGATCGTGGCGAGTTC
The DNA here is from genome assembly GCF_039594485.1 of Sphingomonas sp. GTDB lineage: Bacteria > Pseudomonadota > Alphaproteobacteria > Sphingomonadales > Sphingomonadaceae > Sphingomonas. The sequence goes on along the minus strand of NZ_JBCNNI010000001.1, from coordinate 136,913 downwards.
GCGCGGGGTGCGCGAACCGTCATCGTTCTGCCCGATCAGGGCGATGCGGCACGCGATGCCGAGGCCCGGTTGGATGAGACCGCCGGTCTCGCCATGGCGATCGGGCTCGACGTGGTCGAGCGCATTGCTTTGCGTGTCCGTGCGCCCAAGCCCGCGACGCTGATCGGTAGCGGTCAGGTCGAACAGGTTGCGCAACAGGTGCGGATGGAGGAGGCGCAGCTTGTCGTATTCGACGGTGCGCTGACTCCGGTGCAGCAACGCAATCTGGAGACGGCCCTGGAAGCCAAGGTCATCGACCGAACCGGCCTGATCCTCGAAATCTTCGGCGAGCGGGCTGCGACGGCCGAAGGGCGGTTGCAGGTCGAATTGGCGCATCTGGATTACCAGGCAGGACGACTCGTCCGAAGCTGGACACATCTTGAGCGTCAGAGGGGCGGTTTCGGCTTTCTCGGCGGCCCCGGTGAAACCCAGATCGAGGCAGACCGCCGGATGATCCGCGACCGGATGGCCCGGCTGCGCCGCGAATTGGATCAGGTCAGTCGGACCCGTGGGCTCCATCGTGACCGGCGTCAGCGCGCGCCCTGGCCAGTGATTGCACTGGTCGGCTATACCAATGCTGGAAAATCGACCCTTTTCAATCGATTGACCGGCGCTGATGTCATGGCGAAGGACCTTTTGTTCGCCACGCTTGACCCTACTCTGCGACAAATCCAGTTGCCTGGGATCGACAAGGCGATCCTGTCGGATACCGTGGGCTTCGTCTCCGATCTTCCCACTCAATTGGTCGCCGCGTTCAAGGCTACGCTCGAGGAGGTCGTATCCGCCGACCTATTGATCCATGTGCGCGACATTGCTCACCCGGACAGCGAAGCGCAACGCGCCGACGTCGAGGCGGTGCTGACCGAGATCGGCGTCGATCCAGAGACACCACGGTTCGAGGCGTGGAACAAGATCGATCTGGTCCAAGGCGACCTGCGCGACGACCTGTTAACCGAGGCCGAAAGGCGTCCGAACATCGTCACGGTATCCGCGATGACGGGGGAGGGTGTCGATGACCTGATCGAGCAGGTCGCTGCCGCACTGACCCAGGGGCACCGGCGTTACCGCATCGCGCTCGACGCCGGTGACGGGGCGGGGGCGGCATGGCTCCACGCACATGGCGAAGTCCTGGATCAGGCGATCGAAGACGCTCAGCTCGTCTATGATGTCCGCCTGTCCCCGGCGGATTATGAGCGCTTTACCCGTCGCGGTGCTTGACGCGCTTCCATAAGGCTTCCTTGCCGTCGAGGTCGAGGGTCGCGAACGCTTCGCCACCCTCGGCTTCCATGGCTCGAAAGCGGCGCTCGAACTTTCTATTGCCGGCGCGCAAGGCCGTCTCCGCGTCGATACCATGGTGGCGCGCCCAGTTCACGACGGCAAAGAGCAGGTCGCCAAATTCCTCCTCGAGGGTTTCGGGCGTGGCTTCGGCGATCTCCTGCAATTCTTCGTCGATCTTGGCGCGGGCACCACTTGCATCGGGCCAGTCAAAGCCGCCCCGCGCCGCGCGCTTCTGAAGTTTCTCGGCCCGCATCAGGGCGGGCAGGCCCAGGGCGACGCCATCCAACGTTCCGCCCGCAGCCTTGGTGCGTCGTTCCTCGGCCTTGATCTGTTCCCACAGATGATGGCCACCTTCGCTGGATTCGCCGAAGATATGGGGATGGCGACGTTCCATCTTGTCGCTGATCGCGGTGACGACATCCGCGAAATTGAAATAGCCCATATCTTCCGCGATTTGCGCGTGAAATACGACTTGAAGCAACAGGTCGCCAAGTTCGTCCTTCAGGTCCGCCAGGTCGCGACGCGCGATCGCGTCGGCCACCTCATGGGCCTCTTCAATGGTATACGGAGCAATGCTCTCGAAGCTCTGCGCCACGTCCCATTCGCAACCAGTCTGTGGGTTCCTCAGGCGCTTCATGATGGTCAGCAGGCGATCCAACGGCGTTGCTCCTCGATGGTCCAGTGGGGGCAGTGACACCCCGACAGAACGTCATAGTGTAAAATCGATAATATATATTATGTGAAACTAAGTTAGTTTTCTGGATTGAGGATCAGAGTACCCTTCTCGGCTCTCCAGCGTCCGATCCGCTTCAAGACATTCATTCCGATCACGTCCTGATCGCCAAACGACGGCGACACCACGGCTCCGACATCGTTCAGGACGATGGTGCCGATACTTAACTGGCGGATAGTGCTATGATCGGCGGTGACTGGGCCATTCGCGGTTTCCAGGATCGCTGGAAACGGACTTTGGGCCAGATCGAGTCCTGCTGCCCGGGCTGTGGCGACCGACAGCGCGGTGGTGGTCGCACCGCTGTCGATCAGCATTCGCCGCTCGATCCCGTTGATCCGAACATTCGCCCAGAAATGTCCATCAGAGGCTATGGGAATGCGCACTGTCCCGCCCTGCGGTCTGGTGGATGGCCAGAGTGCCAGGAATCGGTCCCGTTGCGCTATCAGAAGAAAGCCGACACAAAAGATAGCGATCCAAACCAGTCCCATTTTGACAGTCCGTCCGATGGGAATGCGACGGGCCGCCAAGGCACTCAACGGCAACAGCAACAGGATGCCATAATAGACCAGGTCCATGGCCCGGTCGCCGGTCACACGACGATCTCCATCCCGTCATAAGCCGGAACCACGCCCTCGGGCAGTTCCCGGGTCAACGTGGCATAGTCCATGGAGTGGTCCATGTGGATGAGGACACTCCGCTTGGGGCGAAGCATCTTGATCCATTTGAGTACGGATGGCAGATCGGCATGGGCCGGATGCGGACGACGACGCAACGCATCGACAACCCACACGTCGAGATCGCTGTAAAAATCAGCCATCTCGTCCGTTAACTCATGAAAATCAGTGGCATAGCCTACTCTTCGGCCATCATGCTCGAACCGTAATCCGGCCGAGCTGATCCGGCCATGCGGCTGGTCGACCACGGAGACAGCGATCTCGCCCAAGGTCATCTGGTCCTCCAGCACCGCCATGGTCGCCGTGGGCGGATAGCCGGTCTTGCCTCGAAAGACATAGCCAAACCGGCTTTCCAGCGACTGGGCGGTAAAGGGGCGTGCATAACCGGCGACCGGATGCCCAAGAGCGTGATATATTTGACGGAGATCGTCGATGCCGTGACAGTGATCGGCGTGATCATGCGTCCAGACGACGGCGTCGACCGTGCCGACTCCGGCCGCAAGCAACTGCTCCCGCATGTCGGGCCCCGTGTCGATCAGGATACGGGTCGCGTCATGCTCAACCAATGCAGCCTGGCGCATCCGGCGGTTGCGGGGATTGGTGGGATTGCACTGCCCCCAATCATTACCGATCCGCGGGACGCCCGAGGATGTACCGCAACCCAGGATACGGATTTTCACACGCGAGTCTTTGCAAACAGGCGATGGAAATTCTCGGCGGTTGCCTGGGTCAGCATGTCCACCGTCTCACCACGAAGGTCGGCGAGGAACCGGGCAGTGTCGGCGACAAAGGCCGGTTCGCCGGTCTTCCCCCGATGCGGTACCGGCGCCAGGAACGGAGCGTCCGTTTCGATCAGCAACCGTTCGAGCGGAAGGCGTGCGGCCGTTTCCTGAAGGTCTTTGGCACTCTTGAACGTAACGATACCCGAAATGGATATATAAAGTCCTAATGCCAGGGCCTTATCGGCGAAATCTCCACTCGCCGTGAAGCAGTGGATAACCCCCGGATAAGCCCCCTTCCCCATCTCCTCGGCCAGAATAGCCGCAGTGTCCTCCTCGGCTTCGCGGGTATGGACAATGAGTGGCAGGCCGGTCTCGCGACATGCCGCGATATGGGCGCGAAAGCTCGCCTGCTGGCGGGCACGATCGCTATGATCGTAATAGTAATCCAGCCCGGTTTCACCGATACCGACGACGCGGGGATGCGCCGCCCGCTCGACCAGTCGAGCCGTATCGACATTCGGATGGGCGTCGGCCTCGTGCGGATGAATGCCGACCGTGGCCCAGACATCGGGCTCCCGCTCGGCGGTGGCGATCACCGCATCCCACTCATTCTCTCGCGTCGCGATGTTGAGCATGGCCGTCACCCCCCGCTCCCGCGCGCGGGCAAGAACGGCCGGATCCTCCGGCAAGCCCTTGTAATTGAGGTGGCAATGGCTGTCGGCCAGCATCAGGAGACAGCCTCGGCCGGGATTTCGAGACGAGGGAAAGCCGGTGTCGGCGGATCGAGCGGAACCCCTTGCGCGGCGCGGCGCGCATACCATCCGTCATCGTCGATCGCGACGTGATCGCGTTCATCCGCCCCCAGCGTGTCGAGGATCAGCCCCGCGCCACGCGGCGTCACCGGCAGGATCGATATCGCCAGCATGCGGATGGCGCGGACCAGCGTGCCGAGCACCGCGTGCATCCGCTCTGGATCGGTCTTGCGCAGCGACCAGGGGGCCTGCACATCAATATACTGGTTGCAGGCATAGACGCCGCGCATCCACGCCTCGATCCCCTGGCTGAGCAGAAGATCGTCAAAGGCGGTCTTCATTCCCGCACAGGCGACGACGACCTCTTCCAGGAGCATGGCATCGGCCGGGTCACTCCGTCCCGCCCCGGGGAGTTCGCCACCCAAATTCTTGGCGATGAACGAAAGGGTTCGCTGCGCCAGATTGCCGAAGCTGTTGGCCAGTTCGGCATTGACGCGGGTGACGATGGCTTCGGCCGAATAAGATCCATCCTGTCCGAAGCTGACCTCACGCAGGAAGAAATACCGCAGCGCATCGACGCCGAACGCATCGGCCAACCCCATCGGATCGACGACATTGCCGATCGACTTCGACATCTTCTCGCCCCGGTGGAGCAGGAAACCGTGGCCGAAAACCGACCGGGGCAGCGGCAGGTCGGCCGACATGAGGAAGGCAGGCCAATAGACCGTATGGAAGCGGATGATGTCCTTGCCGATCAGGTGAAGATTCGCCGGCCAGAAGCGCGCCAGATCGCTCGTCGCATCGGGATAGCCGGTGCCGGTCAGGTAATTGGTCAGTGCATCGACCCAGACATACATGACGTGGCCGGGGCTGCCGGGCACCGGCACACCCCAGTCGAAGCTGGTGCGCGACACGGACAGATCGGACAGTCCGCCCTCGACGAAACGCATCACCTCATTGCGGCGGCTTTCGGGACGGATGAAATCGGGATTGTCGCGATAAAGGTCTAGCAGCCGCTGCTGATAATGGGACAGGCGGAAGAACCAGGTTTCCTCGGCCGTCCATTCGACCGGGGTTCCCTGCGGCGACAGCTTGGTGCCGTCCTCGCCGACGGACAGTTCGCTCTCGTCATAAAAGGCCTCGTCCCGGACCGAATACCAGCCCTCGTAGCGGTCGAGATACAGATCGCCCTTGGCCTGCATCGCCTTCCAGATCGCTTGGCTGGCGGCGTAATGATCGGCATCGACCGTTCGGATGAAGCGGTCGTAAGAGATATCAAGACGATCCGCCATCACATGGAAATGGCTCGACATTTCATCGGCGAACTCGCGCGTTGGAATGCCCCGCGCACGTGCGGCCTGGGCCATTTTGAGACCATGCTCGTCGGTGCCGGTCTGGAACAGGACATCGCGTCCCGCCTGACGCTGGAACCGGGCGATGACGTCGGCAGCCACCATTTCATAAGCATGGCCGATATGCGGACGGCCATTGGGATAATGGATGGCGGTGGTGATATAGAATGGATCGGCCATAGCCGGTCCCTAGAACATCCCCTCGCGCAGGTGAAGCCCGTGTGCTCCGCCTCTTACCCGCGCAGGCCCCAGGCGAACCAAAGCCATCCGACGATCAGGAGGGTGCCCCCTATCGGGGTGATCGCGCCCAGCCATCGCGGTGCGCCAAAGGCCATGGCGTATAAGGTCCCGGCAAAGATCGCCGCACCAGCGACGAACAACCAAGCCACGCCCCTCGCCTCGAAGCGCAACGCAACGAGCGCGGCGACCGCGTGGACAAGCTGATACTGGCCACCCGTGCGCAGCCATTCGACGGCCACCCCATCGGCCCAGTGAGCGCCGAAGGCCCCGGCGGCGATCGCGATCGCGCCCGACAGCGCGGCCAGAACGGCTATCAATCCCATTGGTCAGCCCTTTCGCTCATCCTGCGTAATGACCCGCTCGCTGGCGGCGTGCAGGTCCCCGGCGGCCGCCTGTGCGGCCAGTCGTTCCTTGTCCCGTGCCCGGTACATGGTTTCCACCCGGTCGATTTCAGCATGATCGACCTCCAGGCTGCCCAGCGCGAGCCGGGCCATCTTGACCGCCGATTCGAGAACCTCGCGAACCACATATTGCGCGGGGCTCCCCTTCAGCCGCAATACCGCCCGGCGGTCATAGGCGCGCACGAACAGCGCCGCGTTCGGGAAGGCCGCATGAACGCTTTCGAGCAGTTCGAGCGTGATCTGGTCCTCGTCAAGACAGAAGAGGATCAGTTCGGCCTCGGCCGCGCCCGCCTGTCGCAGCAGGTCGAGCCGGGTGCCATCGCCATAATAGACCTTGGCCCCGAACGACGCAGCGATGTCGATCATTTCGATATCGCGGTCGATCAGCGTCACCGGCACGTCGCTGGCGATCAGCATCTGCGCGACCGTCTGGCCGAAACGACCATAGCCGACGATCAGGGCATTCGCCCCGTCGGTCTTCGGCCCGTCGCGCTCCTCCCCTCGGGTGATCACCGGCTCTTCGCGGATCCGGCGTGTCAGCCGCATCAGGAACGGTGTGGTGGCCATCGAGAGGGTGATGATGGCGCCGAACAGGCTGGCGGCTTCCGGGGCGATCAGATACCCTTGCTGGGCCTGGGCGAACAGCACGAAGCCGAATTCGCCGCCCTGGCTCATCAACAGGCCGAGCGCGAGCGCCGAGCGCCAGTTCATCCGGAACGCCAGACCGATCAGCGCGATGACCAGGGTCTTCGCCGCGATCAGCGCCATCGCCATGACAGCGACGAAGAGCGGTCGCTCGGCGATGGCGGGCAGGTTCAACATCATCCCAACCGCCAGGAAGAACAGGCCGAGCAGGATCGAGCGGAACGGCTCGACATCGGCCTCCAGTTCGTGTCGATAGGGGCTGTCGGCGAGCATCACGCCCGCGATGAAGGCGCCAAGGGCGGTCGATAGGCCCAGCACCTCCATCACCGCCGCGCTGGCGATGACGGTGAACAGCCCGGCAAAGACGAACATCTCGCGCTCGCCCATATTGCCGATCAGGCGGAACAGCGGACGCAACAGGAAACGGCCCGCGACGATCAGGCCGATGATCGCCCCCACCGTTTCCAACGCCAATATCCATCCTGGCGGCCCGGTATGATCCGCTGGGTTGCGTGACATCGCCGCGACGATGGTGATGAGCGGAACGATGGACAGGTCCTGAAACAGCAGGATCGAAAAGGCCCGTTCGCCAAAGGGTGTTCGCAACCGCCCCGAGGATTGCAGCATCGGCAGCACCTGCGCGGTCGAGGACAGGGCAAGTGGCAGGCCAAGCGCCAGTGCCGCCTCGATCGAGAAATTTGCGAGCAGGACGATCCCGGTGATCGCCAGACCGCACGCCACCACCTGAAGGAGGCCCAGCCCGAAAATCTCATGCTTCATCCGCCACAGCCGGGCGGGGTTCAGTTCGAGGCCGACGATGAAGAGAAGAAGGGTGATACCGATTTCGGCGATGCCGAGCTTGGATTCTGCATCACCGACCAGCCCCAGCACGTGCGGCCCGACGACCGCGCCCGCGACCAGATAGCCCAGCGTCGCACCCAGACCCAGTCGGCGGAACACCAGGACGAAGGCGAGCGCGCTTCCGAACAGGATCGCGCCGTCGCGCAACAGCGAGATTTCCCCGTGCATCAGCGCATCGTCCCGGCTGCTGCGTGCTGGGCCGCCTGGGCCGCTTGGGCCGCCGCCTCGAACGCCAGCCGGATCGAGGGATGCCGGGCGGTATGGGGCAAGGCAGGAGCGAAGACGCCAAGCCCCGGCCAGTCGGGGGCGCTTCCCTCTCCCGTCGCCAGCCATTCGGTCAGCCTGTCGCGTGCGGCCGCCAACTCGTCCGGGGTCCGTCCGATCACATGGTTCGCCAGCAATGCCGATGACGCCTGTCCCAGCGCGCAGGCACGTACCAGCATCCCGACCTCGGCGACGCGACCATCGGCATCCAGATTGACGTCGACGGTGACGCGACTGCCGCAAATGGGCGATCGTCGCTCGACGCTGGCCATCGGATCGCTCAGCCGTCGGTCATGCGGAATGGCGGTGGTCAACCGCAGGATCTCGGCATTGTAGAGGGGGGCGCTCATGATGGATTCTCGCTGCTATTGTCGGCGGGCGGCGTGGGCGCGCCGAAGACGGGAAGGCCACGCCGGCGGCGATCCACGAAGTCCGCAATGCCTGCGCTGGTTGCATTCAGCAGCTTGTAGGTGCGGCTCTTGACCATCCATTCGGGCCGCCGCGCTGGGCCGCCGCCGACCGTATCGACCATGAGCGCGACGACCAGGAAGACGAGGCTCGCCAGGATCAGACCTTTCAACGCCCCGAAGCCGAAACCCAATGCCCGGTCGACCGGGCCCAGGACCGACGTGCGCGTCCGCTGCCCGATCGCGCGGGCGACCATGCGACCACCCAGATAGGTCACGCCGACGATCAGGGCGAACGCCAGCACCGCCGCGCCCGAGACCGTCCCGACAATGCCCGTCAGCGCCTGCGCCAACGGGATGTGAAACAGCTTCAGCGCGGCAACGATCGCGACCCAGGCGAACAACGCCAAGACCTCGGTCACGAAGCCGCGGAGAAAACCCTGGATCGCAGCCCCGAAGACCGCGATCAGGACGAGAATATCAAGGGCCGTCAACGCCTGTACCCAACTTTCACGCCCGCCGCCGCGCCTGTCCCGGCGAGGACCGTCACCGGCCGTTCGTCAGGGCCATGACCGCCAAGGGGGCATGTGGCGGGCATGTTCGCGTCGGTCCCTCGCTACCCCCGCCCCAGCATATGGTCAACGAACTCGGCCAGCGTGCGGAACCCGGTCATGCTCAGCCCGCCCTCGTCACCCGCCATGGATCGCGGGAGCATCGCCCGCTCGAAGCCCAGCTTGCCCGCCTCCTTCAGCCGGAGGGGCCCATGCGCGACCGAACGGATTTCGCCCGACAAGGCGATCTCGCCGAAGACCACCGCACTCGAAGACACCGGCCGCTCCGACAGAGCGGAGATCAGCGCGGCGGCAACGGCCAGATCGGCGGCCGGATCCTGCACCCGGTACCCCCCGGCGATGTTCAGATAGACTTCCGCCGATGAGAAACTGAGCCCGCACCGTGCCTCCAGCACCGCCAGGATCATCGCCAGCCGCCCCGTATCCCAGCCGACCACCGCCCGCCGCGGCGTCGCACCCGAGGCCAGGCGCACGGTCAGCGCCTGAATCTCGACCAGAACCGGACGCGTTCCCTCCAGCGCGGGAAAGACCGTCGCGCCGGTCACGCCCTCTTCGCGGTTGGTCAGGAACAGAGAGGAGGGATTGCCCACCTCGCTCAGGCCCTCGGTCTGCATGGCGAAGACGCCGATCTCGTCGGTGCCGCCGAAACGGTTCTTGATCGCCCGCAGGATACGATATTGATGGCTACGCTCGCCCTCGAAGGCCAGCACCGTGTCGACCATATGTTCGAGCACGCGCGGGCCCGCGATCGAGCCGTCCTTGGTGACGTGTCCGACCAGCACGACGGCCGTACCCCGTTCCTTGGCGAAGCGGATCAGTTCCTGGCCCGACGCGCGCACCTGGCTGACCGTGCCGGGCGCACCCTCGATCAGGTCGGAATGCATTGTCTGGATCGAGTCGATGATTAGCAGCGCAGGCGGCGTGCCGAGCGACAAAGTCGTCAGGATGTCGCGGACCGACGTCGCCGCCGCGAGCCGCACCGGCGCCTGCCCCAGCCCCAGCCGACGCGCGCGCAACCGGACCTGATCCGCGGCCTCTTCGCCCGAAACATAGGCGACCGGCCGCCCCGCCATGGCAAGCTTCGCCGCGGCCTGTAGCAACAGGGTCGACTTGCCGATTCCGGGATCGCCGCCGATCAGGGTCGCCGAACCCTCGACGAAACCACCGCCCAGCGCGCGGTCCAGTTCAGCGATGCCGGTGGCCATCCGGTCGGGCAGCGGGATATCGGCATCCAGCCCGACGAGCTGGATCGCACGCCCTCCCCCCTGGAGGTTATGCTTGGCGGCGAAGGGCGTGACCTGGACCGGCGCCTCTTCCAGCATGGTGTTCCACTCGGAACAGTCCGGGCACTGCCCCTGCCAGCGCGAGGATACCGAGCCACAGGATTGGCAGACATAACGCTTCTGGATCTTGGCCATGACCACGCTCTAGCGCCACTGGAACGAAAATGGAACAGAGACGGCGCGTGCCGGCGGGAGTGGTCATCATGCTCGCCGCCCGCTATGGGGCGGATTCCATGACCCCAGACCAGTTTCGTGTCGCCCTGTTCAGCGGCAATTATAATTACACGCGCGACGGCGCGAACCAGAGCCTGAACCTGCTGGTCGGACACCTGCTGGAACGGGGCGTCGCGGTGCGCGTCTACTCGCCGACCTCCTCGACCCCCGCCTTCCCCCCGGTCGGCGACCTGGTCGACGTGCCCGCCATCCCCCTGCCCTTCCGCGCCGATTATCGGCTGGGCCGCGGCCTCCCTGCGAATACGCGCCGCGATCTGGAGGACTTCGCGCCGAACATCGTCCATGTCTCGGCGCCCGAGTTTCTGGGCCATGCGGCGGTGCGCTGGGCGCGCGAGCATCAGGTCGCCTCGATCGCGTCGGTGCATACCCGGTTCGAAACCTATCCGGCCTATTATGGCCTGGGCTTCCTGGAGCCGATGATCGTCCGGCTGCTGACCCGTTTCTATAACAAATTCGACCGGATCGTCGCGCCGAGCCCCAGCATGATCGCGCTCTTACGTGGTTGGGGGGTGACGCCGCCGATGAGCATCTGGTCTCGCGGCATCGACCATGATCGCTTCCAGCCGTCGCGGCGTAGCCTGGAATGGCGTCGATCGCTGGGCATCGCTGATCATGAGGTCGCGATCGGGTTCCTCGGCCGGTTGGTCAAGGAGAAGGGGCTCGACGTCTTTGCCGAGGTGCTGGCGGAACTGCGGCGTCGCGGGGTCGCGCACAAGGTCCTGATCGTCGGCAAGGGGCCTGCGCAGGACTGGTTCGCGCGGGCGACACCGGATGCGATCTTCGCGGGGTACCAGACGGGTGACGATCTGGGGCGGGCCGTGGCGTCGATGGACATCTTCTTCAACCCCAGCGTCACCGAGACATTCGGCAACGTGACGACCGAGGCGATGGCGGCCGGCGTGCCGGTCGTGGCGGCGAATGCCACGGGTGCGATGGATCTGGTCGCGGACGGCAAGACAGGCTTCCTGGTGCCGGCCCGCGACATCGCCGGCTATGCCGATGCCCTGCAGCGGATCGCGACCGACCCCGATCTCCGCCGCCGGTTCAGCGATGCGGGGCAGGCCCGCGTCGCCGATTACCGTTGGGACAAGGTCAACGATGCCATGCTGGACGCCTATGGGGCGTTGTTCGAGGATCGTCCCTGAAACATCAGCCTTCGCGCCAGTCGAAGGTAAGAGGAGCCTCGCGAAAGGCGAAGCGGTCGAGATGGCTCGACACAACCTCGCGCATACGGGCCGTATCCCCGTCCTCCGGCACGGACAGCACGACGTCTAGCATCTCGCTGTCCGCGCGCATTTCCAGCTTCGATCCGTTGGGGAAGACGATTGTCCCCTCCTCCGGCGTAAAGCTGACCTCCATCTTGTGGCTCCAGTGCTTGGCGAGTTGCTGGAGATAACGGCTGGCCGACAGGGTCGGTACGCGTGCGACCGAAATGCTCATTTCATGCGCTCCACTTTCTGGGCAAGTTCATCGATCATCGCCGCGACCTCGTGCATCATGTCCTGCGACGCATTACCACGTCCGAAGCGCTCGCCGAGAGCCATCTTCAATCCCCCCATCGCGCGCCGGATCGGCGCGGCGTCGACCCGCTCGCGCTGCTCGCCCAAAGCCAGCAAACGGGCGATCAGGGCATCGACCTGTTCCGCATTTTCGGAAAGATGGGTCCGGCCCTGCTCGGTCACCGCGAAACGCTTCTTGGAACCGGCGGACTGCTGCTCCTCGATAAAGCCCATTTCGTCGAGAAGCGTGATCGTCGGATAGATGACGCCGGGGCTGGGCGCGTAGGCGCCGCCGGTCATCGTCTCGATCTCGCGGATCAGGTCGTAGCCGTGCCGTGGTTCGTCGGCGATCAGCTTGAGGAGCACGAGGCGCAGCTCCCCACCGTCGAACATGCGCCGGCTGCGTCCTCCGCCCCGACGGCGCGTATCGCCGTCGTTCAGCCGCTCGATCCAATGAAAGAACCGCTCGACATCCATCTCGGGACGGGTGGCGTGTCGGGAAGTGTGATGGTGGCGACCGCCGCCATGGGAAAAGCGAAACATGATTTGTCCTTCACATCCTTATCGTGATGCACTCAAGATATATCTTAATCTCGGACAGTCAAGACCGTCTTAGATATATCTTCATATGTGAGGGTGACGATACCGTTCGCGTATCCTACATGGCCGTCATGGCCGATCTGTTTGCGGGCATGGACCCCGCCCCCGCCCCGTCCCCCGTGTCGGCAAATGCGCCGCTGGCCGATCGGCTTCGCCCTGAAACGCTGAGCGATGTGGTGGGACAGGATCATCTGACCGGGCCGGAGGGTGCGATCGGTCGGATGGTCGCCGCCGGGCGGTTGTCTTCGATGATCCTCTGGGGGCCGCCGGGCACGGGCAAGACGACGATTGCGCGGCTGCTCGCCGCTGCGGTGGGACTACGCTATGCGGCGATATCGGCCGTGTTTTCCGGTGTCGCCGATCTGAAGAAGGTCTTTGCCGAGGCCCGCGATCATGCACGGGCGGGCCAACGCACATTGTTGTTCGTGGACGAGATTCACAGGTTCAACCGCGCGCAACAGGATGGCTTCCTGCCCTTTGTCGAGGATGGTACGGTCACCCTGGTCGGCGCGACGACGGAAAATCCTTCGTTCGAACTCAACGCCGCCTTGCTCAGCCGTGCACAAGTCCTGATTCTCCACCGATTGGGACAGACCGCGCTCGAACAATTGCTGGACCGTGCCGAGGTCGAGATGGAGCGCCCCCTGCCCCTGCGACCCGGCGCACGCGACGCCCTGATCGCCAGTGCCGACGGCGATGGCCGGTTCCTGTTGAACCAGGCGGAGACGCTCTTCTCGGTCGACCTGCCCGAACCGCTCGACGCCGCCGGTCTGTCGACGTTCCTCCAGCGTCGGGTCGCGGTGTACGACAAGGACCGCGAGGGGCATTACAACCTGATCTCCGCGCTTCACAAATCGATCCGCGGCTCCGATCCACAGGCGGCGCTCTATTATCTGGCGCGGATGCTGACCGCGGGCGAGGAACCGCTCTATGTGCTGCGTCGCCTGACCCGCGCAGCGATCGAGGATATCGGCCTGGCCGACCCGCAGGCTCTGACCCAGTGTCTGGCGGCCAAGGATGCCTATGAGTTCCTCGGATCACCCGAGGGGGAATTGGCGATTGTCCAGGCTTGTCTCTATTGCGCGACCGCGCCCAAGTCCAACGCCGCCTATAAGGCACAAAAGCAGGCCTGGCGGGTGGCGAAGGAGACGGGCTCGCTGATGCCCCCCGCCAATATCCTGAATGCACCAACCAAGTTGATGAAGCAGATCGGCTATGGCGCGGGATATCAATATGACCATGATGCCGAGGGGGGCTTTTCGGGGGCCAATTACTGGCCCGACGAACTGTCGCCCCAGCCACTTTACGAACCGTCGGGACGGGGGCTGGAAAAGCGCATCGCCGAGCGCATGGCGTGGTGGGACGAGCGCCGCCGGGCTCTGCAGGAAGGCGAGGCGCGTGACGCCCATCGCGGCTGATCGTTTCTCCGGTTTCGTCGCGATCGACTGGTCCGGGGCACAGGGCGTCGCACACAGGGGCATCCGCATGGCGCAGTGCCGCACCGGCGAGGATTCGCCGACCTTGGTGCCGCCGCCGGAGCGATTCTGGTCGCGCGAGGCGGTCGCGCGCTGGTTACGCGATCGGGCCGAAGAGCCGCTGCTGATCGGTTTCGACTTCAGCTTCTCCGCCCCCTTTGTCGGGCGCGGTGCCCATCTGCCCGGCGATCCACCCACGGCCGACGCCCGCGCCTTGTGGCGCCATGTCGAACAGAGTTGCGACGATCCCGATCTGGGCGCGCGCAGCTTCCTGGAGGAACGACGTGGCCGTCATTTCTATTTCGGCGCGGCCGATGGGCGAAAGGCCGACTTCCTTCACTGGCGGCAGTGCGAAATCGCCGCTGACGGAGCGCGCAAGCCGTCCACCGTCTATGACGCGATCGGTGCCTCGCAAGTGGCCAAGGCGAGCTTTGCGGGGATGCGGCTGCTCCATCGTCTGTCGGGGCATGTCGCGATATGGCCGTTCGATCCGGTACCGTCCAAGGGGGCAGTGATCGTCGAAATCTATACCGCCATCGCCGCGCGCGATGCGGGGCGTCCGCGCGGGCGGAGCAAGATTCGCGACGCGACGTCGCTGGATGAGGCGCTGTCCCATCTGGACAGTCGTCCCCATGCCGCGCTGGACTCCTATGACGATCACAGCACCGATGCCATCGTCACCGCCGCTTGGTTGCGCCGCGCCGTCGATCGCCCCTGTCTCTGGCATCCGTCGGGCCTTTCGCCGCTTATCGCACAAACGGAGGGCTGGACCTTTGGCGTGTGTTGACGCTAGGGGAGCGGCGATGCCGGATTAGCACAGCGGTAGTGCAGCGGTTTTGTAAACCGAAGGTCGGGGGTTCGATCCCCTCATCCGGCACCATAGTCCTTGATCGACGACCGATGAACGGCACCATTTTGAACGATGGGCGTTACAGTGGCGGAATGATCAAGGTCGCCAGTTACAATATCCGCAAAGGCATCGGCGCCGATCGCCGCCGCAGTCCCGACCGGATTCTCGATGTCCTGCGCGAGGTCGATGCCGACATCATCGCACTTCAGGAGGCAGATCGCCGCTTCGGCGAGCGTGAGGGCGTTATCCCGCTTCACCTGTTGGACGATCACAGCGATTGGAAGCCGGTGGTCTATGGCATGAAGGCCCGTTCGCTGGGCTGGCATGGCAACACGATCCTGGTGCGCAAGACGATCGAGGTGGTGGATTTCGAGGCGATCCACCTGCCCTCGCTGGAGCCGCGCGGAGCCGTGATGGCCGATCTACGCACCAGGGCGGGGATGCTGCGGATTGTCGGCATGCACCTGGATCTGTCGGGACTGTGGCGGCGGCGGCAGGCGGCGACGATCCTGTCCCATCTGACCGCCTGCACCCACCATCATCCGACGGTGATGATGGGCGATTTGAACGAATGGACACGAGCCGCGGGATGCCTGCGCGACTTCGCCCGTGATTTCGCTTTTGCGGAAACGGGGCCGAGCTTCCACGCTCGCAGGCCGATCGGACGGCTGGATCGCATCATGGTCTCGCCCGAACTGCATATCGCGACCTGCGGCGTCCATGCCTCTCCGACGTCGCGCAAAGCTTCGGATCACCTGCCCATCTGGGCGACGATCGGTCGCCGCTGATGCGGGAAAAGGAACTGCGGCTGGCGCTGGTCTGCTATGGCGGGATCAGCCTGGCCGTCTATATGCACGGCATCACCAAGGAGATTTGGCGCGTCGTGCGCGCCAGCCGCGCCTCGCATGAAGGGGATGCGCCAGCCTCTGCGGTCGATGCCGTCTATCACGACCTGCTTGCCGAGATGGAGGAACGCGGCGGCGTGCGGGTTCGGGTGCTGGCCGACATCATCGCAGGAGCCAGCGCGGGCGGGATCAACGGCATCTTCCTCAGCCAGGCGCTGTCCACTGGGCAATCACTCGATCCCCTGACCGATTTGTGGCTGGACGCCGCGGATATCGAATCGCTGATCGCCCCCGATGCTGCCCCGACCTCGCGCTTTTCCAAGATGTGGGCGCTGCCCATCGCCTGGATGGCCGCAGGGCGCAGCGGTGACAATCTGGCCGCGCTGGATGAGGACACGCGGGAGGAAGTGCGCCGCAAGGTCGGCCACCTCGTCCGGTCGCGCTGGTTCGAGCCGCCCTTCTCCGCCGATGATTTCACGACCAAGCTGCTGGAGGCGTTCGACCGGATGGCGGCCGCCCCATTGGGCAAGCGTCTGCTCCCACCCGGCCAGCCGCTCGACCTGTTCGTGACGGTCACGGACTTCACCGGCCAGCCCCAGCGCCTGCGCCTCCATTCGCCGGGAGAAGTCGTGGAGACCGAGCACCGCATGGTGGTGGACTTCACCGACCATGGCGATGGTCGGCTGGCGGCGGTGCCCGAACTGGTCTTCGCCGCGCGCGCCACGTCCAGCTTCCCCGGCGCCTTCCCCCCCTTCACGGTCGCGGAACTGGACCGCGTGCTCGCCACGCGGAACGAAGCGTGGCAGACGCGCGATGCGTTTCTTCGCCGGGTCCTGCCGCGCCATCATGCGGCAGGCGCAGCGGACAAGGCGGTGCTGATCGACGGATCGGTGCTGGTCAACGCGCCCTTCCGCCCGGCCATCGATGCGCTGGGCCGTCGTCCCGCACGGCGACAGATCGATCGCCGCTTCGTCTATATCGACCCCTTCCCGGGGATGCATTTCCGCCTGCCCGGCGGCGGCGGCCATCCCGGCTTCTTCCAGACGATCATCGGCGCGATCAGTGAACTGCCCCGGCAACAGCCGATCCGCGACAATCTGGAAGCGATCGCCGCACGGTCCGGGCGGATCGATCGGATGCAGGCGATCGTCGCCGCGATCCGCGAGGAGGTCGAGCAGGAAATCGAGCAGCTTTTCGGCGGCACCTTCTTCCTCGATCGCCCCACCGCCCCGCGTCTCGCATCATGGCGCGTGCGTGCCCAGGCCGCCTCCGCCGCCAAGGCGGGGTTCAGCTATGGCGCCTATGGTCACCTGAAGCTGGCCAATGTCATCGATGCGATCGCGACGATCCTGGCGGAGGCTGCCGGCGATGACGGGCAGCAGCAGCGTAGCCGGCTGCGCGCCGCAGTCGAACGGGCCGTCGCACAGCGAAGCGCGGAGGGCGATCCGATCGGCTTCACCGGCGGCGCTACCCCGGGGGCGAGAAACTTTCTGCGCGCCTTCGATCTGGGCTATCGCATCCGTCGATTGCGATTGCTCGCGCGGCGGCTGACCGAATTGGAGGCAGACCATTCGGAGGCGCAACTGTCGCCGGTCCGCGATGCTATCTACGAATCGCTGGCCGGATTTCTGGAGCGACAGCACGGCTCCGCGCATGTCGAACTAGCCGCCGATATCCGCGCCAACCGAGACGATGCCGGGCCGCTGATCGATCGACTGGCGGCCAGGCTGGACCTGATCCGGCTGGACGGCGAAACCGACGCACGGCTTGCGGCGGCTTTTGCGGGACTTCCTCGGGCGACACGGCGTACCCTGTTGCTGGCCTATCTTGGCTTTGCCTATTTCGACGTTGCGACATTGCCGCTGCTCCAGGGCGAAGGGCTGGACGAGTTCGATCCGATCAAGGTCGACCGCATCTCGCCTGACGACGCGACCGC
Source organism: Sphingomonas sp. (assembly GCF_039594485.1). Classification (GTDB taxonomy): domain Bacteria; phylum Pseudomonadota; class Alphaproteobacteria; order Sphingomonadales; family Sphingomonadaceae; genus Sphingomonas. The sequence continues at coordinate 119,251 of NZ_JBCNNI010000001.1, read as the reverse complement.
GATCCGGGCGGGCGGCGCAGAGGCGACGCTGAAGGGTATCCAGTTCCTGACCTTCGGCGCGTTCTTCAGCCGCAGCTATCGCGAGAACGACTATCTCTGGGGACGGCTGCACGGGGCGGAGCGGATGATCGACATCATCATTTCGACCCTGCCCGCGACCATCCGGCTGAAACCCGGGGCGGTGGCGGCCTTCAAGCGGCGTGCCTTCGTGGCGATCCTCGATGAGGAAGAGGAGCGCCTGACCGCGATTGCTCCCCTGATCGCCTCGTTACGACGCGAGATCGGCTGAAGGCTGGTCATGCCGGGACAAGGCCGCTAGACCGCGAGGCGCGAGCGATGCCCGGCCCCATGGTGCCGGGCGCGAGCACGGTTACGCGGAGAAACGCATGCAGTTCCTGAAAATGCTGTTCTGGTGCCTGCTGGCCTTTCTGGCCGCGGCCTTCACGCTGGGGAACTGGACGACCGTGCCGATCCGGCTGGTCGGCGGCCTCGTCGCGGACGTCAATCTGCCGCTGCTGCTGTTCCTGACCTTCCTGCTTGGCCTGATCCCCACCCTGATCTGGCAGCATGCCGCGCGTTGGCGGCTTCGCCAGCGATTGAGCGCGGCCGAACGCGCACTCGCCGCCGCGACTGCCGAACCCGTGGCCTATGCCGCACCGGCCGAATCCGCCATCATCACCCAACCCACGGTCTGAGCCCCTCATGAGCAACCGCATCTACGTCGCCATCGATACCCCCGACCTGGCCCGCGCGCATGCCCTGGCTCAGAAGGTGCGCCATCATGTCGGCGGGCTGAAGCTCGGACTTGAGTTCTTCTGCGCGCATGGTGCGGGTGGTGTGCGGGAAATGGCGCATATCGGCTTGCCCATCTTCCTCGACCTGAAGCTGCACGACATCCCCAACACCGTGGCCAAGGCGGTGCAGTCGCTGGGACCGATCGCCCCCGCCATCCTGACGGTCCATGCCGCCGGGGGACGCGCGATGCTGGAAGATGCCAAGGCCGCCGCGCCGACCGGGACCAAGGTGGTCGCCGTGACCATGCTGACCAGCCTCGACGCCAACGACCTGTCGGATACCGGCGTGACCGGCTCGCCCGCCGATCATGTCCGGCGTCTGGCCGACCTTGCGGCGGAAGCGGGTGTCGATGGCATCGTCTGCTCCGGCGCGGAGGTCGGCGCGGTTCGCAAGGCGTGGCCGAAAGGCTTCTTCGTCGTCCCCGGCGTACGCCCGGCCGATGGTCCGGTCGGCGACCAGAAGCGGGTCGTGACGCCGCGCGCGGCACTCGACGCCGGTGCGTCGATCCTGGTCATCGGCCGCCCGATCACGCAGGCGGATGATCCCGATGCGGCGGCACGGGCGATCGCCGCCACTCTCTGACGATCTTCGTCCCCCTCCCATCCGGGAAACGGCCATGCCCATCACTGCCAAGATTTGCGGTTTGACGACGCCCGCCACGCTCGACGCCGCGCTGGGCGGCGGGGCGAGCCATGTCGGTTTCGTCTTCTTTCCGGCCTCCCCCCGGCACCTGACCTTCGACATGGCAGCGGGGCTGGCCGGGCGAGTGCCCGACCATGTCCGGCGAGTGGGTGTTTTCGTCGATCCCGACGACCAGTTGCTGGAAGCCGCGGTGCGCGCGGGCATGCTGGACGCGATCCAGCTTCACCGCACCACGCCCGCCCGCGTGGCGGCGATCCGCGCAAGGTTCGACCGGGAAGTCTGGGCCGCCGTCGCGGTCAAGGTCCGCGAAGATGTCGAGAAGGCGCGCGACTATGCGGGGGCGGCGAGCCTTGTCCTCTACGACGCCAAGACGCCCGACGACGCCTCGCTGCCCGGCGGCATGGGCCTGCGTTTTGACTGGAGCCTCCTCGATGGCGCGCGTCATCCATTACGCTGGGCTTTGTCCGGCGGGCTGGATGCCGGTAATGTGGGCGAGGCGATCCGGCGGACGGGCGCGCGACTGGTGGACGTGTCTTCGGGCGTCGAAAGCGCACCAGGCGTCAAGGATATGGACAAGATCGCCGCGTTCCTTAAAGCCGTTGCGACAAATCAGTGACAGGATCGTTGGCAGGGGCCACCCCGCCATACGACCAAGGGAAACGAGATGAACGCGCCCAATTCCTTCCGCGCCCAGCCTGACGAGCGGGGCCATTTCGGCGACTATGGCGGCCGCTACGTCGCCGAGACGCTGATGCCGCTCATCCTCGATCTGGAGCGTGAATATCGCGCAGCCAAGACCGATCCGGCCTTCGCCGCCGAGTTCGACGGTCTGATGACCCATTATGTCGGTCGGCCCAGCCCGATGTATTATGCGGAACGGATGACCGAACTGCTCCGCGAAAATGCGCCGGAGGGCAAGGGCCCGAAGGTCTATTTCAAGCGCGAGGAACTGAACCACACCGGCGCGCACAAGATCAACAACTGCATCGGCCAGATCCTGCTCGCCAAGCGGATGGGCAAGACCCGGATCATCGCGGAGACGGGCGCGGGCCAGCACGGCGTCGCGACCGCGACCGTCGCCGCGCGTTTCGGCCTGCCCTGCACCATCTTCATGGGTGCGCGCGATATCGAGCGGCAGGCGCCGAACGTGTTCCGCATGAAGCTGCTCGGCGCTGAGGTCCGTCCGGTGACGTCGGGCGCGCAGACGCTGAAGGACGCGATGAACGAGGCGCTGCGCGACTGGGTCGCGAACGTCCACGACACCTTCTACATCATCGGCACCGCAGCGGGGCCGCATCCCTATCCAGAGATGGTCCGCGATTTCCAGTCGGTGATCGGCACCGAATCGCGCGCGCAGATGCTCGAGGCCGAGGGCCGCCTGCCCGATCTGCTCGTCGCGGCGGTCGGCGGCGGATCGAACGCGATCGGCCTTTTCCATCCCTTCCTCGACGATCCCGAGGTGCAGATGCTGGGGATCGAGGCAGCCGGCCATGGGCTGTCCACCACCCAGCACGCCGCCAGCCTGACCGGCGGAAAGCCCGGCATCCTGCACGGCAACAAGACCTATCTGCTCCAGGACGAGGATGGCCAGATCACCGAGGCGCATTCGATCTCGGCCGGGCTCGACTATCCGGGCATCGGCCCGGAGCATAGCTGGCTGAACGATACCGGCCGCGTGGTCTATGAGGGCATCACCGATACCGAGGCACTTGAGGCGTTCCAGCTTTGCTGCAAGATCGAAGGGATCATCCCGGCGCTGGAGAGCAGCCACGCATTGGCCGGTCTCATCAAGCGCGCGCCGATGATGGACCGCGATCAGATCGCGCTCGTCAATATCTCGGGCCGCGGTGACAAGGACATCTTCACCGTTGCCGACGCGATGGGAGTGAAGATGTGAGCCGGATCGCCGATAGCTTCGCTCGCTGCCAACAGGCGGGGCGCGCTGCGCTCGTGACTTTCGTCACGGCGGGCGATCCCACGCCGGGCGATACGGCGGCGATCCTCGACGCGCTCGTCGAGGGCGGCGCGGACCTGATCGAACTGGGAATGCCCTTCACCGATCCGATGGCCGACGGGCCGGCGATCCAGAAGGCCAATCTGCGCAGTCTGGCGGCAGGCACGCGGACCGCCGATGTGCTGGCGATCGCATCGTCCTTCCGCGCGCGTCACCCGGACGTGCCGCTCGTCCTGATGGGCTATGCCAATCCGATGACGGTGCGCGGTCCTGAATGGTTCGCAAGGGCTGCCGCCGAAGCTGGCGTGGACGGCGTGATCTGCGTCGATGTGCCCGCCGAGGAGGACGACGCGTTGGGCGTGGCGCTCCGCGCGGAGGGCATCGCGCTCATCCGCTTGGCGACGCCGACCAGCGATGCCCAGCGCCTGCCGACCATTCTGGCTGGGGCGAATGGTTTCCTCTACTACGTCTCGGTCGCTGGGATCACGGGACAGCAGCAGGCCGCCCAGTCCTCGATCGAGGATGCGGTGGCCCGGCTGAAGGCAGCGACCGCGCTGCCCGTCGCGGTGGGCTTCGGCGTTCGCACGCCCGAACAGGCGGCGGCGATCGGCCGGGTCGCTGACGGGGTCGTCGTCGGCTCCGCCATTGTCGATCTGGTGGGCCAGCATGGCGCCGATGCGCCCGCGCCCGTCCGGTCCTATATACAAACTCTGTCGTCGGCCCTGGCCGACGCGCGCAAGGAACTCGCATGAGCTGGCTCAACAGCGTCCGCAACGTCATCCCCTTTGTCACCAAGCGGGAGACGCCCGACAATCTGTGGCACAAGTGCAAGGGGTGCGGGCAGATGGTCTTCACCAAGGAGCTGGAAGACAATCTGAACGTCTGCCCGAAATGCGATCACCATGATCGCATCGGTCCGAAGTTGCGTTTCCGCCAGTTGTTCGACGAGGGAAGCTGCACCGAACTGCCCGCGCCCAAGGTCCCTGAGGATCCGCTGAAGTTCCGCGATTCCAAGCGCTATGCCGATCGCCTGAAGGCGGCGCGTACCGGACAGGGCGAGGCGGATGCGCTGATCAACGCGCGCGGCACGATCCATGGTCACAAGGTCGTGGTCGGGGTTCAGGACTTCGCCTTCATGGGCGGATCGATGGGCCTCGCCGTGGGCGAAGCCTTTGTTCGCGGCGTCGAGGCGGCGATCGCCGACAACAGCCCCTACGTCATCTTCACAGCCTCAGGCGGTGCGCGCATGCAGGAAGGCATTCTCAGCCTGATGCAGATGCCGCGCACCACGGTCGCGATTCAGATGCTGCACGATGCGGGCCTGCCGTACATTGTCGTACTGACCGACCCGACCTCGGGCGGCGTCATGGCCGCCTATGCCATGCTGGGGGATGTCCAGATCGCCGAGCCCAAGGCGACGCTGGCCTTTACCGGACGTCGCGTGATCGAAAGCACGATCCGCGAAAAGCTGCCCGAGGATTTCCAGACGTCGGAATATTATCTCGATCATGGCATGCTGGACATGGTCGTTCACCGTCATGCCCTGCGCGATCGGCTGGCGACGGTGATCGGCTATCTGACGGCGGCCCGTCAGGCGGCCTGATTCGTCCCTGCTCACGCCCCGCGTCCCTTTTGACGCGCGGGCGGCCTGGAGGGGCGGGCCGAAAGGTCCGCCTCTTTTCATTCCGTTTGAAGAGACCGGCCGATGCCCGATCATGCCCGTTCGCAAAACCCCGCCGTGCAGGCGCAGCTTGACCGGCTATGGTCGCTATCGCCGGGCGCGGATGTTCTTGGGCTGGAACGGATCACGACGCTGCTTTCCCGGCTCGGCAATCCGCACAATGCTCTGCCTCCGGTGTTTCATGTGGCGGGGACCAACGGCAAGGGATCGACCTGCGCCTTCCTGCGTGCGGCGATCGAGGCGTCGGGCCGAAGTGTCCATGTCTATTCCAGTCCCCATCTCGTCCGCTTCAACGAGCGGATCCGCATCGCCGGTCGTCTGATCGACGATTCATCGCTGGCGACGATTCTCGACGAAGTGCTGGGTCAGGCCGAGGGCATCGGCGCCAGTTTCTTCGAGGTGACGACAGCGGCCGCCTTTCTATGCTTTGCGCGCAATCCCGCCGACGCGGCGATCATCGAGGTCGGGCTCGGCGGGCGGCTCGACGCGACCAACGTCCTGCCTCCACCGGCCGTCTGCGGCATCGCCGCACTCGGGATCGACCACGAGGCTTTTCTGGGGCGCAGCCTGACCGGCATTGCGAGGGAAAAGGCCGGGATCGCCAAGCGGGGCACGCCACTGGTCACGATGGATTATTCACGTACCCTGCGCGTTGCAATCGGCGCCATGGCGGATGCCGCCGATGCCCGCGTCCTCGCACGCGGCGAGGCGTGGTTCAGTCGGGCGGATGCGCGCGGAGTGACCTATGAAGATGGATACGGCACGCTTCGCCTCCCCCGGCCTGCCCTGTCCGGCGTCCATCAGGCCCGCAATCTGGCATTGGCCGTCGCCATGCTGCGCCACCAGAAGGCCGTCATGCTGCCCCAGTACGCACTGAAGGCCGCCGCGACCGGCGCGCATTGGCCCGCCCGGATGCAGCGGCTCGCGACCGGGCCGTTGACCAATCTGTTGCCCGAGGGAAGCGAGTGCTGGCTGGACGGTGCCCATAATCCTTCCGCCGCGGTGCCCATTGCGCAGGCCATGGCCAACTGGCGGAAGGAAGGGCCATCAGCCTTGGTGCTGGGAATGCTGGCGAACAAGGAGGCAGAGCCCGTCTTGGCCAAGCTGGCATCGATGGTGGATCTCGTCGTGACGGTGCCTGTGCCCGATCATGCCTGTCACCCGCCCGAGGCCCTGGCCGCGCAGGTCCGTGCCATGGGATGCGATTCTCTCGCCGCCGCCGATCCCGCCGCCGCGCTGTCGCAGATCGCGGCGCGTTTCGATCGTCCGGTCCGCACGCTGATCGCCGGTTCGCTCTACCTGGCCGGGCAGGTGTTGGCGTCTAATGCCGAAGAGCCGCAATGATGCGACGAACCGAAGGCTGAGTAGCGCTTATTTGCGATTGACTATCAATAGCGCAGCTTTAGCATGGGCGGGCAATCACGGAGTCCCGCCGATGGCCGAAACGACCACCCTCGCCACCACCCTGCCGCATGTCCTGCCGGCCTGCCCGCATGCGCGGATCGCTCTGTTCGCCATCCGGCGCATGGGGGCGCATGGCCTGGCCGATGCGCGCGCCGCACACACGCTGTTCACCGTCTTCGGACAGGATTTCCGGCGGCCGCTGGTCCTCATGCGCGCGCTGATGGCCGATCTCGCTTCGCACGCCTCGGGACAGATCGCGATCGCACCGTGCTGCTGCGCGCGGATGACCGCCGCCGAAGCCGCGTTGATGACCATCCTGGCGCAGATGGAGACGGCGCCGGACAAGGCGCGCTTCCTGATGTCGGACCTGCTCGGGGTGCGGCGGGTCGACGGCGTGCTGGCGAGTGCCGCCGCGGCTAGCGCGGCCTTTGCCGATGAGGGGCGGCCGATCAGCTACTGATCGGCTGGTCGGTGCGGGCGTCCCCCTCGCCCTCGACGCCCGCGCTGCCGATCGAGCGATCGACCAGCCCCGATCGCGCCATCCACCAGAACAGCGCGACACCGGGCAGTGCGACGACCGTGGTGAACAGGTAGAAGTCCACATAGCCGAACCGCTCGACCAACGCCCCCGCGGTCGTCCCGCTCAGGATGCGCCCGACCACGCTGGAGGCCGCCGAGATCAACGCATATTGTGCCGCGGTGAAGCGCAGGTCGGTAAGGGCCGAGAAATAGGCAACGACGGTGACGCCGCCGATACCGCTCGAGAAATTCTCGAACCCGATCGCACCCGCCATTCCCCAGTTGGAATGCCCCGCCGCCGCCAGTCCCGCAAAGGACAGGTTGGAGATCGCCATCAGAACAAGGCTTATCAACACCGAGCGCTTCATCCCCAGCCGGGCATAGAGGATGCCGCCGACAAAGACGCCGACCAGAAGTGCCCAGAAGCCGACGCCGACATCATACAGCGCGATCTCGTCCTTGCTGAACCCCAGGTCGTTGAACAGCAGCCGAAAGGTCAGGTTGGCGAGCGTATCGCCGATCTTGTGCAGCAGGATGAAGGCCAGCACGATGATCGCGCCCTCGCGGCGGAAGAATTCCGCGAACGGCCCCACCACCGCGCGCACGACGCCCTCGGTGGGGCGCTTGGTGGTGATCTCTGCATGGCGCTTGGGCTCGCCCATCACCAGTGCGGTCAACAGGGCCGGAAGGGCGAAGGCGCAACTGGCGATATAGGCCATGCTCCACCCACCTCGCGCGGCGATGAACAGCGCCATGGAGGCGACCAGCGCCGATCCGATCCGCCAGCCATATTGCCCCATCCCTGCGCCGACGCCCAGTTGCCGAGGTTCGAGCAGTTCGATGCGATAGGCGTCGATCACGATGTCGAACGTAGCCCCCGCGATACCGAGGAGGATCGCCGCCATCGCGGTCTGGGCCAGGGAAACCGTGGGATCGGACAGCCCCAGCCCAACGGCCGCGGCGCAGACCAGGGCGGCGACGACGAACAGCCACGACACGCGCTGGCCGAACCGGTGAAGCAGCGGAATCTTCACGCCCTCCACGATCCACGCCCATAGCCATTTGAAATTATAGGCCAGGATGACGAGTGCAAAGGCGGTGACGCTTTTCTTCTCGATGCCCGCCTCGGCCAGACGACTGGCGAGCGTGGCGTTGATCATGGTCAGCGGAAAGGCGGAGGAAATGCCAAGCGCCAGCGATGCAAGCGGTGCCGATTCCACATAGGGTCGCACACCATCCACCCACCGACCACTCGCCATACTCAACCTGTCCCTTTTGTGCGTATCGCAGGTACGGTAAAGAGCTTCCTTGGCAGGGGCAATGCCGCCGTCATGTCGGGACGTGAGTGGTGATGGCCCCGATCAGATTCCCGCCAGAAGCCGGAAACCGGAGGGAAGCCGAGCAGGAACCTTGCCGGTCCGGCGCTCCTCGACGACCATGATCGCGCCGAGAAGCTCGCGAGGGGCATAGGGCTTCATCAATATCCCCTCGGCCAGGCCATTGGCCTCATCGGGCGGCGTGCCAGTCAGGAACAGCACCGGGATCTGACGAGCCTGGGCAGCCCGCGCCACGTCCAGCCCACTGCCATCGGCCAGCCGGACATCGGCCAGTACGAGATCGATGGCGACCCCGCTTTCGATCAGCGCAACGGCCTTGCTGACGCGGTCGACGGTCGCGACCACCTCGTAATCGGCATCGGTCAGCACATGCTCGGTGTCGAACGCGACCAAAGGTTCGTCTTCGACTACCAGCAGCTTCTCGATCTGCCGCTTCTTTCGCCCGAAGAGTCTCATCCCGTTTTAGGTCCGTCTTCCCTGCCCGTTGTCTCCGCGTAACGCTTTGTCCGAGAGAAACGACGCAATTATTTTCCTTTGGCCCCTACCCTATGTATCAGCGGCGACCATGACACCTGAACAACGTATCGCCAAGCTGCTCGCCCGTGCCGGAGTCGCCTCGCGCCGGGAAGTCGAACGGATGATCGCCGAGGGGCGGATCGCGCTCAACGGCGTGGCGATCGACACCCCTGCGACACTGTTGAGTTCGCTCGACGGCGTGACCGTCGATGGCCAGCCGGTCGCCGCGCCGGAGCCCACCCGGCTGTTCCTGTACCACAAGCCCAATGGCCTGTTGGTGACGGAGCGCGATCCCAAGGGGCGGCCGACCATCTATGATCGGCTGCCTGCCGGATTGCCGCGTGTCGTGCCCGTGGGGCGGCTCGACCTGAATACCGAAGGCCTGTTGCTGCTGACCACCGATGGCGGTTTCAAGCGTCAGCTTGAACTGCCCGCAACCGGGGTCGAGCGGACCTATCGTGCCCGGGCCTATGGCGACGTGTCACAGGCCCAACTCGAGGAACTGATCCACGGCATCGAGATCGACGGCGTGCGCTATGGTCAGATCGACGCCAATCTGGAACGTCGCACCGGTGCCAATGTCTGGATCGAGATGACCCTGCGCGAGGGCAAGAACCGCGAAGTTCGCCGCGTGCTGGAACATCTGGGCCTCCAGGTCAGTCGCCTGATCCGTCTTCGCTATGGCCCGTTCGTGCTCGATGAACTGCCCGTGGGAGAGGTTGGCGAGGTCAGGGGCGTGGATATCGTCGAGTTTCGCAAGACGCTGGCCGGAGGGATTCCCGCCGATGCGATCAAGCCGGCCAAGCCGAAGCCCGGGTTTCGCACGCCCCCTGCCCGAACGCCTGCCGAGCGCCCGGCGCGCACCGCGACGGACGCTCCGGCAGGCGGAACCACTCGCCGGCCGCACAACGCCGTGAGCGACCGACCCAGATCGCCGGAGCGGAAGCCGAGCGGCGAACGGCTGCGTCGCGAAGACGGCCGGTCATCCACGCCCTTCGCCAAGACGGATCGTCCGGGGCGTCCGCGACAGGATGCGAAGCCTTACTCCAAGGGTGCGCCGGATGATCGGGCCATGTCGACGGGGCAGCGCTCGACTCGCCTGGATGATGGCCGGTCGCCATCACCTTTCGCGACGAACGAGCGGTCTGGCCGGGCTCGCCCAGAAGGCAAGCCTTTCGCCAGGGATGGAAAAGCCCAAGGTTTCGGTCGCTCCGACGATCGCGGCGAACGGACCGGACGGCCGGTCCGTGGCCCTCAATCTCCGTCCGGCCGGAATAGGCCGACATCGACGCCGGACGGGCCCGGTGGACGCCCCCGTGGCGGCGGACGTTCCGGCCGTCAGGGAGGCCGTCGCTGATGCGCGTGATCGCAGGACAATGGCGGGGCCGCCCACTCGTGGCGCCCAAGGGCGATGTGACCCGTCCGACCGCGGACCGCACGCGCGAGGCGCTGTTCTCGATGCTGACCGCGCGGCTCGGGGACTTCGAGGGGCTGGCGGTTGGTGACTTCTTCGCCGGTTCGGGGGCGCTCGGCATCGAGGCGCTATCGCGGGGAGCGGCTTCTTGCCTGTTCGTCGAGCAGGATCGCGGCGCACTGGATGCGCTTCGCGCCAATCTGGAGAAGCTGGGTGCCTCGGGCGACGTGCGCGCGGCTTCGGTCATGGCGCTGGGGCCCGCACGCCAGCCGCTGGACCTGATCCTGATGGACCCCCCCTACGGAACCGGCGCAGGGGTGGTGGCACTCGACAAGCTGGCCCGGCTCGGCTGGATCGGCGCGGGCACCTGGATCAGCATCGAAACCGCCAAGCAGGAGGAGGTTGCGCTGGCGGGCTTCGTCATCGACGCTTCCCGCGTCCACGGCAAGGCGCGGCTGACGCTGTTGCGTCAGGGCTGAGCGACGCCCCGCCCGCGCATCAGCGCAAGGCCGCCCAGGCTGAGCAGCCCCGCCGCGACCAGATAGGCCCCGACCCAGTTCAGCCCGCCCCGCTCGGTCAGGGTCTGAGCGGCGATCGGGGCCAGTGCGCCGCCGATGATGCCACCCAGATTGAAGGTCATCGAAACGCCGGTATAGCGCACCCCCGCCGGGAACAACGCGGGCAACCAGCCGCCGAGCGGGCCATAGGCAAATCCCATCACGAAAAGCGCTACCGCCAGCCAAAGGAAGACCAGGGCCAGCGAACCCGACCCCAGCATCGGCCCCATCGCCAGGCCGACCAGCGCACAACCACCAAAGCCGAGCCCCAACATCGCGGTGGCGCCACGGCGATCCGCCATCACGCTCGACACCACGACGCCCAGTGCCAGGAACAGGATCGCCACCAACTGCACGCCCAGAAACGCTTCGCGCGGATAACCCAGCGTCGTGGTGCCATATCCCAGGGCAAAGGCGGTCGCGAGATAGAAGATCGCGAAACAGGCGATCACACCGCCTGTCCCCGCCAGCAGCGCACGACCATGGTTCTGAAGCAAGGTAGCGATCGGCACGCGCGGCAGCGACTCGCTTTGCTTGGCCTCGGTGAAGTCGGGGGTTTCGGTCAGGCGAAGGCGAACCCACAGGCCGAGCACGACGAGGATGGCGCTCGCCAGGAACGGCAGACGCCAGCCCCATGCCCGGAACTGGGCGTCGGTCAGGACGAGGCCCAGGATCAGGAAAAAGCCATTGGCCAGGATGAACCCCACCGGCGCGCCCAGCGGCGGGAACATGCCCCAGGTGTTCCGGCGTCCGGGTGGCGCGTTCTCCACCGCGAGAAGAGCCGCACCGCCCCATTCGCCGCCAAGCCCCAGCCCCTGCCCCAGACGCGCCATGCACAGCAGCAGCGGCGCGATCCAACCCGCCTGCGCATAGGTCGGCAGGAAGGCGATGGCGACCGTCGACCCGCCCATCAACATCAGGCTGACCACCAGGGTCGACTTCCGCCCGACCCGGTCGCCGAAATGCCCGAACGCGACGGCTCCGACCGGCCGCGCGACGAACGCCAGGCCGAAACTGGCATAGGACAGCAACAATTGCGCGGTCGGTGATGAGGCCGGGAAGAACAAGGGGCCGAACACCAGGGCCGCCGCCGTGGCATAGATGTAGAAGTCATAGAATTCGACCGCCGTGCCGGTCAGGCTGGCGAGCAGGATATGACGGTGCGACGGGGCGGAGGATCGAGTCATGGCGACCGCTCGTGCAGAAGCGATACGGTTTCGTAAAGACCCAACGCGATGCCGGATCCTGAAGAATGCCCCATCAAAGCGCTAGGCCGCCAGCATCCGCGTGAGGGCCAGCATCAGCCAGTAGAGCGTGCCCGAAAGCAGCATCGCGACCGGCAGGGTCAACACCCATGCCAGCGCCATGTTACGGATCGTGCTCGCCTGAAGGCCCGCTCCGTTGGCGACCGAAGCCCCCGCCACGCCCGATGACAGGATATGCGTGGTCGACACCGGCCGCCCCAGTTGATCCGCGAGCAGGATGGTTGCGGCCGTCATCAGTTCGGCGGCGGCGCCCATGCCATAGGTCAGATGGCGCTTGCCGATCCGTTCGCCCACCGTCACCACGATCCGACGCCATCCGATCATGGTGCCCAGTCCCAGGGCCAGCGCGACGGTCACCTTGACCCACAGCGGTATGTAGCGCGTGCCTCGCTCCAATTCCCCGGCATAGCGGCCGAGCGAGTCGATCTCGGCCGCCGTGAAGCGCTTCTTTGCCCCCTCGTCCTTGGTCACCATGCGCGTGGTGTCGAGTACCAGATACATGTCGTTGCGCAGATTGGGGACGACCGCAGAGGGAACGCGGCTCAACGCGCCGTAATTGTCGATCCGCTGCCCGATATCGCGCGACAGCACCGAAAGCCCTTCATAGACCTGTGCCTCGTCGATCGCCTTGGTACGAACGCCCCGCACCACGATGGCGCGGGCTTCGTCCACGCGCATGGCAAAGCCAGTGCCATGCGCGGCATAGGCGGACGAAGCGACCTGCGCGCTCCGCACGAAGGCGGGCATCGCGCTTTCGGGCAGCGTCCGATTGAGGGCATAGGCTGTGGGAGCGCAGCCGATCAGGATCAGCATGATCAGGCCCATCCCCTTTTGCCCGTCATTGCCGCCATGCGCGAAGCTGACCGCGGTGCAGGTGAAGATCAGCAGGGCGCGGATGCCGCGCGGCGGCGGGGCTTCACCCACCGGTTCCTGGTAGAGACGCCGGTCCTTCAGGAAGCGCTTCATGAGCAGAAGCAACATCAGGGCGCCCGTGAAACCGATCAATGGGCTGAACAACAGGGCGGAGAGCACCTTCTGGACCTGCACCATGTCGACGCCAGATGCACCCGGAACGTCCGACAAAAGCTGGTTGGCGAGCCCGACGCCCAGGATCGATCCGATCAGGGCATGGCTTGACGAATTGGGCAGTCCGGCGGCCCAGGTCGCCAGATTCCACAGCACCGCCGCCAGGAGGAGCGCGAATATCATCGCAAAGCCCCCGGCCGAACCGACATGCAGCATCAGGTCGATGGGCAGCAGGGTGATAATCGAATAGGCGACCGCACCGCTGGACGTCACCACGCCCAGAAAATTGAAGATGCCCGACCACACCACCGCCAGCGGCGCGGGCATGGAATGGGTGTAGATCACCGTCGCCACCGCATTGGCGGTATCGTGGAACCCGTTGACGAACTCGAAGCCCAGCGCGATCAGCAGCGCCAACCCGAGAAAGGCGAAGACACCGATCGCCAGAGGCTCGCCAACCCGCGCCGTATCGGTCGCGACGCTGACGCCCGCATAAGCCAGGCCGCCGACCAGCAGGGCCATGAAAATCCACCGCCCCAGTGGATGAAGCTGCGAGTCCAACCTGGGTCCACGGACCCTGTTTTCGGTTCGACCGCCGTCAAGCGCATAACTTGTCATCGTGTATGTCCGTTGCGCTCGGGAGGTGACATTTTGATGACGCTCGACGCCGCACATGGCTTGCGGTTCCCCGCCTCGCGTCGGACACCGGTCCAGTCAGCCGGTGCCGAAGCGGGAATCCACGCTCTCGGCACCGTCTCGGCCAGTATCTTATCGATTGCTGGCCAGAGCGATTGGCGCAGGGGACAGTCCGGCGAGCTTGACGGCGGCGTCGGCGTGCATTTCTTTCCGACAGTGCAACACATCGGCGTTGCTGGCGATATCGACCGTGATCGGGCCGCACGCGCTATTGGCCGCCCGGCGGATGCGGGCATCCAGGACGGCGCGCTGGTCGGCGCGCGCCAGGTTCAGATCGGCATAGTGAACCTTGACCGTAATCGGCTCGCGCATCTGGGCCTCAACGGATGCGCCGCACATGAAGACAGACGCGGCAAAGGCCGCGGCGATGATCTTGCTCATGGAAATCGCTCCTGCATCGGGTCGCGCCCGTCATGACGGCGTGGCCATGAGGCCCACCGCTCATCGGCGCGATCGGGGCTGTAGGATGAAGGCGTGTCGCTTTCAGGTCGTGCCAGCGACAGTTTCGAGACGAATTCCGACATGGCCCGTCACACTGGATCGACAGGCCAAGGTTGCCGCCGCTGCAAACGTTCCCTAACTGTTCGCGATGACCGCCGTTTCTCCCGATCCCGCCGCATCGCTGGCCGATTACCCCTATCTCCGCACGCTGAACCCGGCGCAACGCGAGGCCGTGTTGACCACCGACGGGCCAGTGCTGGTTCTGGCGGGCGCGGGAACGGGCAAGACGGCGGCGCTGACCGCTCGGCTGGCGCATCTTCTCTACACGCGAAAGGCCTGGCCATCGGAAATTCTGTCGGTCACCTTCACCAACAAGGCGGCTCGCGAGATGCGCGAACGGGTCGGTCGGCTCGTCGGGGATGCGGTGGAGGGCATGCCATGGCTGGGCACCTTCCACGCGATCGGAGCCAAGATGCTTCGCCGCCATGCCGAACTGGTGGGACTCCAGTCCAACTTCACCATCCTCGACACCGACGATCAGCTGCGTCTGCTCAAACAGTTGATCGTCGCGGCCGACATCGATGAGAAGCGCTTTCCGGCCCGCGCGCTGGGCGGTCTGATCGACGAGTGGAAAAACAAGGGGCTGGTGCCGGCCGACATCGATGCGGGCGAGGCCGAGCGCTACGCCAACGGGCAAGGTGCCGAACTTTACCGGCAATATCAGGAACGGCTGCGCAGCGTGAATGCCTGCGATTTCGGCGACCTGCTGCTTCACATGCTGACCGTCCTGAAGACGCATCGCGACGTGCTGGAGCATTATCAGCAGCGCTTCCGCTACATCATGGTCGACGAATATCAGGACACCAACAGCGTCCAGTATCTCTGGCTGCGCCTGCTGGCCCAGGCGCGCAAGAACATCGCCTGCGTGGGTGACGATGATCAGTCCATCTATTCCTGGCGCGGCGCGCAGGTGGAGAACATCCTCCGGTTCGAACGCGACTTTCCCGGCGCCAAGGTCATCCGGCTGGAGCAGAATTATCGCTCGACCCCCCATATCCTGGGTGCGGCGTCCGGGGTGATCGCCAACAATGGCGGACGCCTGGGAAAGACGCTATGGACCGAGTTGGACGTCGGCGAGAAGGTGCGCGTGCTGGGCGTCTGGGACGGCCCCGAAGAAGCGCGGCGCGTCGGGGAAGAGATCGAGGCGGCACGGCGTTCGGGCACCTCCTATAGCGATATCGCGATCCTCGTCCGCGCCCAGCATCAGACGCGCGAGTTCGAGGACCGATTCATCGCGATCGGCCTGCCCTATCGGATCGTCGGTGGCTTCCGCTTCTATGAGCGGGCCGAAATCCGCGACGCGCTGGCCTATCTGCGGGTCGTCAACCAGCCCTCGGACGATCTGGCGTTCGAGCGAATCGTCAACGTCCCCAAGCGTGGGCTCGGCGACAAGGCGCTGGCGAAGATCCATCAGCTAGCGCGCGCCGATGGCCTGCCGCTGACCCTGGCCTCCGCGCGTATCCTGGACACCGATGAACTGACACCGCAGGCACGACGGAGCCTCGGCAATCTGATCGGCGATATCGCGCGCTGGCGCGACATGGCACGCGACCTGCCGCATCCCGAACTGGCGCGTCAGATGCTGGACGAGAGCGGCTATACCGCCATTTACCAGAACGAGAAATCGGCCGAAGCGGCGGGGCGGCTGGAGAACCTGTCCGAACTGGTCCGCGCGATGGAGGATTACGATTCGCTCGGCGCGTTCCTCGAACATGTGTCCTTGGTGATGGACCGTGATGGCGATCAGCGCGAACCCGAAGTCACGATCATGACCATCCATGCCGCCAAGGGCCTGGAATTCGACACGGTATTCCTGGCGGGTTGGGAGGAAGGGCTTTTCCCGTCGCAACGCGCCATCGACGAGGGCGGCACGCGCAGCCTGGAGGAGGAGCGACGTCTCGCCTATGTCGCGATCACGCGGGCGCGGCGCAAGGCCATCATCCTGCATGCGGCCAACCGCCGCATCTACGGCCAATGGACCTCCAGCCTGCCCAGCCGCTTCGTCGGCGAGCTGCCGCCCGAGCATATCGAGAGCGAGACGAGCATGACCGGCGGCGAAAGTCTCTGGCGAGCCAATTGGTCCGAACATGCCGATCCCTTTGCCAATGTCGCGCGCGGCACCGGACGCGGGCCCGGATGGCAGCGGGCGGCGACGAGCCAGGGCGGCCCCGCCGCCCGTCCGGCACGGATCGTCGAGTCGCGCTCGCCTTCGGTCGGGCTTGGCCAGAAGGGACGCGGCGACCTGAGCGTCGGCGATCGGGTCTTCCACCAGAAATTCGGCTATGGCGCAGTCGCGGCGATCGAGGGCAACAAGCTGGAGATCGATTTCGAGCAGGCGGGCCGCAAGCGGGTGATGGACAGCTTCGTCACCAAGGACGGCAAGTAGATGACGTTCGCGTCATTCAGGAACCATATCGATTCGTAGCCGTATCGGTCGCACTCGCCCGATTGTCCGGGCGCTGGAGGATAACCGATGGGCTTTCGTCGCCTGGCCATCGTCGCAATGACGACCGCCGTCACCCTGACCGCCATTCCCGCCTCCGCGCAAACCGCCGCGGAAGATGCGCGGTTCCGCGCGGCGCAGGCGCGATTTGATCGCGAATATCAGATTTATCGGCAGGAACTCGATCTCTACATGTCCGAGCGGAACCGGGGCGGCGGATATTATGACGGCAATTACCGTCCCGCCCCGCCGCCGCCCGGCGGTCCCGGCGGATATCGGGTCGCACCGCCGGTTCCGGCCGACGGCTATGGCCAGAATGGCGAGCCCTATTATGATCCGGTCGGCGATTATCGCGATGGATCGCAGTATCGCGAGCGCGTTTTGCAGCCGCAGGACCGTGTCTATGCGGGCACCGATGGCCGCTATTATTGCCGACGCCCCGACGGTACGACGGGGTTGATCATCGGCGGCGCGGCCGGCGGTATCCTGGGCAATCTGGTCGGTGGCCGCAGCAGCACGATCGCGACGCTGCTGGGCGCGGCGGGCGGAGCGCTGGCGGGGCGTTCGATCGAACAGAACCAGTTCCGCTGCCGCTGATCCCTCATGTTTGCCGGGCGAGGCGGTCCAGGGACACCATGCGGGACCCAGGATGGCCTTGCCCGACCGGGACAAGCTTCGTCTGACGGCTCACATGCTCGCAGAACACCACGCCACGCAGGCCGCAGACGGGGTTCAGGCGGGCTCGACCATCATCAGCGCGGTATTGGCGTATTTTTCGGCATCGCGCTCGAACAGGGTGCTGATCGTGAAACGGCGGGGCGTCAGCCGTAACGCGCCCAAGCCCGCCAGCTTGAACGTACCCAGCTTCTCCTCGCGAGGGGGCTTGCCGTCCCGCTCCACGGTCGTCGCATCGACATAAAGTTCGTCATGTCGTGTGTAGATGACGTGCGGTGCCAGCACGACTTCGCCACGATTGTACATGGCGGACACCGCCTGCATCTTGACGATGGCTTCAAAAATGATGGCGGGGGCGCCCGCCGCCGGCTCCGCCGGGCGGCGCTCGGTCGTGGTCATATCGCTCATGCCCTGCATTTGCCGATCCTATTGCGATGCAGCAAGAGCAATATTGCCGCAATCGTCAACCTAATTCGGGGGACGGGTGCCTGAGGCACCTCGCCCCCCCTCGCCTCACTTTGCCGGGCCCATCAGCTTCTGCGCGAAATAGACCATCTGTTGCGCGCTCAGCCGGGCACCCTGCGAGATGTCGGCATCGCCCGAATGGCCGCCCGCCGTGTCCTCGTAAAAAAGATAGGGGATGCCATATTCCGACAGGCGTGCCGCAAACTTGCGAGCATGTTGCGGCCCCACCCGATCATCCTTGGTCGTCGTCCAGATATAGGGCTCAGGATAGACGGCACCCTTGCGGATATTGGCATAGGGCGAAATCTTTCGCAGGAACGCGGCCTCCTCGGGCACATCAATCGAGCCATATTCGTCCTTCCACGAATCGCCCGCCGCAATCTTCTGATAACGAACCATGTCGAGCAGCGGCACCTGGATCGTCACCGCCTTCCACAGTTCGGGGTGTTGGGTGAGTTCGACGCCCATCAACAGGCCCCCGTTCGAGCCGCCATAGATGCCCAGCTTCTGCGGGTTGGTGATCTTGCGTGCGAACAGGTCCTTCCCGACCGAGGCGAAATCATCATAGATGACCTGCCGCTTGGTCTTGCGGCCCGCATCATGCCATTTCGGCCCGAATTCGCCACCGCCCCGGATATTGGCAAGGACGAACGCACCGCCCCGCTCGGTCCAGATCTTGCCCGTCGAGCCAAGATAATAGGGCAGGCGTGCGATCTCGAACCCGCCATAGGCCGTCATCAGCGTAGGGGTGGCACCATTCAGCTTCGCGCCCCTGGGCAGGACGACGAAATAGGGGATCTTCGTGCCATCGGTCGACACTGCCTCATATTGATGGACGGTCGTACCGGTCGCATCGAACCGGGCCGGCAACGTCTTCAGCACCTGCGTCGCTCCCGGAGCGGCGGCGTCGAAACGCGACAGGACGGTCGGCGTGGTGAACCCCGAAGTCGACAGATACACGGTGTCCGACCGATCGCTGGTGCTGACCACATCGACCGCCATATTATCGGGAACCTGCACCGCCGAGGCAGTCCAGCCCTGGGCGGTCGGCGCGAAGACGCTCGCCCGGCCCCGAACATTGTCGATATAGGTGATGACGACCCGGTCCCTGGTGGTCGAAACGCCCTCCACCGCCTGGCGATCGGTCGGGATGAACAACGCGCGCGGCGTGATCGTCCCAGCCTCCAGTTCGGCCAGCGGAGCCCAGAGGACCGCGCCGGCGGGGAACCGGCCCCAGGCATCGCTGGTCTGGAAGATCACCCGGCCATCGACCATCCCGACGGGAAAGGCGCGCGCGGGCATCGCGATCGGCTTTGCCCCGCCTTGCGGCGACCAGAACAGTTTGTCGCCGCCAAAAAAGGCCTGCCGCCGCTCGATCACCACCGCGCGGTTTCCCTGAGCGTCGGTCAGCACCTCGGCATAGGTGCCCAGTTCGTCCGAGGGGGCGCCCCGGAATATCTCAGTGGCCTGCTCGATCGGCTGGCCGCGCTTCACCATCTTCACGACGAAGGGATAGCTGGACTTGGTCAGCGTCCCCTGCCCCCAGTCCCGGCTGACCAGCAATGTATCCTTGTCGAGCCATGCCGCGCCCTGTTTCGAGGTCGACAGGCGGAAGCCGTTGGGCACAAACTGCCCGGTCTCCATGTCGAACTCGCGATATTCGATCGCGTCCTCGCCACCTTCCGACAGAGCGACAAGGCACAGCCGATCCTCGGGGCTGAGGCAGGTCACGCCCTTCCACACCCATTTCCTGTTCTCGGCCTTGCTCAGTGCGTCGAGGTCGAGCAGCGTCGTCCAGTGCGGATCGGCGGAGGCATAGTCCGCCTCGCTCGTCCACCGCCACAGGCCCTGGGGATGATCGGCGTCGCGCCAGAAATTGACGATCCGGCCGTAGAGCTGGCCCGGCATCGGGATGCGATCCTTGGCCGAGGCGATGGCCAGCGCTTCCTGGTAGAAACTCTGATAGCGTGGATCATTTTGGAGGCGAGGCAGGGTCTTGGCATTCTCCGCCTCGACCCAGGCCAGCGCCTTTGCACCGTCCTTGTCCTCCAGCCAGATATAGGGGTCGTTTTCGGTCATCGGGTTCACCTGGGCCATTGCCGTCCCTGTTACAAATTGTCCGGCCAGCATCGTACCCGCCAGCATCCCACGCCATCCCCGCATTTCCGTTCGCTCCGCATTGTTCGCCCGTGATGCTTATGTGACTTCATCACATGGCGATGGCAATGCGACCGGGCCGCTTTATTGCGATGCAGATCGGTCCTGATCGACAGGGATATACTGAGAATCCAGCCTTTTGCCGCCCCTCTGCTGGCGCGGTTCGGACGGAACGGCGGGCGGGCAGGCCCGTTCAGGACGAACCCAATCCCATAATGATCCAGGAGCAGACCATGCCCTATGTGAAGACGCGCGATGGCACCGATATCTATGTGAAGGATTGGGGTGAAGGCCGCCCTGTGGTGCTGCTCCATGGATGGCCTCTGTCGGCCGATATGTGGGACGCGCAGATGATCGCTCTGGCCGATGCTGGTTTCCGGGCGATTGCCTATGATCGGCGCGGCTTCGGACGATCCGGCCAGCCCTGGTCCGGTTATGACTATGATACCCTGTCCGACGATCTCGCCGATGTTCTAGAAGCAACAGGCGCGCAGGATGCAGCAATCATCGGCTTCTCCATGGGCGGCGGCGAGGTGGCGCGCTATATGAGCCGCCATGAAGGCAAGGGCGTCGTCGCGGCGGGACTGATCGCGTCCGTTGTCCCCTATATGCCCAAGACCGAGGACAATCCGCAGGGGACCGACCAGTCGGTGTTCGAGCAGATCGGCCAGGGCCTGCGCGACGATCGCGCGCATTTCCTGAGGCATAGCTTTTTCAAGCAGTTCTTCGGCGTCGGCTATATCTCCAGTCCGGTCAGCGACGAGGTTCTGGACTGGGCGACCAGCGTGGCGATGCAGGCGGGGCTCAAGCCGACCCTGGCCTGTGCCGAGGCATTCAGCCAGACTGACTTCCGCCCCGACCTGTCGGCCTTCCGCGTCCCGACGCTCATCATCCATGGGACCGGCGACCAGACGGTGCCGATCGACGCGGCTGGTCGCGCGGCGGCGGCGGGCATCGCCCATTCGCAACTGGTGGAATATGACGGCGCACCACATGGCCTGAACGTCACGCATGGCGAACGTCTCAGCCGCGATCTGCTGACCTTCCTGGGTCGATGATCGAAAGGGGGTGGTCCGCGACCTTGCGGACCGCCCTTATCGTAGCGGGACGATAACCTCGTCGGGATGCGCGACGTTCAATTCGCGGCGCACCATCTCGTCCACCATATCGGGATTGGCATGATCGGGATCGAGCAGCGCGACCCGATTCTTCAGGACCAGCCGCCTTTTATCCAGCGCCGCATATTCCTGCTCACGCTTCACCAATTGCCGCTGATACTCGCCATAGGCAAGCAGACCGTTGCGCCCCAGCACCGCATAGGCGCCGAAGAACGCAACGATCGTCAACCCCAGCGCGGGCAGGGCAGCCCGTCGCATGGTTCGCATGAAAGGCGTCGGCTTTCTGGTCACAAAACCTATACTCGTACCGACGCCCGATAATTTCAAGCGCGGATCAGCACATCGCGACCCGCATAGCGCGCCGCATCGCCCAGTTCCTCCTCGATACGGATCAACTGGTTATACTTTGCAAGCCGGTCCGAACGCGCCAGGCTGCCCGTCTTGATCTGGCCGCAGTTGGTCGCGACCGCCAGATCGGCGATGGTCGCGTCCTCGGTCTCGCCCGAACGGTGTGACATGACCGCAGTGTAGCGCGAACGCTGCGCCAGCGACACGGCCTCCAGCGTTTCGGTCAGCGTGCCGATCTGGTTGACCTTCACCAGCAGCGAGTTGGCATAGCCGCCCTCGATACCCTGCTTCAGGCGCTTCGGATTGGTCACGAACAGATCGTCGCCGACCAGCTGCACCTTGTCGCCGATCAGGTCGGTCAGCGCCTTCCAGCCTTCCCAATCGTCCTCGGCCATGCCGTCCTCGATCGACAGGATCGGGTAGTTGCGGGTCAGGTTGGCGAGATATTCGGCCATCTCATGGCTCGACAGGATCTTGCCTTCGCCCGAGATATTGTACTTGCCGTCCTTGAAGAACTCGGTCGCGGCGCAGTCGAGCGCGATCATCACGTCGTCGCCCGGCTTGTACCCGGCCTTCTCGACCGACGCCATGATGAAGTCGAGTGCTTCGGTGGTCGACGCGATGTTGGGGGCGAAGCCGCCCTCGTCGCCCACGCCGGTCGCCAGCCCCTTGTCATGCAGCGCCTTCTTGAGCGTGTGGAAGATCTCCGAGCCGCAGCGGACCGCTTCCATGATGCTGGTCGCTCCGACCGGCATGATCATGAATTCCTGGAAATCGATCGGATTGTCGGCATGTTCGCCGCCATTGATGATGTTCATCATCGGCACCGGCAGCAGGTGCGCCGAGACACCGCCGACATATTTGTAGAGCGGCAGGCCGCGCGCCTCTGCCGCCGCCTTGGCCGCCGCCAGGCTGACGCCCAGGATCGCGTTGGCGCCCAGCCGGCCCTTGTTCTCGGTCCCGTCCAGCTCGATCATGGTGCGATCGAGATCGGCCTGATCCTCGGCATCGAGGCCGATCACGGCCTGCGCGATCTCGTCGTTGACCGCCTCGACTGCCGCCTCGACGCCCTTGCCCATCCAGCGGCTCTTGTCGCCGTCGCGCTTTTCGACCGCCTCATGCGCGCCGGTCGATGCGCCCGAGGGCACGGCGGCGCGACCGAAGCTGCCGTCTTCGAGCAGCACATCCACCTCGACCGTGGGATTGCCGCGGCTGTCCAGGATCTGGCGCCCGTGGATGTCGATGATTGCGGTCACGTAACGATGCTCCTACATCAGCCTGAATATCTCGGCGGCGCTCTATCGCGTGACTGCGCGAAGGGCAATTGCGGGAAAAGCATGGAACCGTGCTTCCGTCACCGGGGTTAGAACGCAAACCGCCCGGCGTGCCGGGCCAAGGAGAAAGGGTTTCCGATGGCTGACACGGACAGCATTTTGCCGCCGACCCAGGATAACACCCCGAAATTCGGGGCAAATACTGGGATCACCGCAGGAGGCGCGGCGCCGTTCGGCGAAACCGAAAAGCCCAAGGCCAGCCTTGCCGACGCCAAGCAGTCGGTGAAGGAAGGCGCCAGCAAGGTCCAGCAGCAGGCGGTGGATAAAATTCACGCGCTCGCCGGGGACGGCAAGGCCAAGGCAGGGTCCGCGCTGGATCAGGTCGCCCAGTTGCTGAACGATGCGGCGGGGCAGGTCGATGAGAAGCTGGGCAGCCAATATGGCCAATATGCCCGATCGGCGGCCGATACCGTGACCTCGCTGTCAGGTGCGATCAAGGACAAGGACGTCGAGGAATTGCTCGACGATGCGCGGGCCTTTGTCAGCAAGAGCCCGGCGGTCGCGATCGGCATCGCCGCGGCGCTAGGCTTCGTGCTCGCGCGGGTGGTCCAGTCGGGTATCGAAACCCGCGAAACGAGTGATGCGAAGGCGTGAGCCGCGTGACCGCTCCCCTATCGGCTGCGACGGCGCCGTCCGAGAGCTTGACCTCGCTGGTATCACAGCTGGTCGATGATGGCCGGTCGTACATCACGGCGGAGATCGACCTGGCCAAGGCCCGCGCCACCGACAAGGTGACCCGGTATCGTAATGCGGCAATATTTTTTGGCGCGGCGGCGGTGCTCGGCCTGTCTGCGCTGGTCGCCCTGCTGGTCGGGCTGATCCTGTCTTTGACCCCGCTGGCCGGGCCGTTCGGGGCAACGCTGATCGTCGTGGGCGCAACGATACTGGTCGCCGGGATTCTGGCCCTGGTCGGCAAAAGCCGCTTGACGGGAGGTGGAGCATGAGCGTCACCGAAGCGGAAGCTCGTGCGGCCGAGGCACGCGAGCGGATGAACCGCACCGCAGCGCGTATCCAGGCGAAATTGGAGCCGCAAGCGCTCGCCATCCAGGCACGGGATGCGGGCCTGTGTGCCGCCAGGATCGGACTGGAAACAGCCAAGGACAACAAGGCGGCGGTTGCGGGCGGCGTCGCCATCCTCGGCCTGCTGCTCAACCGCCGACGGATCGCCAGCCTGTTCAAACGCAAAGGCTGACCCGGATCTCGCCCCGGCACCCCCATTCATAAGGATGATCGCAATGACCACCGAACCCCATCTCGATCAGCAGACCGGCCGGATCCGCGAGACGCTGGACCATACGCGCGAGACCGCATCGCAAGCCTATCATGATGCCAAGGACAAGGCCGGCGAACTGGCCCACAAGACTGCCCGTAGCATCGAGGCCAATCCGCTGGGCATACTCGTCGGCGGTCTGGCGGTCGGCGTGATTGCGGGTGCCTTGCTGCCCCGTTCGCCGAGGGAGAAGGAAATCCTCGCCCCCCTCGGCAAGAAGCTGGGCGAGACGGTTCGACAGGCGACGCAGGCTGCTCGTGAAACGGGCCTGCGTGAACTGGAAGATGCGGGCCTGACCAAGGATGCGGCCAAGGATCGCGCCAAGTCGCTGTTCGACCATGTCGTGAAGGCGGCAGGCAATGCGGGGTCGGCAGCAGCGAAGGCGGCAACAAGCAAGTCCGCCTGACGCGTCTTATAGGCCGCCGAAAAGACAGGGGAGCATCGCCTTTCGCGGCGGCGATGCCCCCTTTCCATATCGTCTATACGCGCGCCAACGACCTTGCCGTCCGAAAGCGGCCTTTCTAGGATCGGGCTTTCTCATCCAGAACGGGACATCCGCTTGCGCCTTCTGCCTATCGCCGCCCTGCTCGCCGCCACTGCCCTGCCCATCCCTTTTTCGGTCAGTTGCGCGCAGGCTTTGCCCCCCGCACCGGCGCAACCCGGCGACGGCAGGGAAGATGCCCGCCTCAAGCAGCTTTTCCATGACAGCGACGAGGCCAGCCTTGCCCGCAATCCGATCAGCGGGCTGTTCCGGGGCGATATGCGTCGCGCCGACCGGATCGGCGATTTCTTTTCCGATGCCTATATCGCTGGCGAACGCAACGCAGCGCAGAGCGACCTTAAGCGTCTGGGCCAGATCGACCGAGCGAAGCTGACACCGACGGATCAGATCGCCTATGACGTGTTCCGGCAGCAGACCGAGACCACGCTGAAGGGCTTCGATCCCGCGCTCGTCGCGCTGACCATCGTTCGGCCGATGGATCATTTCTATGGCATCCAGACCTTCTATCCCGAATTCGCGTCCGGCCAGGGGGCGGCCCCGTTCAATACGCTGGCGGATTACGAGAATAATCTGAAGCGAAACGTCGAATATGCGCGGCTGCTCGACGAGGCCATCGGGCGCTTCCGCCAAGGCATGGCCAGCGGCGTGGTCCAGCCCAAGCTCGTCGTGCGCAATATGATCGCGCAGTTCGACAATCTTCTCGCCGGATCGGTGGAGGACTCGACCTTCTACGGCCCGGTCCGGCGCTTCCCCGCCAGCATTTCAGCGGCGGATCAGGCCCGGCTGAAGACGGCTTATGCCACGCAGATCCGCGACGTGATCATCCCCGCCGAAAAGCGGATGCGCGACTTCCTGGCCGACACCTATCTTCCGGCCGCACGCGACAGCATCGGCCTGTCGGGGATGAAGGGCGGCGACCGGCTCTATGCCTATCTGATCGAGCAGAACACCACCTTGCCACTCCAGGCCGAAGCGGTCCACCAGCTCGGCCTGTCAGAGGTCGCGCGAATCCTGAAAGCGATGGACGTGCAGAAACAGGCCGTCGGCTTTACCGGCAGCCTCAGCGACTTCTTCACCTTCCTGCGTACCGACCCCCGCTTCCAGCCCAAATCGGCGGCCCAGCTTCGCGAAGGCTATGAAGCGATCGGGCGGCGGATCGACACCCGCATCCGCGAACAATTCTCGCTGATCCCGAAGACCGCGTTGGAGATCCGCCCCGTTCCCGCCTTCAAGGAAAAGACCGATGCGGGCGGTTCCTATCAGGGCGGCACGCCGGACGGAACGCGGCCGGGCGTATTCTACTACAACACCTATGACCTGCCGTCGCGCTACATGTGGGAGATGGAGACGCTGTACCTGCACGAGGCCGTGCCGGGACATCATTTCCAGATCAGCCTGGCGCAGGAGAATGCCGCGCTTCCGGCCTTCATGCGCTTCGGCGGCAATACCGCCTATGCAGAGGGCTGGGCGCTCTATGCCGAGACGCTGTGGCCCGAACTGGGCATGGAGACCGATCCCTATCAGCGGATGGGCGGCCTAAGCGACGAGATGCTGCGTGCGATGCGGCTCGTGGTCGATACCGGCATCCATGCCAAGGGTTGGACGCGCGACCAGGCGATCGATTATATGCTCGCCAATTCGCCGATGGCGCGGACCGATGCGACCGCCGAGGTGGAGCGATATATCGCCATTCCGGGACAGGCGCTCGCTTACAAGATCGGCCAGATCACGATCAGCCGGATGAAGGCCAAAGCCAAGGCCGAGCTGGGTGGCAAGTTCGATCCGCGTCGCTTCCATGCGGTGATCCTCGACACCGGGGCGTTGCCGATGCCGGTGCTGGAAAAGAAGGTCGAAGACTGGATCGCGGCGGAAAAGCGCCGGGCGTGATCGGTGGCGGGAGGGGCTAGGTCCGCCCTTCCCGCCTGCCGGACGGCCCATGTCAGGGGACGTGCCGCTTTTCGAGTTTCCGCGCGAGCGTCCGGCGGTGCATGCCAAGCCGCCGCGCGGTTTCCGAGATGTTGAAATTGGTCTCGGCCAGGGTTTCGTTGATCCGTTCCCATTCCAGGGTCTTGATCGAACTTGGACGGTCGGTGATCGCGGTGGTCGTGTCGCCGCCCGCCTTATGAAAGGCGGCTTCGATATCGTCGGTGTTGGACGGCTTTGCCAGATAGTGGCAAGCGCCCAGCTTGATCGCCTCCACCGCGGTCGCGATGCTCGCAAATCCGGTCAGCACGACAATCAGCATCTCGGGGTCATGCGCATGAAGCGTCTGGACGCAAGCCAACCCAGAGGCCTGGCCCAGCTTCAGGTCGACCACCGCATAATGCGGCGTGACCTGGCCGAGGATTTCGACCAGCATGTCGGGACTAGCCGCCACCCAGACACGATAACCCCGCCGCTCGAACGAGCGTTGCAGCGTGCGTGCGAATGTTTCGTCATCCTCGACGATTACCAGCGAACGTTCGCTGTCCATCATTTCTCCCGATCCGAAAAGCCGATCATACTGAGAGGTAGGGTCAGCGTGACGAGCGCGCCACCCTCCGGGCGATTGGCGGCCTCGACCCGTCCGCCCAGCTTGCGCACCACGCTGGATACGAGGAACAGGCCCACGCCATGCCCCTCCCCCTTTGTTGACTGCTGAGGGCGCCCGACCTGGGCCAGCGTGGTGGCGGTGAAGCCCGCCCCGCGATCCGCGACCCGCACCGCTACCGCGCCACCCTCGCGCGCGACGGACAGCCCCACCCATTGGGGCGATGCCTCCGCCGCATTGTCGAGGACGTTCCAGACCGCCTGCTTGATGGCCGGGTCCGACACGATCGGCGCGTCGTCATCAGTCCGCTGATAATCGAGCGTGACGTGCGCATGGCTCTGCCGCCATTCGCCGACGATCGCATCGATGAAGCGCCCGACCTCCGACAATTCCGCCGCCTCGCCGCGCGGTTCGCCCGCCGATTGCAGGATGCGGGTGACGATGGCCTTGCACCGCTGGACCTCAGCCTGCATCTCGGCAATCTCGCCCATCAACTCGACATCGTCGCGCAGCTTAGGGACGCGTCGCCAGTCGCTGAGGATCACGGACAGGCTGGCCAGCGGAGTGCCTAGCTCATGCGCCGCTCCAGAGGCGAGCAGGCCCATCCGAACGATGTGCTCTTCCTCCGACGCCTGCTGCCGAAAGTCCGCGAGCCGCGCTGCGCTCTCGCGAAGATTATGCGTGATGCGGGTGACGAACAGGATGAGCAGCACCGCGACCAGCGCGAAACCCAGCCAGTTGCCGAGTGTATGCAGCCCCGCGATGTCACCGAACAGCCAGGGCGGAAAGGCAAGCGGCCGGTGGTGCAGCGACAGGAGTCCGAAGCAGATCCCGGTGATCCCCGCCAACGCCCAGGCGGACCAAGTCTCCAGCAGAACCGCGCCCAGCACGACCTGAATGAGGTAAAGCGAGATGAAGGGGTTGGTGGCCCCGCCCGCCAGGAAGAGCTGAAGCGTCAGCGTCCCCACATCGAACATCAGCGCGAACAGCAACTCGGTATTGGTGATCCGGTGGAAGCGCAGGCGGAAATGGCTGAGCAGATTGATCGCCGTCGCCATGCCCACCACGCCCATCATCGCCGCCACAGGCAGCTCGACGCGCATCACGCGGTTGACGAACAGGATCGTCACCAACTGACCGATGACGGCCAACCAGCGCAGATGAATGAGCTGGCGCATATTCGCCGTACCCGCCGTCGCGTCGGGCTCGCGCGGGCGGACCGTGAACGGCAGGAAGGGATGAACGCCGGTCGTCATTCGCGCCTTTTACGCCAAAGAATGACGAGTGCCACGACCGTCAGGATCGCCAGACCGAACCAGGTCAAGGCATAGGACAAATGACTGTTGCGGAAGGCGACGACGGTCAGCCCGCCGATCGGGTAGCCACCAGGGTTCGGGGTTCTATCGGCATCGATGAAATAGGGGGCGACCGCACCAAGATGCTTGGCGGACGCGATCGCTGCCACGTCGCGCGAATACCAGCGATCGGCAGCCGCATCATTCGAGCGGAGGAAGCCCCCCTTCGGCTCGGTCAAACGGATCAGGCCGGTAACAGGGACGGGCCCGCTCGGCCTGTCATGCTCGGCGCGCTTCTCGGGCGGTACGAAGCCACGATTGACGAGGACGGTAAAGTTCGAACCAACAAGGGGCGTGAGAACCCAATAGCCCGGCCCCCGTTCGGTCACGGCCTGGACGAAGGTTTCCCGGTCGTTCCGAAATACACCGCGCACGCTGACACGACGATAGGTATCCGCGGGCCCGGCGGCAGGGGGGGCCGCAACGGGGGCGGCGTGAAGCCGGGCCTCAACCGTCGCGATCAGGTTCAGTTTCCAGACACGGCGCTGCAACTGCCACACGCCCAGGGATATGAACGCCGCAACCAGGGCCAACCCGATCGCGGTCAGGACCGCCAGCACCAGCGGCGAGCGGCCCCGCCGCCCGCCCGCTGGGCCAGCATCGGTCATTACATGCCGCCGCCCAATTGGGCGGCCATGTCCGGCATCATGTTGGTGTTCATGTGATACATGACCCAGATCGAGCCGCTCAGCGTGATGACGACCAGCACTGCGGTGAAGACCAGCGCCATCATCGTCCAGCCTCCCTCCGACTTGGTGTTCATGTGGAGGAAGTAGATCATGTGGACGACGATCTGGACGAAGGCCAGGCCCATGATGACCAGCGCGGTCGTCTGCGTATCACCCAGCGCCCCGGTCATCACCGCCCAGAACGGGATGGCCGTCAGGATCACCGAGAGCACGAACCCGATCATATAGCCCTTCAAGGAGCCATGGCCGTGCGTGTCGCCGTGCGAATGCAGATCGTGGTCGAGATTGGCGTGGTCGCCATGACCATGGGGAGGATGAGCGCTCACCGGAGAACTCCGAGCAGATAGACAAAGGTGAAGACGCCGATCCAGACGACGTCCAGGAAGTGCCAGAACATCGACAGGCACATCAGGCGGCGCTTGTTCGCTTCGATCAGGCCGAAACGACCGACCTGTACCATCAGTGTGACCAGCCAGATCGAACCGAAGGTGACGTGCAGACCGTGCGTTCCGACCAGCGTGAAGAAGGACGACAGGAAGGCCGAACGCTGCGGACCCGCGCCCTCATGGATGAGGTTGGCGAATTCGTAGAGTTCGATCGACAGGAAGGCCAGGCCGAACAGGCCGGTGATGCCGAGCCAGATCAGCGTCTGCTGCTTCTGGTTCTTCTCCATCGCGATCATGGCGAAGCCATAGGTGATCGACGACAGCAGCAGCATCGAGGTGTTGAGCGCGACCAGCGGGAGTTCAAAGATTTCCCGCGGGGTCGGCCCGCCCGCATAGCTGGTGCCCAGCACGCCATAGGTGGCGAAGAGGATCGCGAAGATGAGGCAGTCGCTCATCAGGTACATCCAGAAGCCGATGGCGGTCGAGCCACCGGATTCGTGATGATGATCCTCGTCCTCGACCAGATAATAGGTCGGGTTCTTCGCCGGATCGGCGCTCAGAACATCGGTCGACATGGATCAGGCCCCCTGACCGAGCAGGCGACGCCGCTCGCTTTCGATCGCCACGACCTCATCGACGGGGATGTAGTAATCGCGGTCATAGTTGAATGTATGCCAGATGGCGACGACGACGACGCCAAGCAGGCCGAGGGCAGCGAGCCACCACATGTACCAGATCATGCCGAAGCCGGCCGCCGTCGACAGAGCGGCGATGATCACGCCGGTTCCCGTGTTCTTCGGCATGTGGATCGGACGATATCCCTCGGTGGGTGCCTCCGCCTTCTTGTCCTTCATGTCATACCAGGCATCCAGATCATGGATGACGGGCGTGAAGGCGAAGTTGTAATCCGGCGGCGGCGAGGACGTCGCCCATTCCAGCGTCCGGCCGTTCCAGGGATCGCCCGTGGTGTCGCGCAGCTCTTCCTTCTTCCAGATCGACACGCCGATCTGAACCAGGAAGGCCCCGATGCCACCCGCGATCATCAGCGCACCCAGCAGGGCGACGACGAAATAGATTTGCAGCGAGGGATCGTCGAAATGATGGAGGCGACGCGTCACGCCCATCAGGCCCATGATATAGAGCGGCGTGAAGGCGACCCAGAAGCCGACGACCCACAGCCAGAACGAAACCTTGCCCCAGAACTGGTTGAGCTTGAACCCGAAGGCCTTGGGCCACCAATAGTTGATCGCGGCAAAGGCACCGAACAGCACGCCGCCGATGATCACATTGTGGAAGTGCGCGATCAGGAACAGCGAGTTGTGCAGCACGAAGTCGGCGGGGGGAACGGCCAGCAGAACGCCGGTCATGCCGCCGATGGTGAAGGTCAGCATGAACGCGATGGTCCACATCATCGGCAGTTCGAACCGGATGCGCCCCTTGTACATGGTGAACAGCCAGTTGAAGATCTTCGCCCCGGTCGGGATCGAGATCACCATGGTCGTGATGCCGAAGAACGAATTAACGCTCGCCCCCGACCCCATGGTGAAGAAGTGGTGCAGCCAGACCAGGTAGGACAGGATGGTGATGACGATCGAGGCGTAGACCATCGAGGTATAGCCGAACAGCCGCTTCCCCGAGAAGGTCGAAGTGACTTCCGAGAAGACGCCGAACAGCGGCAGGATCAGGATGTAGACCTCCGGGTGGCCCCAGATCCAGATGAGGTTCACGTACATCATCGGGTTGCCGCCGAGATTGTTCGTGAAGAAGTTGGTGCCGACATAGCGGTCGAGCGACAGCAGGACCAGGGTGGCGGTAAGGACGGGGAAACTGGCGACGATCAGGACGTTCGCGCAGAGCGAGGTCCAGCAGAACACCGGCAGCTTCATCATGGTCATGCCCGGTGCGCGCATCTTGATGATGGTCGCGATCAGGTTGATGCCCGACAGGGTCGTACCGACGCCCGCCACCTGCAACGCCCAGATATAATAGTCGACGCCGACATCTGGACTGAAATCCAGCTCAGAAAGCGGCGGGAAGGCCAGCCAGCCGGTCCGGGCGAATTCGCCGATGAACAGCGACGCCATCACCAGCACGACGCCGCCCGCGGTCATCCAGAAGCTGAGATTGTTCAGATAGGGGAAGGACACGTCGCGCGCGCCGATCTGGAGCGGGATGACATAGTTCATCAGGCCGGTGATGATCGGCATCGCGACGAAGAAGATCATGATGACGCCATGGGCGGTGAACACCTGATCATAATGGTGCGAATTCAGGAAGCCCTGATTGTCACCGAAGGCGATCGCCTGCTGGCCGCGCATCATCAGCGCATCGGCAAAGCCGCGCAGCAGCATCACGATACCCAGGGCCATATACATGATCCCGATCCGCTTGTGATCGACCGTGGTGAACCACTCCTTCCAGAGATAGCCCCACAGCTTGAACTTGGTGATGAGCGCCAGCACCGCGAGCCCGCCGACCGCGACACCCAGGAAGGTGCCGACGACAATGGGCTCGTGGATCGGCAGCGATTCGAACGACAGGCGTCCGAAGATGGTCTTTATGATTTGATCCATGATGGCGTGCCTCAGCCGCGACCCGCGCCGGCATGGCCGGGGGTCTGCGGGATGGAAAGGAAGGACATACGGCGGTTCTTCATCTCACCCGGCTCCTGCACGCCGTTCGACGGCACAGGTTCCTTGCTCTGATGCGGCGAGGTCTGGATCTCTTCGGGCGACTTTTCGAGCGCGCCCTTGGTGCGATCCCCGTGCATCGGGCCGGTGTTGTTGACCGGCGGATTGCCCTCGCCGACCTTCATCTTGTGCGGGTCACCGCCACCGCTCATCCGGTCATGCATCATCACGTCGGACATGCACGGCGTATTATCCGCGACGCAGCGGTTGACGACGCGATCGAACAGACCGCTCTGCACCGTGCCGAAATACATGGCAGGCACATATTCGCTGGGCTTTTCGATCGTCAGGAAGGCGGCACGGGTAAGTTCGCCCTTGCCCTTGGCCTGACCAGCCTGCGAGGCGCGGACCGTCTCGACCCATTGATCGAAGCCGTTCGCCTGGAGGGCATAGACCGGGAAGTTCATGCCCGAGAAACCCGCGCCGCTATAGTGCGACGAAAGCCCCTTGTACGTGCCCTCGCGGTTCAGGACCGCGTGGAGCTTCGTCTCCATGCCAGGCATGGTGTAGATCATGCCCGCCATCGCCGGAACGTAGAAGGCGTTCATCACCGAGGTGCTGGTCAGGCGGAATTCGACCGGACGGTCGACGGGCAGCGCGAGTTCGTTGACCGTGGCGATGCCCTGCTCGGGATAGATGAACAGCCACTTCCAGTCGAGCGAGACCACCTGGATTTCCAGCGGCTTGACGTTCGTCGTGACCGGCTGCCCCGGGGCAGTGCGCTCGATCGGGCGATACGGATCGAGCAGATGGGTGCTCGTCCAGGTCACCGCGCCCAGGCAGATGATGATCAGCAGCGGCGCCGACCAGATCACCAGTTCGAGCATCGTCGAGTGGTCGAAATTCGGATCATATTCCGCGTCGATATTGCTCTTGCGATAGCGCCACGCGAACAGCACCGTCAGCGCCATCACCGGAATGATGATCAGCAGCATCAGGGCCGTCGCGATCAGCACCAGATCGCGTTGCTGCATGGCGACGTCGCCCGCAGGATGGAGCACGACCGCATCGCAGCCCCCCAGCATGGCCAGGAGGGGCAAGGCGGCCCAGCGAAGAGGGCGCAGGCGCGCAAGGCTCGACGAATGAGACATATGGCAAGGGCCGCTACGCCTTTGCTGCACCTGCGCACATTGGACAGTTTGTCCAATCCCCGCATCGCCCGGAAAGGCGCATAGGCGCACGACAATGGCGGTCATGCGCGGTCCTTTTGCACTGCGAATGTTCCGTCTCAATACCTTGGAAGAAGTCAGGACCGGCAGCTGATGAGCGCAGAGTTAACCGCATCGACCTCGACGCCCCTGGAACGGGATGCGCGACTGGTCAATGCCCGCGATCCGCACCATGTCGCGCCGGGTGATATCGCCATCGGCGTCATCATCGGGCGCACGTCGGAGTTTTTTGACTTCTTCGTCTACGCCATCGCCTCGGTGCTGGTGTTCCCGTCGCTGATCTTCCCCTATGTCGATGCGCTGACGGGCACGCTCTATTCCTTTGCGCTGTTCTCGCTCGCATTCATCGCACGTCCGATCGGCACCTTCATCTTCATGGCGGTCGATCGCAACCTCGGTCGTGGTGTCAAGCTGACCATCGCCTTGTTCCTGCTCGGCGGCTCGACCATGGCGATCGCCTTCCTGCCCGGCTATGCGCAGATCGGGACGTCGGCCGCCGTACTGCTCGGCATCTTCCGCATCATGCAGGGGCTTGCGCTGGGCGGCGCCTGGGACGGCCTGCCTTCGCTGCTGTCGCTCAATGCACCGGAGCGTCGTCGCGGCTGGTACGCGATGATTCCGCAGCTCGGCGCGCCGCTGGGCCTGCTGGTCGCCAACGGCCTGTTTGCCTTCTTCCTGACGACGCTCAGCACGGCAGACTTCCTCGACTGGGGCTGGCGCTATCCATTCTTCGTCGCCTTCGCGATCAACGTCGTGGCGCTGTTCGCGCGTCTCCGCATCGTTGCGACGCCCGAGTTCCAGCGCCTGTTCGAAAGCCGCGAGCTTCAGCCCGCGCCGGTGGGCGAGACGCTGAGCGCCGAGGGTCGCACGGTCATCCTGGGTGCTTTCGCTCCGCTGGCCAGCTTTGCGATGTTCCACATCGTCACCGTGTTCCCGCTTTCCTGGGTCGTGCTGTTCAATCGCGAGCGCCCGCAGGACTTCATGATGATCGAGATCGTTGGCAGCATCGTCGGCGTGTTCGCCATCCTCGCCTCGGGCAAGATCGCGGACCGGGTCGGCCGTCGCACGCTGCTCGGCGCTTCGGCTGCGGCGATCGCGGCCTATGCGGGCTTCGCACCGCAATTGCTGAGCCAGGGCGGCGTCGGTGAAACCGTCTATATCGTCCTCGGCTTCCTCCTGCTGGGTCTCGGCTTCGGCCAGTCCTCGGGCGTCATCAATTCGGGCTTTTCGCCGCTGCGCCGCTATACTGGTGCCGCGATCACATCGGATCTCGCCTGGCTGATCGGTGCCGGTTTCGCGCCGCTGGCCGCGCTGCTGCTGTCGAGCAACTTCGGCCTGTTGTCGGTGGGTGTCTATCTGCTGTCGGGTGCGGTCTGCACACTGGCGGCGCTGGGCATCAACAAGGAACTGGCAAAGCGTTCCAACTGATCCGGCCTATCGGTCGAACGTTCAAGCGGCCGGCGGAGCAATCCGTCGGCCGTTTTGCTTTTGAGCCCCGCCTTCCTACATCGCCGGGATCATCGGAAACATCGAGGGATCGCCCCATGACGAAGATCGGCAAGAAATGGATAGCGGCCGGAACACTCGCCCTGTCGAGCACCGGGCTGATCGCGGGCGCGGCGGACGCGCGCGTTCCCGCCGGAACCTGGGCCAATCCCTCGAACACGGTTCAGGTCCGCTTTGCGCCCTGTGGGTCCGGCCGCGATGCGCGACTGATGTGCGGCACAGTTGTCTGGGCCAGCGAACAGGCCAAGGCGGATGCGGCGCGCGGCGGCTCGGAGCGGCTGACCGGCACGCGCCTGTTCACCGACTTTGAAGAGGAAGAACCCGGCCGCTGGTCCGGCACCGTCTTCATCCCCGATATCGGCCGCGAAGTCGAAGGAACGATCACGCAGATCGACGCACGAACCCTGGTCGGTCAGGGCTGCCTGTTCGGCTCGCTGGGATGCCGGGAACAGCGTTGGCGGCGAGTCAAATAAGCCGGTTCAGGGAACCCGAAGGCTCTTTCCGCGTCCCCGACGCAGACGATGGAGGAAGGAAAGTCATGGCGGACGACACGCTGACGGTCATCAAGGGTACGGTGGAAGACAATATCGGCGAGCGGCAGGTCGAGTTCGTGGGTGAAGTCGATGGCGACGAATACCAGTTCGCCGTGCAGTATGATCTGCTTGAGGCGCTGAGCGGCGACGCCCCCGATGGCGATGCGATCGACATGTTCGAGCGCTATTCGGATGATATCCTCGAAGCCGCCTTGGCCGCACTCGGCCGCGACATGGAACAATCGCTGATCGTCGTCAGCGAGAATGATCTGGACTGACGAGCGAGGGCCGCCGGTCAGGCTTTGAACAACCGATCACTCTGCTGCGCAAGCTCCACCAGCATATGGGCCTTGCGCAGCAGAGCTAAGCAGCAACTGCCCTCTTCAACGTGCGAGCTTCGCCCCGGTCGGTATCAAGCTTCCATGGCAGACCGGCGAAGCGCCGGGTCCAGGCGGACAG
Source organism: Sphingomonas sp. (assembly GCF_039594485.1). Taxonomy (GTDB): domain Bacteria; phylum Pseudomonadota; class Alphaproteobacteria; order Sphingomonadales; family Sphingomonadaceae; genus Sphingomonas. The sequence goes on along the minus strand of NZ_JBCNNI010000001.1, from coordinate 83,315 downwards.
TACATCGTCCATGATCAGGCGCGCCTGTCCATCGCAATCGGACCAGACTTCATCGTACCGAGCCCCCATTGCCCAGACCAGCCGCGTGGCCTCTCCGCCCCCTGCCGGAAAACCAGTCGCGGATCGGCACATTCGGATCGGATCGCACCCCTGTTAGCACTCGGAACGGGCGGTTCCACCGTCCTGGTGGAAGGTCGGCATGGGGGTCATAGTTCCTGACCCGCCAATGTCGCCGCCGCCTGAATCACGGCCAGATGGGTCAGTCCTTGCGGCATGTTCCCCAGATACCGGCCGGTCGCCGGATCGATCATCTCGGCATAGAGCCCCGCCCCCCGGCTATCCAGCGCGACCGTAGCAGCGTCGAAGGCAGCCCGAGCCCGCTCCTGCTGGCCCAGGATCGCCCGCGCCTCGATCATCCAGAAGGTACAGGCGAGGAAACACGCCTCTTCCCGATGCACACCCGAATAGCGGTAGTGAAACGCGCCCTCGCCCAGTTCCTCGTCAAGCGCATCGAGCGTTCGGGCCAGGCGGTCCTGCCCATCAAAGCGGAACCGGACGGCGAGTGCGAGGCTGGCATCCAGAGCATCATTGCCCGGATACATCAGATACGCACCGCGCTTCTCCGACCAGCAATGCTCCCCGATCCACGCCTCGATCCGGTCGCGTTCGCGCGCCCAGCGGTCGCGGCAGGTAGTGGGGATCTGTCCCTGGTCGGCCAGTTCGACCGCCCGCGCCAGCGCCTGCCAGCAACTGATCTTGGACATGGTGTAATGTTCCTGCTTCGGCAGTTCCCAGATGCCCGCGTCCGGCTGACGCCAGCGATCGGCACAGGTGTTGGCAAGGTGGGAAAGGGTCTCGGCGCTGGCGGTATCCAGGAAATTGCCGCACGCCACGAAGCGGCTCGCCGTTTCGAAGATGTCGCCATAGATGCCATGCTGGTGCTGCGACCCGGCCAGATTGCCCACGCGCACGGGTTTGGAGTAGCGATAACCACCGACTGCGACCTCGCGCTCGGCCGGAACCGCTTGCCCTTCAAGTGTGTAGCAGACCTGCGGCTGACCCTCCCCAAGTCGCTTGAGCAGCCAGGTGAAGGCCGCCTTTGCCTCGGCATGGGCGCCGATCCGCAGGAACGCCTTGATCGTGTAACCGGCATCGCGGACCCAGGCATAGCGATAGTCATAGTTCTTCGCGCCACCAATCCCTTCTGGCAGTGAAGTGGTCGCCGCCGCCGTGATCGCGCCTGTCGGGGAGTAGAGCAGGAGCTTGAGCGCAAGTGCGCTGCGCAGGATACGATCGCGATATTCAACGGGGGCCGTCAGTCCCCCGGTCCATTGCCGCCATTCCGCGTCGGACAAATCAATTCGCGCGTCGATCTGCTCGATGTCCTGACACACCAAGGGTTCGTCCTCGCCCGCGATGATCGCAATCCGGGCCCGGTCCCCTGGCCCGACCGAGGCATGCGCTGTGACCAACCCGTCTTCCACGGAATCGACGATCACATGCCCGCAATGCCGGAAGACGCCCAGCACCCGGTCGACATGGAAGACATTGTGTCCGCCCGCTGGCGCGAAATAGGGACTGACGGTGTCCGCCCGACGACTGAAGCGGAGGGTGATCGCGAACCGCACATGGCCGTCCAGCCCCTCGACCCGCCGCGCCAGTTCGGCCCAGGGCAGCCGCCCCGCGGGGCCGCTGTTGATCGACTCCACCAGCTTGGCCCGGCCGGTTGCCGTGGTGAAGATCGTCTCCAACACGTTGCTGTCCCTGCGGTATCGGCGCTCGACCGCAAAGGGCATGTCAGGCGTGATGGAGAAGGTGCCGCCATCGGCCGCATCGAGCAACCGGTCGAACAACGGCGCGGAGTCCATATTGGGTACGCACCACCAGTCGATCGCCCCGTCGGCACCGCTCAGCGCGACGCTCCGCCCATCGCCCAGCGCCGCGTAATTCTCCAGATCGAGGAAACCGTCGCCGTCACGGAGCGGATCGGCGTGCTGATCGGGCAAGGTCACGGGCGGCGGGCTCCACGTCGGAGGAAACAATCCAGGTTAGAGCGAGGAAAACTCGCCAAATCCGGTAAATCTCCGTGGGACCTTCCCCGAATTGGCGCGTTGCAGCATCCGTTACGATCTTTTGGGAGCAGTGGCATGAGCCTGGTATCGGCATTCGGTTTCGGCGCGAAGAAGGTTCGCTATGCCGTCGTGGGCGCAGGGGATATCACCCAGTCGGCGATGTTGCCGGGCATCAAACATACCGGCAATTCGGAACTGACCGCGATCGTCACCGGCGACGCCGAAAAGGGCCGTCTTCTTGCGGACAAATACGGCGTCGAGCATGTCTATTCCTATTCGGAATTCGACAAGCTGCTGACCGCCAATGTGTGCGATGCGATCTATCTGGCGACGCCGAACTGGCGACATGCCGAATTCGCGATCCCCGCGCTCGACGCCGGTATCCATGTCCTGTGCGAAAAACCGCTCGACATATCGGTGGAACAGGGGCGTGCCATCCAGGAGGCGGAGCGGCGCTCCTCCGCCAAGCTGATGACCGCCTATCGCCTGCATTTCGAGCCCGGCACGCTGGATGCAATCGAGAAGATTCGGAACGGCGAACTGGGGGAACTGGTCGCCTTCACCTCCTGCTTCGGCCAGAAGCTGGACCCTGACAATCATCGTGCAAAGCATGGCCTCCAGGCGGGTCCGTTGTTCGACATGGCGCCCTATCCGATCAACGCGATCCGGTATCTGTTCGGCGCCGAACCCGTCGCGGTGGAAAGCGCGGTCGCGACGCGACAGCCCGGTGCGGGCCTGGGCGATCTGGACGATACTTTCGCCGTCATCCTGCGCATGCCGGGCGACAAGCTGGCCAGCTTCACCGTCAGCTACGCGATGAATGACGTCGACAGCCTGATCGTGGCGGGCATGAAGGGTTCGATCCATATGAGCCCGGCCTATGGCTTCCAGTCCCCGATCGAGCAGAACCTCACCATCGGCGACAAGAAGAGCCATGAGCGCTTCAAGCATACCGATCATTTCGGCGGCGAGATGCGCTATTTCTCGGATTGTATCCTCCATGATCGCGACCCCGAACCCGATGCGGAGGAGGGGCTTGCCGATCTGCGCGTTGTCGAGGGGATCGTGAAGGCGCTGGAGACGGGTGGCCGCGTCACCCTGCCCCCCTTCGCCCGGACGCGCCGGATCGACCCGGCAAGCCAGCGACAGACACTGTCGGCGGTCGATCGCCCTGCCCCGGTCAAGGTCAAGTCGCCGACCGGAAACAGCTGATGAGGATGCGTGCGTTTTTTGCGGAGCGGAACGCATGGTCAGTCGTTACGATTGCGATGACAGATGATCTGTCGCGACAGGGAGTCGATGGTGGACAATAGGGAAGAACAGCTTCGCCAGCGGGCATATGGCATCTGGCAAGACGAAGGTCAGCCGCATGGTCGCGACCGCGATCATTGGGAAATGGCCGAGCGTGAACTGACCGAGGGAGCCGTGGGCGACGCGCCCGCCAAGGCGTCATCCAAGCCGGCACCCAGGCGCCGCAAGGCGAAAGAGGTGCCCGAGCCCGTCGCGGAAACCCCTGCCGCCGAACCCGCGCCCAAGCCCAAGGCACGCAAGCCCCGCGCCGCCAAAACGAGCTGACCCGGCGAAAGCCCGGGCGGTCGTCATCGCCCGGGCATCGACGTCCATACCCCATGTTGACCGAACGGACAGTCCTTTCGCGACTTTTGCCGGAGAGCCTTCTTGACCGCATTGCCTGATCAGACCCTTGCCGGTTCCCCCTATCCGCTGGGCGCAAGCTTCGATGGCGAAGGGGTGAATTTCGCGGTCTTCTCCGCCAATGCCGACCGGATCGAACTGTGCATCTTCGATCCTCAGGGCAAGCGCGAGTTGAAGCGTTATACCCTGCCGGAATGCACGGACGAGGTCTGGCACGGCTATCTGCCGGATGTCGGCCCAGGCCTGCTCTATGGCTACAGGGCCCATGGGCGCTATAAGCCCGAGGCGGGGCACCGGTTCAATCCCAACAAGCTCTTGCTCGATCCCTATGCGCGCAAGCTTCATGGTGAGATCAGGTGGACCGACGCGCTCCATGGCTATCAGATTCGATCCAAGAAAGAGGATCTGAGCTTCGACAAGCGTGACAGCGCCGCGGCGATGCCCAAGGCGGTGGTCGTCGACGACCATTTCGACTGGTCCCGCGACGTGAAGCCGAACACCCCTTGGTCCCAGACCGTGATCTACGAAGCGCACGTCAAGGGTCTGACCAAGCTGATGGAACTGGTTCCCCCGCGCGAGCGCGGCACCTATGCCGCGCTTGGGCATCCGGCCGTCATCAAGCATTTGAAGCGGATCGGCGTCACCGCGATCGAGTTGTTGCCGATCCACAGCTTTACGCAGGACCGATTTCTCCAGGAAAAGGGGCTGCGCAATTACTGGGGCTATAACACACTCGGCTTCTTCGCGCCGGAACAGGCCTATTTCGCGAGCGATACACAGGATGAACTGCGCCGCGCGGTGCACAAGCTGCACAAGGCGGGGATCGAGGTCATTCTGGACGTGGTGTACAATCACACATGCGAGGGTTCCGAGAAAGGGCCCACCTTGTCATGGCGCGGGCTGGACAATGCCAGCTATTATCGCCTGGTCCAGGACCAGCCTCGCTACACGATCAACGATACGGGCACGGGCAACACGCTGAACCTGTCCAAGGCGCGCGTGATCCAGATGGTGACGGACTCGCTTCGCTATTGGGCGACGAGCTTCGGCGTCGACGGCTTCCGCTTCGACCTGGGTCTCACGCTTGGGCGAGAGGCGGACGGATTCGATCCGGGTTCGGCCTTTTTCGATGTCCTTCGCCAAGACCCCGTACTCGGCCGGTTGAAGCTGCTGACTGAGCCTTGGGATGTCGGGCCGGGCGGTTATCAACTCGGCAATTTCCCGCCCGGTTTTTCCGAGTGGAACGACAAGTATCGCGACACGGTACGCCGGTTCTGGCGCGGCGACCCCGGGCAGCGTGGCGATCTTGCGGCGCGGCTGGCGGGCTCCGGCGACCTGTTCGACCGGCGTTCGCGGCGCCCCTGGGCCAGTCTCAACCTGCTGGCCGCCCATGACGGCTTCACGCTGGCCGATACCGTCATGTATGAGGAACGGCATAACGAGGCGAACAAGGAAGACAATCGCGACGGCCATTCCGAAAATTATTCGCGCAACTGGGGCGCGGAAGGGCCGACCAATGACGAGAATATCAAGGCCGCGCGCGGGCGCGTGATGCGGTCGATGATGACCACGTTGCTCGCCTCGCTCGGTACGCCGATGATCGTCGCGGGCGACGAGTTCGGCCGGACCCAGCACGGCAACAACAATGCCTATTGCCAGGACAATGAGATAAGCTGGCTCGACTGGAAGGCTGCGGCCTCCGAGGAGGGCGAGACGATGATCGCCTTCACCGCGCGTCTGGCCGCACTGCGCCGCCGCTTCTCCGTCCTGCATGCGCCGCAGTTCCTGTACGGGCAGGATACGCCCGGCAACGGTATCAACGATATCGAATGGTGGGACGAACGGGGTGAGCCGTTGAGCGCGGAGGACTGGGACAACCCGGAAGGGCGCGCGCTGATGATGCGCCGTGCCACGGCCACCGAGGACGGCAAGGTCGAGGCGGTGTCGCTGCTCCTCAATGCCTCGCCCGATCCCATCCTGTTCAGCCTGCCCCCGCCCCATTCCGAACGAACCGTCCTGATCGACAGCGCCAAGCCCGAACAAGGCGAGATCGTGATCGAGGACAGCTATGAACTCGGGCCCCAAAGTGCGGCGCTGATCACCTGGCAGGACGTGATTTCCGAATGACGCATTGGGGCCCCGAGCTTCGCGAGGGAGGCGACGTCCGCTTCCGTCTCTGGGCGCCCGACCGGCAGGCGGTTGCGCTGGAGATCGATGGTCGCCCGTCCGTCGACATGGTGCGCGACGCGGAAGGCTGGTTCTCCGTCAGCGCCCCGGCACCGCCAGGCACACGCTATCGGTTCCGTCTGGATGGCGATCTTGCGGTGCCGGACCCGGCGTCCCGACTGCAATCGGGCGGCGTCCATGGCTGGAGCGTGATCGTCGATCCCAGCTTCGCCTGGAGCGCCACCGAATGGTCGGGCCGTCCTTGGGAAGAGATGGTGCTGATGGAGGTCCATGTCGGAACGCTTGGCGGCTTCGCCGGTGTGCGCGAGCGGCTGACGGCGATTGCGGCGATGGGAATTACCGCGATCGAGCTGATGCCGGTCAATGCGTTCGGGGGTACCCGCAATTGGGGCTATGACGGCGTGCTGCCCTATGCGGTCGCGGAGGCCTATGGTTCGCCGGCCGAGTTGCGCACGCTGGTCGACACCGCGCATTCGCTCGGCCTCTCGGTGTTTCTCGATGTGGTCTATAATCATTTCGGCCCCGACGGAAATTATCTGAACGCCTATGCGAGCGCGTTCTTCCACAAGGATGTGGACACGCCCTGGGGCGGCGCGGTGGCGGTGGACGCCGACCCGGTGCATCGCTTCTTCGTCGACAATGCGCTCATGTGGCTGCGCGACTATCGGATCGACGGCCTGCGTTTCGACGCGGTTCACGCGATCGACAATGACGGCTTCCTCGATCGCATGGCGCATGAAATCCGTGCCGCCCTGCCCAATCGTCACGTTCATCTGGTCCTGGAGAATGAGAAGAACGACGCCGAGCGGCTCGTCGCGGGGCGGTTTGACGCCCAGTGGAACGACGATTTCCACAATGTGCTGCATGTCCTGCTGACCGGCGAGACGAGTGCCTATTATCGCGATTTCGCGGATCGTCCGACGGAACGGCTTGCCCGATGCCTCAAGGAAGGCTTCATCTATCAGGGCGAGGGCTCACCCAATCACGATGGCAAACCACGGGGCAAGCCGTCCGGCATGCTGCCGGCGACCGCCTTTGTCGCGTTTCTCCAGAACCACGATCAGGTCGGCAACCGGGCGATGGGCGAGCGGCTGATCCAGTTGACCGACCCGAACCGCCTGCGCGCGGCAACCGCCCTGTTGCTGCTCGGTCCGCAGATTCCGCTGCTGTTCATGGGCGAGGATGAGGGAAGCGAGAGCCCGTTCCTGTTTTTCACCGATTTCCATGACAAACTGGCGGATGCCGTCCGCGAAGGGCGTCGGCGCGAGTTCGCGGGCTTCGACGCCTTTGCCGATGAACGGGCGCGTGCGCGCATTCCCGACCCCAATGCCCGGGCAACTTTCGATGCTTCGGTACCGTCACCCGGTCCGCAGGCAGGGGAATGGCGCGCCTTTTACCGCGAGTTGCTGGCACTGAGACGCGTTCATATCATGCCGCGCCTCAAGGGAGCGGTCGGCTTGGCGGGGGAGGTCATGGCCAATCGCGCCGTTAAGGCGCGCTGGCGGATGGCGGACGGAGCCTGCCTGACCATGCTGATCGACCTGGGCGACGCACCGCCACCTCTGCCGGACGAGGAAGGCAATCTGTTGTACCGAGAGGGCGATCGCTTTGCCGCATGGCTGACGCCATGAGCGATCTCGACCATCGCGCCCGCGCCGCCGGGCTGTCGCGAGAATGGCAGGATGCCAGGGGCCTCCAGCAGCGCGTGTCGGATGAGGCTCTGTCCGCGATCCTCGACCGGCTGGACGCATCGGCGAGCGAAATCCGCTTCCTGTCGGGCGAAGGGGATCATCCCATCTCGCTGCCGGAAGGGTGGCGAGCTGGATCTGCATCACTGGTTCTGGAGACCGGGGATCAACTCTCGGTCTTTCTGGAAGATGGCGATGGCGAGGTTCGCCTGATCGCCCCTTCCCGCCATGGTTATCATCGGTTGGAACAGGACGGCCGGTCCGTGACGGTTGCGATCGCACCGCCCCGCTGTCCGCCGCCGCCGATCGGACGCCTCTGGGGGAGCGCCGTCCAGATCCCGTCGCTGCGTGAGGGCGGCGGCGCCTATGGCGATTTCGCCAGCCTTTCACGCGCGGCTGAGGCGTTCGGCCGGGCGGGTGCGGCCGCTCTGGCGATCAGCCCCGTCCATGCGCTGTTCCCGGCCGATGCCGCGCGGTTCAGCCCCTATGCACCCTCCAGCCGGTTGTTTCGCAATGTCTGGCTGGCTCCCGCGGGAGAGGCGGTCACGGAGCAGGGCGCGCTGATCGACTGGGCGGGGGCCGCCCCGGATCGGCTGCGCGATCTGCGCGTCGCCTATGACGCGTTGTCTTCGGAGCAGCGGTCCGTATTCATGGCCTGGCGCGCGGAACAGGGTGAACGGCTCCAGGCGCACGCGGTCTTCGATGCGTTGCACGGCTATTTACACGTCCGCGACGGCGCAAGCGGCTGGCCCGCCTGGCCTGCGCCGTTCCACGACCCGGCAGGCGAAGCAGTACGGGCCTTTTCCGCGGACCATGAGGATGCCATCGCATTCTACGCCTTCGCCCAGTGGCGTGCCGAATGCGGCCTTCGCGATGCCGCCGAGACGGCACGTGGTGCAGGGATGCCGATCGGACTGGTCGCCGACCTCGCCATCGGCGTCGCATCGGACGGCGCGGACGCATGGAGCAGGCGCGGCGATCTGCTGACCGGACTCTCGATCGGCGCGCCGCCCGATCCGCTCGGCCCCAATGGCCAGAACTGGGGCATCACCGCCCTCTCCCCCTTCGCGCTTCAAAGGCAAGGCTTCGAACCCTTCATTCAAACACTTCGCGCCATATTCGCCCATGCGGGTGGGGTGCGGATCGACCACGCGCTGGGATTGTGCCGCCTATGGGTCATCCCGGAGGGCGCGGTCGCCGATCAGGGCGCCTATCTCGCCATGCCCTTCGACCATATGTTGCGCATCTTGAAGATCGAGGCGCACCGCGCCAATCAAGGCCGGGGCGCGATCGTCATCGGTGAGGACTTGGGCACGATCCCACCCGGCTTTCGCGACATCATGGCCGCCGCCGGGATATTGGGAATGCGCGTCCTGCCCTTCGAGCGTGACGACCATGGCGGGTTCAAGCCGCCCGAAACCTGGGATGCGGAAGCGATCGCGATGACCGCCACGCATGACGTCGCCACCGTCGCGGGATGGTGGAAAGGACGTGACCTGGAATGGCGCGCCCGGATCGCCGACCGCCCGGTGAACCCGGAGGATGCCGCGTGGCGCGACCGGGAGCGGTCATCGCTCTGGGCGACGCTGGGAGACGGTGCGATGCCCCCCGACGATCCCACGCCGGTGGTGGATGCCGCGATCGCGGCCGTGGCACGAACGCCCTGCCCGCTCGCCATCGTGCCGATCGAGGATTTGCTGGCGCTCGACGAACAGCCCAATTTGCCCGGAACGATCGACGAGCATCCCAATTGGCGTCGCCGTCTGCCCGACACGCTCTCCCCGCTGCTGGAGCGGCCGGATGTAGCGGCGCGGGTCGCCACGCTCAACGCCCGCTGACCCGTTCCCCGACAGAAGGACGCCGCCATGACGCCGCGCGCCACCTATCGTTTCCAGTTTCATAAGGACTTTCCCTTTGCTCGGGCCGAGGCGCTGTTGCCCTATCTCGACAGGCTGGGGATCAGTCATGTCTATGCCTCCCCCGTCACCATGGCGGCGGCGGGATCCACTCATGGCTATGATGTGATCGATCCCACCCGGATCAACCCCGAACTGGGCGGCGAGCCGGCATTCCGGTCGCTCTCACAAGCGGCGCGCGCGCGCGGCATGGGCGTGATCATCGATATCGTGCCCAATCACATGGGCGTCGCCGGCGGCGGCAATCGCTGGTGGAACGACGTACTGACGCGCGGCGAACAGAGCCGTTATGCGCGGTTTTTCGATATCGACTGGTCGCGCAGACTCGTCCTGCCGATCCTGGGGGAGAGCCTTGCCCGCGTGCTGGCGGAGGGGCAGATCACGGTCGAACGCCCGGATGCCCGTGCCGAGATCGTCGCCTATGGCGAACATCGCCTGCCGATCCGCGACGAGGATCAGGATGTTGCGGACACTCTGGCGCTGCCCGATCTTCTGGAGCGCCAGCATTATCGCCTGGCCTCCTGGCGGGTGTCGAACGATGAACTCAACTGGCGGCGCTTCTTCACGATCAACGATCTGGCCGGGCTGCGCGTCGAGGACGACGCGGTGTTCGAGGAAACACATGCCCTTTACTTCCGGCTCTATGCCGAAGGGCTGATCGACGGGGTGCGGATCGATCATGTCGACGGGCTGACCGATCCCGTCGGCTATTGTCGCAAATTGCGCGCGCGCTTCGATGCGATCGCGCGAGACGACGGCAACCGCGCCTATATCGTGGTCGAGAAGATTCTGGCCGCCGACGAGCCGATGGGTCGCGATTGGGGCGTCGACGGCACCAGCGGCTATGATTTCATGGAGGACGTCGCCGCATTGCTCCACGCGCCGGAGGGCGCGCGCCCGCTGGCCGACCTATGGGCGAAAGTGAGCTGGCGATCGGCCGATTTCGCGCCGGAGGAATTGCAGGCCCGGCAGGATCTGCTCGCCTGGCAATTCGCGGGTCAGTTGGACCAGTGCGTGGCGGCGTTTGCGGCGCTGACCGCCTCCGCGCCCGAACTGAGTGGCGTGATCACAACCGCGATGCTTCGGCGCGCGATCGAGCGGCTGCTGTGGGTCTTTCCGGTTTATCGCACCTATGGCCCCGACGCGCCTGCCACCGATGCGGCGATCCGCCAGAGTGTCAGCGCCCGCGTCGCACGGTTCGTGCCGCCGGGCGAAGGGTTCGTGGTGGACCAGCTTTTGGAATGGCTCGCCGGGGAAGGTCCTGGCGACGGCATTCGCAAGGGCGAAGCGGTTCGCCGGTTCCAGCAACTCTCCGCTCCCATCGCCGCCAAGGCGGTGGAGGACACGGCCTTCTATCGCCACGGTGTCCTCCTGTCGCGCAACGATGTCGGCTTCGATGCCGGGCGGATGAGCATGCCCATCGCCTCGTTCCACGCGCGGATGAAGGAACGCGCAGCCGACTTCCCGCATGCGATGCTGACCACGGCGACCCATGATCATAAGCGGGGGGAGGACGTCCGGGCGCGTCTGGCCGTCATCAGCGCGCTGCCGGACGAGTGGCGGCATCTGGTCGAGGCATGGCGTCGGGACACGCTGTCCCTGTCCGAGGGCGTCCACCCCGCCGATTGGTACATGCTGATCCAGACCCTGGTCGGCGCGTGGCCCGCGCCCGCCGAAGGGCATGACTTCTTCGAGCGGGTTGCGGCCTGGCAGGAAAAGGCGCTGAGAGAGGCCAAGCTCCGTTCGTCCTGGGAACAGCCCGACAGCGATTATGAGGAACGGTGCAACGCGCTGGCCAAAACCCTGATCGAGGGTGGGGCGGGCGCGCCGTTCCGCAAGGGGCTTACCCGCTGGCTGGCCCGGACCGAACCTGCCGCCTCGGCCAATTCGCTGGTGCAACTGGCCCTGCGTTATACCGTGCCGGGTATCCCGGATTGCTATCAGGGCACCGAATTGCCCGATCTCAGCCTGGTCGATCCCGATAATCGGCGACCGGTCGACTATCCCGCGCGCGAAGCGGCGTTGCAGGGGCGAACCCATCCCAAGATCGCGCTCCTGGCCGATCTGCTCGATGCCCGGCGGCGACATCCCGATCTTTTTGCCTGCGGCGACTATGACGCGCTGGACGTGACCGGCCATGGAAGGGACCGCATCATCGCCTTTGAGCGACGGCATGGTGACCTGACGCTTGCCTGCGTCTTCGGCTTGCGCCTCGCCCCCTTGATGGGCGAGGACGGTCGCATGAACTGGCGCGATACCCAGGTGATGATCGACGGTGCGCCCGTTGCAGTGGCGAAGCTGCTGAAGGCTTCGCCGGTCTGGTACGACATCAAGCGGCGCACGGCCGGGGGATAGGGAATGGCGGTCACAGATATCGCGACACGGACCTGGGACCATGGCTGGCGGCTGGACCCGATCATTCGCAGCCTCCTCGATACCGACTTCTACAAGCTGCTGATGCTGCAGATGATTCGGAACCTCTATCCGGATACGCACGCGACCTTCGCGCTTCACAATCGTACCCGGTCGGTCAGGTTGGCGGAGGTCATCGATGAGGGCGAACTGCGTGCCCAGCTCGACCATGCCCGCACGCTTCGCTTCACCAAGAAGGAGTTGATCTGGCTGGCAGGCAACAGCTTCTATGGCCAGACGCGCATGTTCGCGCCCGATTTTCTGGCGTGGCTCGCCGAATTCCAGTTGCCCGATTATGAACTCAGCCGTCGCGACGGCCAGTTCGAGCTGCGTTTTTCAGGCCCATGGTGCGCGACGACCATGTGGGAAATTCCGGCGCTCGCGATCGTCAATGAACTCCGCGCGCGCGCCGCGCTCCATCGCAAGGGCCGGTTTGCGCTCGACATTCTCTATGCGCGGGCCAAGGCCCGGCTCTGGGGCAAGGTCGAACGACTGCGCGCCCTGCCCGATCTGGCGATTTCGGATTTCGGCACGCGACGGCGACATGGTTTCCTGTGGCAGCGCTGGTGCGTGGAGGCCTTGAAGGAAGGTCTGGGCGATCGGCTGATCGGCACCTCCAACGTGCTGCTCGCCATGGACAATGATCTGGAGGCGATCGGCACCAATGCGCATGAACTGCCAATGGCGATCGCCGCGATGGCACGCGACGATGACGCGCTTCGCCAGGCCCCTTACCGCGTGCTGGCCGAGTGGCAGCAGCATTACCACGGCAACCTCCTGATCGTTCTGCCCGACGCCTTCGGCACCGCCGCTTTCCTGCGCGATGCGCCCGACTGGGTCGCCGACTGGACGGGCTTTCGCCCCGACAGCGCCCCACCGATCGAGGCGGGCGAGGCGATCCTGGAATGGTGGCGAACGCGCGGCCGCGATCCGCGTGACAAGCTGCTGATCTTTTCCGACGGCATGGACGTGGACACGATCGAGCGTACCTATCGCCATTTCAATGGTCGCGTGCGGATGAGCTTTGGCTGGGGGACCAATCTGACCAATGACTTTCGCGGCTGCGATCCTGACGGCCTTCCCGGACTGGAGCCAATTTCGCTCGTGGCCAAGGTCGTCGAGGTCGATGGCCGTCCCGCGGTCAAGCTGTCAGACAATCCCGCCAAGGCCAGCGGCAGTCCCGATGAGATCGCGCGATATTTGTCCGTTTTCGGCGACCAGGGACGAACCCGGCGCGATACCGAAGTATGAGGGCGATCCCTGCGAGCTTTTACAGCGGCGATGTCGATCGCGTCGCGCGCGATCTGATTGGTGCGACACTGCTGGTCGATGGCGTGGGCGGAGTGATCGTGGAGACCGAGGCTTATGATGCCGCCGATCCCGCATCGCACAGCTTCGTCGGGCGAACGGCCCGCAACGCGGCGATGTTTGGCCCTGTCGGCCATGCCTATATCTACCGCATCTATGGCCTTCATCTCTGCCTGAACATCGTGTGCGGCTCACCCGGCAGCGCCGTGCTGATCCGCGCGATCGAGCCGCTCCATGGGGTCGAACGGATGCAGGAGCGGCGGGGCGCGGCGATGCGTGTCAATCAACTCTGCGCCGGACCCGGGCGGCTTTGTTCGGCGCTGGGTATCGATCAACGGCTGGACGGTGCGTCGATGGCCTTGCCGCCCTTCGCATTGTTCGAGCGTGTCGAGCCGGTGTCGATCCAGACGGGGCCGCGCATCGGCATCACACTGGCGGCCGATCGGTTGCGCCGGTTCGGCGCAGCCGGGTCGCCTTGGCTGAGCCGCCGATTTCCCATCGCCTCTCCCTGCACCGCAGTATAGATCCACAGTACTCATCTTGCAGCGCAGCAACGTATTTTCTTGCCAACCACCATATTTATCGCGAGCCTCTCTTTGATAATAAAGAAGGACGAGTCGATGGAGTGGATCAAGGTCCTGGCGGTGATCGCCATGGTCTATGGAATCTGGGCGGCCTATCGATCCTTGGGTGCGCCGGTTCTTCACAATGGGAATCGATATTTTCGTCAACCGGACGGCAGCTTTCGCCGCTGGTATGGCGGGCGTCGCTTCAGTGCCGATGAACTGGGTGAAGCGGATAGAGGCTGAGCCACACCCGGTCAGCGCGGGTACAGATTGAATGCGCTAGTCCGGCCTGATCATCCTTGTTTTGAGGGTGGTAGAGGATGACGCGTTGACCTTTCCCGATCTTGGCATCCCGATGCCTGCACTATTGCTGGTATTTGCCGTTGTCTTCGCTGGCCTGATCGCGCGCCGGGTTCCCGTTCTACGCTTCGCCATCAATGTGGTGAGCGCGCTGTTGCTGGCGGGACTATTGCTGGCCGTGCTGCACCAGCGCGAACAGTTCGATCCCTATGTTCAACGCGCTATGCGGATCCTGAACCTTCAGGACCAGAGTGTTGTTGGCGACACGGTACGCATCCGCATGTCGCCCGATGGCCATTTCTGGGCGCGGGTTTCGATCGACGGGACCAGCCGCCGCATGCTGATCGACAGCGGTGCGACCCTGACTGCCCTGTCTGTCGATACCGCGAAGGCCGCAGGGCTCCGTCCTGCAGCGCCTATGTTTCCGGTCGTGCTCAACACCGCCAACGGCATGATCCGGGCGCAAACCGGGAGGATCGCCAGCCTGCGCATCGGCACCATCCGCGCGGACAGGCTGCCCGTGGTGATATCGCCCGCCTTCGGCGATACCGACGTGCTCGGCATGAACTTCCTGTCGCGCCTGAAAAGCTGGCGGGTCGAGGACAATATGCTGATCCTCGAGCCACACCATCCGCAGGGCGGCGCGGAACAATCCTGACGTCCCATGTGCTAAGCTGATGGACATCAATATGATCGGCACCATAGCCGATTGACTTGGCGGTTTTGCTTACCCATGCGTCAGCCCATGACTCTCTCCCTGTCGCGAACGCTGTCGCTGCCGGCACAGCTCGAACGATATGTCAGCCAGTCGCTTGAGGCGGGGCTGTATCCCGATGAGCAGGCGATGGTGATCGCCGCGATCGAGCGGCTGCGCGTCGATCAGCCCTTCTGCGATGTCGCGTCCTGGCTCATCGGGGGCGGTGAGTGTGGCGAGAGGGTGCGCGACCATGACTGGTCGAAGTCCTCGCTTGGCCCGATCGCGGGCTGGCCCGCGCCCCTGCGTGCGACGGTCGCCAATATCGTCCATTCGCCGATCGCCAAGGTGCTGATGTGGGGCGTGGATCATGTGATGATCTACAACGATGCCTATCGCGCCATTGCGGGGCCGCGCCACCCGGCGGCCTTTGGCGGATTGGTGCCAGAGGTCTGGCCCGAAATCTGGGATTTTAACCGCGACATTCTGGCGCGGGGATTCGCGGGCGAGGACTTCGCCTTTCATGACCGTCCGCTCGTGCTAACCCGTGCGGGCCGGCAGGAGAATGTGGTCTTCGACCTCTATTACACCCCCATCTACCTGGAACAGGGTCAGGTCGGCGGTGTGATGTGCACCGTGGTCGAGAATACCGGCCGGGTCGCGGCGGAGCGGAGGCTGGCCGAAAGCGAAGCGGAATTGCGGATCATCACCGACTCGCTGCCGATGCTGGTTGCCTTTGTCGACCGTGAAGAACGCTATCGCTTCGCCAATGACTATTACCGCGAATTCCTGGGCGTCGACCCGGAATCGATGCTGGGCGCGCGGATCAGCGATGTGCTGACCGAGGCCGATTATGCCGAGCGGAAACCCCTGATCGCGCGGGCGCTGGTCGGTGAGGCGGTGGTAGCGGACGTTCGCATTCAGCACCGTGACGGCACGCTGCGCCGGGCGGAAACGCGCTACTTGCCACGCCGGGACGAGAATGGCGTGGTGATCGGTTTCCATATCCTGGTCTTCGACGTGGATGAACGGATGCGCCATGCCGATGCGATCGAGCGGAGCAATCGTCGTTTCCGCGCCGCGATGGATGCGGTCCACGGCGTGCTCTGGACCAACAGCGCCGATGGCCAGATGGTGGGGGAACAGCCCGGTTGGGCGGCGATCACCGGGCAGAGCCGCGAGGAATATCAGGGCTTTGGCTGGGCGAACGCCGTCCACCCCGACGATGGCGCGGACAGCATCGCGGCCTGGAATCGCGCGGTCGCCGACAAGGCCATGTTCGTCCATGAACATCGCGTCCGGCGGCACGATGGCGTGTGGCGGACCTATGCCATCCGCGCGCTGCCGATCATCGGGGCGGATGGTGATCTGATCGAATGGGTCGGCGTCCATACCGACATCACCGAACAGCGCGCGGCCGAACAGGCCCTGCGCGATCAGGCCGATGTTCTCGCCCGGCAGGTCCATCACCGCGAACGCGCCGAGGCGCAGCTCCGCCAGCTCAACGAGACGCTCGAAAGCCGCGTGATCGAGGAGATCAGCGAGCGTCGACAGGCCGAACGCGCGCTGGCGCAGTCGCAGAAGATGGAGACGATCGGGAAGCTGACCGGCGGTGTCGCGCACGACTTCAACAATCTGTTGCAGGTCGTGTCGGGCAACCTCCAGCTTCTGGGCAAGGACGTAGCCGGCAATGCTCGGGCCGAACAGCGTGTCGCCAATGCGATGGCGGGCGTTTCGCGCGGGTCCAAGCTGGCGTCCCAGTTGCTGGCCTTCGGGCGGCGGCAGGCGTTGGAGCCCAAGGTCGTCAACGTCACCCGCTTCGTCCAGGGCATGGACGACATGCTCCGCCGCGCCATCGGCGAGGGGGTGGAGATCGAAACGATCGTGGGCGGCGGCCTGTGGAACACCTTCATCGATCCCGCCCAGATCGAGAATGCCTTGCTCAACCTGGCGATCAATGCGCGCGACGCCATGGACGGCCAGGGCAAGCTGACCATCGAATTGAGCAATGCGCATCTCGACGATGCCTATGCCCGCACGCATGAAGAGGTTACGCCCGGCCAATATGTCATGCTGGCGGTGTCCGACACCGGATCGGGAATGAGCGAGGAGATCATCCAGAAGGTCTTCGAACCCTTTTTCTCGACCAAGGGCGAGGGCAAGGGCTCAGGACTTGGACTGTCGATGGTCTATGGCTTCGTCAAGCAGTCGGGCGGCCATGTGAAAATCTATTCCGAGGTCGGGCACGGCACGACGATCAAGCTCTATCTGCCCCGGGCGATGGAGAGCGAGGATATCGAGGTCGCGGTCGATACCGGACCGATCACCGGCGGCACGGAAACCGTGCTGGTGGTCGAGGACGATGCCGAGGTTCGCGCGACCGTGGTCGAACTCCTGTCCGACCTCGGCTACCGCGTTCTGAAGGCGGTCGATGCGCAAAGTGCGCTCAACGTCATCGAGAGCGGCATTCCGATCGACATGTTGTTCACCGATGTCGTGATGCCCGGCACGCTCAAGAGCCCGGAACTGGCGCGCAAGGCCCGCGAACGACTGCCCGATATCGCGGTCCTGTTCACGTCCGGCTATACCGAGAACTCGATCGTCCATGGCGGGCGGCTGGACAAGGGGGTCGAACTTCTGTCCAAGCCCTACACACGCGAGGCGCTGGCGCGGAAGTTCCGGCACGTCCTCGCCAATCAGCGGCAGCGGCGCGTGACTGCGGCCGGAGGGGTGATCACAAAGGAGGATTCCGCCCCGACCGATGACGCCCCGCACCCGATTGCGGACGGCCGGACCATATTGCTGGTCGAGGACGATGATCTGATCCGTGCCAACACGGCCGAAACGCTGCAGGAAGCGGACTTCATCGTCGTTCACGCCACGACCGCGGAAGAGGCGATGACCGCCTTCCAGACCGCGCAGATCGACGTGCTGGTGACCGACATCAACCTGCCCGGCGAGTCAGGGATCGAGTTGGCGCGGCGGGCGCGGCAATTGCGTCCGAACCTGTCGGTCGTCTTTGCCACCGGGGATGGCGGGATGGCAACCGAAGCCGCCGACATGGACGCTGTACTGCTCGCCAAGCCCTATACGGTGACGCAGTTGGTTGACGCCATCCGCGGGCGTCTGGCGATTGCGGGGTAGGCGGTCCGCCCCTGAGGTCGGACCGCCTACCCCCTTCGACCGGGCTCATGCCTGAGGGGGGAGGCAGGGGAGCCCTTACGAAACATTAAAAGCGTTAGCGGGCCTTCCAGCCCTCGATCGCGGCGAACGTGATGATCACGGCCAGCACGAGCAGGGCACCCTGCAATTCCAGTGCGGTCAAATCGAACTCCATCGTCATCGCTCTTCTCCCGAAAGATGTCAGAGTGAAAAGTCACCCGGCCGCTTGTCCGCGAAGGACCTCGCCGGGTGGCGGGTGATCGTCGCGAGGGATGTCCGATCAGCGCCCACGGCCCACCCTGATGTGGTGCGGTACACCCCGACATGATCCGGTCACCGCGACGGCGCAACGGGTTTGGTCCAGGGTGTCGTTCATCGGCGCGGCATTCCTTTCCTTCACGGATAGGAGATACGCCTCTAACTTTGCTGCCGTGCAGCGTATTGATGACAAATCATTTCCGGCAGTGCGGAAGGCAGATTTCGGCGCAGAGACCACCTTGCGGACGATTGGCGAGCGTCAGTTCGCCGCCCTCCTGCGCGACCACGCGGGCGACGATCGACAGGCCGAGGCCGAAGCCCACCGTGTCGCGTCGACGCGCGGTGTCGAGCCGGACAAAGGGTTCCAGCACCAGCTCCAGTGACTCCTCGGGAATGCCGGGCCCGTCATCCTCCACCCGGATGCGCACCGCATCGCGTCGGTCGGCACTCAGGCTGATGACGGCACGCTCGCCGTAGTGAAGCGCGTTCTCCACGAGGTTGGTCAGCGCGCGCTTCATACCGAAGCGCCGCAACCGACAGTCGAAATGGTCGGGCCCCTCATAACGGACGTCGCGACCATGATCGGCCGCATCGTCGGCAAGATTGGCGCAGAGAATGGCGAGGTCGGTCAGTTCCGGCTGCTCGACATCCCCTTCCCCGCCCAGAAAGGCCAGAAGCGAGGAAACCATCGCCTCCATCTCATCGATGTCGGTTCCGATCGCTTCGCGCACGTCGGCGTCATGGATCGCATCCGCGCGCAGCCGAAGCCGGGCGAGCGGGGTGCGCAGGTCATGCCCCACCGCAGCCAGCGCGCGAGTCCGCTCGTCGATCAGGCGGCCGATACGCGCCTGCATCCGGTTGAAGGCGCGCGTCACGTGCCGCACCTCCCCCGGCCCCCGTTCGGGCACGATCAGCGCAGCACCAGCACTCCCCTGCCCGCGTCCCAGCTTGTCCGCCGCACGGGCCAGCATCCGCAGGGGATGTAGGATGCGCCCGATCAAAGCGCCGCTTACCAGCATCAGCGCGATCGCGGGGATCAGTGCCAGCAGGACCCGCCCCAACGCCAGGTCCAGGGTACGCAGCCCCTCCCTCATCCGAAAGCTCAGGAGGGAGCCGTCATCCAGCGCCAGGTCGCCCGACACCACCGATGTCCGCCCCGGAGAGGTCAGCCGCAAATGCATGTCGGTCGATGCCAGCGACGGTTCCCAATCGACGATCTGGCTCCTCATCCCGTCCATCGCCGGCGCGATGGGAGGACGAGGTGGTGTCTCGGCCGACCAGCCGATGATGTACCGGTCCGTGGTCAGTTCGCGCGTGGCCTCAAGCCGTTCGACAGGCTGACGCTCGTTCAGGATGCGCCGCGCGACGACCAGATGCTCGGCCAGCCGGCGAGCCTCGTCATCGCGGACCAGCACATGGCTCGCGCGTTCGTACAGATAGGTGGAAACCGCGAACTCGATCGTGACCGCCAGCAACAGGATCGCGACGATCCGGCCCAGCAAACCGACCGATGGCCGGATCACCGCCGCTCCACCGGCACGTTGAGCATATAGCCGACCCCCCGCACGGTGACGATCGGGGCGGCCCCACCGGCGCCGGAGAGCTTGCGGCGAAGCCGGCTGACCAGCACGTCGATACTGCGATCCGAACTGTCGCCGATCCGCGCCCGCGACAGTTCGATCAGACGCTCACGCGCGACCACACGCTGCGCATTGTCGAGGAACGCGACCAGCAGATCGAATTCGGCACCGGTCAACTCGACCTGCGCACCCGATGGCGACATGAGTTCGCGGCGAGGCAGGTTCGCGGTCCAGCCGTCAAAGCCCAATATCCCCGCCTCGCGCTCGCCCGGCGTGTTCTCCAATCCCCCGCGTCGCAGCACCGCGCGGATGCGGGCGACGAGTTCGCGGGTGCCGAATGGCTTGGCCAGGTAATCGTCCGCGCCCAGTTCCAGCCCGACGACCCGATCGACCTCGCTTCCCCTGGCGCTGATGAAGATGATCGGGACGCTGCTCTTCTGGCGGACCTGCCGACACAGATCGATCCCGCTCGTGCCGGGCAGCATGATGTCGAGCAGGATCAGGTCGATCTGCCCGACCTCCAGCGCCTGCCACATTTCGGGTGCGGCATTGGCGAGTTTGACGGCGAATCCATTCTCCTGAAGCGCGCGTGCGGTCAGGGTGCGGAGGGCGGGATCGTCCTCGACGATCAGGATGGTGGGCGGGGTCACGCCACTTGGCTAGGCAGGTGACGGCCCGGCGTCAACGGCCGCACCGGACTGATCCTCGTCAAGCTGCTGGAGACATGCGGTATATTGCTGCGCACGCTCGGCATATCCGGTCGCGGATCGACGCAGGCGGGCGGCATCCTCCGGCGCAAGCGTACGGACGACACGGGCGGGCGCCCCGACGATCAGGCTGTGCGGCGGAAATATCTTTCCCTCGGTCACCAGCGCCCCCGCCCCGACCAGCGAGCCCTCGCCGATCATCGCGTCGTTCAGGATGGTTGCGCCCATCCCGATCAGGCAACCATCCCCGATCGAGCATCCGTGCAGGATCGCGCGGTGCCCGATCGTGCAATCGTCACCGATGGTCAGCGGGCTGCCGGGGTCGGAATGGAGGACCGCGCCGTCCTGGATATTGCTGTTCCGCCCGATGCGGATCGGCGTGTTGTCGGCGCGCAGCACCGCGCCGAACCAGATGCTCGCCCCCGCCGCCACGACCGCTTCGCCGATGATGTCCGCCGAAGGGGCCACCCACGCGGTGGGATGCAGGGCCGGACGGCGATCGGCAAGCGCGTAGAGGGGCATCAGGCGGCCTTTTCAAATGTCTGCTTGGCCTGTTGGCGAAAGCGGTGGAGCAGCGGTTCGGTATAACCGTTGGGCTGGACAACGCCCTCGAATATCAGCGCCCGTGCCGCCTGGAAGGCCAGATCGCGGCGGCCCGCCATCGGGCGATAGGCGGGGTCATCGGCATTCTGGCGATCGACCTTCGCCGCCATGCGTTCGAGCGTCTCCTCGACCTGATCGGCCGAAACGATACCGTGCAACAGCCAGTTGGCAATATGCTGGGCCGAGATGCGCAGGGTGGCGCGGTCCTCCATCAGGCCGATATCGTTCAGATCGGGCACCTTCGAACACCCCACGCCCTGATCGATCCAGCGCACGACATAGCCGAGCAGACCCTGTGCATTATTGTCCAGTTCCGCGGCGATATCCTCCGCGCTCCAATCCGGCGACGGGGCGATAGGCGGGGTCAGCAGGCGGTCAAGCGACGCGATCGCTTCCCCGGCCCGCTCAGCCTGTCGCCGTGCCACGTCGACCCGGTGATAATGGGTCGCGTGCAAGGTGGCGGCGGTCGGTGACGGCACCCAAGCGGTCGACGCGCCCGCCGCCGGATGCGCGCCCTTCTGTGCCAGCATGTCCGCCATCCGGTCGGGTGTGGCCCACATGCCCTTGCCGATCTGCGCCCGCCCTGCAAAGCCGCAAGCAAGGCCGATCTGCACATTGCGGTCCTCATAGGCCGCGATCCAGTCGCTTTCCTTCATCGCACTCTTCCGAACCATCGGCCCGGCATGCATCGCGGTGTGGATCTCGTCGCCCGTCCGGTCGAGGAAGCCAGTGTTGATGAAGACGATACGGTCCTTCACCGCATGGATACACGCCGCCAGATTGGCGGATGTCCGGCGTTCCTCGTCCATCACACCGATCTTGATCCTGTGCCGGTCCAGGCCCAGCATATCCTCGACCGCATCGAACAGGCGGTCGGCGAAGCCCGCTTCGTCGGGACCGTGCATCTTGGGCTTCACGATATAGATTGAACCGGACCGGCCGTTTCGGCGTGGTCCGCCCTGGCCGTCGCGCATCGCGATCAGACTGGTGACGATAGCGTCCAATATGCCCTCGGGGACCTCTGCCCCATCGGGCAGCAGGACGGCTGGCGTGGTCATCAGATGGCCGACATTGCGAACGAACAACAGGCTGCGCCCCGGCAGCGTGAAGGCCGTACCGTCGGGCGCGCGATAGGCGCGATCTTCCGCCAGACGCCGGGTAATCGTCCGGCCGCCCTTTTCCAGCTCGGCCATCAACGTGCCGTCGATCAGGCCCAGCCAATTGGCATAGCCCGCCACCTTGTCCGCCGCATCGACCGCCGCGACCGAATCCTCCAGGTCACAGATGGTCGTGATCGCCGATTCGAGCAGGATGTCGGCGATCCCCGCCGGATCGGTACGTCCGATCGGATGCGTCCGATCGACCACGATCTCGATATGCAGCCCATGGTGGCGGAACAACCAACCCGTCTGGCTCCGCCCGACATAAAGGCCGGGTTCGTGAAGGGCGGCCACGGCGCTCTCCAGATCGGTTATGGTCCTCCAGCTTCCCGCGATCGGCAGGGCTTCGTCCAGAAACGCCCGCGCCCACGCGATCACCAGCACGCCGCGCCCGGCATCATAGTCGGGCCCCTTGAGGGGCGGCGCAATCGCGTCCGTGCCGTAGAGCGCGTCGTACAGGCTGCCCCAGCGCGCATTGGCGGCGTTCAGCAGGAAGCGCGCATTGAGCATCGGCACGACCAGTTGCGGCCCGGCACACCGGGCGACCTCATCATCGACATGCTCGGGCGCGATGGTGAAAGGCGCCGGATCGGTAGCCAGATAGCCGATCTCGCCCAGAAAGCCACGCTGCGCCCCGCCGTCGGTTGAGCCGCCGCCGCCCTGATACCAGGCATCGATACGCGCCTGAAGCGCGTCGCGACGGGCGAGCAGCGCGGCATTCTCCGGCGCGAAGCGAGCGAAGATGTCCGCCATGCCTCGCCAGAACCGATCGGGCGCAACGCCACTGCCCGGCAGGGCGCGCTCCTCCAGAAAAGTGACCAGCGCCGGAGCGATGGACAATCCATGGCGGTCGATCATCAGACCCTCTCCCAAGCGTAAAGCCGACATGGCCGGTGAAGGCCCAAGATTAGGCGATCGCCAGCCCCTTCGGTAGATGCCATAATCATGAGTCTGTCGATCGCTGGAGGAACGAATGGATCCCGACATCGCCCTGTTTGTCGACGTGGTGCGCGCAGGCAGTCTGGCGGGTGGCGCACGGGCCTGGACACTCTCGCCGGCGATGGTGTCGAAACGGATCGCCCGGCTGGAGGCGCGGCTTGGCGTCCGGCTTCTGCATCGAACGACCCGGCGGCTCGCCATGACGGAGGCGGGGGCGACATTCCATGACGAGGTGGCGCCGCTGATCGCCGGGCTGCGTGCGGCAGAGGCGAGGCTGGCCCATGCCGGTGACGAGCCCGCCGGGCCACTCCGGGTCACCGCACCGACCTCGTTCGGGCGGCTCTGGATCGCACCCTATCTGCCCGCCTATCTCGACCGTTATCCCGCGGTGCGACTGGACCTCGACCTGTCCGACGATCAGGTGGATCTGTTCGATCGCCGCGTCGATCTTGCCATCAGGATCACCGCCGGTCCGCCACCGGGCCTGGGGCAATATCGTCTTGCCGACAACCACCGGGTGCTATGCGCAAGCCCCGCCTATATCGCGCGGCATGGCATGCCGGAGACGCTGGACGAACTGGCCTCGCACCGGCTGATCGCCGCGAACGGCCAACTTCCCTGGCGTCTGGCGGGACGGACGATCACCGGCGAAAGCTGGATAAAGACCAATAGCAGCGATGCGGTGCGCGAACTGGTGCTGGCCGGGGCCGGCATCGGGCTGCGGTCCCTGTGGGACATTTCCGGTGCGCTGGCGGACGGGCGGCTCCTGCGCATTCTCCCGCCGCATCAGGGATCGGTGGCGGTCGGCATCTGGGCGCTCTACGCGCCGCAGGGCGCTCCGGCGGCGGTGCCTGCCCTGATCGCCCATCTGGCCGAGCACTGGCGTGACCTGGACTGGAAAGGATGACATCGTCGTCATTTTCCCGTGCATACGTGGCGGACAGCTTATAGGCAGAGCGCACGAACAACAAAGGGAAGTGGGACGGTCGATGGCAGGGGGTCTGGTCGCATTGCTCGACGACGTGGCGGCGATCGCCAAGCTGGCAGCGGCATCACTGGACGATGTCGCCGGCGCGTCGGCGCGGGCCGGGGCGAAGGCCGCGGGCGTGGTGATCGACGATACCGCCGTCACGCCGCGCTATGTCGTCGGTCTGGCCCCGCAGCGGGAACTGCCGATCATCGGCAAGATCGCGCTAGGTTCGCTGCGTAACAAGCTGTTGTTCCTGCTGCCCGCCGCGCTGCTGC
Source organism: Sphingomonas sp. (assembly GCF_039594485.1). GTDB lineage: Bacteria > Pseudomonadota > Alphaproteobacteria > Sphingomonadales > Sphingomonadaceae > Sphingomonas. Next base: position 58,865 of record NZ_JBCNNI010000001.1, on the reverse strand, counting down.
TCAGCGCTTTCGCACCCTGGGCGATCACGCCGATCCTGATGGCGGGTGGCGCGTTCCTCTGCTTCGAGGCGAGCGAGAAGATACTCGAAAGCCTGACCGGCAGTCATGACGCGGACGAGGCCGTCGCCGAGACCGATCCCAAGCTGCTGGAGGATCGACAGGTGTCGGGGGCGATCCGCACCGACCTGATCCTGTCGGCGGAGATCATGGCGATCGCGCTGTCCGAACTGCCCGATCTGTCGATCGGCACGCAGGCGATCGCGCTGGCGGTGGTCGGTATCGCCATAACGGTCGGTGTTTACGGCGTGGTGGCCGCGATCGTGAAGATGGACGATATCGGCCTCCATCTCGCGCAGCGAGACAATGCGATCGCGCAAACGGTCGGGCGCGGGCTGGTCAAGGGCATGCCGTACCTGCTGCGCATCCTGGCCATCGTGGGAACCGCGGCGATGATCTGGGTCGGGGGCGGAATCATCGTTCACGGCATGGAAGAATTCGGGCTTACCACCCTCCCCCACCTGATCCATGACGCCGCCCATCATGCGGGCGAGACAGTCGGCGCGGCCGGGCCGGTGGTCGCCTGGATCGTGGGGGCGATCGGATCGGCGATTGTCGGGCTGGTGGTCGGCGCGGTGATCGTCGGGATCATCCACATCCTGCCACGCAAATCGTCCGCTCACTGATTATCGTCCGCTCAGAAGGAGCGGATGCCCTCCGCTTCCCACAGCGTCTCGCCAAGCGGGCGTCCGGTCAGCAGAACGGATTTGCCGACATGATCGACGGGTACCCGGGGCATCCGAAGCTCGATCACGCGGCCGTCATCGCATTGCAGGACGAACGCGCCCGCCTGCCGAACCAGGCGGCCGGTCAGTGTGTCAGGCCCGGGCGGGAGCGGATCGATCGATGCGGGTATGGGCATGGACAGGCGAACGGCGCTGCTGTCCCGATGGTTCCCGTCAAACACCGCTAGACCAACAGGTGGGCCGCCGCATCCGTGGCAAGCTCAATACGATTGCGACCGCCTCGCTTGGCACGATAAAGTGCCTCGTCCGCCCGGCGGATCAGTTCGGCGACGGTTTCGCCTTCGCGCCAGGCCGCAACGCCCGCGCTCATCGTCACCCCGATGAAGTGGTCGGCCGTGGCGATCGGCGAGGCGTCCATGTCCTCGCGCAGCCGCTCGACGATGGCCTCTGCATTACCGAGCGAGGTGTCGCGGAACAGGATGGCGATTTCCTCTCCACCATAGCGCGCGACCTGGTCGTCGGGCCGCACGTCGCGCTCGATCCGTGCGGATACCGCCACCAGCACGGCATCCCCGACGCTGTGTCCATACTGATCGTTGATGCGCTTGAAGTGATCGAGATCGAGCAGTGCGAAGGAAAAGCCCTGGCCTAGCCGCCGCCCCCGTTCGCAGGCCGCGTCTATCGCGGTCATCAACGTCCGGCGATTGGCCAGTCCGGTCAGCGGATCGGTATTGGCCAGGCGATCGAGCTGTGCATTCGCCACGCGCAACGCGCTCGTCCGCTCCTGCACCATCGCCTCCAGCACGCACGCGCGGCGTCGGACGACCGCCGCGACCAGCCAGAAGGCTCCGCCGAGCGACACCAGCACCAGCGTGACGATGGCCAGCCTTGCAGGCCATGTCTCATACCATTGGGGGTCGACCTCGATCGATATCGGTCGCGTGATGGTCTGCGCTGCGAGACCCGGCACCCGATATCGGTCGCGTGATGGTCTGCGCTGCGAGACCCGGCACCTGCGCGCGCAATTGCAAGGTATACCTCCCTGCCGGGAGGTTCGTATAGGTGGCACCGGCGGGCGTTCCCGCCGGAATCTCCATCCATTCGCGGTCAAACCCATCGAGGCGATAGCTGTAGGTGATCTCTTCCGGCGCGTCATAGTCGGTCAGTGCAAAACCGAGCCGCAGCGTTCGCCCGTCCCGCCCGAGCCGCAGCGTCGGATTGCGCAGCGCCGAGTTTATAGGCAGTCGCCGCCCATCCACATGCGCCTCGCTGACGATCAGGTTCGCTCCCTCCGCCTCACGCTGCCGCTTGAGAAGAGTCTCGGGTTGCAGCACGGTCAGCCCCGTGGGCGATCCGAAGAGAAGCGAGCCGTCGGTCATCCGCGCCGCCGCGCGCTGGTTGAAGGCGCGAATGGTCAGGCCATCGCGGCGGCTCATGGCATGGACATAGCGCGCCGCCGGGTCGATGACGGAAATGCCGCCGGCGCTCGCCGCCCAAACCCGGCTGCGACTGTCGAGCACCAGCGACGCCACATTGTCGCCCGACAGGCCATGCGCCTCGGAAATCGCGCGGAAACGCCATCCGCTTTTCGTCGACTGTCCGAAGGCGACTCCGCCATAGGTGCCGACCCATAGATTGCGGCCCGCTGACACGATCGACGCCGTATAGTCCTGGGGCAGGCTGTCTGGATCGTTCGCGCGATTGGCATAGTTGGCAAACCGTCCACTCGCCACGTCAAGCCGCCCGATCCCGCCAGGCGTCGCCACCAGCACCTGCCCGTCGCCCGCCACGACGATATTGATCACCTCGTTGTTCGGCAGCGATCGGGGGTTGGCAGGATCATGCTCGTACAAGGTCACCCGGCCGGTCGCCTTATCGCGCGCGTAAAGCCCCTTATATGTCCCGATTAGCAGATGGCGCCCGGTTTCGGCGAGCGAGATGACGGGCAGTCCGCCGAGTTCAGGAATGGGAACGTCGTGCTGCGCCAGGGTGATCGGGTCGATCGCGACCAGACCCCGCGCACCGACCAGGATCGACCCGTCGGATGCGTCGATCAGCGCCTTGATGTCCTGTCCCGAATGATGACCATTCAACGTCAGGTGGCGAACGCGACCCGCATCCCGATCCAACTGGTCGATCGCCCCGCTGCTGAGACCCAGCCAGATCCGGCCGCGGCGGTCGATCAGGATTCCGCGCACATTATCGTCACTGAGCGAAAGGCGCGCATTCGTCATCGCCGATCCAATTCGCAGGACGGCATCGTCGCGACGGCTTGCCCGCGAGGCCCCCAGTTCGGTCGCCGCCCACACGCCGCCATTTCCGTCGAGCGCCAGCGAGCGCACCGTGTCGCCAGCTAGCGAAAAGGGGTTGGCGGGAATCCGGCGCAATGCCGTCACGGCCGAGGGCCGGGAGGGATCGACCAACACGATGCCCATCCCGTCTGTGCCGATCCAGACACGGCCTTGCCGATCCTCCAGGATCGCCCGGATGGTGCGATGTCCTATCAGCGGTGCATTGCCCGCCAACATCGGGTCCTGCCGAAACGACACCTGGCTGCCCCCACCCGTCGATCGGAAGATGCCATCGGCCCCCGTCCCGACCCAGAGTTGACCGCGCCGGTCGCGCATGATCGCCCATACATCGCCCGTCAGCCTGTTGCCGGCCAGTGGCACCGGATCAAAGCGATGTGCGCCAGGACGCAGGACCCAAAGGCCCTGCTCGCACCCGGCCCACAGGGTTCCGTCGGGGTCCCGGTGGACGGCGAAAGCGCCCTGATGCTGCCCATTCGCGGATGGGATGGCACTTTCCGCCATCGGATCGATCGCGTCGGAACTCGCCAGATATCGATGGACCCCACCGTCCGACGCCACATAGGCGCCCCCCGCGCCGTCCGAGGTGAAGCCGAATATCCGCGAACCGATATGGCCCCGCATGGCCTTCAGCCGGACGAAATAGCCTTTTTGCGGATCGTAACGCGCCAATCCACCGACATTGGTTCCGACCAGGACCCCGCCATCGGGCAGCGCGATCAACGCACGAACATAATTGTCGGGTAGCGAGTGTGGATCGACCTGGACCTGCTTGAACACGCGTACGCGCTGCCCATCATAGCGGGTCAGTCCCCCGCGCGTTCCGATCCACATCGTTCCGTCCCGCGCCCGGGCGATCGCGGTCGTCGTGATATGGGGCAACCCCACCGACTCACCGAGATTATCGAATGACGTCCAACGCCAGGCCGACCAGGGGTCGGCGGACATTGCGAAGGCCTGCAGGGGCCAAACCATAAAAAGCAGGCAAATCGCCGAAGAAAGGATTCTATCGCGCTTCATTCCACCATCCGTCGGCGGATACCTTAGGCAAGATCAAATAAGGTCGGGTTAATCGTCGTACCCCCTGCGTTCACGCGATTGTAAGTGTCCGCCCATCACCTTCGGATCGGCCAGATCATCCCTCGGCCTGACAAACACCGGAGAAGAAGCGGCCGAGCGTCATCCCGTCGGTCTCAGAAATCCTTTCGCAGCAAAAGCCCCGCATAGCGCCGGTCGTCACGCGGCACGAAGCGCACGGTACCGCCAAAAGTGCCGTCGATGTTGCAGCTGACCGGTGCGCCGACCGGGCAGTTGAAGTTGCGGATGGTCGCAGACGCCCGCTGGATCGTCGATCAGGCGGCAGGGCGTTCGCGCCCCTTCTGGACGGGGATGGAATATCGCTTCATGCCCCCGGCCGTTGCCTTCATCACCACCATTCACGCCGGACGCGTCGGCCAGCTCCGCATGCTCTCGATCCGCGAACATCGCTTCCCCTTCCTTCCCAAGGTCGGCGACTGGAACCGCTTCGCCCGCAACACCGGCGGTACGATGGTGGAGAAATGCTGCCACCTCTTCGACCTGATGCGTGTGACCGTTGGGTCTGAGCCGGTGCGAGTCTATTGCTCGGGCGCGATGGACGTGAACCATCAGGACGAGCGTTATGATGGTCAGAAGCCCGACATCATCGACAACGGCTTCACCACCATCGACTTTGCCGACGCGGTTCGCGGCGATGGAGCGGTTCAGGTTTCCGCGCAGTATGGCTTGCGTGCGGTTGCGATGGGTGTGGCGGCGAAAATCAGCGCCCGGGAGCACCGGGTGGTCGAGATGGACGAGATTGACGGGTGGCCATACACCCCACCCATCTGATGTCTGTCAGAGGATCACGATATCCGCAGCCATTCCTCGGTCCCGACAGAGGTCGCTCACGGAAAAGTCTGCGTTACCCATTCGTGCAGCTACGACATTGCATATGGGCTGCATCGAAATTGGACAGCGAAGCGTTGATCGAAGGCGACCAATCTGGTTCGGTTCAACAAAAATGCGCATCCACAATCAGGCTCCGATTCCCCAGTGACACGATCGAAGGACGAAGGGCCGTTTCCGGCCTGGAACGAAGACGCCCGGCTTGCGGCGCTGGATCGCTATGCCATTCTCGACACGGGCCGCGACCCCGCCTTTGACGATGTCGTCCGGCTGATCGCCGACGTGTTCGAGGCGCCGATCGCCGTGATCAACTTCATCGCGGCCGATCGGCAGTGGTTCAAGGCGGAGATCGGGGTCGGAACGGACAGCCTGCCGCTCGATGCGTCGCTATGTCGGCATGCGATCCTGCAACCCGGTCTGTTCGTCGTACCCGATACCCTGAAGGATGAACGGTTCATCCGAAACCCGCTCGTCGCGGGAAATCCTCGGCTCCGCTTCTATGCCAGTGCGCTGCTGGAAACGTCCGATGGGCTGCCGATCGGCACCCTGTGCGTGCTGGACACCAAGCCGCGCCCCGAAGGCATTACCGAAAGACAGCGCTTCACCCTGCAACTGCTGGCACGCCAGGTCATGGCGCAGCTCGATCTACGCTATGAGATCGCGATGCGCGAGGAGCGAACCCGGCAATTGGAGGCCGAGATCGCCGGGCGCGTCGCAGCGGACCAGGCGCATCGCGAAAGCGAACGCCGCCTGAACGCCGTGCTCGACAACACCCGCATGGCCGTGTTCCTGATGGATGAGCATCAGCACTGCGTCTATGCGAACGCGGCCGCGGAGGCACTGACGGGCTATTCGCTGCCGCAGATGACCGGACGGCCGTTGCACGACGTGTTGCATCACACCCGGCCCGACGGATCACATTACCCATTGGAGGAATGCCCGATCGACCGGGCCTTTCCCGAGCGATCGCAAATGGAGGGCGAGGAATTGTTCGTCCGGCAGGACGGCAGCTTCTATCCCGTCCGCTTCACCGCCAGTCCGCTGCTCGACGACCATGGGCGCCCCGTGGGCACGATCATCGAGGCGCGCGACATCACCGCCAGCCGTGCGCGCGACGCCGCGCTGCGCGAGTCCGAGGCGCGGTTCCGCAACATGGCGGACCACGCACCCGTCATGATGTGGGTCACGGATGCGACCGGCAACTGCACCTATCTGAACCGCGCTTGGTATGAATTCACCGGGCAATGCGAGGATGCGGCCCATGGGCTGGGCTGGCTGGATGCCGTTCATCCCGACGACCGGGGCTGGTCGGGCGACATGTTCCTCGCCGCCAATGCCGCGCGCAGGGCGTTCCGGCTGGAATACCGGCTGCGCAACCGCGACGGCAGCTATCGCTGGGCGATCGATGCCGCGTCGCCGCGCTTCGGCGCGGAAGGTGAGTTTCTGGGCTATATCGGCTCGGTCATCGACATCAACGAGCGCCGCGAAGCCGAGAACGCGTTGCGGATCAGCGAGGAACGCTATCGCACCCTCTTCGAGTCGATCGAAGTCGGGTTCTGCATTGTCGAAATGCAGTTCGAGGGCGACCACGCCGTCGACTATCGATTCATCGAGGCCAATCCGGCCTTTGAGAGACACACGGGGCTGGTCGATGCCACCGGCCGGACCGCGCGCGAACTGGTGCCCGGTCTCGAGCAATCCTGGTTCGATCGCTATGGCCATGTTGCCCGCAGCGGCGAGGCCGTCCGCTTTGAAAGCGGGTCGGACGTGATGGGCCGCTGGTTCGATGTCCATGCGCTGCGGATCGGAGCGCCAGACGCGAACCGGGTCGCCATCCTGTTCAACGATGTCAGCGCCCGGCGGCAGGCCGAATTGCAGCTGCGCGAGATCAACGACACGCTCGAACTGCGCGTCGAGGAAGCCGTGGCCGAACGCAAATTGTGGGCGGACGTCATCGAGAATACCGACGCGCTGATCGCGGTGATCTCATCCGAATTCCGCTATCTCGCGCTGAACGCCGCCTATGCCGACGAATTCGCGCGGATTTTCGGCGTGCGGCCGAAGGTGGGCGATCATCTGCCCGACCTGATGGAGCAGATGCCCGAACATCGCGAAGCCGTGCTCGCCATCTGGCGCCGTGCCCTGGCGGGCGAGAATTTCTCGATCGTCGAGGCGTTTGGCGACCCCGACCGAGCCCGCCCCTGCTACGAACTGCGCTACAATGCGCTGTATGACCGCATGGGCCATTTCGTCGGCGCGTTTCAATATGCCGTCGACGTCTCCGACCGGCTGCGCGACCAGGCCCGCCTTGTCGAGGCCGAGGAACAGCTTCGCCAGGCGCAGAAAATGGAAGCGGTCGGCCAGCTTACCGGGGGTATTGCCCATGATTTCAACAATCTGCTCGCCGGCATCATCGGCAGCCTGGAAATCATCGAGCGCCGCCTGTCGAGCGGCCGCGTCGATGGCCTGGATCGGTTCATCAACGGCGCCCAGACATCGGCGCAGCGGGCCGCCGCGCTGACGCAGCGACTGCTGGCCTTCTCCCGGCGGCAGACGCTCGATCCGAAGCCGACCGACATCAACCGGCTGGTGTTCGGGATGGAGGATTTGATCCGTCGGACGGTGGGCCCCGCGATCAAGGTCGAGGTCGTGGGGGCCGGTGGCCTCTGGCCTGCCAGGGTCGATGCCGCGCAGTTGGAAAGCGCGCTCCTGAACCTGGCGATCAACGCACGCGATGCGATGCCGACCGGCGGGCGGCTGACGATCGAAACCGCCAACAAATGGCTGGACGATCGTGGTGCCCGCGAACGGCAATTGCCGCCCGGCCAGTATCTGTCGATCTGCGTCACCGACAGCGGCACGGGCATTCCCAAGGATATCCGAGACCGCATCTTCGACCCGTTCTTCACGACGAAGCCGATCGGTCAGGGCACTGGTCTGGGGCTATCCATGATCCACGGTTTTGTTCGCCAGTCGGGGGGCCAGATCCGCGTCTATTCCGAAGAGGGACATGGGACAACGATGTGCCTTTATCTTCCGCGCCACCTGGGCGAAGTCGGTGACGATCAGGTGCCGGACGAAGCGATCATGGACGACGGCACCGGGCGAACGGTACTGGTCATCGATGACGAAGCCACGGTCAGGATGCTGATCGTCGAGGTTCTGCAAGACGCTGGCTATACCGCCATCGAAGCGGAGGACGGCCCTTCCGGCATGAAGGTCCTTCAATCCGCGGTCCCGATCGACCTGCTGATCACCGATGTCGGCCTGCCGGGCGGGATGAACGGCCGGCAGGTCGCCGATGCCGCGCGGGAATTGCGCCCCGATCTGAAAATCCTGTTCGTGACCGGTTTTGCGGAAAATGCAGCCGTCGGCAACGGGCATCTGGCACCCGGTATGGCGGTCATGACCAAACCATTCGTCATGACCGAACTGGGGAACAAGATCATCGAGATACTGGAGCCGCCGGCACTTCCCGACAGGCTGTCATGAACCTGCGGAGTTGGGTGACGACCTGATCCATCATCAGGCGGAGGGATACCCTGACGAGGACATGCCGTCGTTCCGACCCGCCTTCGCGGTCAGGCGGCCAGCCCGGTGGTGTCGTCCGCCGGGCCAGCGGCATCGAGGGTTAGGATCGCCACCGCTCCCATGGCTTTCCCTGCGCTCCGCAATTCCAACCTCCCACCCATGGTCGCCATCGAATTGGCGCACCAGTGGAGCCCCAGGCCACCCGACTTCTCGGTACGGGTGGAAAAACCCGGCTGGAACAACCGGGTCTGCTCGGTCGGATCAAACCCCTCGCCATCGTCGATGATGCGCAAGGTCACGCGTGCGTCTGAGCTCGTCGCGATGTCGACGGTGATCGCGCCACGATCGCGCCCGGTCGCGACGATCGCCTCGACCGCATTGGCGAGCAGGTTTCCGATGACCTGGCTCAGGATCAGGCGATTGGCGATGACCGGCACCGGATGGGTCGGGAAGGTGAACCGGATCGACACGCCTTGCGCATAGCGGGCGATGGTGGCGTTGCGCGCGACGATCTCGGTCACATCACATCGCTCGCGTTCAGGGCGCTCATGCGCTCTTGCCTGCTGCGCGCCGATGATCTCAAGCGTCTGGCGCATCGCATCGCGGCCGATGTCGAGCTGACGCCGAACGGCATCCCGCGCCCCCGCCTCGGCATCGAACGCAGTCCGAATAAAGGTCACGAGCTTCTCGCGACGGTCGGATGCGATGTCGGCACGACGCAGTTCCGCCAACGCCCGATCGATGAGCGCCCGGTCATTCTCATTCGGGTCGTTGGGATTCCGGCTCAGGATCGTGCCCAGCGGCGACAGCGCGTTGCGGACATTATGCAACACCCCAACAGCGCTTTCGGAGCGGCCCAGGGCGAAGCTCTGGATTTCATTCCGTTCGCGGAGATCCTTGAGCTGGCTGAGCATCGCGTTGAAGCTGCGGCCGAGCGAACCGAATTCGTCGTCTCGTTCGTCCTTCCCTTCAAAGGGCAGCAAGGTGCCCGAGACGCGAACCCGCTGCATATGCCGCTCCACCCGGTCGAGCGGTGCCAGGACCAGCCATCCGATGCCCCGACGCAGCATCAGGAGCAGGAAGAACAGCAGCAGGACCGAACCTGCGGTGGCGAGCAGCAACACGCGCTGCCCGAGCAACATGACCTGGCGCGAAAACCGGAAACGGGCGGTCGCTACTGGCGTTTCGCCGATACCCTTTACGGGCAAGGCGATTTCGACGAACTCCCGCCCGGACGTGACCTGCGTCCTAGGGCTCGTCGACGCTTCCTCAAGCTGCGCAGCCTTGCCCAGTGCGGCCGACAGACGGTGCGCGCTCAGTTGCCGAATGATCGCGACGGCACCCCGCGGCCCGTCCTGCCCAGGGACCTGGGCGACGCCCACCGCCAGCACGCGGCCATCGATCAAGACATAGAAATGCCCCGCGCCGCGATCCCGCAACAGGCGGTCGACGGAACCGCTTGCCAGCGTTCGCCCTAATCCGGCCTCAACCGCCAAGCCTTGGGTGTCGTCGACCGCGGGCCGCCATCGGACATACCATTGACGATCGGCCGCCGGGCGGTAGGCGGCTCCCTCCACGGCATGTTGTGCGAGTTCGGCGCGGGACCACTCCGCCATGGCTGCATTATTGTCCCGATCAGGCCGATTCTGGAGCGTGCGTGCGATGCTGGCGTGATCGCGCGCGATTATCTCGGCCGTCTCGGAAAAGTCGTTCAGGACTACGACTGCACGTTGGCGATAATCCTGCACCGCCTGCTCTTCCAAGCGGCTGAAACTGGGGGAGATGACCAGCGTCAGCAACAGGGCGAGCGCCAGTGCACCGCCAATGCCCGCCAGCGTCAGCACTTGCACCATCGTATCGCGCAGCGATCGTCGGCCGAAACCGGACGCAGTCCATCGCATGACATTGCGCATGTCGATCAACCCAGGACGTAACGGCTGGCCTGGTCCGTCGAAATCCCCTCCCCGTCATCGCCCCCCATCGTCAGGCGACCCCGGATCGCCAGTTCCCGGGCCTCCGCGGCGGGAACAGGCTTCGAAAACAGGAAGCCCTGAAGATGGCTGGCGCCCGCGACGCGCAACGCCTGCGCCTGTGCGGCCGTCTCCACGCCTTCGGCCACGACGCCCAGGCCCAGTGCGCGGCCGAGATGGATGATCGAATGGACGATCGCCGCCGATTCCCGCTCCCGTCCCATCCCATCAATGAAGCTGCGGTCGATCTTGAGGCTGTCGAGCGCGAATTTGCGGATGTTGTAAAGGCTGGAATAGCCCGTGCCGAAATCGTCGAGCGCGATCCTGAACCCCAATCGGCGCAGCTTGCACAAGGTCTGCGCCGCATGTTCGGCGTCGTCAAATATCGCGGTTTCGGTAATTTCGATCTGGACCCGGCCAGGATCGACGCCCGCCCTGCGAACGCTGTCGAGGACATGGCCGACGAAATGTGATCGCCGGAACTGGATCGGGCTGAAATTCACCGAGACATATTGGTCGGGCCAATGCCGGACCTCGGCCAGGGCCCGATCGAGCGCCCAGTCACCCAGTTCGTGGATCAGATTGCTCTCCTCGGCGATGGGGATGAAGATGGCCGGGCTGACCGCGCCATGCTCGGCCGTCGTCCAGCGGACCAGCGCCTCGAACCCGACAATCTCCAGACGGTCACGCCCCACGATCGGCTGGAATGCCAGGCTCAGTTCGTCGCGTGCGATCGCCTGGGTCAATCCCGCCTCGACCCTGCGCCGAACCCGGATACTCTCGTCCATGCACGCGTCGAAGACCCGGACGATCCCGCGACCAGACCGCTTGGCATCGTTCAGCGCCATATCGGCTTGCCGGACGAGATCGGCCAGGTCGTGTTCGTTGCACCCTTCGCTCATCACCAGGCCACAGGATGCGCCGCATCGGACCGAATGGCCGAGAATGCTGAAGGTCCGCGCGCATGCCGCCACGATCCGTTCGCACGCCGCGACCGCTTCGGCCTCGCCCTCCACATCGAAGGACAGGCCGAACTCGTCGCCACCCAGCCGTGCGACCATCGCCTTCTCCGGTGCGCTATGCTGAATTGTCTTGCAGATTTCACGGATCAGCGTGTCGCCCGCCAAATGGCCCAGCGTGTCGTTGACCTGCTTGAAGCGGTCGAGATCGAGCATCGCAGTGACGAAGCGACCCGGCATCCGCCCTCGCTCGTTCAATCCCCGAAGAAAGGCCGTCCGGTTTGGCGCATCGGTCAGCGGGTCATGCATCGCGACATGGATGGCGCGACTTTCGTTCGCCACCAACTCCGCGGTCTTCTCCTGCAGCGTGATGACCTGCGCCGCGAGAAGCGCGCGCGCCTCTTCCAGCTCGCGGTCGTTGCGCCAGCGTCGGCCGAGCGCGATCGCCGTCTGTGTGATCTCCGCGATTTCAAACGGCTTGGCGATGTAGAATATCTTGTCCGCCGGGCCCGCCACCTTGCTGATCGCGACCGGCGTGAAATCGGAATAGCCCGTGACGATAACCAGGTTGATATCGGGGTCGAGCGCGCGGATCCGGCGCGCAGTCTCGCGCCCGTCGATCCCCGGCGGCATGCGGATGTCGATAAAGGCGACCGCGAAGGGGCAGCCATCGGCCAGCGATCGCTCGACCGCATCGACGGCGTCCGCACCCTGATAGCAGTGACAGGGCTCGAACGAGACCCCGGCCTCGGACACGACATCCTCACCCTCGCCGAACAGGTCGGCCGCCATCGCGTCGATCGCGTAGCGAGCACTGCCCCGGTCATCGCCAAAGCCAGAAAAGCAGAGAGCGTAGCTGTCGTGGACCGCAGGCTCGTCGTCTACGATCAGGATACGCATGAGGTCACCATCGGCCCGTCAATACCAAATAAACGAGCCAATGGTAACAAGAGACGCTTAAAGTGACGTAAATGGACAGTTTCGCTAGAGTGTCACTCCACGGTGACGCTTTTGGCGAGGTTACGCGGCTGGTCGACATCGGTCCCCTTCGCCACCGCCACATGATAGGCGAGCAACTGGACCGGAACCGCATAGACGATCGGCGCGATCAGCGGATGTACCTTGGGCATGGTGATCGTTGCAATACAGCCCTGGCCCGCCGCCTCGATCCCGTCATAGTCGGAGATCAACACGACCTTGCCGCCGCGCGCCTGGACCTCCTGCATGTTCGAAACGGTCTTTTCGAACAGCGGGCCGGAGGGAGCAATGACGATAACGGGCACGGATTCGTCGATCAGCGCGATCGGACCGTGCTTCATCTCACCCGCCGCATAGCCCTCGGCATGGATGTAGCTGATCTCCTTCAGCTTGAGCGCACCCTCCAGCGCCAGCGGATAATCGGTGCCCCGGCCCAGATACAGGACATCGCGGGCACCCGCGATCGCGCCCGCCATACCCTCGATCGCCTCGTCATAGGCCAGCGCGCCATTGATCGCGGCGGGCGCCTCGGCCAGATGGCGAACGATCTGGCGTTCGTCATCCGCCGACAGACGCCCCTTGGCCTTGGCAAGGTTGGCGGCAAGCGCGGCCAGCACGCTCAACTGGCAGGTGAACGCCTTGGTCGAGGCGACACCGATCTCCGGCCCGGCATGGGTTGGCAGCAGCAGGTCCGCCTCGCGCGCCATCGAGCTGGTCGGCACGTTGACGACGGCCGCGATCGTCTGTCCCTCGGCCTTGGCATGGCGAAGGGCCGCCAGCGTGTCGGCCGTCTCGCCCGACTGGCTGATGACGATCATCAACCCGCCCGGCTCCATGACGGGCGCGCGATACCGAAATTCGGACGCGACATCGAGGTCGACCGGCACCCGCGCGAACTGCTCGAACCAGTATTTGGCGACCATGCCCGCAAAGAAGCTGGTGCCGCAGGCGACGATGGTGACGCGCTTGATGCCCGACAGGTCGAATTCCGGGATCGGCAGCGCGATCCGGCCTTCCAGTCGCTGGAGATATGAGCGGAGAGTCTGGGCGACGACGATCGGCTGCTCGTAGATTTCCTTCTGCATGAAATGACGGTGATTGCCCTTGTCGATCAGCGCGCCGGTGACGCCGGACAGGGTAACCGGCCGCTCGACAGGGTTGTTGTCGCGGTCATAGACCTGTGCGCCCTCACGGGTGCAGACAACCCAGTCGCCCTCATCCAGATAGGCGATGCGCTGGGTCAGCGGGGCCAGCGCCAGCGCGTCCGAGCCGAGATAGGTCTCGTCGTCGCCATAACCCACGACAAGCGGCGAACCCAGCCGTGCGCCGATCAGCAGGTCGGGCTGATCACGGAACAGGATGGCGAGTGCGAAGGCCCCATGCAGCCGAGGCAGGACGTCGCGAACGGCGGTCACGGGATCGAGGCCCTGCTCGACCTTCTCGCTGACCAAATGCGCGACGACCTCGGTATCGGTCTCGCTGGTGAAGACGCGGCCACGCCCGATCAGCTCGTCGCGCAGCGCCTTGAAATTCTCGATGATGCCGTTGTGGACGACCGCGACGTGATCGGTCGCGTGTGGATGGGCGTTGTTGGTCGTCGGGCCGCCATGCGTCGCCCAACGGGTATGGGCGATGCCGATCGCCCCGGGCAGCGGATGCGCCGCCAGTTCCTTGGCCAGATTGATCAGCTTGCCCGAGGCGCGCCGCCGCTCGATCGCGCCATGGTCGATGGTCGCGATGCCCGCCGAGTCATAACCGCGATACTCCAGCCGACGCAGCCCATCGAGCAGTCGCTCGGCCACATCTTCGCCACCCAAAATGCCCACGATACCGCACATACGCCTTACTCCCCGCTCTTCTTCGCGGCCTTCTTGGCCGTCATCATCTCGCGAAAACGCTTTGCCCAACCGGGCTTGCTCTGCCGCTCGGCGCGGACCAGCGCCAGCGCATCGGCCTCCACATCACTGGTGATGACCGCTCCGGCACCGACGATCGCGCCCGCGCCGATCCGAACCGGCGCAACCAGCGCGGAGTTGGAGCCGATGAACGCCCCCTCGCCGATCACCGTGCGATATTTCAGGAAGCCATCATAATTGCAGGTGATCGTGCCCGCGCCGATATTGGCGCCCGCGCCGACCTCGGCATCGCCCAGATAGGTCAGATGGTTAGCCTTGGCGCCGGGCCCCAGAACCGCCTTCTTCATCTCGACGAAATTGCCGACCCGCGCGCCTTCGCGCACGTCCGCGCCGGGACGGAGGCGTGCATAGGGGCCGATATCCGCGCCACCGGCGACCGTCGCACCTTCCAAATGGCTGAAGGCGTGGATCGCCACACCATCGGCCACCCGGACGCCTGGGCCGAACACGACATGCGGTTCGATCACGACATCGCGACCGATCACGGTGTCGTGCGAAAACCACACCGTCTCCGGCGCGACCAGTGTCGTGCCCTCCGCCATTGCGCGGGCCCGGCGGCGCGTCTGCCAGTCGCCTTCCACCGCCGCCAGCTCGGCCCGGCTGTTGACGCCCGCCACCTCGCTGGCGCCCGTCTCGATCACCGCGGAGTGACGGCCGTCGCCCGCCGCCAGCATCACGATATCGGGCAGATAATATTCACCCGCCGCATTGTCGTTGCCGACCCGTTCGAGCAGGCCGAACAGATCCTCCGAACGAACCGCCATAAGCCCGGAATTGCAAAGCGTTACAGCCCGCTCCTCAGGACTGGCATCCTTGAATTCGACCATCCGATCGATCCGGCCTTCGACATCGGCGATCACCCGGCCATAAGCGGCCGGGTCGACCGGGCGGAAGCCCAGCACGACAGCCGCCGGAGCGTCGTCCGCCGCCAGCCGATCGATCATCCGCCGCATCGTCGCCGTTTCGACCAACGGCACGTCGCCGTACAGGATCAGCACATCACCCTGGAAGCCAGCCAGCGCATCGCGCGCCTGCGCCACCGCATGGCCGGTGCCGAGTTGCTCCGCCTGCAATGCCGTACCGATGCCCAGCGGTGCGACCGCCGCCTCGACCTGTTCGCGCCCCGCTCCCGTCACCACCACCACACGTTCGGGCGAAAGACCGCCGACGCTGTCGATCAGGTGGAGTAGCATCGGCCGCCCGGCGATGGGATGCAGAACCTTGTGCAGGTCCGATTTCATGCGGGTGCCCTTGCCCGCGGCGAGGATGATGGCGGCGACTGGTCTCGTCATGATGGTTGCGCCTGCCATGGATTTCTTGCCAAGGCCAGCCAGACTATTCCATCGAGGCCGATCATGGACGCAAATTCATTCCGTCGTTTTCCCTACTCCATCGTCGGCTTCGATCTGGATGGAACGTTGCTGGACACCAGCGGCGATCTGGCGGCGGCGGTCAATCACGCCCTGGCATCGATCGGACGCCCGACGTTGAGCGTCGAGGTGGTCAAGCCGATGATCGGCGGCGGGGCCCGTCGGATGCTGGAACATGGGCTGGCCGCGACGGGCGGGGTCGACGATGAGACGCTGGACACGCTTCACCGCCGGTTGCTGGACCATTACGAGGCCAATCTGTCCGTCCACACCTGCCCCTTCCCGGGCGTGCTTGAGGCCCTGGACGAGTTGGCGGCTCAGGGCGTGACGATGGGCATCATGACCAACAAGCTGGAGCGCTTCGCGCGGGCCATCCTCAACGATCTGGGGCTGGCAGACCGGTTCGCCGCGATCATCGGCGGCGATACGCTGGGCGTGGCCAAGCCCTCGCCCGTTCCCATCCAGTCCTTGGTCGAGCGATGCGGTGGCGGCCGCGCGGCCTTTGTCGGGGATTCGATGTTCGACGTGCAGGCCGCGCATGCCGCCGGGCTGCCTGTCGTCGCCTGTTCGTTTGGCTTTCTCAGCCAGCCGGTCGACACGATGGGCGCCGATGCGGTCATCGATCATTACGATGCGCTCATCCCGGCGCTGGAGCGGCTGTCCCTTTCCGCCATTTGATCCATAGGTGCCGCAGCAGAAGCGGTATCGGCATGCGGATCAGGTGCGAGCGGACATAGAATGCGAAACGGGTGATGGGATGCCGCCCGCGCCCCCATCCGTCTCGCGCCATTATCCGACGCCGGTATAGCCGGTCGATTCCGGCAAGGCTCCGCCATTCGGATGGCACCGGCGTACCGAAGATCGCGTGGCTCAACCGCATCGCCCGGGCCATGGCGGAAAACAGGCCATGGTGGCGCGCGCGCTCCGCGACGCCCTGCATGCCTCCCTCCACGACCAGCGCGTGAATGTCCCACAGGTTGCGCAGGCCGCCCGACAGGTCGCCATCGGCAAAGAGATGCGCGGCGGCATGGACGATCATGTCCGGGTGGGACAGCACGGCCAGACCCCGGTTCAGGTTCACCGCCGCCGCCGTCAGCGCATCCGCATCGGGTTTCGCCTTCGCTGTCAAAGGCAGGATGCTGTGGTGCACGTCCAGCATGTGATCGCGGTCGCGGTGGATCAGCGGGGGCAGTTCGTGCATCCAGCGCCGGTAGTAAAAGTCGTCATACGGGTCCGACTTCACCCATTCCCACCCCGCCGCGATCAGCAACGCCTCGGCTCGCGACAGGAGATGACGGGGCAACAGGATGTCGCAATCCCCGATCGACCGCCCCTGCCCGGCGGCCAGCCCGGCAGCGACGAACGCCGTTCCTTTCAGGAGAATGACCGGACATCCCAGCGGCGCGAGGGCATGAGCGACGCGATCCGCCTCCCAAAGCGCGGTTCGCCGACCCTGTTCCGCGTCCTGCCGGGCATCGTTCAGGCAGGCAACGACATCACCCGGCAGCGCCAGCCCATCCAGCCGAAAGGCCAGGCTTCCCAGCAAGCGTTCCGCCCGCGCGGCGGTCAGGATATCGGGCCAGGCGGCCGCCGCCAGCGTCAACGCCGCGTCCGGCTCGCGCAGCAACCGCACCAATTGCTCCAGGGCGGTCAAAGCGCGTGCCACAGCGCCTCCACCGCCGCCACGCCGCTTGGACCATCGGGATAGTCCAGCGCGACCGCCGGAACCGAGGCGCGCAAGCGAACAAGCGCACGGAACCCCGCCTCCCCCAGGGCCATATAGTTGGTCGACGCCTGGGTCAGCCGCACAAAGGTCTCGGCGGGAGGAAGCGGACGACTGGCGATCGGGAAGCCGAAACGCGGAAACAGCAGCAGCGCGGGACGCGCGGGCTCGTCCATCGCCGCGATCGCCGCGACATCGGGAGCGACATGGCGAATCCGCCCCTTGGGCGTTCCCGTCAGCAGGGGGCCGGCGCGGCCATCTGGCGGGATCATCGCCAGACTTTCGTTCTTCAGGCTGATCGGCCTGGGAAAGGGCATGGCGAGCCCGCTGGCCGGATCGATCAGTGCGAACTCATCGCCCAGAAAGCGCCAGCCACGCTGCGCCAGCAACAGCGAAAGGGTCGATTTCCCCGCGCCCGACACACCACTCATGATGATCGCGCGTCCGCCGCTTTCCACCACCGAAGCGTGGAGAAGCAGGTGGCGATGATGCCCCAGCGCCATCTGCAGGTTCATCCCCAACTCGGCGGCCAGCAGTCCCTGCGACAGCGGCAAGGGCGCGGCTTCGGGCAAACGAAAATCGCCACCGATATGGACCGAGGGTCGGAACCAGCGCCGCCACGGGGCATGGGCTTCGAGCCGGACGGTATAGTCGGTAAAGGCCGGGCGGGGATAATCGTGATAGAGCGCATCCAGCGCCTCGACAGGCGCGGGCCAGTCCGACCCGATACGAAAGCCGACCGGCCCTACCTTAAGGGAAAGCCGGTATCTCACACCCGGTCGACCAGTCCGGCCGCCTCCAGCTCGCCCAACCGTTCGGCGAGAAGCTCCGCACCCTCGCCATCGCCCAGCTCGTAATCGCGCGCAAGACGGGCGAGCAATTCCTCGGCATCGAGCGGCTCCTGCGCCAGCACGGCCAGGATCTGCGGCGCCGGCTCGGTCAGCAGGTGCGTGATGCCGGAGGGACGGTGGAATATGGCCGTGAACAGGTCCAGCGGCTCGACCAGCACCTGATCCGCCGCCGCCGCGCGATAGCGCGGACCGGGCACGATGCTCAGTTGCCAGGCATCTGCAACGAGGCATAGCAGGTGAAACCGCCCTGCCCCCGCTGCAAGCGCCGGATATAGTTCAGATAGGCCCGGTTGCTGGAAACATCGGAGTTAGGCAACATCCCGCCCTGCAAAGCGCGCCGGACTTCCTCGCCGGTATAGGGCCGGCCGGGTGGCGCGAAGGCCCCCTGGGTCCGCGCGGGCACGGTGGATCCGTCGCGCGCGATGTAGCTGCCCGCCCGTCCCGGATCGGGAACCGGGATTTCGCAGGTCAGGACCGATCCGGCCGTCTGCGCCAGGGCCGGACGGATCGCGACCACCGCACTCGTCCCGACCGCCCCCAGCATCAGCATCCGGCGCGTGGTCGCGCCGTCGGCGGAGCGTGCATCGTCTTCGGTCGCAGTAGCGGGCGTCGGGATATCGTCCATGTCCATGCTACTTTCCCATATTCCCACTGGGCCGACAAGCGGCTGATCGGTCCCCACCCGGCCCGGTTCGGGAGGGAAGACAGGTCGCGCCCGGACCGCTACATCGGCGCATCATGGGATTCGGCATCCGTACCTTATGGGCCCTCGTCGTCGCGGTCGTCGCCGCCGCCGTCATCTTTCTGACCGCGGGGCCTGCGCCGGCGATCATCGCTTTGATCGGGGGGATAGCCGCCGCGCTCGTCGCCAGTGACGGGCAACCGAGCAGCGACGAGGGTGATGGTGCGCCCGACGACCGCGAGGATCCGGTATCGCCACTGCTCGAAGAGGCGCTGGACGCGATCGTCGAGCCAGTCCTGCTGATCGAACGGGGGCGGGTCGTACTGGCCAATCGCGCCGCCCGCCAGTTGCTGGGCGCGCATATCGTCGGCGATGATGCCCGCATCGCGATCCGTCACCCAGCCGCCGCCGAACGCCTGCTGACGGGCGGCCCGACAGAGCCGGACCAGCCCATTTCGCTTGTCGGCCTGGGCTCGCTCGACCAGCGTTGGGAGATGCGCATCGCCGACACGACGGGCGGCCAGCGCATCGTCCATCTGATCGACCAGACCGGGCAGGACGTCGCCGAGCGGATGCGGGTCGATTTCGTGGCCAATGCCAGCCATGAGTTGCGCACGCCGCTGGCCTCGATCCTGGGCTTCATCGAAACGCTGGGCGACGAGGCGGGCGAGGATGCGGAAATCCGTGCCCGCTTCCTGAAGGTCATGTTCGACGAGGCCAGGCGGATGCAACGGCTGGTCGAGGATCTGATCTCGCTCAGCCGGATCGAGGCAGACAAATATCGCCTGCCCGCGCAGCCGGTCGATCTGGGCGAAGTGATCCATCATGTCTGGGAGGAACTGCTCGACTCGGGGTCGACGCGCGCCTCGGATATCCAGTGCCATATTGCGGAGACGCTGCCACCGATTGCGGGCGACCGGGCGCAATTGTCGCAGATGCTGCACAATCTGATCGGCAATGCGATGAAATATGGCCGGGCGGACACGCCCGTCACCGTCACGCTGGATCGCGACGGTCCGATGCTGCGGCTGGCGGTGGCGGACCGTGGCGAGGGGATCGCGGCAGGGCATCTGCCCCGGCTGACCGAGCGCTTCTATCGTGTCGATTCAGGGCGCAGCCGGACATTGGGTGGCACCGGCCTGGGATTGGCGATCGTCAAGCATATCGTCGAGCGGCATCGCGGACGCCTGGAAATCGCCAGCGAGGTTGGCGTCGGCAGCACCGTCACCGTCCGCCTCCCTCCGCTGAAGTCGCCCGACAAGCCGGCGATCGAGACCATTGTCACAAAAGAGCAATAGAAATGTCACACGGGGGTCCGGCGGGCATGGCAGCGCCAGTCCGCATGTCGGTCCGCACGCCGGCCCGCACCGGGTTCGATGACATAAGGAAGTGAATGCGCCTGCCCTGCCTCATCGCCGCGATCCTGACGCTGGCGGCCTGTCACGATCAGGCCAATGGCGGCGGCGCGGGTGTGCGGGATCAGATCACGGCGGTCGGGTCATCGACCGTCTACCCCTTCACCACCATCGTCGCCGAGCGTTTCGTCGCGGCGGACCCCGACGCCAAGGCGCCCGTGATCGAATCGACCGGCACGGGTGCAGGCATGAAACTGTTCTGCGCGGGGCTGGGCGCGGGCCATCCAGACCTGGAGAACGCCTCGCGCCGGATGAAGGCGGCGGAATATCGCGAATGCGCCGCGCATGGTGCCTCCTCGATCCTCGAAATCCCGATCGGGATCGACGGTATCGCCTTCGCGGAATCGAAGCGGGGGCCGCGGATGAACCTGACCACCGCCGACATTTATCGTGCGTTGGCGGCGCGCCCGGGTGGGCGTGCCAACACCGCGCGGACGTGGCACGACGTCAATCCCGCGCTGCCCGCCATTCCGATCCAGGTCTATGGCCCGCCCGCGACCAGCGGCACCCGCGACGCGCTGGCCGAACTGATCCTGATGAAGGGCTGTGATGCCGTCGAGCCCAACGCGGCGGCGCTGGCGGCGCGCGATCCCGAAGCGCACCGGCAATTCTGCGCCCGGATCCGCGACGACGGTGCCTATATCGATGCGGGCGAGAACGACAATCTGATCGTCCAGAAGCTCCAGTCCAATCCCAATGCCATCGGCGTGTTCGGCTATTCCTATCTGGAGGAGAACCGGACGACGGTGAACGGCGTCAGCATCAATGGTGTCGCCCCGACCTATCAGGCGATCGCCGCCGATCGTTATCCCGGTTCCCGCCCCCTCTATCTTTATGTGAAAAAGGGGCATCTGGACGCCATTCCCGGCCTGCGCCGGTTCCTGGCGCTTTATGCCGAAAACTGGGGACAGGGTGGTCCGCTGGTACGACGCGGCCTGATCGCCTCACCGCAGGCGACCCAGGCGCGGGCCCGTGCGGTGATTGCCGGTGAAATCCCGCTGGACCCGGCGACACTGCCGTCATGAACGGGGCGATCCTCCTTGTCCTGGTCGTCGGGCTGGGTGTCATCGCCTGGGCCACGACGCGGATGCGCGCGCTGGGCTTTCGACGGCGCGCCGGTGTGCGGGTCAGTTCGCTGCCCCATCATCATGGCTGGTATGTCGCACTGTGGACGGCGGTGCCGCCGCTTCTGTTTCTGGCGGTCTGGGCCTCGACCTCACCCGCGCTGGTGACGGACATGGTGCTCTCGACCCCGGCTGCCGCCGGGCTGCCCGCGCCGGGCTTCGAGCGCGCGGCGATCCTGTCCGAAGCGCGGGCACTGGCGGCCGGACGCGCTTACGGCGCGTTCCATCCCTTGTCCAAGCTGCTCGCGCCCGCCTATTCCGTGGCGCAGACCC
Source organism: Sphingomonas sp. (assembly GCF_039594485.1). Classification (GTDB taxonomy): domain Bacteria; phylum Pseudomonadota; class Alphaproteobacteria; order Sphingomonadales; family Sphingomonadaceae; genus Sphingomonas. The sequence goes on along the minus strand of NZ_JBCNNI010000001.1, from coordinate 37,095 downwards.
GGGCCGATTGGACCGCGACCGCGATCGTCCTGCTGCTGGGGCTTGCGGGGGGCGCCTATGCCTATCTGCGTGTCCGTCCCGATTTCTCGGCGCGGACACGGATCGAGCGGGTCGTGCTCGGCCTGTTGCTGGCGGCCTCGCTCATCGCGATCCTGACGACGGCGGGTATCGTCGCGTCGCTTCTGTACGAGGCCGGACGCTTCTTCTCGGTCGTGCCCGTCACCGATTTCCTGTTCGGCACGCATTGGAGCCCACAGGTGATCGACCCGCGCGATCCCGGCGCGTCGCTGGGCGCGGTACCACTGTTCTGGGGAACCTTCTTCATCGGGGCGGTGATCGCGATGACGGTCGCCATCCCCTTCGGCCTGATGAGCGCGATCTACCTCACCCAATATGCCGCCCCGCGCGCGCGCCGCATCATGAAACCGATGCTGGAGGTGCTCGCAGGCATTCCCACCGTCGTCTACGGGTATTTCGCGGCGCTTACCGTCGCGCCCGCCGTGCGACAGTTGGCGGTCGCGATCGGCATCGACTGGGCCTCGTCCGAAAGCGCGCTGGCGGCAGGACTGGTCATGGGGGTGATGATCATCCCGTTCGTGTCGTCCATGGCGGACGACAGTCTGGCCGCCGTGCCCGACGCGATGCGCGACGGCAGCCTGGCGCTGGGCGCCACCGCATCGGAGACGATCACCCGCGTCATGCTGCCCGCCGCGCTTCCCGGCGTGGTCGGCGGCGTGCTGCTGGCGGTAAGTCGCGCGATCGGCGAGACGATGATCGTCGTCATGGCCGCCAGCGGCGTCGCCACCCTGACCGCCAATCCCTTTGCCAGCACGACCACGGTGACGCGGCAGATCGTCGACCTGCTGACCGGAGAGGCGGAGTTCGACAGCCCCAAGACGCTGGCCGCCTTTGCGCTGGGCCTGACATTGTTCCTCATCACCCTGCTCCTCAACATCATCGCCCTGACGGTCGTGAAGCGGTATCGGGAAACCTATGACTAAGGGGCCCGCCTCCTCGCACTGGGACGATCCGGCGATGGCGCGGCGGCTGCGGCGGCGCTATGCGGCGGAGCGTCGGTTCCGGCTGCTGGGGCTGGCCGCCGTCTCGCTGTCGGCCGCCTTCCTCGCCTTTCTGCTGATCGTGATGCTGGCGCAGGGCCTGCGGGGCTTTACCGAGACGCAGGTGACGATGCCGGTCAATCTCGCCGCCGCCGAACTTCCCGTCGAACCGGGGCGGTTGAAGGGACGCGGCGCCGATCTGGCGCTCGCCGGAGCGGGGCTGGAAGACGCGGTCGAGACGGCGGCGAGCCGCACGTTCGGGGCGGACGGCGCCGACCTGCTTTCGCCAGGCGCATGGATCGTGGTGCGCGATGCGGTGAAGGCCGATCCGACGCTCCTCCGGCGGACGGCCTCCTTCGCCCTGCCGGTCGCCAGTCGTTACGATGTGGCGGCCAAGGGCGTGGGCACGCCGGAGGCCGAGGCCGTAGTCGCCCGGTTGCGGGCCAGGGGTGTGCTGACGACCGGCTGGAACTGGAATTTCCTGACCGACGCCGATGCGACCGATCCGACGCGCGTCGGCATCTGGGGGGCGGCCAAGGGGTCGCTGCTCACCATGCTGGTCACGCTCGTGCTCGCCTTCCCGATCGGCGTGCTGGCCGCGCTTTATCTCGAGGAATATGCGCCCAAGAACCGCTGGACCGATCTGATCGAGGTGTCGATCAACAATCTGGCGGCGGTGCCCTCGATCATCTTCGGGTTGCTGGGACTGGCGGTGTTCCTGGGCACGTTCGGCCTGCCCCGCTCCGCGCCGCTGGTCGGCGGCCTGACCCTCGCGCTGATGACGATGCCCGTCATCGTCATCGCGGGGCGCAATGCGATCAAGGCGGTCCCGCCGTCGATCCGCGACGCCGCGCTGGCGATCGGGGCGTCGCGGGTACAGGTCATCTTCCACCATGTCCTGCCGCTTGCGCTGCCGGGCATCTTGACCGGCACGATCATCGGCATGGCGCGCGCGCTGGGCGAGACCGCCCCGCTGCTGATGATCGGCATGCGCGCCTTCATCGCCGCGCCCCCGCGCGGGCTGACCGATCCCGCGACCGTCCTGCCGGTACAGATCTTCCTCTGGTCCGATCAGGTCGACCATGGCTTCATCGAAAAGACGTCGGCCGCGATCATCATTCTTCTCGTCTTCCTGCTCGCGATGAACGGGCTGGCCATCTATCTCCGCAATCGGTTCGAGACCCGCTGGTGAGCAACCCCAAGATAACCGCACGCAACGTCAGCGTGTCCTATGGCGACAAGCAGGCCCTTCGCGACATCTCGATCGATGTCGAGATGGATCACGTCATCGCATTCATCGGTCCCTCTGGGTGCGGCAAGTCGACCTTCCTGCGCACGCTCAACCGGATGAACGACACCATTCCCACGGCGCGCGTATCGGGGGACGTTCGGCTCGACGGGCAGGATATCTATGCCCCCGACATGGACGTGGTGCAGCTCCGCGCACGTGTGGGGATGGTGTTCCAGAAGCCCAATCCGTTCCCCAAGTCGGTCTATGAGAATGTGGCCTATGGCCCGCGCATCCATGGCCTCGCGACCTCACGCGGCGAACTGGACATGATCGTCGAGCGCTCGCTGACCCGGGCCGGCCTGTGGAACGAGGTGAAGAACCGTCTGTCGGAAAGCGGAACCGCGCTGTCGGGCGGCCAGCAGCAGCGGCTGTGCATCGCCCGCGCCATCGCCGTCGACCCCGAAGTCATCCTGATGGACGAGCCGTGCAGCGCGCTCGATCCCATCGCGACCGCGCGTATCGAGGAACTCATCCACGACCTGCGCGGGCGCTACGCCATCGCGATCGTCACCCACAACATGCAGCAGGCTGCCCGCGTCTCCCAGCGTACCGCCTTCTTCCACCTCGGCACGCTCGTCGAGTACGGAAAGACGTCCGACATCTTCACGAACCCCAGGGAAGAGCGGACCAAGGACTATATCACGGGCCGATACGGCTGAGGACGAGGATCATGGACCACACCGTAAAAGCCTTTGACAACGATATCGGCCGGTTGCGCGGGCTGATCAGCCAGATGGGCGGATTGGCCGAGGAGGCGATCGCCAACGCCATCAGGGCGCTGCAACGTTCCGATCTGGAACTGGCCCGCAAGGTCCGCGAGGACGACAAGGCGATCGACCTGATCGAGGCCGAGGTGGAGCGGCTGGCGGTGCGGACCATCGCGCTCCGGGCCCCCATGGCCAATGACCTGCGCGAGGTCGTCGCCGCGCTCAAGATCGCCAGCGTCGTCGAGCGGATCGGCGACTATGCCAAGAACATCGCCAAGCGCGTGCCGATGATCGAGAGCGAGGATCGGATCGAGCCCGTCTCGATTCTGCCGGCCATGGCGCGGATCGCCTCGGCGATGGTCCATGACGTGCTGAACGCCTTTGCCGCGCGCGATGCCGAGGCGGCCGTCCGGGTACGCGACAGCGACAATGCGCTCGACGATTTCTACGATTCCATTTTCCGCACGCTCGTCACCCATATGGTCGAGAATCCCAGGACGATCGGGCAGGTCGCGCACCTGCTGTTCATCGCCAAGAATCTCGAACGGATCGGTGACCATGCGACCAACGTCGCGGAAATGGTCTATTTCGCCGCCACCGGCACGCAAATGGGCGAGCGGGACCGCGGCGGTACTTGGCCTTCTTGAAGGAACAGGCACGATGGCACGGGTAAAGATGTTGCTGGTCGAAGACGACGCCGCACTGGCGGAGCTTCTCGTCTTCCACTTCAAGCGCGAGGATTTCGAGGTCACGCACACCCCCGACGGCGAAGAGGCGTTGCTGCTGGCGCGGGAAAGCACGCCGGATATCGTCCTCCTCGATTGGATGGTCGAGGGGATTTCGGGGATCGAGGTATGCCGTCGCCTCCGCCGCTCGCCGGACACAGCGAATGTGCCGATCATCATGCTGACCGCACGCGGAGAAGAGGAAGACCGGGTGCGCGGGCTGGAAACGGGCGCGGACGATTATGTCACCAAGCCCTTCTCGCCGCGCGAACTGGTCGCCCGTGTCGGCGCGGTGCTGCGTCGCGTCCGCCCGGCGCTGGCCGGCGAAGCGCTGAGCTATGCCGATATCGAGATGGACACGGTCGGCCACAAGGTCCGCCGTGCGGGCGAGGTCGTCTCGCTCGGGCCGACGGAATTCCGTCTGCTCAAGCATTTCCTCGAGCATCCGGGCTGGGTCTTCTCGCGCGAGCGGCTGCTCGATGCGGTGTGGGGACATGACTCGGATATCGAGAGCCGCACCGTCGACGTGCATATCCGCCGCCTGCGCAAGGCGATCAATATCGGCGATCGGCCCGACATCATCCGCACGGTCCGCTCGGCGGGTTATTCGCTCGACGCGGGGGGCTGACCTAAAAGCCCGTTGGAATTGGGTCGGATGCGAAACAAGGGAGCCAAGTGGTCAATCGGGCGTTCTCCCCACCGCGCTATCGCACTTGCGCTTCTGAACAGGAGATTCGCATGAAGCTCGTTTTTCTCGCCGCCACCACTTTGATGGCGACGCCCGCTCTGGCCCAGACGACCCAGACCGACGCCACCGCCCAGGCGGGGGTACAGACCGATGCCACGGGTTCGGCGCAGGCCGATGCCGCAGCATCGGCGGCGACGATGACCGCCGGCGGCTACCAGCCCGCTCAGCCACCCATGGCTTCGCCCCCCGCCCCCGGCGCGCCGGTGATCTTCAAGCAGGCGCCGAGCCCCGAACAGGCCTATCCGGCTCCCGCCCCGCTGAAGAGCTATCCGATCTGCAAGAAGGGTCAGTATGACCAGTGTCGCCAGCGTGGCGGCAAGTAAGCCATAGTCGATCACCCGGCTACGGGATGACGCCGGTTCCCCGATCGGGGAACCGGCGTTTTTCATTCCTCGACCAGTTTCATCAGCCGCCGCTCGACCGGGGCTAGTACCGGGCCAAGTTCGTGACCGCGCTTGAGAACCGCGCCCCCCTCCCCGATCAAGGCCCACATGCCCTGTCGATTGCGAAGCGCAGGCCGCTTCTCGATGCGATATTCGGGCCGTTCCGCCGCCCGCCTGAAGGCCGAGAAGACCGCCGCCTCCTGCCCCAGATCCATGGCATAATCACGCCAATGGCCAGCCGCCACCATCCGGCCGTACAGATCGAGAATGCGATTCAGTTCGACGCGCTCGAACCCCACCTGCCCCGCCGCGGCCTTGGGAAAGGGAACGACACCCATCAGGCGCGATCGCGCTTCTCTTCCTGCTCAGTCAGCAGCATGTCGATCTGCCGCCGCAATGTATCGAGTTCGCAGCGCAGCATCTCGATCTTTTGGGTCTGGGGATCGAACACCTCGGAACACGGCGTGCCATAGGGAACGAAGCGACGTTCCGGCGCCACGCCACCCTCGACCATCGTCGGGCGCGCCGGGATGCCGACCATCACCGCGCCTTCCGCCACATCGCGCGTCACGACCGCATTGGCACCGATGCGGGCGCGCGGACCGACCGTGATCGGGCCCAGCACCTGTGCGCCCGACCCGATGATCGATCCGTCCATCAGGGTCGGGTGCCGCTTGCCCGCCACGCCATTGTCGGGACTGGTCCCGCCCAGGGTCACGCATTGATAGATGGTCACGTCGTCACCGATCTCGGCGGTTTCTCCGATCACGACAAAACCATGGTCGATGAAGAAGTTGCGCCCGATCTTTGCCCCCGGATGGATATCGATGGCAGTGAGGAACCGGGTGAAGTGGTTGACCAGTCGCGCCAGGAAAAAGGCGCGTGCACGGTACAGGCGATGGGCAACCCGATGGCCCGCCAGCGCCCAGACACCGGGATAAAGCAGGATCTCCGCGCGCGAATGTGGCGCCGGATCGCGGGCTCGGATCGAATCAAGATAGGCGGCCAATCGGCTCGGCATGAGCATGTCCCCAGATGCGATACCGGCATTTAAGCACGGCCTTTGCATAATTCCAGATACCTGAGGAACCCGAGCGTCCGCCACAAAGTCTATCTTTGTTGCGGCACGGGCCCCGACACGGCATGGGCCGGAATGTCGTCAGCGTTAAGGAGAGATGATGGACCCGACCAGTACCGAACTGATCCACGTCCTGCCGTTTATCGCCGTCGGCTTTGCGGCGCAGGTGGTCGACGGCGCGCTCGGCATGGCATTCGGGGTGATTTCCAACACCCTGCTGATCAGCCTGGGCGTGCCACCCGCCGCCGCTTCGGCTGGCGTGCACAGCGTCGAGACGTTCACGACCGCGGTGTCGGGGATCAGCCATGCGGTCCATCGCAACGTCAACTGGCGGCTGTTCCTGCGCCTGATGATCCCCGGCGTCATCGGCGGGGCACTGGGTGCCTATGTCCTGTCCAACATCGATGCGGCGGTGGTGAAGCCGTTCATCCTGGCCTATCTGAGCGGGATCGGCCTGTATCTTCTGATCCGCGCGTGGCGGCACAAGGCAGTTGGCCGCGAGCCCCGGGTGGTCGAGCCGCTGGGACTGATCGGCGGGTTCCTGGATGCGGCGGGCGGGGGCGGATGGGGGCCGGTCGTCACCTCCAACCTGCTCGTCCAGGGCGCAGCGCCCCGCACGACGATCGGGACGGTCAACACCGCCGAATTTTTCCTGACGGTGACGATTTCGGCGACCTTTATCAGCCAGCTTGGCTGGGGAGCGTTCACCATGGCGACCGTGGGCCTGCTGATCGGCGGCATCTGCGCCGCGCCGTTCGGGGCCATGCTCGCAAAGCGCGTTCCGGCCCGGACCCTGCTGGCGCTGGTGGGTGTGATCCTGACCCTGACCAGCCTCTGGGGCCTGTACGAGGCGGTGTCCGCCTGACGCCTGGCGATCGCGAACCCCTCTCCCATCATGGGAGAGGGGCTTTGGCCGATCAGGCGATCGCCGAATGGACCGTCGCCACAGCCTGCATGACCGCCGCGATCCGCACCGAGCTCTGGATAATCTCGGCCGAGACGCCCGCCTTTTTCAGCACGGCTTCGTGCGCGTCGATGCACATCCCGCAACCGTTCATCGCCGACACCGCGAGGCTGAACAGCTCGAAGTCGATCTTGTCGATGCCGGGCGCGCCGATCACGTTCATGCGCAGCTTGGCGGGCATGTTCCGATATTCCTGGTTCCCGGCCAGGTGGGTGAAGCGGTAATAAACGTTGTTCATCGCCATCACCGCCGCCGCGGCACGCGCCGCATTGGCGGCTTCGGGCGACAGCTTGGGCGCGCATTCGGCTTCGGCCGCCTCGACCAGCGGCTTGTGGCCCGAACCATGGGCGCAGGCGAGCAGCAGGCCATATTTGCGCTGGTCGTTCAGCACCGGCTCGTTAAGCAGCGATCCGACATTGAGGCGGATGTCCTTGGCGAAGTCGGGCAGTTGCCCGGCAAATTCCTTGAGCGACATGAGAGGGCTCCAAAAACACGACGCCCCAGTCCGGGCCGCCGACGATCAGCGTCGGCAACCCTCGCCGGGGCATCGAAAAGGGTGGCCGAGGGACAGCAAAGCCCCCCGGCGGCAGGGATTACTCGGCCGCGAGCTGGAGGACGTCGTCGCCCTTGTTCCAGTTGCACGGGCACAGCTCGTCGGTCTGCAGCGCGTCGAGGACACGCAGCGTCTCCGCCGGGTTGCGACCCACGTTCAGGCCGTTGATCGTGACATGCTGGATCACATTGTCGGGGTCGATGATGAACGTGGCGCGGTAGGCGACATGCTCATTCTTGTCGACGATGCCCAGCGCGTCGGCGAGAACGCGGCCATTGTCGGCGATCCAGGGGAAATCGGCCGCGGCGAGATCCGGGTCCGACTTGCGCCAGGCCAGGTGGACGTGCGCGGTGTCGGTCGACGCGCCGATCAGCACGGCGTCGCGATCCTCGAAATCGCCCTTCAGCTCGGAATAGCCGACGATCTCGGTCGGGCAGACGAAGGTGAAGTCCTTCGGCCAGTAGAAGAGCACCTTCCACTTGCCCTCATAGGACGTGTCGCTGATCGTCTCGCCAGCCGGGAGCGCGTTGGTCCCCTGCTGGACGGGAACGGTGAATGCGGGGAGCTTGTCTCCAACGGTCAACATGGCAATGAGCCTCCTCTTCTTCTTAAAATTCGGCGTCAGCCATCCTCATCCCGATCGGCGGCTTGCCCGCCTGTATTCGTTATGACGACGGATATGGGGACTGGCGCGTTTGATCCAACAAGCTATTTGTCAAATGGCAATCGACTGAGACGATCAATGGCCGCGACCTATCTACCGACCCTGAAACAGCTTCAATATCTCGTGGCCCTGCAGGACCATGGGCATTTCGGCCGCGCGGCCGACGCGTGCTTCGTCACCCAGTCGACCCTGTCGGCGGGCCTGCGCGAACTGGAGACGCTGATCGGCGTGACGCTGGTGGAGCGGACCCGGCGAGTCGTCCGCTTCACCCCGCTGGGCGAGCGCATCGCCGACAAGGCGCGGCGGGTGCTGCGCGAGGCGGACGAACTGGGTGACATGGCGCGCGCCGCCGGCCGCCCGCTGTCGGGCGAGATGCGCATGTCGGTGATCCCGACCATCGCGCCCTTCATGCTGCCCCGCATCCTGCCGCGTCTGCGCCGGGATTATCCCGATCTGAAGCTGTTCCTGCGCGAAGAGCCCAGCGGCCCGGCCTGCGAGCGGCTGCACAACGGACGCACCGACTGCGTGCTGCTCGCCCTGCCCTTCGCCTGTGGCGAGGTGACCGCCGAACCGCTGTTCGACGATCGGTTGTTCGTCGCCTTTCCGACGGACGAGAATGTCACACCGCCGCCCGCCTTTCCCGCCGCCGCGATCGACGAGAACCGGCTGCTCCTTCTAGAGGACGGACATTGCCTGAAGGACCATGCGCTCGCCGCCTGCAACCGGCCGGAATTGCGCGCCGAGGCGACGATGCTGGGCACCTCGCTCCACACGATCGTCCAGATGGTCGACAACGGCCTGGGCATGACGATGCTGCCGGAAATGGCGCTGCGGTCCGGCATCCTAGACAACACGAATATCACGGCGCGCCCGCTCGACGCCGAAAATGCCATGCGCAAGATCGCCCTGGTATGGCGCCGGGCCAGTCCGCGCGAGAAGGATTTCCGTCTGCTCGCCCAGGTTCTGGCAGAGGCCGCCTGACCCGACGGCGCGCCTCACCTTCCGGCGGGCACGACTTTGCGCTCGATCCCATTTCATCCGACAAGGATATTCGGCCCATGAAACCTTATGCCCGGCTGATGCTCGCGGTCCTGTCAATGGCTACCCTGACGACCCTTGGCGGTTGCGGTGGCGGACGCGAAGTACGCAAAGCCCCATCGACTCCGTCGGGAGCGCCCGCAGCCTCCGGCCCGGCCGAACCCATGGCAGCCCCCGACCAGCCCATGATGCCGACCCGCACCATTCTCGACAACGCGGCGGCCACGCCATCGCTGTCGTCGCTGGTCGCGGCGATCCGCGCGGCTTCGCTGACCACGGCACTGGCCGGGCCGGGACCGATCACGCTCTTCGCCCCATCGAACGAGGCCTTCGGGCGGCTGGCGCCCGGCATTCAGGAACAGCTTCTCCAGCCCGCGAACCGCGACTCGCTGGTTCGCGTGCTGCGCTTCCATATGGTGAACGGCACCGTGACGGTGAACGACCTGCGCCAGCGGATCGCGGCGGGCGGCGGTACGGCGACGTTGATGACGGTACAGGGCGAACCCCTGACGCTCAGCATGACCCAATCGGTCATCACGCTGACCGACGCGAGCGGCAACAAGAGCTATATCGAGGCGGGCGATCTGTCCCAGGCGAACGGCATGATCCACATCGTCAACGGCGTGTTGGTGCCGAAACTGGATTAAATGCGTTACCCCCGGCGGGGCATCCGTTTCGCTACCGGATCGGGTGACCTGCCCTTCATATCGCGGCGCAGCGCCAGCGCGCTCCGCCGCCAGAAGAACGGGAGTATGCTTTTCATGTTGAAGACCTTCGCCATTCTTGCCTCGGCGACCATCCTGTCCGGCCCCGTGCTGGCCCAGACGACCCCTGCCCCCGCACCGGCGGCTCCCGTCGCGCCGGCACCGGCCCAACCGGCCCAGACCGCGCCTGTTGCAACTGGCACGATCGTCCAGGTGCTGGCGGCCACCCCGGACCGCAGCACGCTGTCCAAGCTGGTGGCCATAGCGGGCCTGACCGCCGACCTGTCGGGGCCCGGCCCTTTCACCGTCTTCGCGCCCAGCAACGAGGCGTTCAGCCGCATGCCCCCGGGCGCGCTCGACACGCTGAGCCAGCCCGCCGCCAAGGCGACGCTGGCCACCATCCTGAAATACCATGTCGTGTCGGGCAAGCTGACCGCCGAACAGCTCAAGGCGCAGATTGCGGCCGGCAACGGCACCGCTACGTTGACGACGCTGGCCGGACAGCCGCTGACAGCGCAGCTTGGCCCCAACGGCAATATCATGCTGACTGACGTGAATGGCCAGAAGGCCTATGTCGACCAGGCGGACGTCAACGCGACCAACGGCATCGTCCACCTGACCAACGGCATCAACGTGCCCAAGATCGGCTGAGCCATATCAACCGATCGACATGCGAAAGGCGGGGCTTCGGCTCCGCCTTTCTGGCATCAGCGCCGGTTCCAGCGCTCCGCCGCATGGTCGTCGCTGGCACGCGCATCGACCCAGCGCGATTGCTCCCCCCGCGTCTCTCGCTTCCAAAAGGGCGCATCGGTCTTCAAACGGTCGATCAGATAGGCGCAGGCGTCGAGCGCGTCGGCCCGGTGGGGGCTGGCCGTCACGACCAGGACGATGCGTTCGCCCGGCCGCATCGGTCCGACCCGGTGGACGATGGTCGCGGCGTTCAGCGCCCAGCGGACCTTGGCATCGCCGGCAATCCGCTCCAGCGCCGCCTCGGTCGCGCCGGGATAATGTTCGAGTTCGAGCTGATCGACACCGTCATCCGCCCGCACCAGTCCACAGAAGCTGGCGACCGCGCCGACCCCGGCCTGCTCCACCCGCGTCAGTTCCGCCATGGTATCGATCGGATCGGGCGATACGAGGATGCGGATCATCCGCCGGTCACCGGAGGAAAGATCGCCACCTCACGCGCATGTCCGATCATCGCGTCCAGCCCGACGAAATTCTGGTCCACGGCCGCGCGCAGCCGCTCGGGCTCCGCCAGCGCCTCGGCATAGCCGCCACCTCGCCCGGCGAGCCAGCCGATCAGATCGGCCATGGTCCTGACGCCTTCGGGCAGCGTGACGGCCTCTTCGGACTGCCCGATCCGCTCCCGGACCCAGGCGAAATACAGGATCGTCAGGTGCATCAGCTATCCATATGCTTGAGGCCGACGCGCAGATAATCCCAGCCGGTGATCAGGGTCAGGACCGCGGCCCCCCACAGGGCCGCGAGCGCCGCCATCTGCACCCAGGGCCAGCCCGGCAACGCACCGCCCAGGATCAACCCGCCCAGCGCGACGAGCTGAAGCGTCGTCTTCCACTTGGCGAGGCGCGATACCGGGACGGAAACCTGCAACTGCGCCAGAAATTCGCGAAGCCCCGAAACCGCGATCTCGCGCAGCAGGATGATCAGGCCGGCGATCACGCTCGCCCCGCTGAGCACCTGTACCGCGACGAGGACCAGGATGACCGATGCCACCATGATCTTGTCGGCGATCGGATCCAAAAAAATGCCCAGTTTCGACACGGCGCCATTGGCCCGGGCCAGATAACCGTCGAAATAGTCGGTGATGCCCATCAGGCAATAAAGGACGAACGCCACCCCATATCCGACCGTCCAGTCGGGTTGCCATAACAGCCCCGCCAACAGGGGTACGGCGAAGATTCTGGAGAGCGTCAACAGATTGGGCAGCGTCAGCATAAGCCCTTCTAACGACAAGCCCCGCCATCACAAACCGCTTTAAACGGTTGGCGATGCGGGCTGCGATGGCTATGTTGATGCCATCCTGTTGCCACGATCGGGCCATTTTTCGTCATGCTCAATGCCCTCGGGCTTCTCAAGCGGCGTCGCTTCCTGCCGTTATTTTCCACCCAGTTTCTCGGCGCGTTCAACGACAATCTGTTCAAGACGTCGATGGTCTTGTTCGCGACCTATGCGATCTTCAACGACGCCCATGCCGAAGCGAATTTCAATGCCCTGGCCACGGGCCTGTCGATCGTTCCCTTCGTGCTGCTATCGGCGCTGTCGGGTCAGTTGGCCGACAGCCACGACAAGGCGCGGATCATCCGAATCGTGAAGACGGCGGAGATCGGGATCATGATCGTCGGCGCACTGGGACTGATGATCGCCAAGGCGGGCTATATCAATATCGGCCTGGGGCTGATGCTCGGAACCGTGCTGGCGCTCGGGGTGCATTCGACGTTTTTCGGCCCGATCAAATATGCGATCCTGCCCCAGCATCTGGAGCCGGACGATATCCTGGGCGGCACCGGCCTTGTCGAGGCGGGAACCTATCTCGCCATCCTGCTCGGTACGGTGGTGGCGGGCTGGGTGCCGATCGAGGTGGCCGCTGCGGGCGTGCTGGTCGTTGCGGTCATCGGCTGGTTCACCGCGCGCCAGGTTCCCCCTGCCCCCCGCGAGGGACCGCCCTTAGTTCTGAACTTCAATCCATTCACCGCGTCATGGCGGCTGATCGCTGCCACCCTGCACATCAAGCGGCTGTTCCTCGCGATCATCGCGATCAGCTTCTTCTGGACGATCGGCTCGGTGTTGATCATCATCTTCCCGCCATTGGTGAAGAATGTCCTGACCGCCGACAAGGAGGTGGCAAGCCTTGCGATTGCGATCTTCTCGGTCGGGGTGGCGATCGGGTCCGTCGTCATCAACACGATGCTGAAGGGCGAGATTTCGGCGCGCTATTCGCCGATATCGGTCGTTGCGATGGGTGCATTCGTCGTGCTGTTCTCGTTCCTTTGCCGGAACTGGAACCCGGCGCCCGATGGTGGCCTGTACAGTTGGCAGGCGTTCATGGCGGAACCCCGCGCGATCGGCATTCTCGCCACGCTGCTGGCAATCGCCACGACGGGCGGCATGTTCGTCGTCCCCCTTTATGCCTTCCTGACCACCACAGTCGAAAAGGACCAGACGGCGCGGACCGTCGCGGCCAATAATATCGTCAATTGCTTTGCGATGACGATCGGTTCGGCCGTGGTGTTCGGGATCAGCGCGGCGGGGGTCACGCCGGAGGACATGCTGTTCGTCGTGGCGGCGATGTGCCTGATATCGGCCTGGCTCGCGCTAAGGCTGCACCGCGCCTGCGACGAGGGTTGCGTCCAGACTGGTTGACCCCGCCCGTTCAGGGCAGGATGCTGTAGATACAGACGAAGAAGGCGGTGAAGCTGAGCACGAACAGCCGCAGGTCCTGTTCGTCGTTCCGGCGCGTGCGTTCTTGCAAGGACGCAGCCATGCTCTGCCGGAAAGGATGGCGGGCGGCTTGGGTCGTCAGGACAAGTCGGCGTCTCATGGCGACCTTGTTAACGCCTTGCTTACCGGGAAGGCACCGGCGGAAACGATCCGACCACCGGCCCACTGCCCCGTTACGGGACAGCGGGCCGGGGCCCTTAGTGATCCTGCGCCACCGCCGCGCCGATTCCGGTTTCCGAGCGAACCCGCTGTGCCGGGTAACCGGCCTTATCGACCGCCGCACGGCCGCTTCGATCGGTGACCGACACCAGCCAGATGGTCAGGAATGCCAGCGGCATCGAGAAGATGGTCGGCGACCCATAGGGAAAGATTGGCTCGGCATGGCTCAGCACCTTCACCCAGATGGCGGGGGACAGGATGGTCAGCACCAACGCAGTCGACAGGCCCACGACACCCCCGGCCACCACCCCGCGCGTGGTGCAGCCGGACCAGAGCAGCGACAGCAGCAGCACCGGAAAATTCGCCGAGGCGGCGAGCGCGAAGGCGAGGCTCACCATGAAGGCCACATTCTGCTTCTCGAACACGATGCCCAGCAGGATAGCCACCACCGCGAGCGCAAGTACCGTGATCCGCGACACCCGCAATTCCGAAGCCGAGTCGACCTCCCCGCGCTTGATGACGGTCGCATAGAGGTCGTGGCTGACCGCCGAGGCGCCCGACAGGGTGAGCCCGGCAACAACCGCCAGGATCGTCGCGAAGGCGACCGCCGAGATGAAGCCGAGAAACAGGTTTCCACCCACCGCCTGCGCCAGATGGATGGCGGCCATGTTGCTGCCACCCCGGAGCGCCCCGTCGGCATCCAGGAAGCCCGGATCGGTCGCCACCAGCACGATCGCACCGAAGCCGATCACGAAGGTCAGGATGTAGAAATAGCCGATCCATCCAGTCGCCCACAGCACCGAACTGCGCGCCGCCCTGGCATCGGGCACGGTGAAGAAGCGCATCAGGATATGCGGCAGGCCCGCCGTCCCGAACATCAGGGCCGCGCCGATCGAGATGGCGGAGACGGGATCCTTGATGAACCCGCCCGGCCCCATGATCGCGCGGCCCCCGGCGACCGCCTCGTCGGGTCCGGCCCCCGCAAGCGCGGCGAGCGCGGTCTTCACGTCGACCGCCCGTGCGAACAGCGCCTCGGGACTGAATCCGAACCGCGCCAGCACCGCGATCGCCATGAAGCTGGCCGCGCCGAGCAGCATCATCGCCTTGACGATCTGAACCCAGGTCGTCGCGGTCATGCCGCCGAACAGCACATAGAAGGTCATCAGCACGCCGACGATGACCACGGCATAACCATAGGGCAGTCCGAACAGCAGCCGGATCAACTGGCCCGCCCCGACCATCTGCGCGATGAGGTAGAACAGCACGACCAGCAATGTCGAACAGGCCGCGACCATCCGCACGGGCGTCTGGGCGAAACGGAACGATGCCACATCGGCAAAGGTGAAACGCCCGAGATTGCGCAGCCGCTCCGCCATCAGGAATAGCAGGATGGGCCAGCCGACAAGGAAGCCGATCGAGTAGATCAGCCCGTCATAGCCATCGGCGTAGATCTGCGCCGAAATGCCCAGGAAGGAGGCCGCCGACATGAAGTCACCCGCGATCGCCAGCCCGTTCTGGAAGCCGGTGATGCCGCCGCCCGCCGTATAGAAATCCGATGCGGTCCGCGTCCGCCGCGCGGCCCAGCGGGTGATCGCCAGGGTCAGTGCGACAAAGGCCGCGAACATTCCGATCGCGGTCCAGTTTGTCGCCTGCTGCACCGCCGGGCCGATCGCATGTGCCTGCGCCGCCGACAGCGGCAACAGGGCAAGTGGCATGGCCAGAAGGGCGAAGAGGCGGATCATGCGCGCTCCTCCGCGCGCAGGGCATCGATCACCGGATCGAAATCGCGATTGGCCCGCCAGACATAAAGCCCGGTCAGCAGGATCGCGAGTGCGATCACCCCCAAGCCGACCGGAATACCCCAGGAGGTCGCGCCCCCCGAGATCGACGTCGACAACAGGGCCTTGTCAAAGGCGATGGTCAGGATGAATCCGAAATAGGCGATCAGCATGATCACCGTCAGGATAATCGTGAAACGCCCTCGCTTGCGAACCAGCGCGATATAGCGCGGATCGCGCGCCAGACGGGCGGCGGCATCCTCCATGGCACTCTCCCAGCATGATGCGCCGGTTGCGGCGTCATACCGGCCATGCTCCCCCGCCCCCGCCCTGCCGTCAAGCGGCAATGGGAGCGTTCACGATCAGGTGCGGGTCGGTCGATAGGCGTTCAGGTCGATCCCGTGTCGCGCCACCTTGTCGTAAAAGGTCTTGCGCGGAATGCCCAGCACGGCCAGCGCGGCCCGAACATCGCCCGCCACCTCCTCCAGCACGGCACGGATCGTCGCCCCCTCGAACCGCTCGACCCGCTCGGGCAATGGCAATGGGTCGCCATCGGCCTGCCCTTCGCCGGAAAGGCCCAGCGCCACGCGATTGGCATAGTTTCTCACCTCACGGACATTGCCCGGCCAGTCGTGCGACAACAATCGCGCCTGGACGACCCCATCGACCAGCGGCACGGGACGACCGAAGCGCTCCGCCGCCTCACGCAGGAAATGGGCGAAGAGCAGCGGCACGTCGGCGCGACGTTCGCGCAGCGGCGGCACGCGCAGGCGCACCGCGTCCAGCCGATAGAGGAGATCGGCCCGGAACCGCCCTTCCGTAACCGCCCTCGCCAGATCGGACTTGGCCGCCGCAACGATCCGCAGGTCGAGGATCTGGGGATCTTCGGCACCGATCGCGCGGACTTCCCGCTCCTCGACCACGCGCAGCATCCGCCCCTGAAGCGCGGGGGCCATGCTGTCCACTTCATCGAGAAACAAGGTGCCCCGGTTCGCCGCCGCGATCCGCCCCGCCACGCGACCATGCGCCTGACCGAACAATTCGTCCTCGGCGATCGTCTCGGGCAGTGCGGCGCAATCGACCGCCACGAAAGGCCGGGTCCGCCGCCCGCTCCAGCGGTGCAGGAGCAGCGCGACCAGTTCCTTGCCGGTTCCGGTCTCCCCCTCGATCAGCACATCGACATCGGCCTGCGCGACCTGTCGCACCGTATCGCGCAGGCGCATCATCACCGGAGTCTCGCCGATCAGGGGATAGGCCCCCTGTGCTTCCTCCGCCGCCAACCGCAGCCGCCGATTATCGAGGATCAGCCGCCGCATCTCCAGCGCGCGTTCGGCACTGGCGATCAGGTGATCGGCGGCAAAGGGCTTCGCGACGAAATCGAACACGCCCTGCTTCAAGGCGGCGACCGCCATCGGCACGTCACCATGCCCGGTCATCAGGATCACCGGAATTTCCGCATCGATCGCCGCCACCCGCCTGGCGAGTTCGATTCCGTCGATCCCCGGCATGCGGATGTCCGAGACGACCATGCCCGGGAAATCGGCATCAATCACCGACAACGCGGCCAGCGGATCGCCATGCGCCTCGACATCGATCCCGGCCAGTTCGAACGACTGGGCCAGCGCCTGGCGCAACACCGTGTCATCGTCGACCAGCAGGACCCGCAACCCCTCCCTCATGCCCGGCGCATCCGAATGCGAAAGCCCGCCCCGCCCAGCGAAGAGGATGTGACCTCCAGCATGCCTCCAAACTCCGTCATGATGTCCCGTGCGATCCCCAGGCCCAGTCCCAGCCCGTCCGGCTTCCCCGTCACGAAGGGGGTGAAGATTTCGGAGGCGATCGCCGGGTCCAGGCCCGGGCCGTTGTCTTCCACCGTCAGTTCGACGCCGTCGGGCCGTTGCGCGACACTCAGGCGCACGACGGGATCCGGCCGACCGGCGACTGCGTCAAGGGCGTTCTGGAGCAGGTTGACCAGCACCTGCTCCAGCCGCACCCGTCCGGCGATCACCTGCGGCAGCGCGCCGCCCGCGGGGCGATCCAATGCGATGCCCGCACTTCGGAACCGGTCCCCGATCAGCAGCATCGTGCCATCCAGAACCTCGTCCAGCGACACCGGCCCCAGACCATGCGCACCCCGTCGGGCAAAGCGGCGCATTTCCTGGACGATCGACCCGATCCGCTCCGTCATCTCGACGATCGTCGCCAGATTGGCCCCGGCCCTGTCGGGCATGGCACGTGACAGGAAGGTGCGCGCATTTTCCGCCAGCGTCCGTATCGCCGCCACGGGCTGGTTGATCTCATGCGCGACGCCCGTGGTGATCGACCCCAGCGAGCCCAGCCGGTTGGCCTGCGCCAATTCCTCGCGAGCCGCCCGGAAGCGTTGGTCGGCGCGGATCCGCTCGGCGATCTCGACCGTCAGACGGTCATTGATCGCACGCAACTCCGCCGTTCGGCGCGCGACCTCGACCTCCAGCGCCTCGCGCGCACCCGCGGCGCGCTCGGCACGCGTGCGCCACCACAGGGCGAACAATGCCAGTCCGATAAGCACCATCGCGAACAGCGCCGTGACCGATCGCACCCATCCCGCCGCCGCCCGCAAGGCCGGTTCGGACGGCAGGATGTGAAGCAACCGCCAGCCGGGTAGCGGCGCGGCGGCCTGTCCGAGCACATAGCGGGTTCCCCGTTCATCGGTGACCATGGCGTCCCGACCCATATGATAAGGGATGGGCCGCAGCCGGATGCCGCCGAATTGCTGGCTCTGCGCGATCGCAGCCCGCGCTGCCTCGGTCAAAGGCCTTATGGTGGTGAAACGGGCGGCCGAATCCGTGGTGACCGCGACCACACCATGATTGTCCACCAGGAACGTCTGTCCCGGGTCGCTCGCCCAGGCCAGTCCGATACGGCCGAACTCGACCTTCACCACGACCACGCCGGATGGCGCGTTCGCCGGTCCGATACGCCGGGCCAGGAACAGCCCAGCACGACCGCTGGTGTTGCCGAGCGCGAAATATTCGGACGTGCCGCTGCGCATCGCCTGCTGAAAATAGGGCCGGAAATTATAGTCGCGTCCCACGAAACTGTCCGGCTCCCCCGCGTTGGAGGCGGCGACGGTCCGGCCGTGACGGTTGATCGCATAGATGACCGGGGCTCCGGTACGCTCGGCCAATCCGCGCAGCTTTTCGTTCAACCGGCCCGCCGCCGCGCGCGATCCGTTACGCAGCGCCTCTCCGACATCTGGATATTCGACCAGGACGATCGGCAGGAGGCGAAAGCGCCGTAGCTCGCTGTCCAGCAACCGTTCCTGCTGCCGGGCGATACGGACCGAATCGGCGCGGAGCGTGTCCATCGCCTGGCGATGCGCATAGACACGCAAGACCAGCCCCGCCGCGATCGTCAGCACCACCACCACCAGGAGCGGGATCGCATTGCGGAGGTTCCGGCGGGTCAGGGCGAACGGCCAAACCATCTGTGCGGAATACCGCAACAAGATTGGAAGCGCCATGCGGAATTTCGCCCTTCAACCTACGACACCTTAGAAAAAGTGCATACATTTCAATCGGTTATTTAATATTTCCTTTGTTTTGAATAAGTTGGCGCGATCCCGCACAATGGCGGCAACCGGAGCGCGGTCCACCGCGTCCGTTTGGTTTTGAAGAGGATGACGAAAGCCGTGATCGCACAGGATTATGCCGTCGCCGAGGCACCCCGGCGGGGACGCATCTGGTCTCATCTCTATTTTCAGGTTTTGGTCGCGATCGCATTGGGCGCGGTCATCGGTCATTTCTGGCCCAGCTTCGGCGAAGCGCTGAAGCCGCTCGGCGACGGCTTCATCAAGCTGGTGAAGATGATCATCGCGCCGGTGATCTTCCTGACCGTGGTGACCGGCATTGCGGGCATGCGCGAACTGGGCTCGGTCGGGCGGGTTGCGGGCAAGGCGTTCTTCTATTTCATCAGCGTCTCGACGCTGGCCCTGATCGTCGGCCTGATCGTCGCGCACGTCGTCCAGCCGGGCGCCGGGATGAACGTCAATCCCGCGACGCTCGATACCGGCGCGGTCGCCGACTATGCGCACAAGGCGCATGAGACGACGATCACCGGCTTTCTGCTCGGCATCATTCCCGACACGCTGGTCAGCGCCTTCACCCAGGGCAACATCCTGCAGGTGCTGATGGTCGCGATCCTGTTCGGCATCGCCATGGGGCTGGTCGGCGAACCCGCCCGGCCGCTGCTCGCCAGCCTCGAGCGGCTGAGCATCGTGGTGTTCCGTCTGGTCGGCATCCTGATGCGCGCCGCCCCGATCGGCGCCTTCGGGGCGATCGCCTTCACCATCGGCAAATATGGCGTCGGCAGCCTGGTCAATCTCGGCGCGCTCGTCGCCACCTTCTACCTCACCTCGCTGCTTTTCGTGCTCGTCGTGCTGGGCACCATCGCCCGGCTCAACGGATTCTCGGTCCTGAAGCTGATCCGCTACCTGAAGGCCGAACTGCTGCTCGTCCTCGGCACTTCATCGTCCGAAGCTGCACTGCCCAGCCTTCTCCAGAAGATGGAAAAGGCCGGCTGCGAAAAATCGGTCGTGGGCCTGGTGGTGCCGACCGGATACTCGTTCAATCTGGACGGCACCAACATCTACATGACCCTGGCGGCGCTGTTCATCGCCCAGGCCTGCGGTGTCGATCTGACGCTGGGCCAGCAATTGATGTTGCTGCTGGTTGCGATGCTGAGTTCCAAGGGGGCGGCGGGCGTGACCGGCGCGGGCTTCATCACGCTGGCCGCGACGCTATCGATCGTTCCCACCGTTCCGCTGGCGGGCATGGCGTTGATCCTGGGTGTCGATCGGTTCATGTCCGAATGCCGCAGCCTCACAAACTTCATCGGCAACGCGGTCGCCACCGTCGTCGTCGCCCGGTGGGAAGGGGCGCTGGACAAGACCGCGCTCGATGCCGCGCTGAACGGGGCCCCCGCCCCGTCGCAGGCGGCCCCCGTCATCGCCTGAAGATCGGAGGGGCCCGGTCGGCCGATCCGCCCGGGCTCTTCACTGCGTTTCGACCGTTATATCCTTGATAGGATAGAGAAACGGTCCAGTAGAGGGTTCCTGATATGAAGTTCGTCCGGCTCGCCCGGGTCGCTGCGATGGCGGCGACCGGCCTGACCCCCGCTTTGCCGTTCGCGGTCGCCGACGCCCAGACCGTCACGCCCCAGGCGGTAGCGGAACCCGCCAGCCCGACCAGCACAGCCTATCCGGCGGCGGCGTCGGGCGACGGCAACACCGTCGGGGGATACAACCAGTCCCGTTGGGCTGAGGACTGGCGCAAGCTGTGCGATCCGGCCAAGCGCGACGATCCGATCGATGCGCTGAAATGCGTCAAGCTGACCCGGGATGGCGCATCCTATGTCACCTTCTCGGGTGAGCTTCGCACCCGGATGAACCTGACCACCAATCCGAACCTGCGCGAGGTCGAGCAGCAGCGACAGGATATCGCGCGCATCGTCGGCGGCGCCGATGTTCATCTCGGCGACCATTTTCGCGTCTTTGGCGAACTGGGCCGCGCCGAGCTCCAGGGGATCAACCTGGGGAGCCCCAATGCCAATCTGCGTAACCAGCTGACCGTGCAGCAGCTCTTTGCCGAGGTGAAGGGGCAGGCGCTGGGGCTCGACGTCGGCGTGCGCGCGGGCCGGCAGGAGTTTTACGACGGGCCCCAGTTGCTGACGGTCGGACGCGACAACAACAGCCTCTATTTCGTGCTGGATGGCGTGCGGGCCTATGCCCGCGGGGCCAATGCGCGGATCGACGTGTTCGACCTGAACTATGTCAATTACGGCTTTGGCGGGATCAGCGACGACCGGACCAATCCCGATATTCGTTTCACCGGCGCGACCTTCGGATTTCGCCTGTCCCCCAAGCTCTTCGGCGGCTCCAAGCTGTTCCTCGATCCTTTTGTCTGGCGGCTGCGCAACCGGCGCGCGACATGGGGCGGCATAGTGGCCCCGGAGGAACGCTATTTCCTGGGGCTCCATGCCTATGGCGATGTCGGCCCGCTCAATATCGACTGGACGGTCAACAACCAGCGGGGCAACTTCGGCGACCGGACGATCTCGGCCTGGCAGGCGTTCGTCGCCCAGACCTATCGGCTCGGCAAGACGCCCAGCGCGCCCAGGGTCGGTGTCCATTTCGACTATGGCTCGGGCGGCGGCAGCTATGAGCGGACTGGCGCGCTGAACTCGACGAGCGGACTGTTCGGCAACAACGTCTATTACAGCTATGGCCTATTCCTGACCCCGACGAACCTTCTGTACGCCGCGCCGAACTTCTCCTTCACCCCGCTGAAGGGCGTGCGGGTGGCGGCGGAATACGGCTTTGCCTGGCGTCCCGATGAGCAGGACGCAGTCTATCGCGCCAGTGGGGCCGCATGGGCGGGCACGCAGAATGTCCGCGGCAAGAAGGTCGCCGAGATCGCGCGCCTCCAGGCGGTATGGACCATAACACCACGCCTTTCATTCACCGGCCGTTACGAACATTTCAAGGCCGATACGGTCCTCCAGCGGGCCAATCTGAAGAGTTCGGACTTCTGGGCCGGTTGGCTCAGCTTCCGCTTCTGACGATTGGCCCGAACACCCACGCATTGCAACAGGGGAGTATGACATGACCAAAGCCCACGCCGATCCCGGGCGCGAACGCCTGAAAGCCATTATCGGCGGTTCGACCGGCAATCTCGTCGAATGGTTTGACTGGTATGTCTATTCGGCCTTCACGCTCTATTTCGCCCCGCATTTCTTTCCGTCGGAGGACCGCACCGCCCAACTGCTGAGCGCGGCCGCCGTCTTCGCGGTCGGCTTCATCATGCGGCCGATCGGGGCATGGGTGATGGGCATCTATGCCGACCGCAAGGGACGCAAGGCGGGGCTCAGCCTGTCGGTCACGTTGATGTGCGCAGGGTCGCTGATCATCGCGATCACGCCCGGCTATGCCACGATCGGCCTGGCCGCGCCCGCCCTGCTGGTGATCGCCCGCCTGATGCAGGGGCTGTCGGTCGGTGGCGAATATGGCGCCAGCGCGACCTATCTGACCGAGATGGCCGGCAAGGACCGGCGCGGTTTCTTCTCGTCCTTTCAATATGTCACGCTGATCTCGGGCCAGTTGCTCGCCATCTGCGTCCTCCTGATCCTGCAAGCCACCCTGTCGGAGGGTCAACTGGACGAATGGGGCTGGCGCATCCCCTTCGCGCTCGGTGCGGTGCTGGCGGTCGTCGTCTTCTATATCCGGCGCGGGCTGGCCGAGACCAAGAGCTTCGAGAACGCCAAGAAGGACGGCACGCCCCAGTCGGGCCTGATCCAGCTCTTTACCAAGCATCCGCGCGAAACGATCACGGTCATGCTGCTGACCGCCGGTGGCACCCTCGCCTTCTATGCCTATTCGATCTACATGCAGAAGTTTCTGGTCAACACCAGCGGCTTCAGCCGCGAGGTCGCCAGCCAGATCAACGCCGTCACCCTGTTCATCTTCATGCTGCTCCAGCCGCTGGCGGGCGCCCTGTCGGACCGGATCGGTCGCAAGCCGCTGATGGTCGGGTTCGGCATCGCGGGGGTGCTGTGCACCTATCCGATCTTCTCGACGCTGGCGACGACGCGCGATCCGATCCTTGCGGGAGCGCTGGTGATGGTCGCGCTGGTCGTCGTGACCGGCTATACCTCGATCAACGCGGTGGTGAAGGCCGAACTCTTCCCCGCCCATATCCGCGCCCTCGGCGTCGCCCTGCCCTATGCGCTGGCCAACACCATCTTCGGGGGCACCGCGGAATCGGTCGCCCTGCTCTTCAAGAAGGCCGGGATCGAGCAGGGCTTCTACTGGTATGTCACCGCGATGATCGGTGTCTCGCTGATTGTCTATCTGCGGATGCGCGACACCGCCAAGCACAGCCAGATCGTCGAGGACTGAGACGATCGATCAGCCACCCCGTGCGGCCAGGACGCGAGATACGACCGGGCCGAGGCTCTCCGCCTTGGCCCGGTCGAGATGCGAGACATGGGTGATCAGCGCCTGGTCGAGCACTGTGTCGATCGGTGACGGCGTCCGTTCTCGGGGAAGGAGCTTCGCCAGCTCGACGACCAGCGCCCGCGCGATCGTGGCATTGGCGGCCAGTTGCGCCAGCACCGCATCGACCTCGACATGCGCTTCGTCCTCGCGCCAGCAATCATAGTCGGTGACCATCCCGATCAAGGCATAGGGCAGCTCGGCTTCGCGCGCGAGCTTGGCCTCGGGCATGGCGGTCATGCCGATCACGTCCGCGCCCCATTGGCGGTACAGATGGCTTTCGGCGCGGGTTGAGAATTGCGGCCCCTCCATCGCCAGATAGGTACCGCCATGGGCTACCGAGGCCCCGGCCCGCTCGCCCGCCTGCGCCGCGAAGATGGAGAGGCGCGGACAGACCGGGTCCGCCATCGAGACATGGGCGACCAGGCCAGCCCCGAAGAAGCTGGTGTCACGGTGCACCGTCCGATCGATGAACTGGTCGACCGCGACGAAACGGCCCGGCGCCAACTCCTCGCGCAGCGATCCGATGGCGGAGATCGCCAGCACATCGGTGCAACCGGCCTGCTTCAACGCATGGATATTGGCCCGCGCATTCACGTCGGTCGGTGACAGGCGATGCCCCCGGCCGTGACGCGGCAGGAAGACGAAGCGGACATCGCCGATCCGACCGCGCACCAGCGTATCGGACGGCGCACCGAACGGTGTATCCAGCACCAGCGTCTCGACATCCACCATCGTATCGATGGCATAGAGCCCGGACCCGCCGATGATCCCGATCGTCCAGCCGCTTTCACCCGTCACCATGCGTTCCTTATCCATGCGGCCTTATCCATGCGGGCCGTTCGCTACCCCCAAACAGCCCGCGATACAAAGGGGCATAGGCGGTCGCCGCTGGTCACCGCCTATGCCGAGGCCGTCGCGATCGATGGCTCCAAGACGGAATATTTGGACACACTGTGAAACTCCCCCAGGCCCATGACGTTTATGGTATTAGGGCCTTGTCTAATTCGCACGCGCAAAAAGCAACGGCGTGGTATAATTAAATTTGACCTTCTGCCCCGTAGACCGCAAAAGGCGATTATGCCCATCACCAAACGGACCGCTGGACGCCCAACGCGAGAGCAGGCCCAGCAAATCGACGATATCATCATGTCGGGCGCCCGTGAGGCGTTCTGTCGTCGGGGGATCGAGGGCACGTCGATGGAGGAAATCGCGCTCGCCGTCGGGGTCAGCAAGCACACCATTTACCGCCGCTATGCCGGTAAGATGGCCTTGCTGGATGCAGTCGTGACCCGTGATCTCGACCGCCTGAGTCACGCGATGCTGGAGGATGCGACGGGCCATGATCCGCTCGAACGCCTGAAGGAAAACGCCCGTCGCTTCTTCTTCTTTTGCGTCGAGCCCGATACGGTCCGCTTCACGGCTTTCCTGACGTCGGAGGCGATTTTCTCCGAAGAGTTGCGGCAACGGTTCGCGACGTGGGACCGCGTCCTGTCCGATCCGATCATCGACTGCATCAGCGCGTCGCAGGATGCGGGCCTGCTGCGTTCGGACGATACGGCGCTGTCGCTGTTCGGGCTTCTCGCCGATATTCTGGACGGGCCGAGCCGGCGGATGCAGTTCGAACTGGCCGACCCCTTTTTCGGCCTCGAACCGGAGGATTTCTTCGAACATCGCTGGTCGGTATTCCTGAAGGTCGCGACGGCCGGTTAGGGGCGGCGCGGGACAGGGGCTCCCGCGGAATGATCGGGAACGCGCGGTGACAGCAGGCGTTGGCGGGCCATGTCCGACGATCAGTTGATCTTCCGCCCCGACGATGTCGACCTTTCCCGTTCTCCGCTGCGTCGGGGCATTGACGAGCCCACCTATGTGCTCGGTGCCTTCAACCCCGGCATGACCCGGCTGGCGAACGGCAACCTCCTGCTGATGGTGCGGGTGGCCGAGGCGCTGTCGGAGCCTGTGCAGGGTGAGCATGTCAGGGCGATCCGTTGGACGGAGGCCGGTTATGTGCTGGATCCTCATCCGATCGATCGCGTCGACATGACCGACCCGCGCCAGTTCGCCATCCGGGGGGCAGCGCATCGGATCCTTGCGCTGACCTCTCTATCCTGGCTCCTTCCCGTGGAAGTATCGCCCGACGGTGGGACGATCCTGGCCGTCCATTACGACAAGGCGATAGAGCCCGCCGCGTCCTGGCAGGATTATGGCGTGGAAGACGCACGGATCAGCCGGATCGGCGATCGCTGGTACATGACGACCTGCTCGGTTTCGGCCGAGCGGCATTCGACCACGCTTCATATCTCCGACAATGGCCTCGATTATCGGCTGGCGGGGATCATCCTCGACCATCAGAACAAGGACATGCTGTTCTTCGAAGGGCTGGTGGACGGCCGCTTCATGGCGCTGACCCGGCCGCTGGGCGAGGTCTATTTCGCCTATCCCGGGGAGAGCCCCTTTGTCGGCGGGCCGTCGATCAATTTCGCCACCTCGCCCGACGCGCTGCACTGGAAGCCGGTCGAGGCGCCGGGCATCCGTGCGCGCAAATCCTCGATCTCGGCGATGAAGGTCGGGGGTGGCACGCCACCCATCCTGACCGATCAGGGATGGCTGACGCTCTATCACGGGGTGGAGCGCCGCGAATCGGTCGGTATCTATCGCAGTTTCTGGGCCTTGTTCGATGCTACGGACCCGACCCGCGTGCCGCGGATCGAGGATGACCATCCGATATTGGAGGCCGACCCCGCCCTCACCGCCCCCATCGCACACCAGATGTACCTGCCGACCCCGGTCGTGTTTTCCACCGGGATCATCGACATGGGCGATCATTATCTGGTCGCCAGCGGAGAAGCCGATCTCGCATGCCGGATGACCCGCCTGCCCAAGGCGTTGTTTCAATGAGCGCCGCGCATTGGTGGCAATCGGGTGTCCTCTATCAAATCTATCCCTGGTCCTATCAGGATAGCGATGGCGACGGCATCGGCGACCTGCGCGGGATCGAGGCCCGGCTCGACTATCTGGTCGAACTGGGTGTGGATGCGATCTGGCTGTCACCGATCTTCCCCTCCCCCATGGCGGACTTCGGTTATGACGTGGCGGACTATTGCGACGTCGATCCGCGCTTCGGGACGCTGGCCGATTTCGACTCGCTCCTTGCCTCCGCCCATGCGCGGGGCCTGAAGCTGCTGCTCGATTTCGTGCCGAACCATAGTTCCGATCGCCATCCCTGGTTCCTTGAAAGCCGCTCGTCGCGCGACAATCGGAAACGCGACTGGTATATCTGGCGCGACCCCGGGCCGGACGGCGGTCCGCCGAACAACTGGATCAGCGATTTCGGCGGCTCCGCCTGGTCCTATGACGAAGCGACCGGCCAATATTATTATCATGCCTTTCTGAAGGAACAGCCTGACCTCAACTGGCGCAACCCGGAGGTGCGGGCGGCGATGCTGGAGGTCCTGCGCTTCTGGTTCGCGCGCGGCGTCGACGGGTTCCGCATCGACGTGCTGTGGCACATCATCAAGCATGTCGCCTTTCCCGACAATCCGATGAACCCCGATTGGGACCCGGCCATGGGCGAGATGCACCGGGTGTTCCAGTTGAACTCGACCGATCAGCCCGAGGTGCATGACATCGCTGCCGACATGCGGGCGATCGCCGATGCCTTTGGCCGTGACGGCGACGAACGGGTGCTGATCGGGGAGATCTATCTGCCGGTCGAGCGGCTCATGCGCTATTATGGAGTCGATGGCGAAGGGGTTCACCTGCCCTTCAACTTCCAGTTGATCGACGCACCCTGGAATGCTCGCGACCTGGCACGGATGATCGGGGACTATGAAGCCGCGCTTCCTCCCGGCGGCTGGCCCAACTGGGTGCTGGGCAATCACGATCGCCCACGCAGCGCGACCAGGCGCGGTCCAGACCAGGCGCGGGTCGCCGCGATGCTGCTGCTGACGCTTCGGGGGACGCCGACCCTCTATTATGGCGATGAACTGGGTCTGCGGAACGGCGTCATTCCGCCCGATCGCGTCCGCGATCCACGTGAGTTGCGCGAACCCGGCCTGGGCCTCGGTCGCGATCCGGTTCGTACCCCGATGCCATGGGACGAGAGCGCGCATGCCGGCTTCACGACCGGCGAACCCTGGCTTCCGCTGGCGGCCGGTTGGCCGCAGGAGAATGTCGCGGTCCAGATGGCATGCCCCACCTCGATGCTGACGCTTCACCGCGCGCTGCTCGCGCTGCGCCGTGCGACGCCCGCCCTGGCGGTCGGCTCGATCCGCCTGATCGGGGCGGAGGGGGATGTTCTCGCCTATGAACGGGAAGCGGATGGCGAACGGTACGTCATCGCGCTCAATCTCGGTCCTCACCCCGCGCGGGTCTGGCTACCGCCGGCCCGCCCCGTCCTCTCCACCCTGCCCGGCCCGTTGCCGGACGCGGCGCCAGACCATCTGCGCCCCGATGAGGGACTGATCCTGAAAGTCGAAACCGCCGCATGAAGATCGCCATGCTTGCCCCGATCGCGTGGCGTACCCCGCCGCGCGCCTATGGTCCCTGGGAACTGGTCACGAGCCTGCTGACCGAAGCGCTGGTCGCGCGCGGGGTCGATGTCACCCTGTTCGCCACGCAGGACAGTGTCACGCGCGCGACGCTGGCCGGGCCGGTGCCCGCCGCCTATTCCGAAGACCCCGCCATCGACGCCAAGGTTTGGGAGATGCGCCACCTCGCCGCCGTGTTCGAGCGCGCGGGCGAGTTCGACCTGATCCACAACCAGGCGGACTTCCCCGCCCATGCCTTTTCCGGGCTGGTCGACACCCCGATGGTCACCACCATCCACGGCTTTTCGTCCGAGCGGATCATGCCGATGTACGAACCCTATCAGGAGCGGGTTCACTATGTCGCGATTTCGGACGCCGACCGGCATCCCCGGCTCCGCTATGCCGCGACCATCCATCACGGCATTCCGATCGACGAATTTCCCTTCGACCCGATCGGCAGCGACGACCTGCTGTTCTTCGGCCGCATCCACCCCGACAAGGGCGCGGCGCAAGCGATCGCGGTTGCCCGCGCATGCGACCGGCGGCTGACCATGGCGGGCATCGTCCAGGACCAGGGTTACTGGGAGCGCGAGGTCCAGCCCCATGTCGATGGCGAACGCATCGTCTATCGCGGCCCGGTCGGCGGCGTCGACCGCACCCGGGCGCTCGGCGGGGCCAGGGCGCTGCTCCACCTCATCAACTTCGACGAACCGTTCGGCCTTTCGGTGGTCGAGGCGATGGCGTGCGGCACGCCGGTCATCGCGATCCGGCGCGGATCGATGCCCGAATTGATCGAGGACGGCGTGACGGGCTTCCTGGTCGACAATGCCGAACAGGCGGTGGCGGCGGTGAAGCGCATCGACGAGATCGACCGGAGCGCCTGTCGCCGGGCCGCCGCGCAACGCTTTTCGGTCGATCGGATGGCCGACGACTATCTGGCGCTCTACCGCGCGATCCTGGGCTGATCGCGCAAGGCCAGCGCGACCGCGTCGATCCGGTGGAGCATGGCGACGAACGTCTCCAGTTCCTCCGGCGCGAATCCGGCGAACAGTTGCTCCTCCAGTTCCAGCGCCTTGGGCGAGACATCGGCATAAAGCTCCCGGCCCGCATCGGTCAAGACGAGCAGATGCGATCGCCGGTCGCCGTCATGCGCGGTCCGGGCCAGCAAGCCCCGCCCCACCATCGCGATCGCCGCGCGCGAGACGGTGACCTTGTCCATCCGGCTCCGCTCGCACACCGCCGACTGCGCCACCGCCCCCTCCTCCGCGACGATCGCGATCAACCGCCATTCGGGAATCGTGAGGCCGAACAGTTGCTGATAGGCGCTGGCGATGTGATCGCTGACCAAGTTCGAGGTGATGGACAGGCGATAGGGCAGAAACGCGTCCAGCCGCAATTCGCGAGATCGTAACATTTGACACCATTTCTCCGGTCTGCGATTTAGTGACGAACGTTACTGGATCAGGAGATGGACGTCATGGCAACCACCCCGAACAATCCGCTGGGCCTGGACGGCTTCGCCTTTTGCGAATTCACCACCCCCGAACCCGACACGCTGGCACGGCAATTCGACATGATGGGCTTCGTGCCGACCCATCGTCACCCCGAAAAGGCGATCACCCGTTACAAGCAGGGCCGGATCACCCTGCTCCTCAACGCCGAATCCGAAGGCCAGGCTGCCGATTTCCGGGCAGAGCATGGTCCCTCGGCCAGCGGCATGGGCTTCTACGTCGCCGATCCGGCGGAAGCGTTCGATCATGCGGTGAAGGGGGGCGCAACCCCGGTCGATGCGGCGCGGGGGTGCCTGGCCCCGGACGCCAAGGCGATCGAAGGGATTGGCGGCAGCTATCTGTATCTCGTCAAGGCGGGCGGCGACCTGTTCGCCGACTGGCACGAGATGGACGGCTGGCGACAGGCGGAGGTGGAGAATAATGTCGGCCTCGACCTGCTCGACCACCTGACCCACAATGTGCGGCGTGGCGAGATGCGCACCTGGTCGGGCTTCTACTCCAAGCTGTTCGGTTTCGAGGAGCAGAAGTATTTCGACATCAAGGGCAAGGCGACCGGCCTGTTCAGCCAGGCGATGATCGCCCCCGACAAGGCGATCCGCATCCCCCTGAACGAGAGTCAGGACGAGAAATCGCAGATCGAGGAATTCATCCGCGAATATAATGGCGAAGGCATCCAGCACCTCGCGCTGACGACCGACGACATCTACGACACGGTGGAAAAGCTCCGCGCGCGGGGCGTGCGGTTGCAGGATACGATCGAGACCTATTACGAACTGGTCGACAAGCGCGTCCCCGGTCATGGCGAGGATCTCGACCGGCTGAAGCGCAACCGCATCCTGATCGACGGGAATGTCGGCGAGGAAGGAATCCTGCTCCAGATCTTCACCGAGAATATGGTCGGCCCGATCTTCTTCGAGATCATCCAGCGCAAGGGGAATCAGGGCTTCGGCAACGGCAATTTCCAGGCCTTGTTCGAGAGCATCGAGCTGGATCAGATTCGGCGCGGCGTCATCACGGTGGATGCATAAGCATCCCCGATGCGCGCCCGGCCCACGCGACTGAGCCAGCGCATAAAGCGCGGCTTGGTCGCGGCTGACGCGCTGGCATGTTGTGGAGAGGAGCAAGCATGACCACATCCTACATCCCGGGCTTCGCCAACCATGTCGCGACCGAGGCGGTACCGGGCGCGCTGCCCGTCGGGCGCAACTCGCCGCAGCGCCCCGCCTTCGGCCTTTACGCCGAGCAGCTCTCCGGCACCGCCTTCACCGCGCCGCGTCACGAGAACCGGCGCTCCTGGCTCTACCGCCTCCGCCCCACCGCCGAACATCCGCCCTATGCGCGATATGGCGGCGCGCCCCGCTTCGCACCGGGCACCGGCGACGCTCCGCTGCCCCCCAATCGCCTGCGCTGGGATCCCGCCCCGATGCCGCCGCCCGGCACCGATTGGATCGACGGCATGACGACGATGCTGGCCAATCGCGACCCCGCCGACCTGGAGGGCGTGGCGATTCACGTCTATGCCTGCAACCATAGCATGGAGCGGGTGTTCGTCGACGCCGATGGCGAACTCGTCTTCCTGCCCCAGGCCGGTCGCCTGACGATCCTGACCGAGTTGGGTCGGATCGACATCGCGCCGGGCCAGATCGCTTTGGTGCCGCGCGGCGTCCGCTTTCGCGTCGAGCTGCCCGACGGAGAGGCCGCGGGCTATGTCGCTGAGAATCACGGCGGCCTGTTCCGCCTCCCCGATCTCGGCCCGATCGGTGCGAACGGCCTGGGCAATCCGCGCGATTTCGAGACGCCGGTGGCCTGGTTCGAGGATCGCGACGTACCGACACAGGTGGTCCAGAAATTCCTCGGATCGCTCTGGACCATGACGCTCGATCACAGCCCGCTCGACGTGGTGGCGTGGCATGGCAATCTGGCGCCCTGGCGTTATGACCTGTCGCGCTTCAACACGATCAATACGGTCAGCTTCGACCATCCCGATCCCTCGATCTTCACGCTGTTGACCTCGCCCAGCGACGTACCCGGACGGGCCAATGCCGATCTCGTCCTCTTCCCTCCGCGCTGGATGGTCGCCGAGGACAGCTTCCGCCCCCCCTGGTTCCACCGCAATGTCATGTCGGAGGCGATGGGGCTTATCACCGGAGCCTATGACGCCAAGGCGGAAGGCTTCCGCCCCGGCGGGCTGTCGCTCCACAACCTGATGGCGGGCCACGGCCCCGACCTCGCCAGTTGGCAAGCCGCGAGCAATGCCGACCTGAAACCCCACCGGATCGAGGGGACGATGGCCTTCATGGTGGAAAGTTGCTGGCCCTACCGCCCGACCTCCCATGCACTGAGCCGGGCCCAGCTCGATTATGACGCGGTGTGGAAGGACTTCCCCAAGGCGCGGCTGCCATGACCCTGACGCTGCACGGCTATTGGCGGTCGAGCGCGGCGTATCGCGTGCGGCTCGCCCTCGCGCTCAAGGGGCTGCATCATGACAGCGTGGCCCATGACCTGCGCATCGGCGCACAAAGGGCCGATGACTATCGCGCCTTGCAGCCGCAAGGGCTCGTGCCGGTGCTGGAGGGCCCCGACGGCCCGCTGATCCAGAGCCCCGCGATCCTCGAATGGCTGGAGGAGCGCTTCCCCGATCCGCCCTTGCTCCCCTTCGATACGGCCGGGCGGGCCGTCGTGCGCGCCATGGCCGCGCTCGTCGCGTGCGACATTCATCCGATCAACAATCTGCGTGTGCTGACCATGCTGCGACAGGACATGGGGGCCGACGAAGCCGCGATCCGGCGCTGGATCGGCCATTGGATCGCTGAAGGCTTTGCCGCTTTGGAAATGCTGATCGTGCGGCATGGGCGGGGCTTTGCCTATGGCGACACCCCAACGCTCGCCGACTGTCATATCCTCCCACAGGTCTATAACGCCGAACGCTTCGCGGTCGATCTGACACCCTATCCCGCCCTGGTCGCGAGCGCGGAAAAGCTGCGCCATGCGGTGCCCCAGGCCGCGCCGGACAGGCAGGCCGACGCCGGATGACCGACCGGCTGACCTCGACACCACCCGGCATCGCACTGGGTCCGCTCGACCTGATCGCGGACGGTCGGGCACGCAACTTCGTGCTTCAGATGCGGGCGGGTCGCTTCCACGGCTTCGTCGTGCGGCGGGGGCAAGCCGTGCATGGCTATGTCGACCAATGCCCGCATATGGGCCTGCCGCTTGCGCAGGAACTGGACGGCTATCTCACCCCCGATGGCGATCGGGTCGTGTGTTCCTGGCATGGCGCGATCTTCGCGATCGAGGACGGCCTGTGCCTTGGCGGGCCCTGTCGCGGCCAGAGCCTGACGCCCTGGCCGGTCACGGTCCGCGACGGGGCGATCGTCACGGCATAGCGGTCATCGGGGCGATGGCTGGGCGAGTTCGGTCTGCGCGATCGCCTGCAACCGCCCGACAAGACGCGGTTCGAGCCCCAGATCGGCACCCGCCCGCTCGCCCTCGCCCAGGCGCCGGACATCATAGCCGGTCACGCGGCCGAAGATGACCAGCGCCTCCAGATAATAGCCCGCCGCGCTGGCATGATACTGGTCCCAGGTCCACAGGTCGATCTGACCAAAGGCGATGCCGTCATAGGGGTTGGGGTCGGCGATCCGATCACGCCATGCGCGGTTCCAGGCCTGGCCGACGGGGATCGCACCCGATAATTCAGGGTAACGGCGCAAGGCATAGGCGTTGCCCGCCGCCAGATCGTCGGCCATCGCGTTGATCGCGCGCCCCCGCCACGGGCTGGGCGTGCGATAGGTCAGGTCCGCGCGGCTCCATGTGGTCACCAGTTCCACCCGGACGCGCGGATTGGCACGGCGCAGCATGGCCGCGATCCGCCCGGCCGCTTCGGCATGGCGCGCCGGATCGCCCGGCCGTTGTGCATCGAACGTGCTATAGCCCTGAAGGATCACGACATCCCAGGGACGATCGATCTCGCGCCGTTTCACGTCGTAATGAAATGCCAGGTCCCGTCCGCCCGCCGTCTCCAGGCTGACCGTCCAGTTGAGCCCCGCCTGGTCGGCAAAGCTCTTGAACAGGGCAGGCACCCCCCCGATCCCCTCATTGTTCAGATCCCGCACCAGGTCGGGGCGATAGCGCATGACCGGGGAATGCGCCCCGAACGTAAAGCTGTTGCCGACGAACAGGATCGACTCGGCCCGGACCGACGTTGCCGCGCCCGCCATCGATACCATTCCGGCGAACATCGCCACCACCGCACGCCATCGCCGCATTGTCGATCATCTCCCCGTCGACCCTATTGCCGCCATTCGATGCCCAACCCGGCGCGGAGGAGCAAGCACCGCATTGCACTCTGTCGCCATATACCCTATACCCCTATGCATTATGGCGCATGTTACGACGAGCAAGGAAAAGATCATCGCCCGCGTCCGTCGGATCGCCGGGCAGGTCGCCGCGATCGAACGATCGGTGGCGAACGACGCCGATTGTGCCGAGACGCTGCATCTGGTCGCGGCGGTGCGCGGCGCGGTGGCAGGCTTGATGGACGAGCTGGTCGAGGATCATCTGCACGCCCATGTCGCCGCGCAGGGGTTGTCCGACCCCGAGCGGACCGCCGCCGCCGCCGAGCTTGCCAAGCTGCTCCGCCGCCATTTCCGTTGACCACCATTCCGAGACCCGCCGCGAAGGACGCCGCCGTGACCCTCTACAGCCATGACTATCTGGGCCATGCCCATGACGAGAATGCCCGCCGGACCCGCCTGGTCGTCTGGCTGTCGGCGGGGATGATGGTGGGAGAGATCGTCGCGGGCTATTTCACCGGGTCGATGGCGCTGCTGGCCGATGGTTTTCACATGGCCACCCATGTCGGCGCATTGGGGATCGCCGCGATCGCCTATTCCTATGCCAAGAAGCATGTCGCCAATCCGCGCTATAGCTGGGGGACCGGCAAGGTAGGTGAACTGGCCGGTTTCGGATCGGCGATGGTGCTCGGCCTTG
This sequence comes from Sphingomonas sp., assembly GCF_039594485.1. Classification (GTDB taxonomy): domain Bacteria; phylum Pseudomonadota; class Alphaproteobacteria; order Sphingomonadales; family Sphingomonadaceae; genus Sphingomonas. The sequence goes on along the minus strand of NZ_JBCNNI010000001.1, from coordinate 2,722 downwards.
TCTCGCTCGGCATCGCGTATGAATCGATCACCCGGCTCGCCGATCCGCATCCCGTGGCGTTCCGCGATGCCATCCTCGTCGCAGTGCTGGGCCTGCTGGTCAATCTGGTCAGCGCGTGGATGCTGGGCGGCGGCCACGGCCATTCCCACGACCATGGACATCATCACGGGCATGGACATGGGCATGGGCATTCGCACGATCATCACCAGGACCATCATCACGACGATGCCCATGACCGGCATGGTGGCGATACTAACATGCGCGCGGCCTATATCCATGTGCTGGCCGACGCACTGACCTCGGTCATGGCGATCGTCGCCCTGGTTGCGGGGCGCTATCTGGGATGGCTGTGGCTCGATCCCGCAGTCGGTTTGCTCGGCGCGATCGTCATCGCGAACTGGTCGGTCGGACTGATGCGGCAGGCCTCGTCGGTCCTGCTCGACGCGGCCGATCCGAAGCTGGCGAGCGAGGTCCGTGAGCGGGTGGAAGGGCCCGGCGACACGCGCATCCATGATTTCCATATCTGGCGGATCGGTCCGACGGCCCATGCCGTGGTGCTCGCGATCGAAGGGATTGACGGTCCCATCAGCAGCGCGATGGTGCACAAACGGCTCGACGACATGGCCGCCGTAGGCCACGTCACGGTCGAGGTCCGCTAACGCTTCGTTCAACCGAATAGCCTTATCATGCCTCCGATGAGAACGCTCAAGATCCTGGCGTGGTCGATCATTCTGGGCGCGGCCGGCGGCGCCGCGATGCTGTTGCGTCCTTCGTCGCAAGCCGTGAAGCCCGTGCGACGCGCCGCCCCGGCCGCCGTGCCACCTTCGCCCCCGGCACCAAGTCCGACTCCAAGACCTTCCCCTACCCCCGAGCCGTTCGTGGTTCGGCGTATCCTGGATCTCAAAAAGCCGCTGCACCACGGGGATTATGTCTGGGACGAAAGCGGTGCGCCGCCCGGACCCGTCGTCATCACCGTGGACCTGGCCGCTCAAGTCGTATCGATCTTCCGCAATGGCTTCGAGATCGGCACGGCGGCGATCATCTATGGTGCGGACAACATGCCGACCCCTCTCGGCGTGTTCCCCATCCTGGAAAAGGATGCCGATCACGTCTCCAACCTGTATGATGCGCCGATGCCTTATATGCTGCGGCTGACCCGCGACGGGGTCGCCATTCATGGCAGCGAGGTCCGCTATGGTTATGCCACCCATGGTTGTGTGGGCGTTCCCACCGCCTTTGCCCGCAAGCTGTTCGGCGCGACCCATATCGGCGACAGGGTGATCGTGACAAACGGCAAAAGCCTGGCGATGGGACAGTCGATCATCGGCTGAGGCGCCAGGGAAAATGTCCATGATCGGCTTGCCAAACGCCTCGCAGTCTCATAACTGGCGCTCAAGGCCATCAGCCAAAGCGATCCCGATCGCCGACGCGCCGATGATGCCGCGGGTGTAGCTCAATGGTAGAGCAGAAGCTTCCCAAGCTTACGACGAGGGTTCGATTCCCTTCACCCGCTCCAGAGCCCCCTCTCAGGGGGTGCCAAAACGCCTCATAAGTGGCTGTTTTCTGAGAGTTTTCGGTGGTATAATTTCCGGGCAGTTCCGGACATGTTCCACTCAATCTCAGACGAATGATGGATCACTTGATGGACCTGCGGCCAATTTGCGGCGTCGTCCATGCAGGCGCCGAGCTTGGGCCAGCGGGCGCGCAACTGGTCGGCGACCTATCGCCAGACCTGCGTCGCGGCGGCATGGTCGGGCTGGAGGGAGACCTGGCGGATGGCGGCGGCAACGACGGTGTTCTGGCCCTTGGGCACGTAGGCCAGGGCATTGCGCATGAAGTGGACGCGGAAGCGCTGCCAGGTAGCGCTAAGCACGCGGGTGATCGCCGCCTTGAGGCCCTCGTGGGCATCGGAGATGACCAGCTTCACGCCGGTCAGGCCGCGGCGGGGGAGGTCCTTGAGGAAGCTCGACCAGAACGGCTCTGCCTCGGAAGGGCCGATATGCAGGCCGACGATCTCGCGCTTACCCTCGGTGTTGACGGCAACGGCGATTATCGCGGCGACACTGACGATCCGCCCGCCTTCGCGCACCTCGAGGTAGGTGGCATCGAGCCAGAGGTAGGGCCAGTCGCCGGCGAGCGGGCGCTTGAGGAAGGCATGGACGCGCTCGTCGATGTCCTTGCACAGCTTGGAGACCGACGACTTGGAAATGCCGGTCATGCCCATCGCCTGCCCCAGCTCATCGACGCGCCGGGTGCTGACGCCGGCGATCCACGCCTCCTGGATCACCGAGACCAGCGCCTTCTCGACGGTCTTGCGCGGCTCCAGGAAGCCGGGGAAGTAAGCGCCGGTCCGCAGCTTGGGGATCTTGAGGTTGAGCGTGCCGAGCCGGGTATCGAGGCTGCGGTCGCGATAGCCATTGCGCCAGGTTGTGCGATCGCCGGACCGCTCGTGCCGGCCGGCACCGACCAACCCATCAACATCGGCCTCCATGATGATCTGCAATACGCTCTCGGCGATCGTGCGCAGGAAATCTCCATCTCCGGTCTTCGCCATCAACTCGGCAAGCGGTAGTCTGTCGTCGGTCAATATCGATAAAGAGGTGGCTCGGTTTGTCTGCACAGGCTCGCGGCGTGAATAAGTGGATTGCCGCTGGTTGATCATGCCGCTGCGAGAAGCGGCTGTGCGAAGTATATCTGGTCGGGCGTTCGGCCGCCAAGCGCG